>CAVVXO010000003.1:0-134856 GCA_963752245.1 uncultured Alphaproteobacteria bacterium
GCGGCGCGTGACGCCGTCGCCGCCGCGCCAGCGGCCCTCGCCGCCAGATCCCCGCCGGATCGCGAATGCCTCGACAATCACTGGAAAGCGGCTTTCCAGCACCTCCGGATCGGTGAGGCGGCTGTTGGTCATGTGGGTCTGGACGGCGCTCGCCCCATCGAACCCCGGTCCGGCTCCGGCGCCGCCGCAGATCGTCTCGTAATACTGGCGTGTCTCATCGCCGAAGGTGAGATTGTTCATTGTCCCCTGGGCGGCGGCGAGGGCGCCGACCGCCCCGAACAGGGCGTCGACGATCATCTGGCTGGTCTCGACGTTGCCCGCCGCCACCGCCGCCGGCCAGAGGGGGTTGAGCAGCGAGCCCGACGGATTGACGATCGTCACCGGCGCCAGGCAACCGTCGTTCAGCGGGATGTCGTCGTCCAAGAGGCAGCGCAGAACATAGAGGCTGGCGGCGCGGGCGATCGATGGCGGAGCGTTGAAATTGCTGGCCAGCTGCGCGTCGGCGCCGGTGAAATCGATCGTCGCGGTGCGCGCCTGCTTGTCGACGCTCACCGCGACGCGCACCGCCCAGCCTTCGTCGGCCGCGCAGGTGAACGCGCCGCTCTCGAGCCGGCCCAGCAGATTGCGCGTCGCGGCGGTGGCGGCGGCGATCACCCGGTCCATGAACGCGACCACCGTCGCTTCGCCATGGGCGGCGCAAGCGCGGCGAAGCTCGGCCGCGCCGCGCGCGCAGGCGGCGATCTGGGCGCGGATGTCGCCGAGGTTCTGCTCCGGATCGCGCGCCGGCCAAGGACCGGCGGCGAGGGCCGCGCGCACGGCGGCCTCGTCGAACACGCCGCGATGGATGATGCGCAAGGAGTCCAGCAACACGCCTTCCTCCTCGATCCGCCGGCTGTGCGGCGGCATGGAACCCGGGGTGACGCCGCCGACATCGGCGTGATGACCGCGCGCCGCCACGAAGGCGATCCGCCGCGCGCCCCTCTCCTCGAACAGTGGCATGACGACGGTGATGTCCGGCAGGTGCGTGCCGCCGCCATACGGGTTGTTGAGGGCGTGGACGTCGCCGTCGGCGAGTGGTTCGCCGCGCCGCCGCGCCATCTCGGTCACCTGGCGGACGGAGTCGCCCATGCTGCCAAGGTGCACCGGCATGTGCGGCGCGTTGGCGATCAGCCGGCCCGCCGCATCGAAGACGGCGCAGGAGAAGTCCAGCCGCTCCTTAATGTTCACCGAGCGGGCGGTGGCCCTCAGCGCCGCGCCCATCTGCTCGGCGATCGACATGAAGAGGTTGGCGAACAGCTCGACACGCACCGGCTCGGCGGCCTTTCGCGCCGAGCGCATGCCGGGGGCCTTGCCCCGCTCCATCACGAGATCACCGGTGTCGGGCCGCCGACGCGCCGTCCATCCCGGCGCGACGAAAGTGGTGGTGGACGGATCGTGGACCACGGCCGGACCGACAAGAATCTCGCCCGCCGGCAAGGAGGCGCGGGGAAGGACACGGGCGGGCCGCCATCGGCCGTCGACGAACATCAGGCCCTCGGTCGGCTCGCCGCGCGGCGCATCCTGCGCCAGGGCGACGGCGAGGGGCGGGGCGGCGTCGATCAGTTCGACCTCGACCGCTTCGACGACGATGGCGGCCTCCGGCCGGTCGAAGGCGAAGCGGCGGGCGTGCGCCTCGTGGAAGCGTTCGGCCATGCCGGCCGGCCCCGCGGCGGGCAGTCGCAGGGCGGCGTCGGAGTCGTTGAACCTCAGGTGCATATGGCGCTCGAAGCGCCGGACGACGCCGTCCGCTGGCGGACCGGCCTCTTCGCGAAGCTCGCTCTCCAGGCGGACGAAGGCGGCGGCGATCCGCGCCTCGGCGCCGGCGAGCGGCATTTCGACGCCTTGGCGGGCCAGCGAGCGACGGTCGGCCTGACCGATGCCGAAGGCCGAGAGCACGCCAGCGAGCGGGCTGATCAGCACGCGGTCCATGCCAAGCGCGTCGGCGACGGCGCAGGCGTGCTGGCCGCCGGCGCCGCCGAAGGCGATCAGCGCGTAGGTCGAAAGATCATGGCCCCGTTCGGTGGAGATGCGGCGGATCGCCCGGGTCATTTCATCGACCGCCATGGCGAGGAAACCTTCGGCCAACCGCTCGGGCGTGAGGTCACGGCCGGCCTCGCCCATCGCCGTCAAGGTCTCGTCCAGCCGGGCGCGCGCCGCCGCCGCGTCCAGCGGCTCGCCGCCGCTGGAGCCGAACACCGCCGGGAAGGCCTCGGGCAGGATGCGGCCAAGCATCAGGTTGCAATCGGTGACGGTGAGCGGGCCGCCGCGCCGGTAACAGGCCGGACCTGGGTCGGCGCCGGCGCTCTGGGGTCCCACGCGCAGCCGCGCGCCATCCCAGCGGCAGATCGAGCCGCCGCCGGCCGCCACCGTGTCGAGGCTCATCATCGGCGCTTGCAGGCGCGCGCCGCCCACCGTCGCCTCGAGGACCCGCTCGTATTCGCCGGCAAAGTGGCTGACGTCGGTGGAGGTGCCGCCCATGTCGAGGCCGATCGCCTTGTCGCATCCGGCGGCGAGCGCCGTCGTCGCCATGCCGACCACCCCGCCGGCCGGGCCGGAGAGCACCGCGTCGCGGGCGCGGAAGCGCGCCGCCTCCACGAGGCCGCCGTTGGACTGCATGAAGGCGAGCGGCGCGCCGGCCGGCAGGGCGGCGCGGACTCGATCGACGTAGGCGCGCAGCGGCGGGGACAGGTAGGCGTCGACGACGGTCGTTTCGCCGCGCGGCACGATCTTCATCAGTGGACTGACGGCGTGGCTGGCGGAGACCTGGGTGAAGCCGATCTCGCGCGCCAGGGCGGCGAGGGCGATCTCGTGCGCGGGCGCGCGCCAGGCGTGCATCAGGACGATGGCCAGGGCGCGAAAGCCGTCCGCATACGCCGCCCCC
Organism: uncultured Alphaproteobacteria bacterium; assembly: GCA_963752245.1. Lineage (GTDB taxonomy): Bacteria > Pseudomonadota > Alphaproteobacteria > Caulobacterales > Caulobacteraceae > Acaudatibacter. The sequence continues at coordinate 2,921 of CAVVXO010000003.1, forward strand.
AGATCCCGGCGGGCGGCGGCGATGTCCAGCGGCCGGCGGGTGCTTCCGTCGGCCATGACGCGCTCGTCGATCTCGATCACCCTGGCGGCGAGGGGCTCGGGCAGGCGGATGTCGAGATCGAAGAGGCGCGGCCGGGCCTGATGGCCGATGCGCAGGAGGTCGGCGAAGCCGCGGGTGATCGCCAGCGCCGTCGGCTCGCCCTTGCGCTCGAGGAGAGCGTTGGTCGCCACGGTCGTGCCGAGCTTGACCTCGTCGATGCGGCCGTCCGGGTCGCCCTCGGCGGCCATCACCTCGCCGATGCCGTGCACCGCCGCGTCGGCGTAGGCGTCGGGATTTTCCGACAGCAGTTTGCGCACCCGCAGCGCTCCGGCCGGTGTGCGCGCGACGATGTCGGTGAAGGTGCCGCCGCGATCGATCCAGAACGCCCAGCCGGTCACCCGGGCGCGGCCTCCAGCGCCGCGACGCCGCGCGCCAGGCTGGCGAGGGCGTCCTCGACATGCTCGAGGTGGGTGCGGAAGGACAGGATCGCCGCGCGCAGCCAGAAGGCTCCGGCGATGCGCGTGCCGCTCAGGAAGGCGCGGCCCTCGTCCTGGACAAAGGCGATCAGCCGCTCATTGAAAGCATCGGCGTCGCCGCGCTTCGGCCGGTAGCGGAAGGCGACCACCGAGAGATCCGGCGGCGGGCCGACCTCGAAGCCCGGCAAGGCCGCGAGGCGGGCGTGCAACAGCCGGGCCAGCAGGATCTTCTCCGATTGCGCGGCGCGGAAAGCCTCGACGCCGGCGAGCCGCAGGGGCAGCCACAGGCGGAGCGCGCGGAACGGACGGGTGAGCTCGGGCCCGAGGTCGGCGGGGGAGGGGCCGATCCCCTCGATCTCGACACGCCTCAGGTAGTTGGCGTCGGCCCCGAACGAGGCGATCAGGCGGGCGCCGTCGCGCGTCAGCGCCGCGCCGGTTCCATAGGGCAGGAACAGCGTCTTGTGTGGATCGAGCACCAGGGAATCGGCCTGCTCGATGCCGGCGAGCACCGCCTCGCCCTCCGGGCACAGCCGGAAGAGGCCGCCATAGGCGCCGTCGACGTGCAGCCAGACGCCGGTTCGCCGGCAGATCTCGGCGATCTCGGCCAGGGGATCGACGGCGCCGGTATCGGTGGCGCCGGCGGTGGCGACCACCAGCCAGGGGCGCACGCCGGCCTCGGCGTCGGCGGCTAGAGCGGCGGCGAGCGCGGCGGGGATCATCCGGCCGCTGGCGTCGGTGGCGATCCGCCGGCGCGGCGCGCGGCCGCGGCCGATCACATGCAGGGCCTTGTCGACGCAATGATGGGTGAGGCCGCTCAGGTAGACCGCGCCCCCGCCCGCCTCGTCGGCCGCGTCGCGCGCCGCTGTCAGGGCGGCGATGGTGGCGAGGCTGCCGCCGGAGGTCAGAACGCCAGCGGCGGTCTTGGGATAGCCGACCACCTCGGCCAGCCACGCTACCGTGTCGTTCTCCAGCTTCACCGCGCCCGGCGCGGCCGGGCCGTAGCCGGCGTACTTGTTCGCCGCCGCCGCCAGGAAGTCGGCGATCGCCGAGGCGAAGAGGCCGCCGCCCGGGATGTAGGCCATGTAGCGCGGCGAGGCGGTCGCCATGCCCGGGCGGTCTACCTGATCGGCGATGTGGCGCAGCAGCGGCTCGAATGGTCGCGCCGCGGCGGTGAAGCCCTCCTCGGCCCCGTCGGGCGACCAGGGGCTGTGGGCCGGCATGTCCGGCAGCTCGGTGAGGAAGCGGGCGACGTGGTCGGCGGCGAGCGCCATCAATCGCGCGCGCTCGGCGGCATCCGGCTCCAGCGGCGCGGCGGCGGCCGCCAGCCCCGCCAGCTTCGCCTGCTCGGGCGGGGCTTGATCGGGCACTCCGATCAGCCGAGCGCCCGCTTGGCGAATACGCCGCCCTTGACGATCGCCGCCAGCCTGGCGCCGTCGGCGGCGAGGAGATCGATATCCTCTAACGGATTGCCGTCGACCAGCAGGAGATCGGCGTGGGCGCCGGGCCGGATGCAGCCGAGCTCGCCCTCGCGCATCAGGATCTCGGCGCCCATCGAGGTCGCCTGCCGCAGGATGTCGATGGGCGAGAACACCGCCTTGCGGATGGCGAACTCGCGGCACTGCCGGACATAGGTCTCGCCAAGGAGATCGGTGCCGAAGCCGAGCTTGACGCCGGCGTCGCGCATGAAGGCCATGCCCTCGAGCGCCGAGCGGAAGGCGAAAGCCGCCTTCTCCTGGCTGGCCGGCGGAAAACCCAGTTCCTGGCCGAGCTCGACAAGGGCGAAGATCGTCGCCATGGTCGGCACGACATAGGCGCCCTTCTCGGCGACGAAGCGGGCGGTTTCGGGATCGATCAGCGTGCCGTGCTCGATGCAGCGGACGCCGAACTCGACCGAGCGGCGCACGGCGCTGGCCGGATGGCAGTGCGCCGACACATAGGTGCGCCGCTCGACGCACTCCTGCACGATGGCGCGAACCTCGTCCTCGCGGTACTGGTTCATCCAGATCGGATCGGTGGGGGAGGCGACCCCGCCGGAGCCCATGATCTTGATGCAGTGGGCCCCGCGGCGCAGCTCCTCGCGCACCGCCTTGAGGCATTCATCGACCCCGTCGGCGACCACGCAGAGTGTGTTGAACTCGCCGCACGAACAGTAGCCGTGCGTGTGGCGGCTCTCGGACTGGAGACGAAAGTCGCCGTGGCCGCCGGTCATCGACAGGATTTTGCCGGCGTAGAAGAAGCGGGGCGCGCGGATCAGCCCGTCCTCGATGGCGCGGGCCAGACCGAAGTCGCCGCCGCCGATGTCGCGCACCGTGGTGAAGCCGCAGTCGAGCGCATGGCCGAGCATGCGCACCGCGTGGGCGGTGCGATAGGCCTCGCCAGCCCGGTCGACCCGCGCCACGTCGACGTCGCAGGCGTAGGCGTGGACATGCAGGTCGATCAGGCCGGGCATCAGCACCCGGCCGCCGCATTCGATCGCCTCGCCGTCGTCGCAATCGGCCGGCCGATCGGACACCTCGGCGATCCGCCCGTGCTTGACGAACACGGTGCGCCCCGTCTCCAGGGTCTCGGCGAAACCGTCGAACACGCGGGCGTCGACGAAGTGGAGCGGCGGCGGGGTCATGGGCATGGGTTTTGCGCCGAGCATCGCTTCGCGTTCAGACTTGATCGCGGAAACCGTATCACGACTCGGACAGCTTGCGCCGCGAAGGTCGGCGAGAGCCTGGTCGAAATCGGGTCTCCCGCGGCATTCTCCAGAAGGCTCGTTGTTGCGAGGGCGACGCTGTGCCAGAGCGTGGCTTCCGGGATCGAGGCTGCGGCGCCGGCGTCCACCATCTCCCACGCGGGGGAAAGAAGAGGCATTGCGCCCTGTGCGACAGCGTCGCCGTCAGCGCGATCAGCAAGTGGCCGATGAGGCGAGCCTGTAATGGTCCAGAACTGGAAGGAAGTCGCGCCTCGCCGATTTCGCGAGACATTCGGGCGGTATCTCGAGGATTTCACGATCGGGGATGTCTACGAGCACCGCCCCGGCAAGACGGTGACCGAGGCCGATAACCACCTCTTCACCCTGCTGACGCTCAACACCCACCCGCTGCACTTCGATGCCGAGTACGGCCGGGCGACCGAATTCGGCCAGAACCTCGTGGTCAGCACCTATACCCTGGCCCTCTTGATCGGCATGAGCGTCAGCGACGTCTCGCAGAAGGCGATCGCCAACCTCGGCATGGACGAGGTGCGCTTCACCGCCCCGGTGTTCGCCGGCGACACCCTCTATGCCGAAAGCGAGGTGCTGGCGAAGCGCCCGTCGCGCTCGCGGCCCGGCCAGGGCATCGTCGGCATCCGCACCCTCGGCCGCAACCAGCGCGGCGAGACGGTGTGCTCGTTCCGCCGCGACATGCTGATTCCGGCGCGCGGCCAAGCGGTCGAGGATCGGATCGGAAGCTATTGAAGGCGGCGAAATGGATACGCGGAACACCCTGACCGAGGCCGACGAGGCGGCGATCCTCGAGGCGATCGACCGCTGGGTCGAAAAGAAGGTCGCGCCGGTGGCCATGGAGCTGGAGCATGCCGACGCCTGGCCGGCGGCGCTGGTCGCCGACATGGTCGAGCTGGGATTGTTCGGCGCCCTGATCGCGCCGGAGTACGGCGGCCTCGGCCTCTCGGCCCTGACCTATGCCCGCATCGTCGCGCGCATCAGCCGCGAATGGATGAGCCTGACCGGCGTCTTCAACTCGCACCTGATGATGGCCCTCGTGGTCCAGAAGTTCGGCACGGAGAAGCAGAAGGACTACTGGCTGCCGAAGTTCGCCAGCGCCGAACTGCGCGGCGGCCTCGCCCTCACCGAGCCGGACGCCGGCACCGACCTGCAGGGCATCCGCGCCACCGCGCGGCGCGAGGGCGACCACTACATCGTCAACGGCGCGAAGATGTGGATCACCAACGCCATCGAGGGTCAGGTCGTCGCCTTGCTGGTCAAGACCGACCCCGCCGCCCAGCCGCGCCATCGCGGCATCAGCATGCTGATCACCCCCAAGATCGATCCAGCGACGGGCGCGCCCTGGCCGGGGATCACCGCCGGCCGGCGCCTGCCCAAGCTCGGCTACAAGGGCATCGACACCGGCGAGCTGGCTTACACGGACTACAGCTGCCCGGCCGACCTCTGCCTGGTTGGCGGCGAGGAGGGCCAGGGCTTCGTCATGGCGACCGGCGGGCTGGAGATCGGCCGGGTCAATGTCGCCGCCCGCGGCGTCGGCGTCGCCCAGCGGGCGCTGGCCGAGAGCGTGCGCTACGCCCAGATCCGCCACACCATGGGCAAGCCGATCGCCCAGCACCAGGCGATCCAGTTGAAGCTCGGCGAAATGGCCGCCAAGGTGCGCGCCGCCGAGCTCTTGGTCGACGACGCCGCCCGCGCCTATGACCGCGGCGGCCGGATCGACATGGAGGCTGGCATGGCCAAGTGGTTCGCCTCCGAGACCGCCCTTTTCTGCGCCACCGAGGCAATGCGCATCCACGGCGCCTACGGCTATTCCAAGGAGCTCGTCATCGAACGGCTCTACCGCGACGCGCCCTTGATGTGCATCGGCGAGGGCACCAACGAGATGCAGCGCATCATCATCGCGAGGCAGCTGGTGGCGCGGAATCCGGTGTGATGGCCGCGATGGATCCGGAGACCAGTACTAAATAGTACGGGCGATGCTAGGAATAGTTTGCAATCAAAGCCTAAATTAAGCGTTGGCCCACGCCGAACATTGATAAACGCGAACGTCTACCTTCGAAATTGGGCTCCAGTAAGAAAGGAGTGGAGGCGGCCTGCTCATCAGCTTGGGGGGTCGGTGTGCGTCGGTAACGGTCGGGGTGCTGTTCGCACTCTTCGCGAACACGATCCAGCCAACGATAGTACCAGCACCAGACCTTGCCGACCGCGACCGCGCCATAGCCCTTCGCAGGATTCTTCGGCGTCGAGCAGTTTCCAGAGCCTGGTGTGGCTGTCCATTGTGAACCGATCGAATCCCTCAGTTTTCAGCTGGCCAACGATATCGCCGGGCAAATACTTCTTTTTCTCCACTTCCTTGAGAGCGATGTTGAACTTCTCCGCCACCTGCGATCCGGGTGGAACGATTTCGACGGCAAATCCGCGCTCGGCCCGCGGTTGGCCGTCCTGCCGACCATGAAGACTCGGAAGGCGTAGCGCGGATCCGCTGCTGCTCTGGGGTCAGGCGGCCCTCGAATCCGTTCATCATGGCCTCGACGTTACGCGGCAGGCCACCCGTCTTTTCAAGTTCGCGCGCTGGTCGGGGCTGAAGGTCACAAATTGGAGCGCGATCGGCAGTCGGCGTTCGAGGGCGTATTGCGCGCCGAACAGTTGCTTAATGGCGTCGTTGAAATTTATGCAGCAGGCTTGGAGCTTCGCGCTGACTGCATCGTCAATCCGGCTAGTCGCACGATGTTCTATCTCGTGCCGAAGCTCAAGAATGGAAGACAGATTGTCTTTCGCGCCCTGCTCAATCGGGCAGCGAGTGTGCTTTAGGCTTTGACCCAGGTCCCAGAACTTTTCCGCTCCACTCGGCGTCCTGACGACGACCTTTTCCCCATTCTGTCTTTTGCTATAGCGATAATCGATGCCTTCGCGCTTCAACCAAGCATGCAGCAGATAGGTCCATGCAACCACGGCAGTGACGATGAACAGCTCGACACGAAACGTCAGCCCAGCGCTGTTGAAGGTATGGACCGCCGCGATCATCGCCTCGCGCGCCTTTATCAGCAACTTGTCGCCACGGAGAGATAGGCCGGTTTCATTATCCACCTCCGGCCATGAAGCGATAAAGCTGTCCAACTCGTCGGTTGCAGAAATCTTTACGCTCGCGTGTTTCACCCCAGTGCGGATTTCGGCGATGGCGCGGTGATTGATCGAGCGAGTGGGCGAGTGAAGTAAGCAAGTATGTCCTGATCGTTAGGCCACCGCCCGTCCGCGATCATAGCTTTGATGATCGCGACCTCCCAGCGTTCGAGTTTATTTCCTCCCTTCTGACTGACACAATTATAGCCCTCAAGTTGCCCCGGAGTTCCTGTGCGCGGGCATGTCCGCCACGATAATTTGCTGTGTTTGGTCGTCCCAGGCGTAATAGATGCGAAGGCAATTTGTTGGGTCGCGGGTATTCCCGCCGTTCTTGATGTGCCAGTCCGCCGTTATCTGATGGCCCTGCCAGGTAAACGTGAACTCATCGCTCCCACATGGCGAGTTCCTGATTTCGCTGTCCACCGGCTCGTCCCGGAGAGAGCCGCCGCCGTTCAGGAAGCGATCGCGGCAGTCTGTCGCCAACCATAGGAGGCATCGCGCGGCCTGGGCGACATCTGAGTAGAGCGACTTCTTGCACCCGCGCCGGGCGGCGCTCGCCAACACAACGCGACCGGTCAGCTCCGAATCGGTCCAATCTTCGAATTCATGCCAGGTTGACGGCAGCGGGTTCGTGTGGGGCTGTATGCCTAACTCAGCCGCTTTCTGTATGAGCATTTGCACCCGCGACGTCGCGTTCCGCTCACGGGATTCGGCCTCCCCCGCGCGGCGTTGTGCGGCATCCGCCTCCTCAAACGCGTACCGCTCCATGTCTTTGGCTTCGGCGAGCTCGTTGGTCAGCGCCGCAATGCGGTTCTCGGCGGCCGAGAGCTTTTCACTGTCTGTAGCGCCTCGTGCCGCGAGGCTTTCCTGTTCGGCGCGGCGGCTGACACTACGCAGTTGCGCGAAAGGCAGAATATCGCTGCCAAGACGGACGGCCCGGGTGCTGAAGAGCGCGACCCGCGCCCGGATTTGCCGGTCGACCGCCTCGGCATCCTCCGCCTCGCTGATGCGCGTGCCGAGCCACAGCGGATGGGCGAACGGGTCCGCGCCTTCCCCAAAGCCTGGCATGTATATGCGGGCGGCTCGGTCAAAGACGGACAGACGCTTCCCAAACCGCTCCGTCAGCGCCCAAGAGGTATCCGGCAGGACGGCGGCAACGTGAGCCAGGCCGCAGAGCGCTCCGGCGAGCTTTTCGAGATCAAGGGTGATCTCCGGCTGCTGCCGATCCGTCGCGGACACGACGATGATAGGAAGCCGGCGGCCGGGATCGACAAGCAGGTCTATCAGATCCTCCTGCCCCGCGCCTCCGTCACCGACATACCAGGGCGCAAACGGGAGCGGACGACCGCCGCTCTCCAGGCCCGCATTTTCCGCGAGCTGGCGGACATAGCCGGGCGTCGCATGGGAGATGTTCAGCTCAGCTTCGCTGGTGCCGACAATCAAGCGCGCGGCGAAGCGCGACGGGCGGTCGGGCGTGCGCCAGATGATCGCCTCGGAGGTCCAGATGCGGCCGGCAACGTTCTTATCCGGGTCTTCCTGCCGCAGCGCCCAGGCTTCGATCTGCGGCAGGTTGACCACGACGGCGCTGCTGCTGCGGCCCGCGGCGAAGAGGTCGAAGGCCTCGCCCGCCATGGCGTTGTTTGGGAGCTGGATACCGGCGCGTTTCTGCGCCCAGCGTAGGATTTCCGCCCTGGCCCTAGCGACAGCGGTATCGCCGGGCGGCAGGTTCGCGGCCACGTGCAAGACATCGTGCTCGCGCACGAGTCGACCTGTGATTGGCGCGAGCGCTTCCCGGAAGGTAGTCATTGGGCCGCCTCCATCATCTCTAAACGGGGCACGCCCGCCAACCAATTATCACCAAACGCGTTGGCTCACGGATGTGCTGGATCGAACCCCCAGCTGAGACAGGCTAAACGGGAACAGTCGGGTTGTAGCCGCCGTTGCCTACTGGCTGCCCAGGTTTTCCAGCGCCGAGTTGCGCGGGGGCCTCGCCCTCACCGAGCCGGACGCCGGCACCGACCTGCAGGGCATCCGCGCCACCGCGCGGCGCGAGGGCGACCACTACATCGTCAACGGCGCGAAGATGTGGATCACCAACGCCATCGAGGGTCAGGTCGTCGCCTTGCTGGTCAAGACCGACCCCGCCGCCCAGCCGCGCCATCGCGGCATCAGCATGCTGATCACCCCCAAGATCGACCCAGCGACGGGCGCGCCCTGGCCGGGGATCACCGCCGGCCGGCGCCTGCCCAAGCTCGGCTACAAGGGCATCGACACGGGCGAGCTGGCTTACACGGACTACAGCTGCCCGGCCGACCTCTGCCTGGTCGGCGGCGAGGAGGGCCAGGGCTTCGTCATGGCGACCGGCGGGCTGGAGATCGGCCGGGTCAATGTCGCCGCCCGCGGCGTCGGCGTCGCCCAGCGGGCGCTGGCCGAGAGCGTGCGCTACGCCCAGATCCGCCACACCATGGGCAAGCCGATCGCCCAGCACCAGGCGATCCAGTTGAAGCTCGGCGAAATGGCCGCCAAGGTGCGCGCCGCCGAGCTCTTGGTCGACGACGCCGCCCGCGCCTATGACCGCGGCGGCCGGATCGACATGGAGGCCGGCATGGCCAAGTGGTTCGCCTCCGAGACCGCCCTTTTCTGCGCCACCGAGGCAATGCGCATCCACGGCGCCTACGGCTATTCCAAGGAGCTCGTCATCGAACGGCTCTACCGCGACGCGCCCTTGATGTGCATCGGCGAGGGCACCAACGAGATGCAGCGCATCATCATCGCCCGCCAGCTGGTGGCGCGAAATCCGGTGTGACGCCCAGCACAGTCATGGCCGGGCGGCGGCGGCGGCCGCCAGTCAGGTGACTTGGCCGGGCGGCGCCAACGCTATCGGGCCTCGAGCGACGCCCGACGATCCGGGCTGAACAGAGAGGAGGCGGAGGGGCAGGTCGGCGCGCTCAGCCCTTCTGTTTGTGGCTCCACTCCTCGAACAGCTGCTTCTGCACCATCCATTCGGTGGCGAGGCCCTGGATGAAGCTGGTGGTGGCGCCGTCCCCGTGGGCATCCAGTTCGGCGAGGCGTTGTTCGAAGGCGGCGCACTGGCCGCGGTAGAAATCGAGATCGCGGGCGCCGCGCACCTTCGCGGCGTCGTCGCCACTCGCCAGATCCCGCTCGGCGTCGCGCATGTGCTCCCGGGCCAGCGCCAGGCAGCGCGTCACCTCCAGCCGAATCGCCGCGATCGACATCGTTCCTCGAGCACCATGGCAGCCGCGGCCGCGTCGGCCGCGATCCACCTATAGCGGCGCCGCGCGGCGGCGCGCCAGCGGCGCGGATCAGGCGACCGCGCCGGGTCGCCTGGCCGCCTCGCCCGGACCGGAGTGGGCAATCACGCCGCCGCCCCACGCCGCCAAGGCGAACGGCGAATGCCAGGCGGCTGCCGGCGCAGAGCCGGAAGCGAGTTGCGCCATCTGGGCGGTGAAGGCGGCGGCGGCATTGGTGGTCACCGCGATGCTGGCCGGCGTCGCGACATTTCCGAAGCTGTCGCTGGCGGTGACCTGGATGGTGTCGCTGCCCGGACTGGCCTCGGTGTCCTTCAGGCTCGCCAGGTCGGCGTTCACCGTCGCCAGCGAGCCGGTGATGGTGAGGGTGGTCGTGCCCGAGCCGGTGATCCCCTTGCCCTTGGCCGACAGCAGGCCGGTCGCGTCGCTGAGCTTGACCGTGAAGGTCTCGCCGGTGGTGTTCCCGCTTTCCGAGAGGCTCACCCCCGTGATCGCTCCCGCCTGGCCGGCGGTGAGCGTCGCCGAGGAGGGCGCGGTGATCGCCGGCGGACTGTTGGTGGTGATGGCGACGTGGGCGGCCTTGGCCTTGTTGCCGAGGCTGTCGCTGGCGGTGATCGTCAGGGTGTCCGAACCCGCCGAGGCCTCGCTGAGCTTGAGCGTCGCAAGGTCGGCGGTCACCGCGCTCAGCGTGCCGGTCAGGGTGAGATTGTTGGTGCCCGAACCGGTGACGCCCGTTCCCGACGCGGTCAGCAGACCGGTCGTATCCGTCAGATTGACGGTGAAGGTCTCCGTGCCCGTGGCCCCGCTCTCGGCCAGCGTCACGGCGACCGACGCTGGCTGACCCTGGCCAAGCGTCTGCTTGGTCGGCGCCATGATCGATGGCGGCGGGTTGGCGGTGATCGCCACGCTGACCGGGCTGGCGCTGTTGCCGAGGCTGTCGGTCGCGGTGACCGTGATCGTGTCGGAGCCCGCCGAAGGTTCCTTGACCGTGAGGGTCTTCAGATCCGCGGCGATCTGCGTCAGGCTGCCGGTCAAGGTCAGATTGGTGGTTCCCGATCCGGTGATCCCCGTACCCTTGGCGGTGAGGAGGCCGGTCGAATCCTTCAGATTGACGGTGAAGGTCTCGCCGGTGGTGTTCCCCGTTTCCGCGAGCGTGACCTTGACCCGGGTGGGATGACCGGCCCCCACCGTCTCACTCCCCGGCGCGGTGAGCACCGGCAGGCCATTGGTCGTCACCGCGATCGTGTCGGGCGTGATCGCCCCGCCATTGGTGTCGGTGGCGTTGATGGTGATCGAGTCGGTCCCGGCCTTGGCCTCGGCGATCTTCAGAATGGCCAGATCGGCATTCACCGTCGTGAGCGAACCGGTGATCGTCAGGCTGTTGGTGCCCGAGCCGCTGACGCCCGCCCCGCTGTCGGTGAAGATGCCGGTGGCGTCCTTCACCGTCACGGTGAACATCTCCCCGCTGGTCGTATCGACCTCGGCGAGGCTGAGGCCGCTGATCGTGGTCGTCTGACCCTGGCCCAGCACCAGGCTGGTGGGGGCGGTGAGCGACGGCGCGCCGCTGATCGTCAGCGCGATGGTCTGGTTCTGCGCCACGCCGCCGCGGCCGTCGTTGGCGGTGACCTTGATCGTGTCGCTGCCGGGCGTGCCCTCGGTATCCATCAGCGTCGCCAGATCGGCGTTCACCTGGGCGAGCGAGCCGGTGATGGTGAGCTTGGTGGTTCCCGACCCCGAGACGCCCGTTCCGGTGGCGCTGAGCAGGCCGACGGCGTCGGACACCGTCACCGTGAAGGTCTCGTTCGAGACGCTGTTGTCGGCGTCGGAGATGCTCACGCCCGGCACGGCCTTGGCGATCCCCTGCGACAGGATTTCCGGGCCGCCCACCGTGATCACCGGCGGCGCATTGACGCTGACGTTGATGCTGACCGGCGTACCGACCCCGGTGCGGCTGTCGCTGGAGGTGATGGTGATCTTGTCGGTCGGGATGGTCCCGTCGGTCAGGCTGAGCGTCGCCAGATCGGCGTTCACCTGCGTCACCGTGCCGGTGAGGGTGAGGCTGGTCGTGCCGTTGCCCTTCACCGTTCCCTGATTGGCCGTCTCCGATATCAGTCCGTTCTTGTCGCTGAGGGTCACGGTGACGGTTTGACCGGCGGCCAGCGCCGTCGCTTCGGAGACGCTGACGCCACTGATCGCCGTCGCCTGGCCGACCTGGACCAGGAGCTTGTTCGGCGCGGCGACCACCGGCGGCGCCGAGCCGTCCGTCGACCCCACGACGAACTGGTCGGAGAAGCCGAAGTTGGCGGTCGCCGAGGTGACGTCGAGGACGATCTTCACATCCAGCGGCTGGCTGGAGTCGAAGCCGCCCGCGTCCACCGCGTTGTTGGAGAAGAAGTTCTGGGCGGCGAGCAAGCGAGGTGAAGCTCGACGAGGTGAACGTGGCCACCCCATTCACAAGCACGGTGAGTTTCAGGCTGGTGAAGTCGCTGGTGTCGCCGACGCTGCCGGTGACCGAGGTTCCGGCGAGGCCGACGATCAGGTGTCCGGAGATGATCGAACTGTTGAGGGTGAAGTCCTCGGTGCTGATGTATTCGTGCGAACCGCTGGTCGTGTTCGGGACAAACATCCCCTCGGTCGCCGCGCCGAAGACGGCCGAGAAGGGTGCGCCGAGGCCGGTGATCGCCCCGGGCGCGCTGGCCGCCCCGATGTTGGGATTGGCGGTGAAGATGCCCGACACGAAGGTCGAATTCGGGTCGATGGTGCCGTAGGCGAAGGCCGCGCTGCCGTTGAAGCCGAAGCCATAGGGATTGACCGAATTGGTGTCGGCCTGGACCTGGCCATTGACGACCGTGAACGACGCCTGGGCGATGCTGGAGAGGCCGGCGACGATGGCTCCGTGCGAGCTGGTCGCGGTCGCGGTCTCGGTCGCCGGCGGAGCCGGAGAGGATGGCGATCGCCTGGGCCTGCTGGCCGGCGGCCGTGGTCGCCTGCGCGGAGGCGTTGGCGGTTCCCAAGGTCGCGCCGCCGCCGTTGGTCGCCTGGGCGGTGGCGTTGGCGACGCCGTTGGCCTGGTCGGAACTGGTGGCCATGGCGATCGCCGTCGCCGTGGCCGCCCCGCCGACGCTGGCCGCGCCGGCGCCGTTGCCGCCGATGGCGCGGCTGGTGACCGTGACGTGATTGGCGCCGGTCAGGTTGACGATGCTCGTGCCCGCCCCGCCGGTCGAGCCGGTCGATCCGCCGCCGCCATTGCCGCCGTAGCCGCGGCCGAAGCCGGTGACGGACGAGGCCTGGATGGCGTTCTTGGTGTCGTCGAAGGTGAAGCTGGAATAGCCCGCCCCGCCGGTTCCGGCCGTTCCCGAGTTGCTGTAGCCGCCGGCGCCGCCGACCGAGCGTTGCCGCAGATAGAGATAGCCGCCGGTGGTGACGCCAGTGACGGCGTTGACGAGCATGCTCGCCCCGCCCGCCGCCGCCGTCGCCCCGCCGTCGCCGGCGCCGCCGACGCCGCCGTGCTGATAGGCATAGGCGCGCGCGGAGTTGCCGCTGGCCGTGGCCTTCGCTCCGCTCACCGAGCCGGCGGCGCCGCCGTGGTTGCCCGCGCCCTGGCCGCGCCCGCCAGACCCGGCGAACTGCCGGACGTAGGCGTAGGCGCGACCGCCGGTGGCCGAGGTCGGCCGTCGCCGTCGCCGTGGTGTTGGTCGCCGAGCCGCCGGCGCCGCCGCTGCCGTTGTTGTAGTTGGCGCCGCCGGCTCCGGCGCCGCTCAGGGCGAAGGCCTCGACGTTGTCGCGTCGAGGTGGTCGTGCTCGTCGCGACGCTCGAGGCGGTGGCGTTCGCGCCGAGGCCGCCCGTGCCGGTTCCATAGGCGCGGCCGCCGCCGCCGCCATAGGCCCTGGCGCCGTTGCCATCGCCGACCGCGTGCGATCCGGTGAGGGTGAGGCTTGCCGTTCCGGCGCCGCCCGCACCCCCGCTGATGGCTCCGCCAGCCCCGCCGCCGGCCCCGCCGCCGGCGAAGCTCCGCCCGATGACATTGGTCGACCGGCCGCCGTCGGCGGTGTTGTCGTTGAAGGTGAGGTTCGAAGTCCCCGCGCCGCCCACGCCGGCCGCTCCGCCGGCGCTGTAGCCGCCCGCCCCCGCGTTGGCGCGCTGGGAGAGCCGCGCATAGCCGCCGCTCGTGGTGTCGGAAACGACGTTGGTCAGGGTGCTGGCCGCGCCGGCGCCGCCATTGGCGGCGTTGTTCCCCCGGCCGCCGGCGCCCGCGTCCTGCGTCGCCGAGGCATAGGCGTTGAAGCCCGCGGCAGTCGCCGCCGTGACCGTCGCCACGCCGCCGGCGCCGCCGCTCTTGCCGGGCGTATTGCCATTGCCGCCGCGACCGGCGATGGCGAGGGCATAGGCGAAGCCCCGATCGGTGGCCGACGTGGTCGTGGCGCTGGCGCCGGCGGTGGCCGCGCCCCCAGTCGCGCCGCTGGCGGTTCCCTGGCCGATATCGCCACCCTGGCCGCCGGTCGCCCGGGCGTAGGCGCGGATGTCGTGCGATCCGCTGATCGTCGTCGCCGAGGTCGCCGCGCCGCCGACCGTGCCGGTATTGCCGCCGCCGCCGGCCCCGCCATAGGCGCGGGTCGTGGCGGTGAAGCTGCTGGCGTTCGACTTGTCCGCGTAGGTGAGGGTCGAGCTGGCCGAGCCCGCCGCGCCGGCGTTCGCCGAGGTGCTGTAGCCGCCGGCCCCGCCGCCTGACTGTTGCCGCAGGTACAGATAACCGCCGAGGGTGACGCCATGGACCGCGTTGCTGATCGTATCCGAAGCGCCCGCGCCGCCGTCGGCGCCGTTGTCGCCGCGACCGCCGGACGCCGCCGCCTTCGATGACGACCGCCCGTGCGTTGAAGCCGCTCGCCGTGGCCGTCGTGCCGCCGCCCGCCGCGGCGCCCGCGCCGCCGTGGTTGCCGGCCCCGAAGCCGCGCCCGCCCGAGCCGCCGCCGTTGAGGGCGTAGGCATAGGTGCGGCCAGCAGTCGCGGCGCCGGTGTGGGTCGCCGTGGCGCTGGCCCCGGTGGTCGCCCCGCCCGCGCCGCCGCTGCCGTTGTTGTAGTTCGCCCCGCCGTTTCCGCCGACCGTATAGGCGCGCGCATCGACGGTCGCCGTGGTGGTGGAGCTGGTCGAGGCGGCGACGCTCGACGCCGCCGCGCCGGCGCCGCCGGTCCCCGTGCCGAAGGCGCGGCCGCCGTCGCCGCCGACCGCCCGGGCGCGGGTGCGCTGGATGCGCGTTGGTCGCGGTCAGATAGAGCTTGGCCGAAGCGACGCCGCCGGCCAGGCCGTTGAACGTTCCGCCGGCGCCGCCGCCGGTCCCGCCGGTGGCGAGGCTGTAGCCGTAGAAATGGCCGGTCGTGGTGGTCGTGGTCGTCAGGCTGGAGGTCGCGGTTCCCGCCTTGCCGCCGCCGGCGCTGCCGTAGCCGCCGGCGCCGCCCTGGACCGTCTGGCGCAGCTCGAGATAGCCGCCGTTGGCCTTGGCGGTCGAGGCGTTGGTCAAGGCCGCGTTGGCCCCGGCCCCGCCGGTCGCGCCGCCATAGCCGCGCCCGCCGGCGCCGCCGGTGGCGTAGGTCTGCGCCCGCGCCTGGAAGCCTTCGGCATAGGCGGTGACCACGCCCGCGCCGCCGGCCGAGCCGCCGGCGCCGCCTGTGTTGCCGGCTGCCTTGAGCGCGGCCGCCGACGCCGCCGGCGGTCCCCGCCGAGGCGAGGGCGCGGCCGCCGGTGGCGGTCGCCTCGATGGCCATGGCGTGCGCCTGGATCGCCGCGCCGCCGACGCCGCCATTGCCGCTGTTGGCGTTGATGCCGCCGTGCCCGCCGGTGGCGCTCGCCACGGCGGTGACGTTGACCGAGCCGGTGCTGGTGCTGGTCGCGGTGGAGGTGGAGCTGGCCGTTCCGCCGACGCCGCCGGCGCCCGTGCCATAGGCCCGCCCGCCGTAGCCGCCGGTGGAGTAGGCCCGTGGCGCTCGAGATGCTCGCCGACCCCGTGGGCGTTGATCGTCGAGGTCGCCGCGCCGCCGGCCTGGCCGTTGAAGGTCTGGCCGGCGCCGCCGCCGTCGTCCGCCGTTGGCGGTGCTGTAGATGCGCAGATCGGAGGCGGCGCTGTCCGTCGGGCTGAGGCTGGACGTCGCCGCGCCGGCCGCGCCGCCGCCCACGTCGCCGCCGCCGCCGGCGCCGCCGGTGGCCGTCTGCCTAAGCGTCATGTAGCCGCCGCGAGCGGTCGCCGGTCGCCGCGTCGGTGAGGGTGCTGGACGCGCCGGCCCCGCCGACCGCCCCGGCCCCGCCGGCGCCGCCGGCGCCGCCGGTCTGGGTGACGAAGGCTCTCGGCATTCACGCCGTTGGCCGTCGCGGTCACGCCGCTCAGCCGCGCCGCCGGCGCCGCCGGAGTGGCCGGCGCCCGTGCCCTGGCCCCCCGCCCCGCCGGTGGCGTAGGCCCTGGCGACGGCGATGCCGCCGGTGCTGGTGAGCTCGGTCGCGGTGCGCGGCGGCCTTGGTGACCGCCCCGCCGGCGCCGCCGTTGCCGTTGTTGTAGTTGCCGCCGCCCCGTCCGCCGCCGGCGCCGACCTGGATCACGTTGACGCTCTGGGTTCCGGTGGTGGTGCTCGTCCCCTTGGCGGTGGCGCTCGCCGCGCCGCCGACGCCGCCGGTTCCGGTTCCGTAGGCGCGGCCGCCATTGCCGCCGCCGGCGCCGACCAGGAGGTTGCCGACGCTGCCGACGCCGGTGAAATCGCCCAGGGCCGTGCCGGTCCCGCCGTTCGCCGCGTTGGCCGAACCGCCGTCGGCCCCGCCCCGCCCGCCGCTGGCGGCGACATAGCCGCCGAAGTCCTGCGCGGTCGCATCGCTGATCGTCAGGCTGGACGAGCCGTTGCCCGCCGCCCCGCCGGCCGCCGCGCCCGATCCGCCGCCGCCGGCGCCGCCGGTGGCGCGCTGCTGCAGATAGAGGCGGCCGCCCGCGGTGCTGGTGCTCTTGCCGCTCACCGCGTTGGTGAGGATGCTGTTGGCGCCGGCGCCGCCGGTCGCGCCGGTGTCGGCGTTGCCGCCGGCCCCGCCGGTCTGATCGATCCGCGCATAGGCCTGATAGCCCTTGACGTAGGCGCTGGCGCCGCTCACCGCCCCGCCGGCGCCGCCGGTCTTGCCGGCGCCCGAGCCTTCGCCGCCGGCGCCGCCGTAGGACATGGACGCGGGCGGAGACCTGCTGGCCCGTCGCGCTGGCGGCGGTCCCCGACGACGCTGTCATGGGTGACCGCGCCGCCGGCCCCGCCATTGCCGTTGCCGCCGTAGTTGCCGCCGCCGTTTCCGCCCGTTGGCGCGGCTGCTGACGCGCATATAGGCGTTGGTGGCGCTGGTGACGCCGACGCTGGTGGCGCTGGCCGCGCCGCCGACGCCGCCGGTTCCGGTCCCATAGGCGCGGCCGCCGTTGCCGCCATAGGCCTGGCGTGTTGGCCGCGCGGACGAAGCCGATGCCGGTGGTGCTGTCGGAGGCGGTCGCCGCGCCGCCGGCGCCGGCGTTGGCGTTGCTGGCGTTGTCGGTATTGCCGCCATTGCCGCCACGCGCCTGGGAGTTGCCGCGCAGATCGCCGCGTGACCGCGTCGCTGGTGGTGAGGCTGGAGGTTCCCGCCCCGCCTGCGCCGCCGCCGGTGTCGCCGCCGCCGCCGCGCCCGCCGCTCGCCTCCTGCGTCACGGTGAGATAGCCGCCGGCGGCGGCCTTGCCGGTCGCCGCGTTGGTCAGGCTGCTGGCCGCGCCGGCGCCCCCCGCCACGCCCTTGCCGCCGCCGCCGCCGGCCCCGCCGGTCTGATAGACGCGGGCGATGGCGATATTGCCCTTGGCGTAGGCGGTGGTGTTGCTGGCGACGCCCGCGGCGCCCGCCGTTCCCCCTGCCCCGTACGCGCTGCCGCCGGCCCCGCCGGTGGCGTGCGCGATGCTGAAGGTCGTGCCCGTGCCGATCACCGAGGCAGCGGCGCTCGCCGCGCCGCCCGCGCCGGCCTTGCCGCCCGCGCCCGGATTGGTCCCGTTGTAGTTGCCAGGGCGTGCCGGCCCGGCCGCCGGCGCCGCCGGTCGCCGTGGCCGTCCCGTTGAGGGTCGCGCCGGTGTTGAGGGTGAAGGTGACATCGGCGACCGCGCCGCCGCCCTTGCCGCCGCCGCCCGCCGCCCCGCCGAACCCGGCGCCGTTATCCGCTCCGTTTCCGCCGTAGCCGCCGGCGCCGCCGGTCGCCTCGGCGGTGTTGGTCGTGTCCGATCCATTGCCGGTATTGTTCGCCAGAATGTAACCGCCGGCGCCGCCATTCGTGCCCGGGCGCGCCCGGGCTGCCGCCGTTGGTTCCGTTGGTTCCCGCCGCGCCCGTCAGGTTGACGTCGGTGAACGGGTTGGCGGAGGCAAATGGCGCGCCGGCTTCGCGCAGGCGGGCGGCGGACGCCAGGGCGCGGCTCTTGATGGACATGGGTGGCCTTGCGGTGAGTTCGGAAGCCGAATTCGCGGCTGATCGTCGCTGTCATTAACCGATCTCGAAAGCCGAGACACGGTCCAAATGGACTATTCACTGGCCGGGCGCGTCAGGTTCCATCACGAAATCGTGATCGCCGGGCCGGCGAGCGGCGGCCTTCAGCCCGTTGGCATGAGCACCCTCACTCCGCGCGGGTTGGCTTCCGGATGGATCCAGAACGCGTCCTCCTGGAACCGCTGGAACAGATCGGGCGGCAGGACCGTGACGCGCTGCTGCGGCTCGACCTTGCCGCGCACGCGGTGAAGGCCGGGCGTGCCGAGCAGGATGTCGAACTCCTCGGCGTCATACTGGACGTTGTCGAAATCGTGAAGGAACGGCGGCTCGCCGATGAAGTCGTAGATGGCGCTCAGCGTTGCCGCCGGCTCGCGGGTGAGCGCCTCGTAGCCGACCAGCAGCAGGCGGTCGGCATATTCGCCGAAATAGGCCTCGCGCAGGGCGTCGAGCGCGTAGCCGACCATCCCGTCGCTGGTCGCCAGGCGGTTGACCCGCGTATAGACGGTGCCGCCGGCGTCGAAGCCGAAGATGCCCGACAGCTCGAGATCGTTTCGCCGCGTCAACCGCTCGATCGAATCCATGATCCACGAGACGTGCCGCACGCAGCAGATCACTTTGGCCCGAGGAAAGAAGTTGGCGATCGACGGCATCTTCGAGCACCACATGCGGTTGGTGTCGAACACGACCTTCTCGGCGCCGATCTTGTGATAGTAGTTTTCGAACACGCCGGTCACCAGCTCGCGTTTCTGGTCCTCGTCGATGAACACCGCCGCCTCGTTCTTGCGACTGACGGCGCCCAACATGGCGAGGTAGATCGCGCCGACCGGGCTCGTCATCATGGCGTGAAAGCGCGGGTTCTGCCGCAGGATGGCCGACAGCAGGGTCGAGCCGCTGCGGGGCAGACCGGAAATGAAGTGGATGCCGTGCTTCATCGCGTTCCCTTTCAAGACCCCGCGAGGTCATAGCCGACGCGCGGGAAGTGCACGTGCGTGCGGCCGAGGCGCTCGTCCTGCCGGGCGATGACGATGCGGCCGGGCCGCGCGGCGACCAGCGTTCCGGCGACCGGATCGCGGCCGTAGTCGTCGGCCGCCACGGTGACGCGGGCGCCCGGCGCGAGGCCGGATGGATCGGCGGGGTCGTGCGCCGGCGGGTCGGCGGGCTCGCTGTCGCGGGCGATGGCGAGCGCCTCGGCGCCCAAGATCTCGCGCCGTTCGCCGTGGCCGATGCCGGCCAGCCGCTCGCGCCAGGCCTCCAGACGCGGCATGCCCGCTGCAATGCCGCCGTAGAGATGCGCGACTGCGCCTTTTAGGAACCAGATGTTCATGTAGGCGGCGACATCGGCCAGGCCGGGCGCCGCCCCGCCGAGGAAGTCGCCGTCGCTCAGAGATCCCTCGATCCAGGCGGCGTGGGCGCGACACTGGGCGCGCATCGCCGGGGCGGCGGCCTTCATCGCCGCGACATCGAACAGCCGGCCGGACATCTTGGCCCGATCGTCGAGAAACGCCTTGGGTACGAACTCGCCGATCTCGCCGAAGATCGCCGGCACGGCGGCCATGAAGAAGAGGCGATCGGCCCACAGATTGACCGCCCAGGCGGCGTGGCCGGCGAAACCGGGGGAGGGGGCGCGGCGATCGAGCTCGGCGAGGATTGCCTGGCTGTCGCAGAAGATGTCCGCGCCGATCTGCATCACGGGCGCGCGGCGATAGCCGCCGGTGAGCGGCGTGAGGTCGGCCTTCGGCAGCATGTTGGGCGTGACGACGGACGCCCAGGCCAAATCCTTGATCCCGAGCGCCAACCTGACCTTCTCGGAGAAGGGCGAGGCGTCGTAGTGGTGCAGGATGATGTCCATCGACGCGCCCCGGGAAATGCCCGGCTCGCCTTGTCACGCCTCGCGGCGGGTGAAAAGCCGTATGATAAGGCCTTCAGCCCGCCGCCTTTTTCAAGCATGAGCAATCAATGCGACTCGCCAGCCTCGCCGCCGCCGTCCTCGCCCTCGCCCCGGCCGCCGCCGGCGCCGCGGCCGCCGATCCGGCCGCCCAGCGGATCGAGGCGTTCGACGAAGCGCTGACCGCCACCGCCAAGGCCGGGCCGGCGCTCGGGGCGCAGGGGCGCTATCGCAAGTTGGCGCCCGTGATCGAGCAGACCTTCGATCTGCCGCTGATGAGCCGCTATGCCGTCGGCCCGGCGTGGGCCGGCATGAGCGCCGCCGACCACGAGGCCCTGACGCGCGCCTTCACCCGGCTGACCGCCGCCAGCTACGCCCACAACTTCGATCGCTACGGCGGCGAGCGGTTCAGCGTCGATCGCGATGTCGCGGCGCGCGGGCTCGACCGCATCGTTCAGTCGCGCCTGGCGACGCCTAGCCGCACGGTGATGTTGACCTATCGCATGCGCCAGGGCGCCGGCGGCTGGAAGATCGTCGATGTCTATTTCGACGGCGTCAGCCAGCTCGCCACCCGCCGCGCCGACTTCCAGGGCGTGCTCGCCTCCGGCGGCGCCAAGGCGCTGCTCGCCCACCTGACCGCGGTGAGCGACAGGCTGCTGAAGTAGCGCCGACGACGGTCTTCTTCTCGGGTCTGCAAACCCAAGCCGCGGAGACCCCCACCCAGGGTCAATCCCGTCTCACGTCTGTCTGAGCCCGATCAGCGGCGCCGCGAGGAGAGTCTCATGCGGACAGTGACGCTCGCGGCCGTGTGCGCGGCTCTGGCGGCGGGAAAGGCGGCCATGGCGCAGACACCGCCGATGGCGGGGATGACGATGCCGGAGGCGGCGACGGCGCCCGCGGGAACGATGCCGGGCATGTCGGGGCCGCCCATGGCCATGCCGGCGATGGCCGCCGCCCTTGGGCCCTATGGCATGAGCCGCGAGGCCTCGGGGACCAGCTGGCAGCCGGACGCCTCGCCGATGACGGGCGCCATGCTGACGGCCGGCGACTGGTCGGTGATGGTCCACGCCCTGCTGGATGGCGTCCAGGACAGCCAGGGCGGACCGCGCGGCGGCGACAAGGCGTTTTTCTCCGGCATGGTCATGGCCATGGCGGCGCGCGACGTGGGCGATCGCGGGCGCCTGCAGCTGCGGGCCATGCTCTCGCCCGATCCGCTGATGGGCGCGGACGGCTATCCGCTGCTGCTCGCCACCGGCGAGACGGCCAATGGCGTCACGCCGCTGATCGATCGTCAGCACCCGCACGATCTCTTCATGGAGCTGAGCGGCAGCTACAGTTATCGCCTCGGCGGCGCGGCGAGCGCCTTCCTCTACGCCGGCCTGCCCGGCGAGCCGGCCTTCGGCCCGCCGGCCTTCATGCACCGGCTGTCGATCCTGGATTCGCCCGAGGCGCCGATCAGCCACCACTGGGTGGACTCGATGCACATCAGCGAGGGCGTGGTGACCGGCGGACTGGTCTGGGGGCCGGTCAAGCTGGAGGCCTCCGGCTTCCGCGGCCGCGAGCCCGATCAACACCGCTACGACATCGAAACGCCCCGCCTGGACTCGCTGGCCCTCCGCGCCAGCGTCAATCCGACGCGGCGACTGGCGCTGCAGGTCAGCTGGGCGCGGCAGGTCTCGCCGGAAGAGCTCGATCCCGCCGTGAACGAGCGCCGCTGGTCGGCGAGCGCCATCTACACCGCGCCGATCGGACGCGAAGGCTTCTGGTCGACGACCGCCATCTGGGCGAGGCGCCAGGCCGTCGTCGCCGGCGCGCCGGACGGGCCGGCGCTCGACGCCTGGGTGCTGGAAAGCGCCGTGCATCCGGACGATCGCTGGACGATCTATGGAAGGGCGGAGCGGGTCGACAACAACGAACTCCTCGCCAGCCCGCTCGGCTACCGCGCGCCCGGCCTGGAGGTCGGCAAGATCGAACTGGGGGCGATCCGCGACTTTCGCTTGGGCCCCCATGTGACGATCGGCCTGGGCGCCCAGGCGGCGCGCAACTTCGTCGGTGCGGCGCTCTCGGCCGCCTACGGCGGCGATCCGTGGGGCGCGATGGCGTTCGCGCGGCTGAAGGTGGATTAGGACGCCGCGCGGCGGACTTCGACCGTGACGTGCGAGAGGCTCGGGAAGGCGGCGAGGCGGGCGCGATAGTGGTCCGGGCCGCGATCCTCGCGGGTGGCCACAGCGAGGATGGCCCCCAGGTGTCCGGGGCCGAGGCGCCAGAGGTGCAGGTCGGTCAGGCGGTCGCCGCCGGCCTCGATCGTCTGGCGCACGCCCTCGGCGATGCGGCGGTCGGGGACCATGTCGAGCAGGATGGCGCCGGTGTCGCGCACCAGGCCGAACGACCAGCTGGCGATGACCACCGCCCCGACCATGCCGGCGAGCGGATCCATCCACAGCCAGCCGAAGGCGCGGGCGAGCAGCAGGCCGACGATCACCATGACCGAGACCGCCGCGTCGGCGGCGACGTGGATGACCGCGGCGCGCAGGTTGTTGTCGCGGTGCGCGGCGCCGTGGCCGTTGTCGTGATCGTGCGCGTGGCCGTGATCGTGATCGTGATCTTCTTCGTGATCGTGGCCGTGATGGTGATGGTGGTGATGGCCGGCGCCGCTCAGGAGCCAGGCGCTGGCCAAGTTCACGGTCAGGCCGAGGGCGGCGATGGGAATGGCCTCGGCGAACCGGATCGGCACCGGGCGAAGAAAGCGGGTGACCGCCTCGTAGCCGATAAGGACGGCGATCATGGCGAGAATGACGGCGCTGGTGAAGCCGGCGAGATCGCCGAACTTGCCGGCCCCGAAAGTGAAGCGCGGGTCCTCGGCGTGACGGCGGGCCAAGCCATAAGCCAGGGCGGTGAGGAGCAGGGCGCCGGCGTGGGTGCTCATATGCAGCCCGTCGGCTATAAGGGCGATCGAGCCGAACAGCAGGCCGCCGACGATCTCCAGAAGCATCATGGCGCCGCAGAGGCCGATCACCGCCCAGGCGCGGCGCTCGGCGCGGCCGTGGCCGGCGGCGAGGAAGACGTGGCCGTGGCCGGCGGCGTCGGGCGCGGTGCTCGTCACGGGCGGGGTCTCATCTCAGGCAGCGCCCGACGCTCACAGGCTCAAATCGGCGCGCAGGCCGCCTCCAGCCAGGCGGCTTCGTCGCGCGCGAGGTTGGGCCCGATCTCCGCGAGCACCCGAGCGTGGTAGGCGTTCAGCTGGCGCCGGTCCTCCTCGCTCAGCATCTCTCGGACGATCAGGCGGCGGTCGATCGGCGCCAGGGTCAGGGTTTCGAAGCCCATCATCGGCCGCTCGCCGCCCGGCGCCTCCTCCGCCGG
Organism: uncultured Alphaproteobacteria bacterium; assembly: GCA_963752245.1. Classification (GTDB taxonomy): domain Bacteria; phylum Pseudomonadota; class Alphaproteobacteria; order Caulobacterales; family Caulobacteraceae; genus Acaudatibacter. The sequence continues at coordinate 26,294 of CAVVXO010000003.1, forward strand.
CGTGACCACCTGCAGGTTTTCGATGCGGATGCCGTACGCCCCCGGCTTGTAGTAGCCGGGTTCGTTGGAGACGATCATGCCCGGCTCCAGCGGCACGGTGCTGGCCGGCTTGGCGATGCGCTGCGGCCCCTCGTGCACGCCCAGGTAGCTGCCGACGCCATGGCCGGTGCCGTGGTCATAGTCGAGACCCGCCGACCACAGTGGCAGACGCGCGAGCGCGTCTAGCGCCGAACCAGTGGTCCCGGCGGGAAAGCGCACCCGGGCGAGGGCGAGATTGCCTTTCAGCACCAGGGTGAACCGCTCGGCCATCTCGCCCGAAGGCTCGCCGATCGCCAACGTGCGGGTGACGTCCGTGGTGCCGTCGAGATATTGCGCGCCGCTGTCCACCAGCAGCAGCGAACCGGGTTCGACCCGCCGCGCCAGCCGCCGCGTCGGGCGGTAGTGGATGATCGCCCCGTTCGGCCCCGCGCCGGCGATGGTGTCGAAGGAGAGGTCCTTGAGCGCGCCGGTCGCCTCACGGAAGCCCTCCAGCGCCTCGACGATCGCCAGCTCGTCCGGCCGGTCGCGCTCGGCGGTGGTCGCCACCCAATGGAGGAAGCGGGCGAGCGCCGCGCCGTCGCGGGCGTGGGCGCGCCGGGCGCCGTCGATCTCGGCCGCGCTCTTGCGCGCGCGCGGCAGGGCGCAGGGATCGGCGATCGACACCGGCTCGGCCCCGGCGCGGCTCAGGGCGTCGAAATACCAGGCGGAGGATTGCGCCGGATCGACCGCGACCTTTTTGCCCTTCAGCTCGGCCAGCGCGGCGGCGAAGTCTTCCGGCCGCTCGAGGCGCACCTCGTTGCCGAGCCAGGCGGGCAGCTCCGCCGTGACCTTGGCCGGGTCGAGGAACAGGCGGGCGGATCCGTCGGCCGAGACGATCGCCTGCGCGAGCGGCAGGGGCGAGCGGATCACGTCGCCGCCGCGGATGTTGAACAGCCAGGCGATCGAGGCCGGCGCGGTGATCACCGCCGTTTCCGCCCTGGCCTCGGCGATCGCCTTGCCGATGCGGGCGCGCTTGTCGGCCGAACTCTCGCCGGCATACTCCAGGGGGTGGGGTGTAACGGCGGAGGCGGGCTGGGCGGGCCGCGCCGCGCCCCAGGCCTCGTCGAGTGGGTTGGGCTCGATGGCCTTCAGGCTCGCGCCCGCCTTTTCCGCCGCCGCCCGCAGGTGGGCGAGGGCGTCGGGACTATGCAGGCGCGGATCGTAGCCGATCGTCTCGCCCGCCCTGGCCGTCTCACCCAGCCAGGCGGCCGGGCCGCCCTCCACCAGGTCGCGGATCTCGAAGACGCCGGCGTCGACCTGGTCGCGCACCTGCAGGGCGTAGCGCCCATCGACGAAGATCGCCGCCCTGTCCTTGAGGATGATCGCCGCGCCGGCCGAGCCGGTGAAACCGGTCGCCCACGCCAGGCGGTCATTGGCGGCCGGCAGATATTCGTTCTGGTATTCGTCCTCGTGGGGGATCAGGATGCCATCCAGCCCCCGCGCCGCCATCGCCTGGCGAATGAGGGCGGCGTGGCGGGGACCGAAAGAGGGGTCGGTGGTCTCGTCGAAGCTCTGGCGCATGGGCGCAGGGTTTAACGGCGGCGGCGGCCGACGGCAAAGGCGGGAAAGACGGGCGTGGTCGGCGCCGGCCATTGTGCCGGCCCCCCGCCATGAGACCTCGTCCAGATCGCACGCCCGCCGGCCCGCGAGGCTGTTCCTTGGGATGCCGGCGGTGCGGGGTGGGTGAATGGTTCCGCAACGCCGCCTTCTTAGGCGGCGCGGCGCCAGAGATGCCGGCAGGATGCCGGCGGGACGGAGTGGGTGACAGGTCCCGTAGCGCTTCGCGGCTTGGGGCGTATCCAACTGGTCGAGGGCGCTGTAGGCGGCGGAAATTGCTTAACCGCGCTCGTCGAAGAGGTGAATGTCTGGCTGCTTTCCTCGCTCAGATATTCCAGCCAGTTCCGCGCGATACGGCCGGGCGCGGCCTGGCCTAGGTCGCCAGGGCGATCTTTCTCGCGGACAGGGCTCCCAGTCTTACCGGTGAACTCTCGCGCATCAGCATGAGGGCGATCTGGCCAATGGCGGTGGCGCCGAGCAGATACCAGGCGGGAGCCATGGCGCTGCCGGTGACGTGGATCAGCCAGGTGATGACGAGTTGCGTCGTGCCGCCGAAAGCCGCGATCGACATCGAATAGACCACGCCAAAGCCGCTGCCGCGGATCGTCTTGGGCAAGCTCTCGGCGAGCGCGGCGTAGAATGAGCCGAACCTGAAGTTCTGCAGGGCGCTCAGAACCGTCATGCCGACGATCAGGGCGATCTCGGACCGCGTTTGCACGATGAAGGTGAAGGTCGGAAGGATCATCACCAGGAAGCTCAGATTGCCGAACACATTGACGCGCCAGCGGCCGTGACGGTCCGACAGCCATCCACCCAGCAGCATGGCGGGGATGCCGAGAGCAAAGCCGCAGCTTGTGGCGAGGAAGCCCGCCTGCGCCGTCATGTGGAGCGTCGCCTGGGCGTAGGTGACCAGGTAGTTGAAGGTGTAGGTTCCGATCGTGCCGGCGGCGAGAACGAGGAGGCCCAGCACAATCACGCGCGAGTGGGCGCGCGCCTGGGCCAGCCTCGGTCGCGCGATCTCCCGCGCCACCGCACCGGCTTCGGGCCCATGCAGCGTTTCGGGCAGGTTCCGGCGCAACCACAGACCGAACGGCACCGCGGCGACGCCGAGCAGGAAGGCGATGCGCCAGCCGTAGGCGTCGAGCGCCGCGGGCGGCATCAGGGCGGTGAGCAGGACGCCGACCGCGCCCCCGGCGATGACCGCGAGGTTCGCGCTGACGCCCTGCCAGGAGACGATCAGCCCGCGCCGGCCGATCGGCGCGGCTTCCAGAAGATAGGCGGTGTTGGAGCCGACCTCCCCGCCCACGGAGAAGCCCTGGATCATCCGCGCGACCACCGCCAGGATCGGCGCGGCGATGCCGATCGCAGCGTAGGTCGGGATCAGCGCCATGGCGACGATCGAGCCGCCGATCATGACGAAGCACAGGATCATCGCCGGGCGGCGGCCGACGCGATCGGAATAGGCGCCGATGACGAGCGCGCCGAGCGGCCGGGTGACAAAGCCGGCGCCGAAGGTGGCCAGCGACAGCATCAGGCTGCCATAGGCGCTCTGGGCCGGGAAGAAGGCGTGGCCGATCTGGATGGAGAAGAAGGCGTAGATCAGAAAATCGTAGAATTCGAGCGCGTTGCCGATCGTCGCGGCGGCCACGTGGCGCCGTTTCAAGGTCGGCTGCTTCAGGATGTTCGCGGGATCTTCCTGCACGCGAGCTCCCTTGTGCATGGTCAAGTGGGAGACGTGACAGAGTTGGGGAAGGTTGGATAGTCGCTCCGAGCGCGGCGCTCGCCGCCGTCGAGTCTGCCGGACCCATTTCCCCGGTCAGGACAGCCGCCATGCGACGACGGGCCCAAGCACTCCTGGACAATCCATGTTTGAGCCGGCTCCATTTTCCACTACTGTAGTGCGTATGAACGAACTCGCCATGACTGTCGCCGCCGCCGAAGCCAACCGGCGCTTTTCCCAGCTCCTGCGCGCGGCGCGGAGTGGCGCGCGGATTACGATTACCTCGCACGGCGAGCCTGTCGCTGAGATGGGGCCCTACAGAACGGAATCTGGTGATGCGGAAGACCAGCGTCTCGCCAGCGCACTGAAGGACTTACAGGCGCATTGGGCGAGGCTGACGCCCGTGTCGGTAGAGCCTTGGACGCGCGACGAACTCTATGAGCGCGAGCGCGGGTGATCGGATCGAACCGTGACACCGACATCTGGTCTACGTCGAGGGGCTGGCCCGATCCGCGGCCGATAGGCCCAGGTGGCTCTTAGCCGCGGCCTCGTTCATGGATTGCTCGCCGCCTCTCGCCGTCCGGTGGTCTCGGTGCAGGTCTTGGCCGAGTTTCACCGGGTGCTGGTGAAAAGGGCGCCTGCCGCCTGGCGAAGCGAGCGCGCGCATCGCCCGGATCCGAGCGGCGGCCGAGCTCGTTTCCCCGACACTGTCGATCTTCGATGCGTCTCTCGAGCTGGCGGCTGATCACGGCTTGGCGATATTCGACGCCATGATCGTCTCGGCCGCCGCTGAAGCGCGATGCGACCTCCTGGTTTCCGAGGACCTGCACGATGGTTTCGCTTGGCGCGGGGTGATCGTGGCGAACCCCTTCAAGTCGACTCCGGAACGCCGGCTGGCCCAAATCCTGGACGCCGGAGCCTCGCCCTAGCTCCGCCGCAGCACCAGCGTCGTCCAGGCGTCGCGGTCGAGGCGGCGGGCGAGGGTGAAACCGCGGGCGCGGTAGGCGGCGAGGACGGCGCGTTTCTGCGCGCGCAGCAGGCCCGAGAGGATCACCGCGGCGCCGGGCCGGGCGGCGCGGCGGATCGGCGTCGCCAGGGTGATCAGCGGGCGGGCGAGGATGTTGGCGAACACCAGATCATAGGGCGCGGATTGACTGACGCTGCGATGGGCGAGGCCGGCGGCGTGGGCGAGGCGCGGCTGGCATCGGTTCACCCGGGCGTTCTCGCGGGCGATGCGCACCGAGACCGGGTCAATATCCGTGCCCACCACCTCGCGAGCGCCGGTGCGGGCGGCAGCGATCGCCAGGACTCCGGTGCCGGTCCCGACGTCCAGCACCCGCGCGAAACGCCGCTTTCGCAGCAGGCGGTCGTAGGCGATAAGGCAGCCGACGGTGGTGCCATGGTGACCGGTGCCGAACGCCGCGCCGGCTTCGATGCGCAGCTTGACCGCGTTCGCCGGCGCGCGGCCGAGGTCGTGGACGCCGAACACGAAGAAGCGCCCGGCGCGCACCGACGGCAGGCCGGAAAGGGCCATCGCCAGCCAGTCGGCGTCCGCCAGCCGCTCGCGCGCGACCGTGAGATCGCGAAATCTCGACAAGGCGGCATCCAGCTCGCCCGCCTCGGCCTCGTCGCGGGGGTAGGCGTCGATCCGCCAGCGCCCGGCGGCGTCGTCCTCTTCCAGGATCGAGTAGGTGGCGCTCTCCAGGGCCGGGTCGCCGTCGATGGCCGCCGCCGCCGCTTCCGCCGCGGCGCGCGGCCCGCGGGCGATGATCTGCCAGGCGACCTGATGCATGGCTCCGCTCTAGACGAGGCGCGCGCGCCAGACCACGGTGGCCGGGCTCAGGGATGATGGATGGCGGCGTGATGAGCCTGCCGGAACGGCCGCGCGCGGTTTCGCCGATCCTCCTCGGCCTCGCCCTGGTTCTCGCGAGCGGGCCGGCCCGGTCGGCGACTGGCGAGCCCGAAGAGCGCACGGTCAGATTCGACGCCACGACGCCCTTGGCGAGCAACGCCGTGCTCGCCGAGCGGCTCGCCACGCCGCTGCGGGCGGCGGCCATTCCGAAGCGCTTGGCGGCGATGGGCAAGAGCCTGCGCGATCAGCCGATCGATCTTGCCGGCGAAACCTTCCGCATCTTCGTCCCGCCCGCGCCGGCGGGCGGCGGCTACGGCCTGCTGGTCTTCGTGCCGCCCTGGGACGACAACCGCTTGCCGGAGGGCTGGCCGGCGGTGTTGCGACGGCGCGGCGTCATTTTCGTCAGTCCGACGAACGCCGGCAACGACGTCACGGCGCTCGGCCGACGGGCGCCGCTCGCCATCCTCGCCGCCGTCAACCTGATGAATCGCTATCCGATCGATCCAGGCCGGGTGTGGATCGCCGGCTTCTCCGGCGGATCGAAGGTCGCCCTGCACCTGGCGGTGGCTTACCCGGACCTCTTCCGCGGCGCCTTCCTGGACGCTGGAGCGGAGCCGCTCGGAGACTTGAATTTCCCGCCGCCGAGGTCCGACCTTTTCCGCGTCTTCCGCGACCGCTCGCGCCTGGCCTTCTTCGCCGGCGACGGCGACGGCGCGACGATGGAGATCGCCGATTCCCTCGGCAGCCTTCATCGCTGGTGCTTCACGGCGGCCAGCGCCGACACAGGTCCTCACCTCGGCCACGAGATCGCGCCCGGCTCGGCGCTGGCCTGGGCCCTGGCGATCCTCGACGCGCCCGCGCGCCCCAATTCGGCGAGTGACCGCTGTTGGGGGGGAGTGGAGGCGAGGATGGCCGCGGATCTGGCGGCGGCCCGCGATGCCCTGGCGCGGCGGGACATCGCCGGGGCGCAAGCCTTGCTCGACAAGCTGGACCACCGCTTCGGCGGATTGGCCGCGCCGGCCAGCCTCCAACTCGCCGACGACATCGCCAAGGCTCGTGTCGGAGGGCCTGCCGCCAGATAGCGCGGCGCCTAGTCTGGCGGCGGAGAGACGGGTTTCGGCGGCGCCTTTGTCGCCGCGGCCCGCGCGGCGGCGAGTTCGGCCGGGGTGTAGCCGGAGAGGATGTCACCGCCGATGGAGGGGTAGTCGGCTCTTGGGAGCAGGCTGGCGGCGAGGTCGGGACCTCGCGATCTCGGCGCGACTACCGCCGCGTCCTCGGGTCGGGTGTGGGCGATGCAGCCGGCCAGCGCCGCCGCGGCGCACGCGCACAGCCCTCTCCATCGCCCGCCCATGCTCCGCCTCCGCTTTTTAGGGCCGCGCGTCCCTCGCTGGCGAGCTTACAACACCCCCAGCATCTCGGCGACCAGGGGGTGGCGGACGATGTCGACCTCGGCGAGGCGCACCACGGCGACGCGCTCCAGGCGCTCGAGCCGGTCGGCGGCCTGGGCGAGGCCGGAGAGTTCCGGCAGCAGGTCGGATTGGCCGGGATCGCCGGTCACCACCATGGTCGAGTGCCAGCCGAGCCTGGTCAGCAGCATCTTCAGCTGGCCATAGGTGCAGTTCTGCGCCTCGTCGATCACCACGAAGGCGTTGTTCAAAGTTCGGCCGCGCATGAAGCCGACCGGCGCGATCTCGATGGCGCCCTCGGCCATCAGCCCTCGCACCCGCTTCATGGATAGGCGGTCGCTGAGCGCGTCGTAGAGCGGCCGAAGATAGGGGGCGAGCTTGTCCTCCAGTTCGCCCGGCAGGAAGCCCAGCGATTCGCCCGCCTCGACCGCCGGGCGCGACAGCACGATGCGCGCCACCTTGCCGGCGTCCAGCGCCTCGACCGCCTTGGCGATGGCGAGATAGGTCTTGCCGCTGCCGGCGGGCCCCAGCGCCACGACCAGGTTGTGCGCGTCGATCGCCTCGATCAGCCGCGCCTGTCCATCTGACTTGGCCTTGATCGTCTTCAGATAGCCCTGCTCGCGGCCGCCCTCACCCTCGTCGTTGACCGGCAACGGGGTCCAGCCGCGCGCCACCGGCAGACGGCGCACCTTGGAGTCTTCCTCGAACTGCCGCTCGTCGAAGGCCCCCTCGCGGAAGCCATCCTTGCCGAAACGCTTCAAGGCTCGCTTGTTCATGGCGGGTCGCAATCTCCTCTCGGGGAAGTCGGATCGTGGACCGGTCTCATCCTCCCGGCGCGGCGGGGGAGGGGGACCACGAAGGGGTGGAGGGGGCTTGTCGCGCGATAGCCTCGCCGCCCGTCGGACGGCGGTTGGTCGGCAGGGAGGCCGTCCCTGGGGGTCACCCAAGTCTCCGCGCGAGGCCGAATCGCTTCGTTGCGAAGCTATGGTAGGACGGTTTCGGAGAGGTTAATCAAGCCGCCGTCCACAAGAAGAAAGTGACAATTATGACAGTCTATCGCCTCGGGGACGTCGCCCCCGTTCTTCCGCCTCCGGATCAATACTGGATAGCGCCGAGCGCCAGCGTCATCGGCCGGGTGATCCTGAAACGGGGGGCGAGCGTGTGGTGGGGCGCGGTGCTGCGCGGCGATAACGATCCCATCGAAGTGGGCGAGAACTCCAACGTGCAGGACGGCGGCGTGCTGCACACCGACATGGGCCAGCCGCTCACCATCGGCGCCAACGTCACGGTCGGGCACATGGTGATGATGCACGGCTGCGTGGTCGGCGACGGCTCGCTGGTCGGCATCGGATCGGTGATCCTGAACGGCGCGCGCATCGGCCGCCAGTGCCTGATCGGCGCCCGCGCCCTGATCACCGAGGGCAAGGAGATTCCCGACCGCTCCGTCGTCATGGGCGCGCCCGGCAAGGTGGTGCGCACCCTGAGCGAGGCGGAAGCCCAGGCGCTCGCCTATGGCGCGGCGCACTATGTGGAGAATTGGAAGCGGTATCGGCGGGAGATGGTTGAAGCGGGCTGAAGGTCAGCTCCGCGTCGCCGCGAAATCGACCGCGGCGACGTCCGTTCGCGAGAAATCCTCGCCCTTGAACAGCAGCGGTTCGCGGGTCTCGATCGCTAGGGCATAAACCAGGCAGTCGCCAAAATTCAGTCCCGCCGGGTGTATCCCCTTGCCAAACCGGCGCGCCGCGGCGCGGGCGAGCCGCGCCTGTTCCACGCTCAACGGTTCGACGACGAGGCCCAATTCTTCGATCAGAGAGTCGAGATCGGCGCCGACATCGTTAGGCAGGCGATCGACCTTCAGCGCTGCCTCCACGTAGGAGGCCGCGCTCAGCCTCGGCGCCGGGTCGGTGAGAATGGCGATGCGGAACGGCCGCGCCTCGCGTTCGCCGAGCAGGATGGCGAGCAGCGCCGAGGTATCGATGACCACCGCGCGCTACCGCGGCAGTCCGATCTCGTCATAGTCCGCCTCGTCCATTTCGGCTTGGCTGGGAACTCGTAGGCCAGCCCGCGCCAGCTTGTCCGCCACCCGCGCCTGGATGGCGGCGATGGCGGCTTCGCGTTCGGCGATCGAGCGCCGGCGCTGAAGGCCGGCCAGGCGTTCGCGCAAGGCGACCGTGATCGCTTCGGTGACCGTCTCGCCGGTCTGGGCGGCCAGCGAGCGCGCCAGCCGAGTCGCTTCGGGGTTCTTGATGTTGAGCTGCATGGCGCGCCGTCCGAGGTAGACACAGGCCGCACTATCTACCTTGGTCAATACACGCCAGCAAGGCGAAGCCGTCCTTCAACGCATCGGCGAAGGCGGATATGCGGTGGTCAAAGGAGCACGGCGCCAGTGATGACCTATCGATTCATCACCCTCGATCGCGAGGGGCCCCTCACCGTCATTACCTTGAACCGGCCGGAAGTGATGAACGCCGTTCATTCGCCGATGCACTTGGAATTGGACGCGGCCCTGAACCACTTCGCCGCCGACCCCGATCAGTGGGTGGCGATCGTCACGGGCGCCGGCGACCGGGCCTTTTCCGCCGGCAACGATCTCAAGTGGCAGGCCTCGGGCGGCGAAATGAGATTGCCGCCGAGCGGCTTCGCCGGCCTGACCAGCCGTTTCGATCTGACCAAACCCCTGATCGCGGCGGTTAACGGCCTGGCCATGGGAGGCGGCTTCGAGATCGCATTGGCCTGCGACCTGATCCTTGCCGCCGAGACCGCGGCGTTCGCCCTGCCCGAGCCGCGCGTCGGCCTGGCGGCGCTGGCCGGCGGACTGCACCGGCTGCCGCTCGCCGTCGGCGTCAAGCGGGCGATGGGCATGATCCTCACCGGCCGCCGCGTCTCCGCCGCCGAGGGCAAGGACCTGGGTTTTGTCCACGACGTGACCCCCGCGATCGAGCTGATGAACACCGCCCGCGCCCTGGCGCGATCCATCTGCGAGCTCAGCCCGATGTCGGTGCGCGCCTCCAAGCAGGCGGTGCTGCGCGGCCTCGACGAGCCCAGCCTCGCGGCCGCGATCCGCGGGCAAGGCAGGTATGACGCGGTCGCCGCCCTCTTCCGCTCCGAGGACCTGATCGAGGGCCCCCGCGCCTTCGCCGAGAAGCGAGCGCCGGTGTGGAAAGGGCGGTAAAATCAGGGAGTTCGTATCCTGGCGGGCGCGAACTCAGGCCGCGAACATCGCCGTCAGCACGCCCAGCAAGTCCGAGAGAGTTCGGCTGTCGAGCCGGCCCAGTCGGCGCACCAGCCGCACCTTGTCCACCGGGCGGATCTGGTCGCAGAGCAGCAGGCCGGTCTTGCCGGCGAAAGTCACGGCTGGGCGGAAGGGCGCCGGGCGCCCCGCGCTGGTCATCGGCGCCACGAGCACAGTGCGCAACCCCCCGTTCAGCTCATCCGGCGAAACTATCGCGCACGGCCGGGTTTTCTGAATTTCAGAGCCGATGGTCGGATCAAGCGCGGCGAGCCACACCTCGCCTCGTCTCACCATTGCCATTCCGCGTCTTCCATGACGCCGAAGGCGCGCCAATCGGTTTCCTCGGCGGACGGCGCGGCCTCGGCGATCGAAGCGGCCGCTTCGGACCAACCCGTCCGTGTTGTCGTGACCGGCGTAACGATGAGCCGGCCGTCCTCCACCGCGACATCGAGCGCCGCCCCACTGGTCAGGCCAGCGGCCCGCAAGAGCGGTTTGGGCAGGATCATGCCGACCGAATTGCCCATTCGGCGAAGAGCGGTGCGCATGACGAATCCTCCGGAGCTGTGGTAACAGAGTTATAACAAGCGCCTCGTCGCGCTCAATCAAAATCACTCGGAACCAAGAGACCAGTTTGCGGCGCGGGGCGGCGCGACTAAGTCGCCGGAGAGCGGCTTTTGGAGCTGCGCGGGCATCGGTCGCGGTTGAGCATGGACATCGACGCGCAAACCGCAGGCGAGCTCGGCTGGCCGAAGCTGAAATACGCCTTCGTCGAACGCGAACGGCGCTGGCTGTGCAATGCCGTCCCCCTCGAGGGGGTGACGCGAGCCGAACGGATCACCGATCTCTATGTTCAGGAAGCGCGTCTGCGCCTGCGGAAGGCCCTCCCGCTAGGCGGCGGCGAAACGATGCGCCGTCTGGCGCGCAAGGCGGACGTCCGCCCGGGCGTGCGGCTGATCACCTCCATTTATCTTTCGGCCCACAAGTTCGAGCTGCTCGCCAGCCTTCCGGGCCGCCTTCTGTGCAAGACCCGCCATCACGTGATCGCGGGAGGCGGCGTCCCCCTCTCCGTTGACGCCTTCGAGGGCGTGCTCGCCGGGCCCGTCCTCGCCGAGGCGGAGTTCCAAGACGAGGCGGCGATGTCCACGTTCGAACCACCCGCCTTCTGCGGCCGCGAGGTCACAGCCGATCCACGCCATGACGGCGGCGCCCTCTGCTGGACCGGCCTGCCCGGCTCGCCGTCGTGACCGAGCCATCCGGACGAGGCGATCCCGGCGCCCACAGCACCCGCCGCGCGGCTGGCGTCGTCGGCCTGGCGGTGATCGCCTCGCGGCTGTTCGGCTTGGTGCGCGAGATGGTGTTCGCCGCCATGTTCGGCGCGGGCAAGCTGCTCGACGTCTATATCGCCGCCTTCCGCATTCCCAACCTACTGCGCGACCTCTTCGCCGAGGGCGCGCTCTCCATCGCCTTCACGACGATGTTCACCCGCGCCTGGGACGAGGAGGGCGGCGCCTCGGCGTGGGATCTCGCCAATCTGATCCTCACCGCCCTCGTCGCCTTCATGGGCCTGCTGTGCCTGCTGGCGATCGCCGGCGCGCCATGGCTGGTGCAGGCGACCAACTTTGGCTTCCACTCGGTGCCGGGCAAGTTCGAGCTGGCGGTGCGGCTTACCCGCATCCTCTTTCCCTTCATCCTCTTCGTCTCGCTCGCCGCCGCGGTCATGGGGATGCTGAACGCCCGCTTCGTCTTCGGCGTGCCGGCTTCGGCCTCGACGGTGTTCAACATCGTCTCGATCATCGCCGGCGTCGGCCTCGCCTACGCCTTCGACGCCGGCGCCCGCGCCACCTGGCGTCATCCGATCTTCTCGGAGAACGCCCTCTACGGCGTCAGCCTCGGCGTGCTGATGGGCGGCGTCGCGCAGCTGGCGGTGCAGCTCCCGTCCCTCTGGCGTCTCGGCTTTCGCTTCCGCTGGCGGTTGAACCCGCGCGATCCGCGCCTCGCCCGCCTGTGGTCGCTGATGTGGCCGAGCGTCATCGCCGGCTCTGCGGTGCAGGTGAACGTGCTGGTCAACGGCATGTTCGCTTCCGAGATCAACGGCGGCCAGTCCTGGCTCGCCTGCGCCTTTCGTCTGATGCAGTTCCCGATCGGCCTGTTCGGCGTCTCCCTGGCGACCGCGACCCTGCCGGCGGTGACTCGCGCCCACGCCCGCGGCGACATGGCCGCCTTCGCCGCCACCGCGCGCGATTCCCTGCGGCTCGCCTGGTTTCTCGCCCTGCCGGCGGCGGCGGGCCTGGCGGCGCTCGCCGGGCCGCTGATCGCCCTGATCTATCAGCACGGCCGCTTCAGCGCGCATGACACCGATCAGACGGCGCTGGCTCTGCAAGCCTACGCCATCGGCCTGGCCGGCTATGCGGCGATCAAGGTGCTGGTGCCGTGCTTCTACGCGCTCGGCGAGCCGAAGACGCCGCTCCGCATCAGCCTGATCGGCATCGCCGTGAACCTCGCCCTCAATCTGCTCGGCTTCGTCCTCCTGCGCCTGGGGCATGCGGGTCTGGCTCTCACCACTTCGGCGGTCGCCCTGATCAACATCGCGCAGCTTTCCGTGGCGCTGTCTCGGCGGATCGATCTGGGGAGCGGCCGCGACTGGGCGCTGTTCCTCGCCCGCTGCCTGGCGGCGGCGCTTGCTTGCGGCGCGGCCGCCTTCGCCGTCGAGCACCTGATCGGGGGCGTCGCGCCATCTCGCTGGTTTGCGGCCGGCGGCCTCGGCTTGGCGGTCGCGGCCGGCGTCTTGACATACTTCGGCGCCGCCCGACTCATGCGCCTCGAGGAAAGTGGCCAAGCCCTCGCCATGATCCGGCGCCGCCTCCCCGCCCTTCGACAACGCCCCGTCAAGCCGTGAGATGCCAATGGCCGCCGACCACTTCGACTACATCATCGTCGGCGCCGGCTCGGCCGGCTGCGTTCTGGCCAATCGGCTGAGCGCCGAGCCGGGCCGCCGGGTGCTGCTGCTGGAGGCCGGCGGCAAGGACAGCTCGATGCTGGTGCGCATGCCGGCCGGTGTCGGCGCCCTGCTGCCCGAAAAGGGCGACTACAATTGGGGCTTCTGGACAGAGCCGGAGCCGAACCTCGACAACCGCCGCCTGTGGTGGCCGCGGGGGCGCGGCTGGGGCGGCTCCTCCTCGATCAACGGCATGATCTACATCCGCGGCCACGCGCGCGACTACGATCAGTGGCGCCAGATGGGTCTCGCCGGCTGGGGCTTCGCCGACGTTCTGCCCTACTTCAAGCGCTCGGAGAGCTTCGAGGGTGGCGCCGACGCTTTCCATGGCGGCGAGGGGCCGCTGCACGTTTCCAAGGCCGCTTCGCCGCATCCGATCTATTCCGGCGTCATCGCCGCCGGGGCAAAGGCCGGCCACAAGACCACGACCGACTTCAACGGCGCCCAGCAGGAGGGTTTCGGCCCCTATCAGCTGACCATCAAGGATGGCCGCCGGTGGAGCGCCGCCGACGCCTATCTGCGGCCGGCGCTCAAGCGGCCGAACCTCGCCGCGCTCACCCATGCCCGCATCGCGCGCCTGATCGTCGAGGGCGATCGGGTGGCTGGCGTCGAATACCTGGTGAAAGGCGAGACCCGCCGCGCCCTCGCCGATGCCGAGGTGCTGCTCTGCGCCGGCGCGGTGCAATCGCCGCACGTGCTGCAGCTCTCCGGCATCGGCGATCCGGACGAGCTCGGCCGCTTCGGCATTCCAGTGAAACATGCCCTGCGCGGCGTCGGCGCCAATCTGCAGGACCATCTCGATCTCACGCTGACCTGGCACACGCCGGGCGTGAAGACGGTCTACAGCCTCAATAGGGGGCTCAAGCGCCTCGGAGTCGGGCTGAACTACATGCTGTTCAACAAGGGTCCGGGGCGGGAGAATTTCCTCGAGTCCGGCGCCTTTCTGAAGTCTCGCCCGGATCTCGACCGCCCCGACCTGCAGATTCATTGCGTGCTGGCGATCATGCGCGAGCACGGCAAGGTGCAGGTGGCGAAGGACGGCTTCACCCTGCATGTCTGCCAGCTGCGGCCGGAAAGCCGGGGACGCATCGGCTTGCGCTCCGCCGATCCGACCGACGATCCGGCGATCTTCGCCAACTATCTTGCCGCCGAGGAGGATCGCCGCGCCTTGCGCGAGGGCGTGCGGCTGATGCGCGAGGTCGCCGCCCAGCCGCCGCTGGCCAACCTGATCGGCGAGGAGCTGACGCCCGGCGACGCGGTCCAGAGTGACGAGGCGATCGACGCCTGGATGCGCGCCAGCGCCGAGACCATCTATCACCCGGTCGGAACCTGCCGCATGGGCTTGGCGCACGATCCGCTGGCGGTGGTCGACGAGCGCCTGCGCCTGATCGGCCTCGCCGGCCTGCGGGTGGTCGACGCTTCGGTCATGCCGACGCTGATCGGCGGCAACACCAACGCCCCCACCATGATGATCGCCGAGAAGGCCGCCGACCTCATCCTCGGCCGTCCGGCGTTAACGCCGGAGGAGGTGGCGATCGCGGCCTAAACAGCGGCGGCATCCGAGCGCGGACCCCTGGTCCGCCTTTCGAGATCAGCGGACGAGGCCATCCATGGTCCAAGGTGGGTGCGCGCACGAAGAGGCAAACGATGAGCGTTAAGGTTTTCCAGGCCGTGACTCGCCGAAGCGCGGTCGCGGCCGGGCTCTTGGTCACCGCCTTCCCCGTGTTGGCGAAGACCGCGCCAGGCGACAGGCCGCGGCGCGGCGGACCCGGCTGGCCGTCGCCAGAGCAGTGGGACAAGCTGCGATCGGCGGTGAACGGCCGGCTGGCGCCGGTGACTTCGCCGACCCTCGATCCGGCCAGCGCGCCCAAGCTTCTCGCCAATCCCTACTTCATTCGCGACCAGGCCGGCCTCACCCAGTCGTCCGGCTACCTCGACGCCTGGCGCTCGGCGCCCAGCGCCTTCGCGGTGCGGCCCGCGAGCGCCGCCGATGTAAGCGCCGCGGTGCGCTTCGCCGCGCGCCACCGCCTGCGCGTGGTGGTCAAGGGCGGCGGCCACAGCTATCTTGGCGGCTCGAGCGCGCCGGACTCGCTCTTGATCTGGACGCGCGATCTGGATCGGATCGAACCGCACCCCGCGTTCACGCCGGCCGGCTCGTCGGCCGCGCCGATCCCGGCGGTGTCGCTCGGCGCCGGCTGCATCTGGCGCGAGGCGTACGAGGCGGTGACCGGCGGCGCCGGCCGCTACGTCCAGGGCGGCGGCTGCACCACCGTTGGCGTCGCCGGCCTGGTCCAGGGCGGCGGCTTCGGCAGCTTCTCCAAGACCTTCGGCAGCGCCGCCGCCAGCCTGCTCGAGGCGGAGATCGTCACCGCTGACGGCGCGGTGCGCATCGTCAGCGAAGCGCGCGATCCCGATCTCTTCTGGGCGCTGAAGGGCGGTGGCGGCGGAACCTTCGGCGTCGTCACCCGCCTGACTCTCGCGACGCACGCGCTGCCCGCCACCTTCGGTGTCGCGCGATGGTCCGTTACGGCGAAGTCGGACGCCGCGTTCCTCGATCTCCTCGAGCGCTTCACCGAGCTTTACGCCGATCGCCTGTTCAACGCTCACTGGGGCGAGCAGGCGAGCGCCCGGCCGCGCAACCGCTTCGAGATCCAGATGCTGTTTCAGGGGCTCGATACGCCGGCGGCGCGTGAGTCCTGGCGCCCCCTGGCGGATTTCGTCGCCAGCCGCCCCTCCGACTATCATACGACGTCCCCTCTGCTCGTCATCGCCATTCCGGCGCGCAAGATGTGGGATTTGGCCTTCCTCGATCGGCTGCCCGGCGTCGTCGCCACCGACGATCGCCCAGGCGGCTCACCGACTCACTGGTGGTGGGCCGGCAACACCGAGGAGGCCGGAACCTTCTGGCACGGCTACCAGTCGCTTTGGCTGCCGGCCGACCTGCTGCGGGCCGAGCGCCGCGCCGCCTTCGCCAAAGCGTGGTTCGACGCCAGCCGCCACTGGTCGACCAGCCTGCATTTCAACAAGGGTCTGGCCGGCGCGCCACCCGCGGCGATCGCCGCCTCGCGCGCCACGGCGACCAACCCCCAGGTGCTGGACGCCTTCGCCCTCGCCATCATCGCCATGGACGGGCCGAGCGCCTATGCGCCCCTGCCGACGCCTGACCTGTCGGAGGCGCGCGACAACGCGGCGCGCATCGACGCCGCCATGGCCCAGCTGCGCAAGATCGCGCCCGCCGCCGGCAGCTACATGTCCGAGTGCGATTACCACCTGCCCAACTGGCAGGCGGCCTGCTGGGGGCCGCACGCGAGCCGCCTTGCCGCGATCAAGCGCCGCTACGATCCGCGCGACCTGTTCATCGTCCACCACGGCGTCGGCAGCGAACGCTGGTCCGCCGACGGATTCACGCGCGCGGCCTGACCGGGCGCGCGGACCCCAGATCCGCGTTCGCCGCCGACCAGCGAAACGGCGGAGGAGGGCGTCCGCGCACCTGAAGGTTTTTACCGCCGCCCGGCGGCGCGCACCTCGGCCAGGGTGACGCGCAGGAGCGCGGCGCGGCGCGATCGCAGGCGGGCGAGGCGGACCGGGTCGAGGTCGACATAGGAGAGGGCGTCGAGCCACCAGGCGTTCGAGTGTTCGCTTTTGTCCAAGCGCGCCAGCAGAGCGGCGCGCGCCGCCTGGATCGCCGGCGAACTCGCCGATCCGGTATCGCCGCCGGATCCGGCGATCTCCGCCGCCACTTGCTTGGCGGCCGACGGCGTGGCGGGCGCCGCCGGCGCCACGCCGGCGGCTGCGGGGAGAGCGCCGAGCGTGGCGGCGACCGCGGCGATCGCTTTTTCCGGCGTCACGTCGCCGACCACGATCGCCTCGATCGGGCCGCCGGTCTCGCCAGGAGCGGTCGGCGGCGGCCGCGCCGGATCGAGCAGATAGGCGGCCAAGACCTGCATCTGCGCTTCGAGATCGTCCGAGGTGGTGACCGCGGCGAAGGCGGCGGCGCCATTCTCCAGGCGCAGCTCGGCGCTCCAGCGCTTCGCCGGCAGAACCTTGCCGATGTCGTTGAAAGCAATCCTTTTCAGTCCGGCGCGGATCACCGCCGCGCCGTCAAGCCCGGCGGCGAGCCCGGCGCCGGCCAGCACCTTGACCCTCACCTCGCCGCCGCCATCCCAGGTCGGCGCGAACTTGGCCGGTTTGACGATCAGTCGCACGCCGTTCTCGAATTCGAACGAACACCGCGTCGAGGTCCGGGATCTCGCGCTGGCCGGCGATGGCGCCCGGCGCGCCAAAGTCGGCGTAGGGCCACGCGAGCGGCGTGGCGTGGACCTGGCTAGTCAGCGGAGCCGCGCGCGCCGTCTGATAGGCCGCGAGAACCGCGGCTTCCCCGCCGTCGATCGGCGCGGGCGCGGTGACGAAGATAAGTGGCCCTCGGCCGGCGAACAGCGCCTTGATCGCTCCCCGAACCGCCTCCGGCGTCACCGCCCCGATCCCATGGTCGAAGGCCGCGAGATCCTCGGCCGCCGTCGTCGGCGCCCGACCCGCCATCAGGTCGGCGGCGAGGTCGTCGGCCGCCGCGCTGGGCGCGGTCGCGGCGGCGCCGGCGCGATCGACCAGCCGCTGACGCTCGGCCGCGATCGCCGCCGCCAGCTCGTCCGCGCCGAGCGGATCGTCCGATGATCGTCGAGCCGCGAGATCGAGGGCGGCGAGCGCCTGCCGCCAATGCTCCGGATCGGTTCCGGCGAGCAGCGAGGCGGTGCGGACCCCGGCGGAATCATCGGCGAGCAGGGCGGCGCCGCTGACCGACTGATCGGAGCCCGCCGCGAGGCCAGCCAGCCGATCGTTGATCACGGCCGCCGCGAGGCTCTCGACCGGGTCGGCCGCCGCGCCTCCGGTCGGGGCGTCCGGTCGCCAGCTCAGCTGCACGCTGGCCGGGGCGCCGCTGTCGACGAACACCACGGCTCGGGCGCCGCCGCCTGGTGGGATCGCCGGCGCCGGCGCGCCGCCGCGAGGCCGCCAGTCGCGGAACAGGGTGGCGATGCCGGCTTCGGCGAGCGCCGGATCGACATCACCGGCGACGGTTAGAACGGCCTCGTCCGGGCGATTGGCGGCGGCCGCGAAGGCGGCGAGGCTGGCGCGCGACAGCCGCGCCGGCGGCTCGATCGCGCCGGCCGCCGGGTCGACGCCGAGCAGGAAGGCGGCGCGGGCGAGATAGATCCGCCGCTGCAGATCTTTGGGCGATCGGGCGGCGCTCGCGGCGGCGTCGCGCGCCGCATCGATCGCCTTCTGGTCCAGGGGCGGTCCCTCGGCGACCGCGCGCAGGATGGCCAGCGCCGCCTGCAGATCGGAACCATCCTTGACGCCGTCGAACCGCCAAGTCGCCCCCGCGAGCCCGAGCGGAGCGGCCGTCTGGTCCGGCGAGAACACCAAATCATGGGCCGCGGCGAGGGCGCGAGCCTCGCCGTGGCGTGTCTTCAGGCCGGCGAACGCCAAGCGCCGCGAGATGTCCGCGAGAGCGGCGACGTTTGCGAAGCCAGCGGCCTGCCGCCCCGAGAACTCCAGTCGCAGCGAGATCGGCGCGCCGGGGATCGGTTGGATGGCCCAGGCGAGGCCGTTCGCCAGGCGTCCCTGGCGAATCGACGAATCGCTCGCGCGCGGCGTCGTCGCCGAAGCGGCCGCCGCCGCCGGCGCCGCCGGCTTGGCGCGCCGCCAGGGCAGGGGGAAGGCCGCCGCCGAGCCCGCCACGGCGAGGATCGCGAGCGCCAGGGCGCCGCGCCGCCGCGGGGCCGATGACCACGCCATGCGTTGAACCATTCGTTCTCCGTAACCTAAAAGCGCGCGCGCCGGCTGGCGTCGGCTTCTTGCGGGATACGCTGATGATCGCCGCCGATCATGGCGGCGCGGCGCCATCGCTCACGGCTGGGAGGACGAGTTGACGGTCAAGGGCGGTCCGATCAAGGGCGCTGCCGGAGGAGAACCGGCGGTCAACCTGCCGTGGCCGGTGGTGTCGCTGGTCTGCGCCCTGATCGGCGCCCACGTGGCGCGGCTGGCGAGCGGCGGCGACGCGGCGGCGCTGGCCTTCGTCAGCGAGCATGGCCGCGAGAGCCTGTGGCCTGGGCTCCTCAGCCACATGATCGTGCACGCCAACTGGCTGCACCTCGGCATGAACGTGCTCTTCATCGTCGCCTTCGGCGCGCCGGTCGCCCGCTGGCTCGGCACGAACCCGCGCGGCGCGGCCGCCTTCTTCGCCTTCTTCATCGCTTGTGGTCTGGTGGCGGCGCTGGGTTTCGCCGGCCTTGCCCGGCTCGCCGAGGGGTCGGCGGCGAGCTGGGCGCTGGTCGGCGCCTCGGGCGCCGCCGCCGGGCTGATGGCGGCGACGGCGCGGCTGGTGGAGGGCCGGGGAAGCCTCGGCCCGATCGGCGGTCGCGCCGTGGCGCTGTGGACGCTCGGCTGGGCGATCGCCAATGTCGTGCTCGGCCTGCTGCCCTTCAGTCCCGGCTCGGAGGGCCTGCCGGTCGCCTGGCAGGCGCACATCGTCGGCTTCGTCGCCGGACTGCCGCTCGCCAGCGTGGCCGGCCGCCTGGCCGGCGTCGCGACGGCGAAACGGATATGAGGTTGGAGAGCCAATGCGAGTTTATCGCGATCACGACGCCGATCTCGGGCGCCTGCTGACCAAGAAAGTGGTCGTCGTCGGCTACGGCTCGCAGGGCCACGCCCACGCGCTGAACCTGCGTGATTCCGGAGTCGGGTCAGTGACCGTGGCGCTGCCCGAGGGTTCGGCCACGGCGACGCGAGCGCGCGCCGACGGCTTCGCGGTGACCAGCGTCGCGGAGGCCGCCGCCGGCGCCGACCTGCTGATGCTCCTCGCGCCGGACGAGCTGCAGCGGGCGATCTACCAGAGAGAGGTGGCGCCGCATCTTCCCGCCGGCTCGGCGGTGCTGTTCGGTCATGGTCTCAACGTGCACTTCGGGCTGATCGAGCCGCGCGGAGATCTCGATGTAATCCTGGTCGCGCCCAAGGGGCCGGGGCGCGCCTTGCGGGCGGAGTATTTGAAGGGCGGCGGCCTGCCGTGCCTGATCGCCGTGCACCAGGACGCCAGCGGCCAGGCCCTCGATCTCGGCCTCGCCTACGCCTCGGCGATCGGCGGCGGCCGCGCCGGCATCCTCGAGACGAGCTTTGGGGAGGAATGCGAGACCGACCTGTTCGGCGAACAGGCGGTGTTGTGCGGCGGCCTCGTCGCGCTGATCCGCGCCGGCTTCGAAACCCTGGTCGAGGCGGGCTATGCCCCGGAGATGGCCTACCTCGAGTGCCTGCACGAGGTGAAGCTGATCGCCGACCTGGTGCATGAGCGCGGGCTCGCGGGGATGAATGGCGCCATCTCCAACACCGCCGAGTTTGGTGAGTATGTTGCCGGGCCAAGGGTGGTGGGCAAGGCCAGCCGCGCGGCGATGAAACGGGTGCTGAGCGACATCCGGGCCGGTCGCTTCGCTCGCGACTGGATGGCCGAGTGCGCCGCCGGCCAGCCAAGCTTCAAGGCCGCCCGCCGCGCGGGCGCAGCTCACCCCATTGAAGCGGTTGGCGCGCGGCTGCGGGCGATGATGCCGGGTCTGGGCGGGTAGCGACGCCCCGCAAGCAGTCCCCGCGTCCACCGCCGGCGGCGCGGGCGGCCCACGCACGGCCCCCGGACGCCCGCGCTACAGCCACGGCAAATCCGTCTCGCCGCGCAGGATCGCGTCGGCCTCGTTGGTATATTTGCCGCTGTCGCGGGGATGCATCACGAGCGGCGGCAGCAGGCGCAGGGGTCCGCGGGCGCTGGTGATGGCGCGGAGCACGACGCGCTTGGCCGCGCCGTCCGCGAAGGGCTGGATCGGCCGGATTTGGATGGCGCCGGTGCGTTGGGAGAGCCCGTCCAGGAGATCGCCGAGCCGGTCCGCGCGGTGGATGATCGTCAGAGTCCCGCCGTCGCGGACTGCGGCGCAAAGGGCGGTGATCCAAGTCGTCAGGCCACCCTCGGCGATCCATGCGCCGCGACGCTCCGGCGCCGGGCCGCGCAGGCGCGTGGGATCGTCGAAGAACGGCGGATTGGCGAGGCCATGGTCGAACGGCGCGGCTGCAAGCGGCGAGGCCACGTCCAACTCGACCACCGACACGCGATCTTCCAAGTCGTTGGCGGCGATGTTCCGCCGCGCCAGCGCCGCCACCGACGCGTCGCGCTCCACGCCAAGGAACGCCACGTCAGGCCGCCGCGCCGCCGCGGCCAGCAGCACCGCTCCCGCCCCGCAGCCCAGCTCGACAACGCGCTCGCCCGGCGCCGCATGGCAGGCGGCCGCCAGCAGCGCCGCGTCCATGCCGGCGCGATACCCGCGGCGCGGCTGCTCCAGCACGAGGCGCCCGCCGAGCCATAGATCGCGCGTCGTCTCCATTCGCCGTGGCATCGTCCCCGAGGTTGCCGCCGCCTTGACCCTGCCCTATCCCGCCACCATTGTCGCCGCCTTCATGGGGGCGGCGCTGTCCGCCCGCGTTCGCGGAGCTCGGGGCACGCCAAGCGAGGAACGGTCGTTGGACGCAGCCAAGGCTCGAGGGGCGCGAGAGCGAGCGGTGGCCGGATCGCTGGAGCGTGTCCAGGCGCTGGCCGCCGGCGACATGGCCGACGTCGACGCCTTGATTGGCGAGCGGCTGGCGAGCGATGTGGCGATCATTCCCGAGCTGGCGCGCCACCTGATCGGCGCCGGCGGCAAACGGCTGCGGCCGTTGCTTACCGTCGCCGCCGCCCGCGCGGTCGGCGGTGGGCTCGATCGAATCGGACGAGCCCATAAGCTCGCCGCCGCCGTCGAATTCATCCACACCGCGACCCTACTGCACGACGACGTCGTCGACGCCTCGCGCCTGCGTCGCGGCCGACCCGCCGCCCACCTGATCTGGGGAGCGCCGCAGAGCGTTCTGGTCGGCGACTTCCTGTTCGCCCGCGCCTTCGAGCTGATGGTCGAGACCGAGCTGCCGGAGGCCTTGCGGATCATCGCCAGGGCCAGTCGGGTCATCGCCGAGGGCGAGGTGCTGCAGATGACCCGGGCGCACGACTTGGCGCTCTCGAAGGCGACCTATCTGGAGATCATCACCGCCAAGACCGCTGAACTGTTCGCCGCCGCCGCCGAAGCGGGCGCCGTGTCAGCCGGCGCGGAGCCCAGCGAGGCCGCCGCGCTGCGCCTCTATGGCGTCAAGCTCGGCCTCGCCTTCCAGCTCGCCGACGACGCGCTGGACTACGGCGGGGTGACGGAGACGCTCGGCAAGAATGCCGGCGACGACTTCCGCGAAGGCAAGGCGACCCTGCCGCTGCTGCTCGCCATGGCCCGCTCGGGACCACGCGACGCGGAGTTCTGGGAACGGGCGATCGGCCGCAAGGAGCAGACCGCCGACGACTTCCGCCGCGCCCGCGAGCTGATCATCGGCGCCGGCGCCTTGGAAGCCACGCTCGACCTCGCCGGTGAGAACGCCGAGGCCGCGAAGGCCGCGCTGCGGCGGTTGCCGTCGGGGCCGTGGCGCGAGGCGCTGGCCGATCTCGCGGACTTCGCCGTCAGCCGGCGCGGCTGACGCGTCGGCGGTCGCTCAGCGGTCGAGCTTCGTCGAGAGCACCAGCGAGCTGGTGGTGCGCTCCACGCCCTCGAGGGCCCCCAGGGCGTCGAGAGTTTGGTCGATCTCGGTGACCGCGGGGGCGGCGACTCGGGCCAAGAGGTCGAACGGGCCGCTCACCGACTGAAGCAGGCGCACCGCGGACATCCGACGGATCGCGGCGATCACCGCTGGAGCATGGCGGGGCGTGACGGTCATCAGCACGTAGGCGTGGATCTCGCGCGCCGCGTGAGCCTCGGAGAGGCGGACGGTGTAGCCGGCAATGACCCCGGTGCGCTCGAGCCGTTCGATGCGGCTCTGCACCGTGGTTCGGGACAGGCCGAGCTTGCGGGCCAGCTGGGCGGTGGGCGCGCGGGCGTCCTTGCTCAGCGTCTCGAGCAGCCTTCGGTCTGTTCCATCCAGATTGACGATTTCCATCGGCGAACTGCCGTAAATTCTTCGGCGGATCGTCGCAATGCCCATGGAAAGCGACGAGCACCCGCGTCATTCTCGTGGGCAGCGCAATTCCTGTTCGAAGCGGAGCACTCCCATGAAAGACGTCGTCGTCATCGGCGCCGGCCACATCGGCTCGACCATCGCCCAGCTGCTGAGCGACTGCGGCGACTATCGCATTGCCATCGCCGACCGCTCGGCCGACCAGCTCGCCGAATTGGCCGCCCTGCCGCGCGTCGAGCACAAGGTCGTCGACGTGACCGATATCGCCAGCGTCACCGATCTACTGCGCGGCAAATTCGCGGTCTTGTCGGCCGCGCCCTACCACCTGACCTTCTTCGTCGCCGAGGCGGCCAAGGCGGCCGGCGCCCACTATCTCGACCTCACCGAGGATGTCGCCTCGACCCGCAAGGTCAAGGCTCTGGCGGCCGACGCGACCACCGCCTTCATTCCGCAGTGCGGCCTCGCGCCGGGCTTCATCTCGATCGTCGCCGCCGATCTCGCCAGCCACTTCGACGAGTTGCACGACGTGCGCCTGCGGGTCGGCGCCCTGCCCGAAGTATCCGTCGAACGCGCTGAACTATAACCTGACGTGGTCCACCGACGGGGTCATCAACGAGTACTGTGAGCCGTGCGAGGCGATCGTCGACGGCCTGCCGCGTCAGACGCGGGCGCTGGAAGAGAACGAGGCCTTTTCGCTCGATGGCGTCGCCTATGAGGCGTTCAACACATCCGGCGGGCTCGGCACCCTGTGCGAGACGCTCGGCGGCAAGGTGCGCAATCTCAACTATCGCACGATCCGCTACCCGGGACACGCCGCGATCATGAAGGCGCTGCTGAACGATCTGCGCCTCCGCGACCGCCGCGACCTCCTGAAAGACATTCTCGAGAAGTCGGTCCCAGCGACGATGCAGGACGTGGTCATCGTCTTCGTCACCGTCTCGGGCCTTAAGAACGGTCATCTGGTGCAGGAGACCTACGCCAACAAGATCTACGCCCGCGAGATGGGCGGGCGCATGGTCAGCGGCATCCAGATCACCACCGCCGGCGGCATCTGCGCCGTCCTCGACCTGCTCGCCGAGGGCGAGCTGCCGGCGCGGGGTTTCGTTCGCCAGGAGGAAATCGCGCTCGCCGACTTCCTCGCCAACCGTTTCGGCGGCGTCTACGCCATGGCCGAAACCGCCCGTCCCCGCCTCGCGGCGGTGGGCTGAGAAGACCAGGACGAGGATAGCGCCATGGACGCCGCCGCCTTCACCGCCACCGCCGACCACGCCAGGAGCCTGCTCGAACGTCTCGGCGTCCCGGCGCGCCTGACGACCGGCGGCGACCGGCCGACCCGCACGCCGATTACCGGCGAGGTCATCGCCGAGGTTCACGACTCCACGCCCGCCGCTGTCGAGGCGGCGATCGAGCGGGCGCACGAGGCTTTTCTCGCCTGGCGGCGCGTCCCCGCCCCGCGTCGCGGCGAGCTGGTCCGCCGCCTCGGCGAGCAGCTGCGCGCCGCCAAGGCGGATCTCGGCGCCCTCGTCACCCTCGAGGCGGGCAAGACGGTCTCCGAGGGGCTCGGCGAGGTGCAGGAGATGATCGATATCTGCGACTACGCCGTCGGTCTTTCCCGCCAGCTGTTCGGGCTGACCATCGCCACCGAACGTCCCGAGCATCGGATGATGGAGACCTGGCATCCGCTGGGCGTCGTCGGCGTGATCAGCGCGTTCAACTTTCCCGTCGCGGTGTGGTGCTGGAACGCCGCCCTCGCTCTGGTCTGCGGCGATCCGGTGGTTTGGAAGCCGTCCGAGAAGACGCCGCTCACCGCCCTGGCCGTGCAGGCGCTGTTCGACCGCGCCGTCGCCGGCTTCGAGGAGGCCCCGGCGCACCTTTCCCAGGTGGTGATCGGCGCCCGCGAAGTCGGCGAGGCGCTGGTCAATTCGCCGCGCGTGCCTTTGATCTCGGCCACCGGTTCGACCGCGATGGGCGGCGCCGTCGGCCCGGCGCTCGCCGCCCGCTTCGCCCGCTCGCTGCTGGAGCTCGGCGGCAACAACGCCGCCATCGTCGGTCCGACCGCCGATCTCGACCTTACCCTGCGCGGCGTCGCCTTCGCCGCCATGGGGACCGCTGGCCAGCGCTGCACCACCCTGCGTCGTCTCTTCCTGCATGAGAGCCTCCGCGACGGCTTCGTCGAGCGCCTGAAGGGCGTCTATGCCTCGGTGCGGATCGGCGATCCGCGCGAGGAAGGCGTGCTGGTCGGGCCGCTGATCGACGAAGGGTCATTCGAGGCGATGCAGCGAGCTCTCGAACAGGCGCGGGCCGAGGGCGGCGCGGTCATCGGCGGCGAGCGCGTCGAGGTCGCCGGCGCGGGCGTGTATGTCCGGCCGGCCCTCGTCGAAATGCCGAGCCAGAGCGCCGTGGTGCTGCGCGAGACCTTCGCGCCGATTCTCTACGTCATGAGCTACGCCGAGCTTGGCGAGGCGATCGCGCTGAACAACGCCGCGCCGCAGGGGCTCTCCTCGTCGATCTTCACCAACGACATGCGCGAGGCGGAACAGTTCGTCTCCGACGCAGGCTCCGACTGCGGCATAGCCAACGTCAACATCGGGCCGTCAGGGGCCGAGATTGGCGGCGCCTTCGGCGGCGAGAAGGAGACCGGCGGCGGCCGCGAGGCTGGCTCCGACAGCTGGCGCGCCTACATGCGCCGCGCGACCAACACCTTGAACTTCGGCTCGACCCTGCCGCTGGCGCAAGGCGTGAAGTTCACGATCTGAGGCGCCGGCGCTTGCGGAATGGCGCGTCGGTGGGCCAAGGATCGCGGCCATGACCACCGACCTCTATCTCTTCGCCACTCTCTACCGCCGCTTGCTGGATGTCGTCTCGCACCTGCTCGACAAGGGCGAGGCGCATGCGGCGGGGCTGGGCGGGGCGGAAGGGCCGATGCTCGACTGGCGGCTGATCGAGGACATGCATCCGCTGCGCTTTCAGCTCACCGTGGTCGTCAACTTCGCCCGTCAGTGGCCGGCGCGCGCGGCGGGGATCGCCGTCCCTGAGTTCGATCGACTCCGGGCTGTCGCTGGAGGGGTTTCGCACGGCGATCTCGGACGCCAAGGGTTATCTCGACGGTCTCACCGCCGAGCAGTTCGCCGGCCGGAGCGACACGCCGCTCACCGTCGAACTCGGTAACGGCATGTCGCCGACCTTGCCCGTGGGCCAGTGGATCAGCGGATTCGCCACCACCAACCTCTATTTCCACGCCTCGATGGCCTATGCCATCCTGCGGGCCAAGGGCGTTCCGATCGGCAAGATCGACCTGTTCCCGACGGGGCTCTGAGAGCCCCGCCGGGCGGCGGTCCTTTCAGGGAGAAGCGAGGAACTGGCCGGTGGATTCGTCGGTGATCGGCTGGCCCTGGGCGTTGAAGCAGTTGATGAACATGGTCAAGGTCTCTCTCTTGGCCGAGCCGAAGTAGCCCAGCTCGCCCCGATCACAGTACTCGCCCTTTGAGCCGATCGCGGTCACCATGGCTTGATGCGAGGAGAGCAGAACGCTCTCGTCGATTGGCAGATCGAGAAAGGTGGTGCTTCCCGAATTCATCGCCTTGATCTTTCGGGTCGCGGACGTGTTCTGCCATTGATAAGGAACAAGCGGCGTGTAGCTCACCGCCGTGGCGTTGTTGGCCCAGGCGTAACCGCCGTAGTGGGTGGACGCGCTGGTCGCTTCGTCGACGCCGTAGGAGAACGACAGACTGAAGTACTCGTCGGTCGGCGTCCCCGCGGCATTGACGCACTGAACGACGACGTTGGCGCCGGCGCGATTGTGGTACCAGTCGACGATCTCGCACCGCGCCGCCACGCCGCCATAGGCGGTCACCTGCGGATTCCCACCGTTTCGGGTAAACCCCGGCAGGAAGGCGAAATACAATCCCGTGTTCTCGCGGTGAACCGTGTTCACGCCGCCGGTGGAGTTGAAACTGTAGAGCGATGACGGGGTGTAGTCGGTGGTCGTCGGCTGGTTGCCCCAGAGAAAGGCGATGCCGCCGCTGCTCGGCGCGCTGGTCCTTGCTTGGTAGAAGACGGCGAAGTCGCCGTTGAACGGGTTGCCATTGGCGTCGAAACAGTCGACGTCGACGTCGGTGTCGGCGCCATTCGTCGAATACCAGCCAGCCGTGATGCAGTAGTGCGGTGTCAGGCTGAGTGCGGTGACGGCGTTCACCTGAACATTGCTGTTGAAACTGTTCCCCAGGCCGGCAAAGGTCACTGTATATTTTCCGGTGGCAGTTTGGGTCACACTGTTGCCAACGGGGTTCGATTCGGGAAAGAAAATTGAACCGCCCTCGTAGCTCAGCCAGCCAATCGACTGCGCCGACGCCGCGGTGGTAGCGCCGATGGCAATGGTCGCCACGGCAATCGCCGAGCCGCGTCTGACAAGATTTTTGCGCATGTTGGTCCTCCGGTGAAGATCGATGCGCAAGTTTGTTGACTATGGCGGCTACCGACAACCCCGCCAGCGTCAAAACGGCGTCAAGAAGGCGTCAAAAACGGCGGAAGACCGCCGCCGGGCAGGTGATGCTGAGCTCTCGAGACGAGCGGCGCGATGACCGACCCTCGGGTTGCCCGGCCAGCGGCGCCAGGGCGTGTTCCATTTACACGGAGCCGACTTGGCGCTCCGGAACACACTCAACGATGAGACGAGATAGAGCACGATTCAACGTTCAGACGATTCCGTCTGAACGCATCGTGCTCTAGGAGGGCTCGGTCTTCGTGCGGTAGTCGCCGAAGGCGGTGTCTCGGGCGTCGAGCGCCGCCTTCACACCGCCAGCGAACCTGGCCATGTATTCCCTGGAGGCCGCGGTGTGCCAGCCGAGGGCGTGCAGGTCGGTTCCGGCGCGCAAGGCCGCGCGCAGGCCCATGGCCTCCATCTGGCGGTGGACGAGCCGCTTGTTGAGCTGAGCCAGTTCTGGATCGACTTTGGCGATGCGCTCGGCGGTGGCCAGGACGCCGGCCTCCAGCGCCTCGGCGGGAAAAGCGCGATTGGCGAAGCCGAGGCGGACCGCTTCCAGACCGCTGATCGAATCGCCGGTGAGCATCAGCTCCATGGCGGCCCGCATGCCGAGAATCCAGGCGTGGAACTGGTTGTCGGGCGGCGACATGGTCCGCACCGCCGGGTAGCCGATCTGGGCGTCTTCGGCGACGTAGACGAGGTCACAGGCGAAGGCGAGCTCGGAGCCGCCGGCGAGGCACCAGCCGTGCACCTGGGCGAGGATCGGCTTTGCCAAATCCCACATGCGGAAGCAGCCCTCGACCACGTGCCTGGCCCACTGCCCCTGGCCGCCGGCGGTGTGGAACGGCAGCTTGCCGACTCCGGCGAGGTCGTAGCCGGAGGAGAAGCAGCTCCCGCCGCCCCGAAGGATCAACACCCGCACCGTCTTGTCGCGGTCGGCGGCTTCGAGGGCGGCGAAGAGTTCGCCGCGCAGGGCGTTTGAGAGAGCGTTGCGCTTGTCGGGTCGATTGAGGGTCAGCCGGCGGACGAGCGGCGCGGGCTCATCGATCAGGATCAGAGGTTCGTCGCTCATTGCTCGCGCCCCAGATCGGTCAAGCCCGCCGCCTTCCCGGCCGGCCTGACCGTGACCGGCAACGCGTCGAACAGCAAGGGCTCGGCACCGAGGCGGGCGCGCTCGATTGTGAGGATGCGGGCCTTGGTGGCGAGCCCGCCCGGTGCGGAGAAGCCCCCGGCTTTGCCGTCGGCGGCGACCACGCGGTGGCAGGGAACCAGAATGGGCCAGGGATTGTCGCCCATCGCCTTGCCGATCGCGCGCGCCGCGCCGGGGCGGCCGACCCGTTCGGCGAGCTCGCCATAAGTGACCGTCTCGCCGGCCGGCACCTGGCGCAGCGCCTGGTACACGGCGGCGTCGAATTGGTTCACCGTGCTCATGTCCAGCGGGGCGGCGGACAAGTCGGCGCGGCCGTTCGCCAGCAAATCGATGATGCCGGCGATCGCCGCCGCCACCACCGCCGGCGGCTCGCCGGGCGTCGCGCCAGGGAAGCGGGCGGCGATGCGGCGTTCGGCGTCCGCCCGCCTGGCCATCGGCAGCTGCGCGCCGATGATTCCCGCCTCTCTCCAGACGATCGCGCAGGCGCCGATCGCGGAGTCGAACAGGCGGTAGCGCGGCGCCGGCGCCGGCCGCTCCCCGCCGGTCATCTACTGCACCGTGACGGCGACCGGCGGCGAGGCGATGCCGTTGGCGACGACATAGAGGCTGGAGGGGCCGGTCTCGGCGGTCATCGGCAGGCTGAAGCGGGTCGTGCCGGAGGCGCCGGGCGCGATGGACATCTGGCCGATGGCGAAGGTGCGGCCGTAGGCGACGTGGCCGGTCTTCCAGTTGACCACCTTGACGATCGGATAATTGGTCTCGGCCTGGACGTCGTCGCCGTAGGCGGCGCCCTGGCTGCGGCCGTTCAACTGGCTGCCGGACAGGGAATAAGCCACGCCGCGCGTCAGGCCGGTGGAGACAGCGCCGATCGTCGGGCCCCAGGCGGCGAGCGGCCGCCCGGCCGGAGTGTAGACCTCGGCGTCGCGGCTGAAGTCGGTCATGAAGATCTGGCCGTTGGGCAATACCAGCAGATTGTAATAGTAGGCGCCCGAATTGGCGGCGTTGAGGAGGGGATCGGGCGCCGGGGTGATGACATTCCGGCCGCTGTATTCGAAGAAGTGGGTGGGATGCCCGCCATAGTTGGAGCTGGCGGCGAACAGGATAGTCCCGCTGGGCTCCAGCGCCGCCGGAGCGTCGGCGAGATCGCAGCTGAGCGAGCCGTCCTGGCCGCAGCCGCCCGGCACGTTCGGGCCGGCCATCCAGATGTTTCTCGGCTCGACGTAGATCGCGGTGGGATCGGCGGTGGCGCCGCCGACGCAGCCGGTGTTGCCGCCAAATGCGATGATCCGGCCGTCGCCGCGGGTGATCGCGGGGCCAATCTCGAAATTGCCGCAGCTGATCGGATCGACCAGCGACACCGGAGTTGTTCCGGCCTGGTACCAGCGATTGGCGGTCGGCAGGTAGCGCTCGGCGTTGTTGGCGTCTTGGCCGGTGGAGAAGTGGGTCCAGATGTCCAGGGTGATCACCGTGCCGTAAGGCGTCAGGGTGTAGCCCTGCTCATCCTGGTAATGGTCGCCCGCCTTCGGCGCGCCGGCCGGGGTCCAGGTGAGCGTGCGGGCGTCGAGCAAAGCGTCCTTGGCGGGGAAGGAGCAGCAGGCGGCGAGCAGGAAGCGGCCGTCAGCCAAGACGACGCTGGCGGCGTCGCCGATCTGGTTCCAGCCGGAGCCGAGCGGCGGCGCCAGCGGCGTCCAACGATCCCGGGTCGGATCGTAGATCGCCCCGAGATTGGTCCATACTCCCGTGCCAGAACCGTTGTACTCGCCGCCCACGACGACCACCCGGCCATCCGGCAAGACCGCCGAGGCGTTGTACTGCGGCGCGTATTGCGTGCCGCCGATCACCGGCAGGGGCGCGATGGTCGACCAGCGGCCGCGCGCGTAGTCGCCCTTGGCGTCCGGCGTCAGCTTCAGCCACTTCGGGGAGTTGCAGACGTGGACCATGACGGTGCCGTCGGTGAGCAGCAGCGGATTGCACAGGCCGTTGCTCGGGGCCGGGCGGATGAGCTGCCAGGCGCCGCTTCCGGCGCTGGCGCGGTTCGCGCCAGGCGTCGGCGCCGACGCCTCGGCGCGGCGCGGCAGGCTCGCCACCAGCCGGACCATCCGGTCCGGATGCGCCGCGAGATCTTGCGCGGTGCGCACCGACATGGGCGGGGGGATCACCTCGGGGGGGAAGGCGATGCGGCCGGCGGGAGCGTCGCCGCCGGTCGGGGCGGCATCGGCGGTCGCGGCGAGGCCCAGGCCGGCGAGAGCGGTGAACATGGTTGTCGCAAGGCAATTGCGGAGTGCGGTCATGGTTTGATCAAGCCCTGGTTTCATCCCAGTCGACACCTTTAGACCTCGGGAGCGCCGGCGTCTCGCCGGCCGGCGAAAAAGGCGGCGCGGTGGCGCTGCGAGCCCTGGCTTGCTTGCGCCCGGCGCGTTCGGGCGGTCACGGCGCGGCCAGGCGAGGCGACCGACTTCGGCAATCTGCGCCTCAGCGCCGCGGGCGAGGTCGAGCGTCCTCCGATCGATGTCGGGCTCGAGGCGGTCCCTGACCTCGCTTGGCGGCTCATCTGGGAGCTCGGCGACGACGGTCGCGCGGTGGGCCCCTGGCCGCCGGCGCTGTGGCCCGATGCGTTGCGCAGGGGTTTGCGCGACATGATCCTCACCCGCGCGCTGGGCGACCGGCTCTATCGCGCCCAGCGTCAGGGAGAAGGAATCCTTCTACATGAAGTGCCGCGGCGAGGGAGGCGGTCGCCTGCGCCCGGGCCCCCCGCGGTCCGACGACATAGGTTCTCCGCCTATGGCCAGCCGGGCGTGCTGGTGGCGCGCGGCTATCCGATCGAGACGATGAGGAACCAGTCTCCCCGGCGGCGGGACGCAAGACAGGCTCTCGAGCGAGAGGGCATCGACGACCTGAGCTACGGTCGCGTCGCTTCGGCCGCATTCCCGCGAACCAGCCGCCGGCGGGTCGCGCCCGCCGGCGGATTTGGCCTGCGCCGGGACGCGCTCAGCCCGCTACTCGCCGCTCTCCTTCGCGGTGATGAAGCCGAAGAGACCATGGTTCTCGCCGCCGATGCCTGCCGCGAAGAACAGTTTGTCGGCATCGGGCCCGTCGCCGAACTGCAAGGCCCAGAGCCCTGGCAGCACGATCGCCTGCCCGCCTTGCTTGAGCTTGCCGAGGAACTTGCCCGTCGTTGGATCGAACGCCAAGATGAAACCCTCCGTGGCGCCGTCATTGAAGTTCCCGATCAAGACATCGTTGCTGTACTTGCCGAAACTGGCCGGCGCGATCGTGAGGCCCCAGGGAGAGGACAGCTGACCGCCGTCGGCGAACCGACGCACGAACGTACCATCGAGGTTGAACTCGCTGACAAAGCCGGAGCCCAGCGGCGCCGATGAAGCGCCGGGGCCGGGCGCCGCATAGGTGATCCACAGATGCGTTCCGATGTTCTCGATATTGAACGGAAAGAGGCCGTTGGGATTTGGGCCGGGGTCGACGAAGGCTCCGGCGAGACTCACCTTCGCGAAGTGCGTGTCGAAAACATCGATGGCGCCGCTGATGTTGTTGGCGGCGTACAAGTAGGTGGCGCCACCTGAGGTCCCGACTTCGAGCGCGGTATAGGCCGCGATATTGCCGCCGGCTCGCCCGGGAACGACAATCATGGTGCTGGCGCCGCCATCCCAGGCCGAGATCGAGCCGTCGAGGTTGTCCACCAGATAGTCGGCCGAATGGCCGTTCGGCATCAAGAAGCCGTCGCCGATCACTTGGACGACTCCGGTGGGTCCGTACGGGGGGCTGGAGCCCTCGGGAACGGTCACGGTCGAATGCAGAATGCGGCCGTGATTGTCATACTTGGTGAGCGTGCCCGGGGCGCCGGCGCCTGGCCCTCCGGTGTTCGCGACCAGCCACTTGCCGTCGGGGGTGCTCGTGATGTCCCAGGGATTGATCAGTGCTGGATCGACGGTGCGGGCGGGACCGTAAGGAAGAGTCGCGAGCACCGAGGCGTCATCGGTGACGAGGGGATGCACTCTGTAGCGCGGCGCGGCCGTGGCGCCGGCGACGACCGCCAAGGCGGCGAGGCCCGCGGCGGCGGAGAGTCCGGCGCGGACGCCACCGCGAGGGAGATGAGACTTCGGAAACATCGTGTTGCGGGTCCATGAAGCAGGCGGCGAAGGCCGGGATTGGCCGACCGCAAGGGCTCGCCTATGGCCGGGGCGACCGGACGCGGAAGGATGCGAAGGCGATATTTTTCCGATCGATTTCCGATCTCGTTCTCTCGAGGCAAGAATGGACGACACCGTTCCGGCCACCCCGGCCGGACTGATCGATCTGAAACGGGTCGCCGACTTCAGCCTCGGCGTCGTGCGCATCCGACCGGCGGCGTGCGAGGTTGTCGGGAAGGACGGCGCGGTCCGGCTACAGCATCGCGTCATGCAGGTGCTCGTCGCCCTGGCGCAGGCTGGCGGCGAACCGGTGTCGAGGGAAGTTCTGCGCGAGCGATGCTGGGGAGGCCAAGTGGTCGGCGACGACTCGCTCGGCCGTTGCATTCAAAACCTTCGGCGGCTCGCGGCGGCGCCGCCAACCCCCTTGTTTCGCCTCGAAACAATTCCGAAGATCGGCTATCGCCTGAGCGCCGCTGGCGACGGAGCCGAGGCGGCCGCTCGGCGAGCGCCCGTCGCGCCGCGGCGATATCGGCGGCTTGCGGTCGCCACGGGCGTTTCCGTTCTTGCCGTCGTCGTGGGCCTGATCGCCTCGAATCGCGTCGGTGCGCCGGCGCCCTGGCGTGTGGCGAGCTTCGAGCGTCTCGCCCCTGAGCTTGCGAATACGGGCAACCCGGCGATCTCTCCCGACGGCAGGCTGATCGCCTTCACGGCGGAAGCGCCGGTCTCCGGCGAGCGCCACATCTTCCTCTCGCTGATGGGCCGCGGCGAACCCGTCCAGCTGACGAGCGGCCCCTTTGAGGCGACGGCGCCCAGCTGGTCTCGGTCCGGCGATCGCCTCGCCTACATCGTTCGGCAGCCCGGCCGGCCGTGCCGCCTGATGGTGATGTCCGCGCTTGGCGGGGCGGGACGGGAAGTCGGCCGCTGTAAGTTCGCCGAAGTAACGAGCGTCGCGTGGACCCCGCTCGGCGACGGATTGTTCTTCGCCGACGGCGCGCCTGGCGAGAGTACGATACGCATCATCCGCCTCGATCTCGCCACGGGGGTCCGCCGCCCAATCACGCGTCCGGCGCCCGGTCAGAACGATATCCGCGTCAGAACTCTCGCCTGATGGGCGGCGGATCGCCTTCATTCGGAACAACAACACCCTCGCTCCGAGCATCTGGACGCATGATCTCGCGAGCGGCGCCGAGCGCCCGATCGGCGTCGCCGAAAACGACGCCGCCGGGTTCGCCTGGGCGGAGGAACTCACGGTCCATCTTCATCGTCAGCGGATCACGCGGCGCGTCGCGGATCTGGTCCTATCCCCTGGACCGGGCCGGTCCCTACCTTGTCGGGACAACGCCCCTCGAGCTTGCGCGGCTTGCGACGGGGCGAGGCGGATGGCTGGCCGCCGAAGCGGCCGGCTCTCATGATCAGCTAGTCGAAACTGATCCGAGCGGCCGGTTGACGCTCCTCGATCCCGGCC
The DNA here is from genome assembly GCA_963752245.1 of uncultured Alphaproteobacteria bacterium. GTDB lineage: Bacteria > Pseudomonadota > Alphaproteobacteria > Caulobacterales > Caulobacteraceae > Acaudatibacter. The sequence goes on from CAVVXO010000003.1 coordinate 60,430, forward strand.
CAGGCAAGATGCTTGCGTTCGCGTACGGGCGCGATGCAACCCTGGCCTTCGCCTCCGACCGCTCTGGCGAAACGGCGATATGGCTGAGGCCGCCGGGAGAAAAGGCGCTCCCATTGGCGCGATTCGGAACGGCTGATGTCGGAGGCCTGGCGTGGTCTCCCGAAGGTGAACGGCTGGCCTTTATCTGGGCCAAGGGGCGCTCGCGCGCGCTTCGCGTCGTCAATCGGGACGGCGCCAACTTGGCGATCGTGCCCCTGACGGCAACCACCACGGGCTGGCCCGCGTGGGCGGCGGACGGACGCTCGATCCTTTGCCCGATCAGTGATCAGCGCGGCTGGCGCATCTGGCGGATCGGCCTGAGCCGCGAGGAAGCGCCGGTTCCAGTCAGCGGCTACGGATGGGCGAGCGTCGCCACCCGGGGACTCGAAATCTATGCCGCCAAGCGTGATAGGCCGGGAATATGGCGGCTCGGCGATCCTCCGAGGCTGATCGCGGCGTCCTTCCAGCCCGGCGCCGACAATGACTGGACCATCTTCAAGGATCAGGTCGTGTTTTCGGACGCGCGGCGGAACGAGGTTCTGAGCGCGCTCCTGTCAGGGGGCCCGACGCGCGTCGCCGCCCATACGCCAGCCACAAGCGACCTCGCCGACATCGGGGTCGATCCGGCCTCGGGCGCCATCGCCTACCGGACGGCCGCCGACCAGGACTCCGGAATCGAACTCTTTCATCTGGAACGGAAGTGACACGGTGCGCCTCGCCTGACATGGTCGCGTCATCACCGGACATGGAGCGTCGCTCCGCATGAATGACAGCGTGGCAAAACCCGCTATGGAGATCCTCGAGCCGCCCGGTGTGATCGGCGCCCGCCGATCGGCGACCAAAAGCTTCAGAGAAACCTACCCGGCATCCCTTCGACGATGAGCGCACCGCCCCTTCGCCCCAATGCTCTCTCGCTGCGCATCCCCGAGCCCAGGGCGCGGCCGGGCGAGGCGACCGATTTCGGCAACCTGCGCCTCAGCGCCGCGGGCGAGGTCGAGCGGCCGCCGATCGATGTCGGCCTGGCGGAGGTGCGCGACCACGCCTGGCGCCTGATCCGGGTGCTGGACGATCAGGGCCGCGCGGTGGGTCCCTGGGCGCCGACCCTGTCGCCCGAGGCGCTGCGCAAGGGCCTGCGCGACATGATGCTCACCCGGGCGCTCGACGACCGGCTCTACCGCGCGCAGCGACAGGGCAAGACCTCCTTCTACATGAAGTGCCGCGGCGAGGAGGCGGTCGCCTGCGCCCAGGCGATGGCGCTGCGGCCCGACGACATGGGTTTTCCCACCTATCGCCAGCAGGGCCTGCTGGTGGCGCGCGGCTACCCCATCGAGAAGATGATGAACCAGGTGTTCTCAAACGCTCGCCGATCCGCTGGAGGGGCGCCAGCTGCCGGTGCTCTACTCGGCGCGCGATCACGGCTTCTTTTCGATCAGCGGCAATCTCGGCACACAGTATAGCCAGGCGGTCGGCTGGGCCATGGCTTCGGCCTACAGCCGCGACGACAAGATCGCCGCCGCCTGGATCGGCGACGGGTCGACCGCCGAAGGCGACTTCCATCACGCGCTGACCTTCGCGGCCGTCTATCGCGCCCCGGCGGTGCTCAACATCGTCAACAACCAGTGGGCGATCTCGTCCTTCCACGGCATCGCCGGCGACAACAACTCGCCGTTCGCCTCGCGCGCCACCGGCTACGGCCTGCCGGCGCTTCGCGTCGACGGCAACGACTTCCTGGCTGTCTACGCGGCGACGGCGTGGGCGGCGGAGCGCGCCAGGACCAATCTCGGCGCCACCGTGATCGAGCTGGTCACCTATCGGGCCGAGGGGCACTCGACCAGCGACGATCCCTCCGCCTACCGGCCGGCGGACGAGGCGGCGCGGTGGCCGCTCGGCGATCCGATCGCCCGCCTGGCGGCGCACCTGACCGCGATCGGCGAGTGGGACGGGGAGCGGCACGCGGCGCTGGAGAAGGAACTCACCGGACTGGTCCGCGAGACCGCCAAGCGTTGCGAGGCGATCGGCACCCTGCAGGGCGGCGACAAGCCCTCCCTGAAATGCATGTTCGAGGCAGGTATACGCCACGCCGCCCTGGCACATCCGCGAGCAGCGCCAGGAAATGGGGGTCTAGGCCGTGCCGGCGATGAACATGATCCAGGCGCTCAATTCGGCCATGGACGTGGCCATGGGCCGCGACCCGGACGTGCTGGTGTTCGGCGAGGATGTCGGCTTTTTCGGCGGCGTCTTCCGCGCCACCGAAGGCTTGCAGAAGAAGTACGGCCAGGAGCGCTGCTTCGACACCCCGATCGCCGAGGCCGGGATCATCGGCGTGGCGGTCGGCATGGGGGCCTACGGCCTGCGCCCGGTGGTCGAGATCCAGTTCGCCGACTACATCTACCCGGCCTACGACCAGATCGTCTCGGAGGTCGCGCGGCTACGCTATCGCTCGGCCGGCCAGTTCACCGCGCCGCTCACCATCCGCACGCCCTTATGGTGGCGGCATCTTCGGCGGCCAGACCCACAGCCAGAGCGTCGAGGCGTTGTTCACCCACGTCGCCGGCCTGAAGGTGGTGGTGCCCTCGACGCCGCGTGACGCCAAGGGCCTGTTGATCGCCGCCATCGAGGACGACGATCCGGTGATCTTCCTCGAGCCCAAGCGCATCTACAACGGTCCGTTCGACGGCCACCACGACCGGCCGGTGCTGCCGTGGGCGAAGCATCCGGCGAGCGAAACGCCGGAGGGCCACTATACCGTGCCGCTCGGCGAGGCGGCGATTGCGCGCGCCGGCGCGGCGGTCACGGTGCTGGCCTACGGCACCATGGTGCATGTGGCCGTGGCGGCGGCCGCGGACGCCCAAGTCGACGCCGAGGTGATCGATCTGCGCACCCTGTGGCCGGTGGACATCGAGGCGATCGTGGCGTCGGTGAAGAAGACCGGCCGCTGCGTGATCGTCCATGAGGCGACCAAGACCAGCGGCTTCGGCGCGGAACTTTCAGCCCTGGTGCAGGAGCGCTGCTTCTATCATCTGGAGGCGCCGATCGAGCGGGTGGCCGGTTGGGACACGCCCTATCCGCATGCCTTCGAGTGGGAATATTTCCCCGGGCCGGCGCGGGTCGCCGCCGCGCTCAAGCGCACCCTGGAGGCCTGAAGAGACGTGGCCGAATTCGTCTTCAAGCTGCCGGACGTCGGCGAGGGCACCGCCGAGGCGGAGATCGTCGCCTGGCATGTCGCGCCTGGCCAGGAGATCGAGGAGGACGCCCCGCTCGTCGACGTGATGACCGACAAGGCGACCGTCGAAATGACGACGCCGGTCACCGGCAAGGTGCTGGCCATCCATGGCGAACCGGGCGAGATGGCCGCCGTCGGCTCGACCCTCGCCGTGATCGAGGTGGAGGGGGAGGGAAACCAACCCTCCGCAGCCACGGCTTCTAACCGGCAAGAGGCGACGGAAGGAAAAGGCCGGCAGGATGCCGGCATTACGTCTGCCCCTTCCTCCGGAGCGCGGGCTTCCAGCCCGCAAACCGCCCAGAGTTCGTCGAGCGCGAGCGGGCAGGGTGGCCGCGCTCTGGTTTCGAGCAGACCGGCGGCGATCCCCCGCGCGCCGGGAGTCAAGCCGCTCGCCTCGCCGGCGGTGCGCCGCCACGCGCACGAGCTGGGCGTGCCGCTGCAGTTCGTGCCAGGCTCCGGTCCCGGAGGGCGCATCGGCCACGATGATCTGGAAGCCTACCTCGCCGATCCGGAGCGCCGGCGCCCCGCCGGCATCGCCGAAGAGCCGGCTGGAAGCCGGCGGTACGGCGCCAGCGCCCGACGCTCCGGAGAGAGCGAAATCAAGGTGATCGGCCTGCGCCGCCGCATCGCCGAGAAGATGCAGCAGGCCAAGCGCCGCATTCCCCACTTCGCCTATGTGGAGGAGGTCGATGTCACTGAGCTCGAAGCGCTGCGCATCCACTTGAACCAGACGAAGCGCGCCGACCAGCCGAAGCTCACGGTGCTGCCGTTCCTGATCGTCGCCCTGACCAGGCTGCTGCCGCGCTATCCGCAGATCAACGCCACCTTCGACGACGAGGCTGGCGTCGTCACCCAGCACGCGGCCGTGCACCTTGGCATGGCGACCCAGACGCCGAACGGTCTGGTCGTCCCGGTGATCCGCCACGCCGAGGCGATGGACCTCTGGGAACTCGCGAACGAGATCGCCCGCCTCGCGGCGCGCCACGCGCGAGGGCAAGGCCAAGGCCGAAGAGCTGCGCGGCTCGACCATTACCCTGACCAGCCTTGGACCGCTCGGCGGCGTCGTCACCACGCCGGTGATCAACCATCCGGAGGTGGCGATCATCGGCCCCAACAAGATCATCGACCGGCCAGTGGTGCTGGGCGGCGTCATCGCCATCCGCAAGATGATGAACGTCTCCTCGAGCTTCGATCATCGCGTGGTCGACGGCTACGACGCCGCCGCCTTCATCCAGGAGCTGAAGGCGATGCTCGAGCACCCGGCCATGCTGTTCATGGATCGGCCATGAGATGAGCTCTCCGCTCGGAAGCGTCGCGCGATGACCGCTTCGCCCTTCGAATGGCCCCGCGGGGGAGCCCATGACCGAGACGATCTGCGCCAAGGTCCTCGTCGTCGGCGGCGGGCCCGGGCGGCTACGTCGCGGCCATCCGCGCCGGCCAGCTGGGCCTCGACACCGTGCTGGTGGAGGCGGACCGGCTCGGCGGCACCTGTCTCATCCGCGGCTGCATTCCGTCGAAGGCGCTGATCCACGCCGCCTCGACCTTCGCCGACATGACCGGCCGCGCCGGGCACATGGGCATTTCGCTGGACGCGCCGCCGGCCATCGACCTGGCCAAGACGGTCGCCTGGAAGGACGGCGTCGTCGGCAAGTTGAACGGCGGCGTCGGCGCCCTGCTGAAGCGCGCCAAGGTTCGCGTCGTCCGCGGCTGGGCCCGCTTTGTCGACGGCAAGACCTGTGAGGTGGAGAGCGGCGGCCAGACAGTGGCGCGCATCGGCGCCGAGCATGTCGTGATCGCCACTGGCTCCGTTCCGGTGGATCTGCCGTTTCTGCCGTTCGGCGGCGCGGTGATTTCGTCCACCGAGGCGCTCGATCTGGCCGAGGTTCCGCGCCGGCTGGCGGTGGTCGGCGCCGGCTATATCGGACTGGAGCTGGGCAGCGCCTTCCGCAAGCTCGGCGCCGAGGTGACGGTGGTCGAGGCGACCGACCGCATCCTGCCGGGCTTCGACGCCGAGCTGGCGGCGCCGGTGGCGCGCTGGCTGAAGCACGCCGGCGTCGCGGTCCATCTGAACGCCAAGGCGGTCGGCCAGGAGCCCGGCGCTCTCCTGGCCACCGACGCGGCCGGCGCGGCGCTGCGGATCGAGGCGGACAAGATCCTCGTCACCGTCGGCCGCAAGCCGCTGACCGAGGGCTGGGGCCGCGAGGCGATGGCCCTCGACATGGCCGGACCGTTCATCAAGGTCGACGAGACCTGCGCCACCTCGATGAAGAACGTCTGGGCGATCGGCGACGTCACCGGCGAGCCGATGCTGGAGCACCGCGCCGCGGCCCAGGGCGAAATGGTCGCCGAGATCATCGCCGGCCACAAGCGCCGCTTCGACCCCGTCGCCATCGCCGCGGTCTGCTTCACCGAGCCGGAGATCGCCGTCGCCGGCCTCTCGCCGCAGGAGGCGCGCGCCACCGGCGCCGAGATCCTGGTCGGCCAGTTCCCCTTCGCCGCCAACGGCCGGCGCGCGGTCGATGGAGGCGGCCGACGACGGCGGCTTCGTGCGCGTCGTGGCGCGCGCCGACGACCACCGGCTGCTGGGGCTGGCGGCGGTCGGCGCCCATGTCAGCGATCTCTCCGGAGAGTTCGCCCTGGCGCTGGAGATGGGCGCGGTGCTGGAGGACATCGCCGGCACGATCCACGTTCACCCGACCTTGACCGAGGCGCTGCACGAGGCGGCCCTGAAGGCGCTGGGGCACGCGATCCATATCTGAAATCCTCCCTCCCCTTCGTGGGGAGGGCGACTCGCCGTAGGCGAGAGGGGTCAGGGCTCTCGAGTGAAGGTGATAGCTGGCGAAGCCGGCGCTCTTCGTCTAATTCTCCGCCTGGCCTTACGCGCCAGCCCGCCCTCTCCCGGAGGGAAGGGCGGGAGGGTTCGTCAGTGCGCCAGGGCGCGGGCGGGTCCTTCGGAGGGCGCCTCGCGCAAGGCGACCGCCTGATCGGCGAACCGCAAGATCGCCTCGGCCACTTCGGCCGCGGCGGTGTGGTGGATCATGTGCCCGGCGCCGCCGACGACGCGCAGGGTCGCCCGCGGGATGTCGCGAGCCAGCCGTTCCGATTGATACCGCGGGCTGACGATCCGGTCGCCATCGCCGGTTAGGATCAGGGTGGGCAGGTCGATTTCGCTCGCCCGCCGCATCGTCCGCGCCGCGCCCGGGATCATCAGGACGCCGTCGGCGGCGCTGGCGCGGATCTGCGAGGGCCGCAGGGTCATGGAAAGCGGCAAGCGGGCGCTAAACCCAGGCGGGACTTTCGCCGGGGCAAACAGCAGCCGGAACACCGGCGCCGCGCTCAGCCAGCCGAGCGCCGGCGCGACCGTATAGCGGATCAGATCCCCCACGATCGGCAGCGCCGGGCCGCTGGTCAGGGCCGAGTCCGCGCGAACGCTCGGATGAAAGTAGCCCGACAGCAGCGCCACGCCGCCGAGGGTTTCGGGCGCCTCCAGCGCCATCATCAGCGCCGTCTGCGCGCCGAAGGAATGGCCGACCACCACGGGACGGTTCAGGCCGAGAGCCTCGATCGCCTTCATCAGCAGCCTGGCCTGCGCCCGGGCGGTCCACACTCGGCGGCGTGGTCGTGGCGTGTGGCCACAGCCGGGTCGGTCGAAGGCGATCACCCGATGATGCTCCGCGAGGCGGTCGAACAGGCCGCTGTTGACGAAATCCTCGGCGCTGACGCCGTTGCCGTGCACGAGGACAATTGGCGCGCCGACGCCCTTCTCGAGATAGTGGACTGGCACGCCGTCGACCTCGATGAATTGTCCCCTCGCGGGATGGCGCCGGTTCGCGCCCCATTGGATCAGGGCGTTGGCGGCGACCACGGCGGCGACCAGGGCGACCGCCGCTCCGGCGAACGCCCCGGGCGGCCCGGTTCGGCGATGCGGCCGGCGACCGGGCGAGATGGCGGTCGCGCGGAGAAGGTCCGGGAGGCGCGGCATGCGTTTCCTTCAGGTCGGGCATGGAGTTGGCTTGGAGCGTCGGGCAACGTTGTGCGGCGCACAATCGTTCCTGGCGCTGTCGCCCGCCTTAGCGAAACAGCCGACCCACCATCTCGCCCAGCACTCGGCCGGGCGCGAAGGTGAACAGGCCGGCGATAACCAGGCCGCCGGTCATCAAACCGAGCGCCGCCCGGCGGTGGGCCGCCACCCGTCCAGCGCGGGCGTTCAGGATGATCAGCGGCACGAAAACGAGGGTGAGGACCGAGAACAGGTGGATTGGGCTTAGTCCGCGCGGATTGAGGCCATGGATCGCGAACGAGACCAGCGAAGTGAACACCATCAAGGTGCACCACAGATAACCGACCGTCCGATGGCGGAAGGTTCCCTTCGGCAGCAGTAGCTGCGCGACGCCGAGCGGCAGAGCGGCCATAACCGAAACGAGGTGAGCGACGACCGCTCCCCGGCGCAGCTCGGCCGGCAGCGGTTGAGCCGCGAACATCCCGTTCAACAGCGCCGCGCTGGCGAGCAGAAACACAACCGCGCCGCCCGCCACCGCCGCCGCCGTCCAGCCGCGCGTGACGAGCCCGCCCGGCACCGCCGTCGAATTCATGTTCCCGCACCCCGGCAAGGCGCCAGCCTATCTCGCCCTGAGGCGATTGTTCGTTGGATTGTGGCCCAGTTCAACCCGGCCGAGCGCCTCGGCGGGTGCGGCTCACAGACGGCGAAGCGGCCGCGAGCCGCGCGCCAGCCGAGAGACTTCGGCGCGCAGCCGTGGTAAGGCGACGCGCCGAGGCTCGAATGTCGTGACGCGCCACTCATCCAGCTGGACGAGTCGCCCCGTGGTGGAGCGTGATCCCGCGCCCGAGCGGCGCCTGGGTGTTTCGCGGCCCCCCGCGTGCTCGTCTCCGTCCGGCTCGAAAGTCTCGCCTGTTAGACAACCTCGAGGACGGCGCCCGGCTGGCGGCGTTCCTCGACCGGCGCCCGGACGTGACGGAGGCTCACGCGAGGCAGGTGCTGGAGCACGCGGCGCGCTCGCTCGGGATCGCCGGAATGGAACGGGAGGGGGCGAGGCCGGTGCGAAGGGGACGATGCTGAACACGGCGATCAGCGGCGGGGTCGTGCACGACCTGCCGGCCGATCTCGACGAGGCGCTGCGCTCCGATCCGCAGGCGCTTGCCGCTTGGGAGGATATCACCCCCTTGGCGCGCAACGAGTGGATCTGCTGGACCCAGTCGGTGAAGAAGGCCGACACCCGCCGCGAACACGTCGAGCGCACCCGCGCGCAGTTGAAGGCGGGAAAGCGGCGGCCCTGCTGTTGGCCCGGCTGCCCGCACCGCGAAAAGGGGCGAAGGACGGCCTCGCCGGTGGCGGGCTGAGCGGTCAGCGGCCGTCAAAATCTTCCAACGTCACTCGCCGCGGATCGGGCGGGCGGCGGCGAGACCGGCGTTTTCAGGGGGTCTTGGCGGCCGCGTCGGCGGCCGCGTCGGCCTTTCGCGCCGCCGAGCCGGCGGCGGCGGCTGTCTTGTCGCCGGCCCTGTCCAGCGCCGCGCCGGTATCGGCGGCCGCGGTATTGGCGTCGGCGGCGGTGTCCCTCGCCGCCGAGGCGGTGGCCGCGCCGGCCTGATCGGCCGCCGCCGCGGCATGGTCCTCGGTCTTCTGGGAACAGGCGGCGAGGGCCAGAAGGGCGGTGGCGAGGGTCAGGTGGGTGCGCATGGGCGGCTCCAGGTTGGGCGAGCGAAACGCGGCGTCAGGTCGGCGTATCGGGCCATCCGAGCGCGGCCGAACGCGTGGGAAACGGTGGCGCGTTTGACCAGGTTCCGGCCTAAAGTGCGTTCCGACGCCGCCGCCTCCTCTTGGAAGAACGCCCGTGACCGACCTCGCCGACAAGACCGCCCTGATCACCGGCGCCACCTCGGGCATCGGCCGGGCGATCGCCGAGCGCTTCGCCGCCGCCGGCGCGCGGCTGTTGCTGACCGGGCGGAACGCAGCGTCGGGCGCGCAGCTGGCGGCGGCGCTCGGCGGCCGCTTCATCGCCGGCGACATCGCCGATCCGCCCCTTCCCGAACGGCTGGTCGCCGAGACGCTCGGCGCCTTTGGCAAGCTCGACATTCTGATCAACAACGCCGGCGTCACCCACCGCGGCACGGTGCTGGAGGTGAGCGACGCCGACTGGGCGCGGGTGATGGAGGTGAATGTCGCCGCGCCGATGCGCTGCGCGCGGGCCGCCCTGGCGCCGATGATCGCGGCGGGGAAGGGGGCGATCGTCAACATTGCTTCCGACTGGGCGGTGGTCGGCGGTCCCCGCGAGGCGGCCTACTGCGCCTCGAAAGGCGCGCTGCTACAGCTGACCCGCGCCATGGCGCTCGATCATGGGCCGCAGGGCGTGCGGGTCAACGCAGTCTGCCCCGGCGATGTCGACACGCCGATGCTGCGGGAAGGCATCGAAACAGGCGGCGAGGCGATCGAGGCGGGCCTCGGCCGAAAGGGCGCCGCATTCCCTCTGCGCCGCGTCGGCCAGCCGCATGAGATCGCCGAGGTCGTCGCCTTTCTCGCCTCAGACGCGGCGAGCTACGTCACCGGCGCGGCGTGGCTGGTGGATGGGGGCAACACGGCGGGCTGAACTCGAGGGCGCCCTGAGGCTCCCTCGAGTTCAGCGGATCAAGATGCGCATCGCTTGGAAGTCGAAGGTCACCGCGTGGCGGCGGAAGAACTCGTGACCGACCATGCCTGCCAGCGGGAAGCCAAAACGGCTCTGCCACGGAAACGGGCCGTCGAACAGGCCGGCGACATTGTCTTCGCGCAGATCGCCGAACGACAGCCGGCGCACGACATAGGGCGTGATCGTCAGGGTTCCGCCGCCGCCGGCGCCGCGCGAGGCCTTGGCCGCGTCGAGCGTTATCCCGGCCGATGCGATCACCGGCTGGGCGAGCTTGACCCCCGCCCCAGCGAGCCCGGTGTCGACGAACAGCAATGTCGGCGGCAGGTTGTCGACGCGCCCCCAGCCAATCATGAAATGGTCGCCCGCCATCCACATCGGAACCGCGATCCCGTCCTGCGCGGCGGCGGCCGTCTTGCGCCGCAGCACCAGCTCGCCGTTGGGATAGTCGAGCGTCGCCAGAAAATGGGCGAGCAGCGTCGTGCCGATGATGCCGTCGATGCGCTTGACCCCGAGACCTTCCGACAGCTGGCGCAGCGGCAGGGCGACCGTCGGCAGGTCGCGCACCGTCCAGGGCCCCAGGGCCAGCGAGTCGATCCGACCCTGACGCACCGAAGCTTTCTGACCGCCCGAGAAGGTTCCCTCGACCGCGCCGAAGTCGGGCATGCCAAGCTCCCGCGCGAACGCGGTATCCAGCGTCACCTCCGAGCCGCCGGTGTCGATGAAGAAGTCGACCTTGGGGCCGCCGTTGACCCGCACCTCGACCACCGGCAACGGTTCGGAGCGGACGAACTTCAGCCGCGCGACGGCACCCTCGCCCGCGATCGCATACGGGGTCCGGCCTTTGAAGCTCGCCATCTTGGCGACGTTGAGGGTCGGATACTGCGACTTCACCAGTTCGTTGTTCGGGACATCGACGCCGGCGAGCGCCGCGGCGGCCGCCTGGAAGTCGTCGGCGCGGTAAAGGGCCTCGGCCAGCATCACCTTGGCGTCGGCGTCGCGGGGATTGAGGACGATCGCCTTGGCGAACCAGCCGCGCGCCTCGACCAGGCGGTCGGCGAGCAGCGCGACGCGGCCGAGCTGGACGGCGGCGCCGGCGTCGCCGGGATCGCGCCGCGCGGCCGCCAGGGCCAGCGCGCCGGCCTCGGCGAACCGGCCGGCGTGGAACAGCCGCTCGCCGGGCAGGGATGGGCGAGCGGCGGGTTGAGCCGGCGCGCCGCCGGCGAGGCCGAGGGCGAGAATCATGACCAAGCCGACGCGCGATCGGGCGGTGCTCATTGCGGACCCTCGTCTTTCATCGCTTGCGTCAGCCGTTCACGTCGGTCCGCGGGAAGTCCTCGGCGCTTGAACAGCAGCGGCCCGCCAAGGGCCTTGGCGCCGGCATGGGAGGAGTAATCGACAACGCTTAACCGGCGGGGTGGCGGCCCTCGCCGTAAGCCGCGAAGCGGGACGCCGCAAGCTTGCCGCCGGCGCCGCTCTCCGAGCGCACACTCCCGGCAATCCGACATTCACGCTGGCCCCGCGAGGCTCGCCCGGCAAAGGCAAAGGCCCCAGTCCCGACCGGGTGAAAATGGGTCATTTGGTGGCATTGCGTCCCGGTTAATCCCGTGGTAACCCATCAGTGGCGGTCGGCGAGTCGCTTTTACGCGCGAACTCGGGGCCGGGCGGAGGCTGGCGGGTGTTCTTCTCGACCTTCGAGAAACCGATGGACGCCAAGCGCCGCATCGTCCTGCCGCAGGAGTTCCGCGCCGCCGCGACGGGCGAGGACGGATCTGGAGCTGGGGCGGAGGGTGGCTTCGACGGCGTGTTCTGCTTCCCCTCGATCGAGGCCGACTGCCTGGAGGGCGGCGGCCGGGCTCTGTTCGACGCCTATCGCGGCCTGATTGGCGAGCTGCCGCTCGGCGACCGGCTGCGCAGCGCGCTGGAGATCGGCATCTTCGGCGGCCTGCATCGCCTGGCGTTCGACACCGCCGGCCGCATCACCCTGCCCGAGAGCCTGTGCGAGCAGTTCGGCCTCGCCGAGGCGGTCGCGGTGGTCGGCCTGGGTGACCGCTTCCAGATATGGTCGCGCGAGGCGTTCCGCGCCCATCGGGCCGAGCAGGCGCGCATCGCCCGCGAGGATCTGGCCGCCTACCGCGCCAGCCAGCGGCGGGGGACGGCGGCATGAGCGCCGCGCCGCACACGCCGGTGATGCTCGCCGAGGTGCTGGCGGCGATCGCGCCTCGTCCCGGCGCCCTGGTGGTGGATGGCACCTTCGGAGCCGGTGGCTACAGCCGCGCCTTTCTCGGCGCCGGAGCGCGGGTGGTCGCCTACGACCGCGATCCCTCGGCCCGCCGCCACGTGGACGCCGCCGCCGCCGCCGGCGAGGCCTTCCGCCTGGTGGAAAAGGCGTTCTCGGCGATGAGCGAGCTGGGCGAGGGGGCCGCGGCGGGCGTCGCCCTCGATCTCGGCCTCTCCTCGATGCAGCTGGACGAGGCGGAGCGCGGCTTTTCGCTGATGCGCGATGGCCCGCTCGACATGCGGATGAGCGGCGCGGGGCTATCGGCCGCCGATCTGGTCAACGGCGCGCCGCAAGACGAGCTGGCGCGCATCTTCCGCGAGAATGGCGAGGAGGCCAGGCCTGGCCGGGTCGCCGCCGCGATCGTCCGGCGCCGGGCCGAGGCGCCGTTCCTGCGCACGCTCGATCTCGCCGAGACAGTGGAAAAGGCCTTGGGGGGCCGGCGTGGCGCGCGGGTCCATCCCGCCACGCGGGTGTTCCAGGCTCTGCGCATCGCGGTCAACGACGAGCTGGGCGAGCTGGAGCGCGGCCTTCGCGCCGCCGAGCGCGTGCTCGCCGCCGACGGGCGGCTGGCCGTGGTCAGCTTCCATTCGCTGGAGGACCGGATCGTCAAGGCCTTCCTCAGAGACCGCGCCGGCTTGACGGAGGGCGGCTCGCGGCACGCGCCGCCGAGGGCCCGCGGCCGGGCGCCGAGCTTCCGCCTGATCGGCCACGGCGCGCGGCGGCCGTCGGAGCGCGAAATGGCCGCCAATCCGCGCGCCAGATCGGCGAAGCTGCGTTGCGCGGCGCGCACCGATTCGCCGGCGTAGGAGCGTGGCGGCATGATCATCTCCGACCTGTTCGACTGGCGCTACCGCGGCTTTCGCGTCATCCACCTGGCGGCGCTGGGCCTGCTCGCCGCCCTGGCGCTCGGCTCCTACATCTCCACCACCCTGGCCGGGGCGCAGAACCGCGAGGCGCAGGCGGTGCAGGCGCGCATCGACCAGGAGGAGCGCCGCATCCGGCTGTTGAAAGCCGAGATCGCCCACCTTGAAGATCCGGGCCGAATCGAGCGCCTGTCGAGCCAATATCTGGGGCTGCAGGCGGTGAACCCGACTCACGAGATCAGCGCGGGTGATCTGCCGCGCATCGCCGCCTCCGCCCCTTCCGCTCCAGCGCCACCCGCCAAGCCATGACCGCCGCCGACGCCGACTACCCCGCCGCCCACCGGCCGCTCGAGGGTTGCGAAGAACGGGCGCGCCGCTGGCCGGGATGGCTGGGCGCCGCCCTGGCGTGGCGGCCGCGCTGGCGCTTCGCCCTGAGGAGCGCGGACGGCGATTTCGCCGCCGACGACCTCGGCGACGACGAGCACGCGGTGCGGCTGCGTATCTTCTTCGTCCTGTCGATGTTCTGCTTCGGCTTCGCCGCCCTGGCGCTGTTCGCCACCCGCGCCGCCCTGTTCTCCGGCCTCGATGTCGGCGGCCGCTCGCAAGCGGCGGGGGCCAACGCCCGCGCCGATCTCGTCGACCGCAATGGCCAGGTGCTGGCGGTCGATCTGCTGCGTTATGGCCTCTATCTCGAGCCCAAGGAGGTGACGGACCCGACCGGCACGGTGCGGGCGCTGGTCGCCGCCCTGCCCAGCCTCAAGCCGGCGCGCGTCGCCGCCGCGATCGCCAGCGGCCACAAGGAAATCTATCTCGCCGGCGGTCTCACCCCCGAGGTCAAGGCGCGGGTGCACGACCTCGCCCTGCCCGGGGTCAGCTTCGAGGAGGAGGCGGCGCGCGACTATCCGCTGGGCGCGACCGGCGGCCACGTCATCGGCTTTTCAGACAAGGGCGGCCGCGGCCTCGCCGGGGCCGAGCGCGCCTTCGACGGCGAGATCCGCGCCAGCGCCGGACGCGCGCCGCGGCCGCTCTCGATCGACCTGCGGGTCCAAGGCGCGCTGCAGGACGAGCTGGACGCGGCCGCCGCCCATTTCGAGGTCAAGGACGCCGTCGGCATCGTGGTCAACGCCCGCACCGGCGAGATCCTCGGCATGGCCAGCTATCCCGACATGGACCCGAACGCCCCGGCCGCGAACGGGCCCGCGGCGATGGTCAACCACGCGGCGGCGACCGTCTATGAGCCCGGTTCGGTGTTCAAGGTCTTCACGCTGGCCATGGGGCTCGACAGCGGCCAGGTCGACATCCGCACCGTGTTCGACGTCTGCTCGCCGCTCATCCTGCCCGGACAGATCATCCACGACTACGACAAGGGCGATTGCCGCCTGCCCCTTTGGGAAGTGTTCACCCATTCCTCCAACATCGGCGCCGCCAAGATGGCGATGCGGGTCGGCGGCAATTATGAGAACGCCTACTTTCACGCCTTCGGCCTGTTTCAGAAGTCGCCGAGCGAGCTGATCGAGTTGGCCCGGCCGCTGACGCCCAAGCGGATCTCGCAGAACGCCGTGGCGACCATGGCCTTTGGCCAGTCGATCTCGGTGAGCCCCCTGGCGCTCGCCACCGGGATGACCGCCATCGTCAACGGCGGCGTCTGGCGGCCGCTGACCCTGCGGAGGCTGGAGCCGGGCCAGGCGCCGGCCCCGGGGCGGCGGGTGATCAAGGAGTCGACCTCGCGCATGATGCTGGGCCTGATGCGGCTCAACGCCACCAACGGCACCGGCCGGTTCGCCGACAAGCTCGCCCCCGGCTACATGGTCGGCGGCAAGACCGGCACGGCGACCAAGCTGGTCAACGGCCGCTACGACAAGGGCAAGCGCAACCTCGCCTCGTTCGCGGCGGTGTTCCCGACCACCGGCGGATTCGACCAGGACCGTTATTTCGTGCTGGTGATGATGGACGAGCCGAAGGTGACGGCCGAGACCGGCGGCTTCACCACCGGCGGCGCGGTCTCGGCCCCGATCGCCGGCAAGATCATCCAGCGCATCGCGCCGTTCCTGCGCGCGCCGCGCGTCGCGTCGCCGCCGGACGAGCCGCCGCCCAGCCGCGGCAAGGACGACGTCGACCCGGCGATCCTGGCGGCCATCCAACCGCAAGCGGCGCAGGCTCGGCCATGACCGGCGCCCGCCTCTCCGACCTCGTCCGCCGCGACTTGGCCGTCGATCCGCTGATCACCGGCGTCACCGCCGACAGCCGGCGGGTCCGGCCAGGGTTCCTGTTCGCCGCCTTGCCGGGGGCCAAGGCCGATGGACGCAGCTTCGTGCCCCAGGCGCTGGCCGCCGGCGCCGCGGCGATCCTCGCCGGCGAGCCCCTGCCGAACGTCGCCGCGCCGGTGGTCACGGCGCACGACCCGCGCCGCGCCTATGCGCTGGCCGCCGCCGCCCACTACGGCGCCCAACCCAAGACCGTCGTGGCGGTGACCGGCACCAACGGCAAGACCTCGGTGGCGAGCTTCTGCCGCCAGATCTTCGAGGCGCTCGGCCACGCCAGCGCCAGCATGGGGACGCTCGGCGTGCGCGCCGGCGCCGAGCAGCTCCGCCCGCCCGGCCTCACCACGCCCGACGCCGCCGAGGTCGCCGCCATCCTCGCGGAACTCGCGCATCGCGGCGTCAGCCATCTGGCGCTGGAGGCCTCCTCGCACGGGCTCGATCAGCGGCGACTGGATGGCGCGCGGCTGACGGCGGCCGGCTTTCTCAATCTCACCCAGGATCACCTCGACTATCACGGCACCATGGGGGCCTATCGCCAGGCCAAGCTTCGACTCATCGACACCCTCTTGCCGCGCGGCGCCTGGGCGGTGCTCAACGCCGACAGCCCGGCGTTCGGCGCCTTCGCCGCCGCGGCGGTGACCGGCGGCCGGGCGATCATGTCGGTGGGCGCGATGGGCCAGGGACTGACGCTGGCCGGCCGCCAAGCGGAGGGACATGGCCAGCGGCTGCAGGTCAACGCCTGGGGCCACAGCCACGCCATCCGGCTGCCGCTCGCCGGCGCCTTCCAGGCCAGCAACGCCCTCATCGCCGCCGGCCTGTGCATCGCCGCCGGCGAGGCCCCCGAGCGGGTGCTGCCGGCGCTGGAGACCCTGGAGGGCGCGCCCGGGCGTCTGCAGCGGATCGGCGCCAAGGCGAACGGCGGCGAGGCCTATGTCGACTATGCCCACACTCCGGACGGCCTGACATCGGCCCTGGCGGCGCTGCGGCCGCACGCCGCCGGCCGGCTGATCGTGGTGTTCGGGGCCGGCGGCGATCGCGACGCCGCCAAGCGGCCGCTGATGGGCCAGGCAGCCGCCGCCGGCGCCGACGTGGGGATCGTCACGGACGACAACCCGAGGAGCGAACCGCCGCCCGCCATCCGCGCCCAGGTGCTGGCCGGCGCGCCCGGCCTGGTCGAAATCGAGGGTCGCGGCGCGGCGATCTCCGCGGCCGTCGCGATGCTCGGCGACGGCGACCTGCTGGTGATCGCCGGCAAGGGCCACGAAACCGGCCAGATCGTCAGCGGCGAGACGCTGCCGTTCGACGACGCCGAGGAAGTCCGCCGGGCGCTGGCTGGTGGGTGATCCCGCCACGCTGTGGACGTCGGCGGAGATCGCCGCGGCCGCCGGCGGTCGGGCGAGCGCGGCGTTCGCCGCGACCGGCGTTTCGATCGACAGCCGCACGCTCGAGCCGGGCGACCTGTTCGTCGCCTTGGCGGGCGCGCGCGACGGCCACGACTTCCTCGCCGACGCCTTCGCCGCGGGCGCGGCCGGCGCCCTGGTTGCGCGGCGGACCGACGCCGGACCGGCCGTGATGGTCGGCGACACGGCCGCGGCGCTCGGCGCCCTGGCGATCGCGGCACGCGAACGGGCGGACGGCGCGCGACGGGCGGCGGTCACCGGCTCGGTCGGCAAGACCACCGTCGTCCAGGCGATCCGCGCCGGGCTGGAGCGCGCCGCGGCCGAGGGCGCCGGGGCGGCGCACGGTTCGGTCAAATCCTACAACAACCACATCGGCGTGCCGCTCACCCTGGCGCGCATGCCGGCGGCGACCCGCCGGGCGGTGTTCGAGATCGGCATGAATCATGCCGGCGAGATCGCCTCCCTGACCCGCCTCGTGAAGCCGCGCGTCGCGGCGATCACCACCGTGGAGGCGGTGCACGTCGAGACCTTCGCCGACGGCGAGGCCGGAGTCGCCTGCGCCAAGGCGGAGATTTTCGAGGGCGTCGAACCAGGCGGCCTCGCCATCCTCAATGCCGATAACCGCTGGTTCGAGACCTTGAGCCGCGCGGCGCGCGGGCGCGACCTGCGGGTGCGGTCGTTCGGCGCGGCCGAGAGCGCCGACGCCCGGCTGCTCGACTTCGCCGCGGGCGAGGCGGGGGCGCGGGTGACCGCCGCCTTGGATGGCGAGACGATCGCCTACACTCTGCATCACGCGGCCGCGCACTGGGGCCCGATGAGCCTGTGCGCCCTGCTGGTCTTGCGCGCGCTCGAGGTAGACCTCGAGACGGCGCTGGCCGCCTTGGGCGATCTGGCGCCCCTGCCGGGGCGCGGCGCGCGGCGGCGCCTGGCGATCGGCGAGGCGCGCGCCATCCTGATCGACGACAGCTACAATGCCAGTCCGGTGTCGATGCGCGCGGCGATCGCCGATCTCGGCCGGACGCCGACGCGCGGCCGGCGCATCGCGGCGCTCACCGACATGCTGGAGCTGGGCGAGGCCGGGCGGGCTCGCCACGCCGAACTCGCCGAGGCCCTCGCGGCCGCCAACGTCGACCTAGTCTATTGCGCCGGGCCGCTGATGCGCTCGCTTTACGACGCTCTGCCGGCGGACCGCCGCGGCGGCTGGGCGGCCGAGGCGGAGACGATCGCGCCGGCCCTAGTCGGCGTGGTCCGCGATGGCGACACCGTGCTGGTCAAGGGCTCGAACGCCTCTCGCGCCGGACGGCTGGCGGGCGCCCTCGTCGAGGCGTGGGGAGACGAGACCTGATGTTCCTGCTTCTCTACCAATACCTCGCGGCGCACCACGTCGACGTCCCGGGTCTCAACCTGCTGCGCTATCTGACCTTCCGCGGCGGCATGGCGGTGGCGACCTCGCAGCTGGTGGTGGTCGCCATGGGCTCGCGGTTCATCCGCTGGATGCAGGCGCGCCAAGGCAAGGGCCAGCCGATCCGCGCCGATGGCATCGCCCGGCACGTGACGGAGAAGGCGGGCACCCCGACCATGGGCGGGCTGATGTTCCTGGCCGGCATCGCCGTCGCCACCCTGCTGTGGGCCGACCTCGCCGACATCTATGTCTGGGTGATCCTCGGGGTGACGCTGGCGTTCGGCGGACTGGGCTTCCTCGACGACTACGCCAAGGTCACCCGCCAGACGACCGCCGGCCTATCCGGCCGTGTCCGGTTGGCGGCGGAGGCGGCGGTGGCGCTGGCGGCGGTGTGGCTGATGATCGCCTATGGCCCGCACGCGCCGGAGGAGGCGCGGCTCTCCACCTCAGTCGCCTTCCCGCTGTTCAAGCGCGCCCTGCTCGATCTTGGCTGGTTCTATCTCGCCTTCGGCGCCTTCGTGATCGTCGGGGCGGCCAACGCGGTGAACTTCACCGATGGCCTCGATGGCCTCGCCACCGTGCCGGTGATGATCGCCGCCGCCACCTTCGGTCTCATCGCCTATCTCACCGGTAACTACGTCTTCGCCAACTACCTTCAGCTGCACTTCGTGCCCGGGGTCGGCGAGGCGGCGGTGTTCTGCGGCGCCATGGTCGGGGCGGGGCTGGGTTTTCTGTGGTACAACGCGCCGCCGGCGCGCATCTTCATGGGCGACAGCGGCGCCCTGGCGCTCGGCGGAGCGCTCGGCGCGGTCGCGGCGGCGACCAAGCACGAAATCGTCCTCGCCATCGTCGGCGGCCTGTTCGTCTTCGAGACCGTCTCGGTCGTGGTCCAGGTGCTTTGGTTCAAGCGCACCGGCCGGCGCATCTTCCTGATGGCCCCGGCGCACCACCACTTCGAAAAGCTCGGCTGGGCCGAGCCGACGGTGGTCATCCGCTTCTGGATCATCGCCGTGATGCTGGCGATGCTCGGCCTTTCCACCCTGAAGCTGCGCTGATGGGCGCCGCGGCATGATCCCCGTCGACGCCTTCGCCGGCCGCGCGGTGGCGGTGTTCGGCCTCGGGCGCTCCGGCGCGCCGGCGGTGCGCGCCTTGCTGGCCGGTGGCGCGCGGGTCGCCGCCTGGGACGAGGACGAAGGGACCCGGGCGCGGTTGGCCGCCGAGGGCCTGCCGATCGTCGATCTCGCCGCCTGCGATTGGCGCGACTTCGCCGCCCTGGTGCTCGCTCCCGGCGCGCCGCTGCGGCATCCGACGCCACACTGGACGGCGCGCCGCGCCCGCGAGCACGGGCTCGAGATCATCGGCGATGTCGAACTGTTCGCCCGCGCGGTCGCCGCCGCCCCGGCCCATCGCCGGCCGAGGATCGTTGCGATCACCGGCACCAATGGCAAGTCGACCACCACGGCCCTCATCGGTCACGTGGCGGCGAGCGCCGGCCGCGACGCCCGCGTCGGCGGCAACATCGGCGTCGGCGTGCTGGACCTGCCGGACATGCATGGAGGAGCCATCTATGTCCTCGAGCTCTCGTCCTATCAGCTGGAGCTGACCGCCAGCCTGAAGCCGGACGTCGCCGTTCTGCTCAACATCAGCCCCGATCATCTGGAGCGCCATGGCGGCATGGACGGCTACGTCGCGGCCAAGCGGCGGATCCTGCTGAACCAGGGCGCCGGCGACACGGCGGTGATCGGCGTCGATGATCCGTGGTGCCAGCGCATCTGCACCGAGATCACCGCCGCCAACCGCCGGGCCATCGCCCCGATCAGCGCCGGCAAGTGCGTCGGCAAGGGCGTGTTCGCGCTCAAGGGGGTGCTGTACGACGCCCTCGACGGCGCGGCGCGGCCGGTCGCCGAACTCGACGCCGCCGCGGCGCTCACCGGCCGTCACAACTGGCAGAACGCCGCCGCCGCCTTCGCCGCGGCGCGGGCGCTCGCCCTTTCCAGCGGCGAGGCGGTGGAGGGCCTGATGAGCTTTCGCGGCCTCGCCCACCGCATGGAGCCGCTCGGCCGCATCGGCGAGGTGCGGTTCGTCAATGATTCCAAGGCGACCAACATCGCCGCCGCCCGCCAGGCGATGGCCAGCTTCTCGAAGTTCCGCTGGATCGCCGGCGGCCGGCCCAAGGGCGAGCCGTTCAGCGATCTCGCCGATCTGTTCGCCGGCGTCGAGACCGCCTATCTCATCGGCGAGGCCGCGCCGCTGATCGCCGAGGCTCTCGAGGGTCGCGCGCCGCACCGGCGCTACGCCAGCCTCGCCGAGGCGGTGCGCGCCGCCCACGCCGACGCCCTGGCCACCGGCCGAGAGGAGGTGGTGCTGTTCTCGCCGGCCTGCGCCAGCTTCGACCAGTTCACCGATTTCGAGGCGCGCGGCGAGGCCTTCCGCGCCGCGGTCGAAGCCTTGGTGGCGGAGCCGTCATGACGAACTCCCGGCTGACTTTCGCCCGGCGGCTTGCCCCCTCCACCGCGTCGCGGTTCCCCGCCTCCGCTCCGCCGGGGAGGAACGACAAGTGCGCAGGCAAGGCATTCTCCGACCATGCGATGAGGCGCGGTTCGGCGATCCCGGGTTTACTCCGGGAGGGAGGGGAGCAAGCCGCGCGTGACCGCATGGCCATCATCCGCTCGGACGCCAGGAGGGCGTCGCCATGACCGCCCAGACACATGCCTTCGCCCGCTCCGACCGCTCGCGGCTCGGGCTGTGGTGGTGGACCACCGACCGGGTGCTGCTCGGTTTCGCCATGGCGCTGATCGCCGCCGGCGTGCTGCTGCAGTTCGGCACCAGCCCGGCGGCGGCGCAGCGACTCGACATCCCCTGGCCGTTCCACTTCGCGGTGCGCCAATGCCTGTTCGCCGCCGGCGGCGCCGCGTTGCTGATCGGCGCCTCGCTGCTGACGCCGAGGGGCGTGCGGCGGGCGGCCTTCGCCGTCTATCTCGTCTCGATCGCCGCGATGGTCGCCCTGCCGGTGCTCGGCCACGCCGCCAAGGGCGCCACCCGCTGGGTCGAGATCTCCGGCTTCACCCTGCAACCGTCGGAATTCATGAAGCCGGCCCTGGTGGTGCTGGTCGCCTGGATGTTCGCCGAGGCGCGCAGGGGCGAGGGCTTTCCCGGCGTGCCGATCGCCTTTGGCCTCGCCGGCGTCGCCGTCGCCCTGCTGCTGATCGAGCCGGACATCGGCCAGACGGTGCTGGTCACCGCCTCGTTCGGCGCCGCTTTCTGGATGGCCGGCCTGCCGGTGATCTGGATCGCCATTCTCGGCGGCGCGGCGGTGGTCGGCCTTGGCAGCACCTACTTCCTGTTCCAGCACGTCGCCACGCGGGTGCACAGCTTCCTCGGCAGTCATGACGGCGACAGCACCCAGCAGGTTCATCGCGCCGCCGAGGCGATCGCCGCCGGCGGCGGGTTCGGCCGGGGGCCCGGCGAGGGGGTGATGAAACTGCAGATCCCCGACATGCACACCGATTTCGCCTATTCCGCCGCCGCCGAGGAATATGGCCTGTGGCTGTCGTTGACCTTGATCGCCCTCTTCGCGCTCCTGGTCGGGCGCGGCCTCTGGAGGGCGATGAAGCTGGGCGATCGCTTCGAGCAGGTGGCGGCGGCCGGCCTGTTCGTGCTGGTCGGCATGCAGGCGTTCATCAATCTCGCGGTCAACCTCGACCTGGTGCCGACCAAGGGCATGACCCTGCCGTTCATCTCATACGGCGGCTCCTCGACCCTGGCGACCGGCCTCACCCTCGGCCTGGCCCTGGCGCTCACCCGGCGGCGGCCCGGCGCCTATGCCGAAAGCCAGGGTCACGCCGCCGGACTGGGCGGCCTTGGTTGAGTCGGCCGCGCGGCTGGCGGTGATCGCCGCCGGCGGCACCGGCGGCCATCTGTTTCCCGCCCAGGCCCTGGCCGAGGTCCTGCGCGACCGAGGCTGGCGGATCGTCCTGGCCACCGACGCCCGCGCCGCCGGCCTCGCCGACAGCTTCCCGGCCGAGGAGCGCCTGGCCCTTGCCTCCGCCACCCTCGGTCCCGGCGGCGCGCGCGCGGCGCCCGGCGCGGCGGCGCGGCTGGCGCGCGGCGTCGTCCAGGCCCGCGCCGCCCTGCGACGGCTCGGCCCGGCGATCGTCGTCGGCTTCGGCGGCTACCCGTCGCTGCCGGCGATGCTGGCGGCGATCAGCCAAGGGCGGCGCACCGTCATCCACGAGCAGAACGCCGTATCCGGCCGCGCCAATCGCCTGATCGCCGCGCGCGCCAGCGCGATCGGCTGCGCCTTTCCACTGCTGCTGAAGGCCACCCCGCGCAATCGCGCGCGGGCCGTGGTGGTCGGCAATCCTGTGCGCCCGGAGATCGCCGGCTTGGCCGATCTCTCATACGAGCCGCCCGGCGAGCGCATCCGGCTGTTGGCCACCGGCGGCAGCCAAGGCGCGCGCGTGCTCTCCGTCGCGGTCCCTCGCGCCGTCGCGCAGCTGGGCGAGGACCTGCGCCGCCGCCTGATCGTCGAACAGCAGGTTCGCGCCGAACAGGTCGACGAAGCAACGGCAATTTACGCCGAAGCCGGCGTGGCCGCCGAGGTGGCGCCGTTCTTCGCCGACATGGCCGGCCGGCTGGGTCGCGCCCACCTGGCGATCGGCCGCGCCGGCGCCTCGACGGTCACGGAGCTCGCCGTGGCCGGCCGCCCGTCGATCCTCGTTCCGCTCGGCCAGGCGCTCGACGACGACCAGGGCCAGAATGCCAAGGTGCTCGCCGACGCCGGCGGCGCCCGGGTGATCGCCGAGGCCGATCTGACGCCCGAGCGGCTGGCCGCCGAAATCGCCGATCTGCTGACGGATCCGGCGAGGCTGTCGCGCATGGCCGCGGGAGCGCGGACGATCGCCCGGCCGGACGCCGCCGGCCGCTTGGCCGATCTGGTGGAGGCGACCGCCGCGTGAGCCGTTCCGCCCTACCGCTCAAACCCGGTCCGGCGCACTTCATCGGCATCGGCGGCATCGGCATGAGCGGCATCGCCGAGATCATGCTGCGCCAGGGCTATCTCGTGCAGGGCTCCGACGCCAAGGCGAGCGCCAACACCGAGCGCCTGGCGCGGCTCGGGGCGCGCATCTTCGTCGGCCACGATCCGGCGCATATCGCCGGGGCCGCGGCGATCGTCTATTCGACGGCGATCGCGTTCGACAATCCGGAACTCGCCGCCGGCCGCGCCGCCCGCCTGCCGCTGGTGCGCCGTGCCGAGATGCTCGCCGAACTGATGCGCCTCAAGCTCTCGGTCGCGGTCGCCGGCGCGCACGGCAAGACCACCACCACCTCGATGATCGCCGCCCTGCTGGAGGCCGGCGGGCTCGACCCCACCGTCGTCAACGGCGGGGTGATCAACGCCTATGGCGCCAACGCCAAGGTCGGCGACGGCGACTGGATCGTCGTCGAGGCGGACGAGAGCGACGGCACCTTCCTCAAGTTGCCGCGCACCGCCTGCGTTGTGACCAACATCGACGCCGAGCACCTCGACTATTACGGAAGTTATGAGGCGGTCGAGCGCGCCTTCGGCGACTTCGTCGAGGGCGTCGCCTTCTATGGCTTCGCCGCCCTGTGCCTCGACGACCCGCCGCTGCAGACCCTGGCTGGCCGCCTGGAAAGCCGCCGCGCCGTGACCTACGGCTTCAATCCCGAGGCCGAGGTCCGCGCCACGCGCCTCGCGCCGGCGAACGAGGGCTGGCGGTTCGAGGTGGCGGGCCGGCTGCGAGGCGGTCGCGAGTTCGTCTCTTTCGGACCTGCGCCTGCCGATGGCGGGCCGTCACAATGTCCAGAACGCCCTGGCGGCGATCGCCGTCGCCCGCGAACTGGGGGTGGGCGAGGCCGCCATCCGCGAGGGTCTCGCCAGCTTTTCCGGTGTGCGGCGGCGGTTCACCAGGGTGGGCGAGGTCGGCGGCGTGCGGATCGTGGACGACTACGGCCACCACCCGACCGAGATCGCCAGCGTGCTCTCGGCGGCCCGCGAGCTGCAGGCGCGGCGCGGCGCGGGCGGGCGGGTGATCGCGGTGGTCCAGCCGCATCGCTATAGCCGGCTGCGCGATCTCTTTCAGGGTTTCTGCCGCGCCTTCAACGACGCCGACGCGGTGATCGTCGCCGACGTCTACCCGGCCGGCGAGGCGCCGATCCCCGGCGTCGACCGCGACGCCCTGGTGGCTGGGACGCGCCGCGCCGGACACCGCCGGGTGCTGCCGCTCGCCACGCCGGGCGAGCTTGCCCAGACGATCGCCGCCGAAGCCAAGCCGGGGGACATGGTCGTCTTCCTGGGCGCCGGCGACGTCAGCCAATGGGCGCACGCCCTTCCCGACGAGCTGCGCGCCGTGGGTCGCCCGTGAGCTGGATTGACGCCTTGCCGTCGGCGCGCGGCCGCCTGTTGCCCGGCGAGCCTCTCGCGCCATTCACGTGGTTGCGCGCCGGCGGCCGGGCCGAGGCGCTGTTCCTGCCGGCCGACGAGGACGACCTCGCCCTGGTGCTCGCCGCCCTGCCGGACGAGGTTCCGATGACGACGCTCGGCGTCGGCTCCAATCTCATCGTCCGCGACGGCGGCATCGCCGGACTGGTGGTGCGTCTCGCCGGAAAGGCCTTCGCCCGGATCGAGGCGATCGGCGAGGGCCGCCTGCGGGCCGGCGCGGCGGCGCTCGACGCGAGCCTCGCGCGGGCCGCCGCGCGGGCGGGGATCGCCGGGCTGGAGTTTTATGCCGGCATCCCTGGCAGCGTCGGCGGCGCCCTGACGATGAACGCCGGCTGCTACGGCGGCGAGACGGCCCAGGCGCTCGTCGAAGCCGAAGGGTTCGATCGCCGAGGCCGCCCCGTTCGCATGATCGCGGAAGCCTTCGGCTTCACCTACCGCGCGTCGGCGGCGCCGGCGGCGGTGATCTGGACTTCGGCGATCTTCCAAGGTTCCCCGGGCGCGCCCGAGGCGATCAAGGCGCGAATGGGCGAGATCACCGCGCGCCGGGAGGCGAGCCAGCCGATCCGCGAGAAGACCGGCGGCTCGACGTTCAAGAACCCGCCCGGCCAATCCGCCTGGCGCCTGCTGGACGAGGCCGGCTGGCGGGGGCGGCGGCTCGGCGGGGCGATGTTCTCCGAACAGCACGCCAACTTCCTGATCAACACCGGCGAGGCCACCGCCGCCGATCTCGAGGCGCTCGGCGAAGCGGCGCGGGCCGACGTGGCGCGCCGCTTCGGGATCGCGCTCGAATGGGAAATCCGCCGGCTCGGTCGGCCACTGGCGACGGAGCCCGCCTCGTGAGCACTCCTCTGACCGGCTTGCACGTCGCGGTGCTGATGGGCGGCCTGTCGGCGGAGCGCGAGGTCAGCCTCACCAGCGGCCGCGCCTGCGCCGAGGCGCTGGAACGGCTCGGCGCGCGCGTCGCGCGGATCGATGCCAAGCGCGACGTGGGAAGCGTGCTGTCGCGGCTCAAGCCCGACGTCTGCTTCAACGCATTGCACGGTGCCTGGGGCGAGGACGGCTGCGTGCAGGGGGTGCTCGAGACCTTGGGCCTGCCCTACACCCATTCGGGCGTGCTGGCCTCGGCCCTCGCCATGGACAAGGCCAAGGCCAAGGCGGTGCTCGCCGCCGCCGGCGTGCCGGTTCCGGGCGGCGGCCTGTTCGACCGCTTCGCCGCCGCGCGCGATCACGTGATGCCGCCGCCCTACGTCGTGAAGCCGAACGCCGAGGGCTCGTCGGTCGGCGTCTTCCGCGTGTTCGCCGGGGCCAACGCGCCGCCTGCCGCGCTGGCGAGCGCGGACTGGCGGTTCGGCGAGCAGGTGATGGTCGAGCCCTACATCGACGGCCTGGAGCTGGCGGTGACGGTGATGGGCGCGCGCGCGCTGACGGTGACGGAGATCGAGGCCCGCACGGGGTTTTACGACTACGAGGCGAAATACGGCGACGGCGGGTCCACGCACCACTTGCCGGCGCGCATAGCGCCGGCGGTCTTCGAGCGCGCCCTGGCCCACGCCCTCGCCGCGCACCAGGCGCTCGGCTGCCGCGGAGTCACCCGCTCCGACCTTCGTTATGACCCCGTTAACGACACTCTGGTCCTTCTGGAGGTCAACACCCAACCCGGCATGACGCCGACCTCCCTGGCGCCGGAACAGGCGGCCCATGTGGGCGTCGGCTTCGACGATCTGGTGCTGTGGATCACGGAGGATGGTCATGCCCGCGGCGCGGCGGCAGGCGGAACGGCTTCCGACGCGGCCGCTGGCGGCGGTCGGCGCCCAAGCCATGGCGCGCCTTAAGGCGGCCGCGCCGAGCCGGCGCGGCTCATCCGGCCTTGCGCGAAGGGGCCGGCGGCATGGCGCGACCTCCGACGCTCCGCGCATGCCCAGCAAGCTGCGCGCCATGCACGGCGTCGGCGCGTCTCCAACCCTCGCGTTGTTCGCCGCTCTCCTGCTCGTCACCCTGGCCCTGACGGCGGTTCTGGCGACGGGCGGACGCGGTCCGGCGCTCGCCGCGGCGCTGCGGCGCGCCGCCGATACCCGCCTGGCCAGTCTCGGCTTCCGGGTCGCGGCCGTGCATCTGCAAGGGGCGAGCCCGGCGGCGCGCGGCGAGATCCTGGCGGCGGCGCGACCGCCCCTCGGCGCGCCGATCCTCACCGTCGCCCTCGCGCCGATTCGGGCGCGGGTGGAGCGCGACGGCTGGGTGGCGAGCGCCCGGGTCATGCGGCTGCTTCCGGACACACTGGTGATCGCGGTGAAGCAGCGACCCGTTATGGCGGTGTGGCAGCACGCCGGCCGCGCCGATGTCGTCGCTGGCAATGGCGCGGTGCTGAGCGGCCTCGCGCCAGCGGCGTTTCCGGGATTGCCGCTTATCGTCGGGCCGAGCGCCAACGTGGCCGCGCCCGCCTTGCTGCCGCTGATCGCGGCTCGCCCGCTCCTTTCCAGACGGCTGGCGGCGGCCGTCCGCGTCGATGGCCGCCGCTGGGACCTGCGGCTGGCGAGCGGCCCGACAATCCTGCTGCCGGCGGAAAATGTCTCCGACGCGTTGCGAAAGCTGGATACCCTGGAACGCGATTCGCATGCATTGACTCTCGGACTGGCGCGCATCGATCTGCGCGTTCCTGAAATGATCGTTGTTCGGCCAAGCGGCGCCGCGGCGCCTCCGAAGCCCGCTGGGGTGTGAAGATGAGCGAAGTGATGGAGCGGCCATCAATGGCCACGATGGAGCGGCAATCCCGGCGAAAGGGCCGCGAGACGATCAAGGCGGCGCTTGGCCGGCCGCCGGTGGTCGCGGCGGTCGATCTGGGCGCCTCCAAGGTCGCCTGTTTCATCATGAAGCGCGACGCCGTGCGCCGCGGCGACCGCAGCCTGATCGCCGCCGGCGTCGGCTATGTCCAGTCACACGGGGTGCGCGGCGGGACGATCGTCGACATGGACGAAGCGACGCGGGCTATCGCCCAGGCGGTCGAGCGCGCCGAGACCATGGCCGGGGCCGACGTCCACGCCGTCACCGTCACCACCACCTGCGGCCAGATCGCCAGCTGCCGGGTTTCGGCGCAGGTTCCGGTCGCCGGCCGGCCGATCGGCGAAGCCGACCTGTCGCGCGCCGTGGCCCAGGCGGTCGGATCGTTGAAACTCGTTCGCCGCCGGATCATCCATCTGCGGCCGGTCGCCTGGTCGGTGGACAAGCAGCGCCATGTGCGCGACCCGCGCGCCATGGTTGGCCGAGTGCTGGGGCTGGACATGCTGGTCGTGTCGATGAGCGAGACGGCCTTTCAGACGATCGCCGCCTGCGTCGAGCGCGCTCACCTGCAGCTGGAGGCGATCACCGCCGCGCCGTTCGTCTCGGCTCTGGCGGCGCTGGAGCAGGATGAAATGGAGCTCGGCGCCATTTGCATCGACATGGGCGGCGGCTCGACCTCGGCGGCGGTGTTCTCCGGCGGCGCTCTCGTGCACGTCGACAGCTTGGCGGTCGGCGGCGGACACGTCACCCAGGACATCGCCCGGGGCCTCACGACCTCGACCAGTGGCGCGGAGCGGATCAAGACCCTGCACGGCTCGGCGATCGCCTCGGCCAACGAGGATCGCGAAACCATCGAGGCGCCGCCGCGCGGCGACGATCCTGGCGCCGGGCCGGTCGTGGCGCCCCGCTCGATGCTGAAGGGCATCATCGCGCCTCGGGTCGAAGAGACGCTGGAGATGATCCGCGATCGCCTCAAGGTTGCCGGGGCCCTGGTGGATCCGGGCGCCGGCATCGTGCTGGTCGGCGGCGCCAGCCAGCTGGCCGGGGCGCGCGAGGTCGCGGTGCGGGTGTTCGACCGGCCGGTGCGGCTGGGGCGGCCAAGGCGCATACCGCACCTCGCGGACGCGGCGGCCGGCCCCGCCTTCTGTGCCGCCGCCGGAGTGCTGCAACGCGCCGCCTTCGGGCCTCGCGAAGCCCAGGTCCGTCGGCCAGGATCGCGCGAGCGCGCCGCCAGCGACGGGGGTCGCGGGGTGATGTGGCGGGCGACTTCCTGGCTGCGCGACAACCTCTAACGGAGGGTTGCGATCCGGGTGTTCCCGGTCGTTCCTTTATTGTTCTTTCCGGTCCGATTTGCTCGCCTTCGCGCGCGGGAAGGGCGAAAAATACATTTCTCTTGTGAATTCGTCGCCGGACGGCTCGTCGGCGGGCCAACTCACCCTATGCGATTAACCTCGGATTAAGGATGTCGTCGCTGAATCCTTAACCGCGCGCGCATGGCCCGGCGGCGGTGGGCCGAAACGGACAACCTCGATGGCGGAGGCCTCGAAAATCTCATGACGTTCAAAGTGTTCGCTCCGCAGGCGAAGGAGCTGAAGCCCCGGATCGTGGTGTTCGGCGTCGGCGGGGCCGGCGGCAACGCCGTCAACAACATGATCGAGGCGGGTCTGGAGGGCGTCGAGTTCGTCGTCGCCAACACCGATTCGCAGCAGCTCGCCTTCTCCAAGACCGAGCGGCGCATTCAGCTCGGCGTCCACGTGACGCAGGGCCTGGGCGCCGGCGCCCATCCGGAGGTCGGCATGTCGGCGGCGGAGGAATCGGCGCCCGAAATCGGCGAACACCTCGATGGCGTCCACATGGTCTTCATCACCGCCGGCATGGGCGGCGGCACTGGCACCGGCGCCGGTCCGATCATCGCCAAGTGTGCGCGCGAGCGCGGCATCCTCACGGTCGGGGTGGTCACCAAGCCCTTCCACTTCGAGGGGCGTCATCGGATGCGGCTGGCGGAGGCCGGCATCGCCGAGCTGCAGCGCTATGTCGACACCCTGATCGTCATCCCCAACCAGAACCTGTTCCGCGTCGCCAATGAGCGGACGACCTTCGCCGAGGCGTTCGGCAAGGCGGACGAGGTGCTGCACTCCGGCGTTCGCTCGATCACCGATCTGATGGTGTTGCCCGGTCTCATCAACCTCGATTTCGCCGACGTCCGCACGGTGATGACCGAAATGGGCAAGGCGATGATGGGCACCGGCGAGGGCGCCGGCGAGGGCCGCGCCCTGACCGCCGCCGAAAACGCCATCCAGAACCCGCTGCTCGACGAGGTCAGCCTCAAGGGCGCCAAGGCGGTGCTGGTCAATATCACCGGGGGCCTCGACATGACCCTGCTCGAGGTCGACGAGGCCGCCAACGCGATTTCCGGGCAGGTCGATCCGGACGCCAACATCATCTTCGGCGCGGCGTTCGATCCTTCGCTCGAAGGCAAGGTGCGCGTGTCGGTGGTCGCCACCGGCATGGACGGCGCCTCTATCGCGGCGATCGAAAGCCAGGCGCGCGTTGGCCGGACCGCTGTCGACGAACCGGTGGCGGAACTCGAGCCGGTTCACGAGGCGGACTTGGAGGCCGCGGTTGCGCCAGCGCCGTTGGGCGAGCCCCAGCCCCAGCCCCAGCTGTTCGAGGTGGAGGCCGAAGCCGCGCCAGCCGCGTCCGAACCGGTGGCGGTGTTCCGTTCGGCCGCTCAAGGCGGCGACGTCGAAGATGGCGAGCCGCTGTTTCCGCGCCGTCCGTTCGATGAACGCAAGCCGAAGGGGAGCTGGATGAGCCTATTCAGCCGCCCCCGTCACGACGTTTCATCGCCCCGACAAGCCGTTGGCCGCGCCGCCGGCGGCGCCCAGCCCGCCGCCGATCTTCTCGAGGAAGAGAGCAGCGAAGAGCGGGAGGTCACCGAAATTCCGACATTTCTAAGGCGACTGGCCAACTGACTTCGGACGTCTTTCGGTTGCATTGAGAGTGACCGAGAGTTCTCTTTGTCGAAACATCGGGAAACAGGATTTGTATTGTCCTGGTGAACCGGCCAGCCTAGGTCGCGTTGGGGACTGATGTCAGCGCGCGAAGTCGCCTGGGAGCCGCCGTTTGTTACCCTTTCTCCAGCACACCCTCGCCCAGCCGCTGCAACTTTCGGGCATTGGCCTGCACACCGGGGCGTCCGTGCTCATCACGGGGCGGCCGTCGCCCGCTGGATCAGGCGTGGTGTTCCAGCGCACCGATCTGGCGGAGGGCGATCGCCGTGTTCCTGCCCGCGCCGATCGCGTGAGCCGAACCCAGCTTGGCACGACGCTCGCCAATGACGCCGGCGCATCGGTCGCCACCGTGGAGCATCTGCTCGCGGCATGCGCCGCGATCGGCCTGGACAACGCTGTTTTCGACATCGACGGGCCCGAAGCTCCGATCCTGGACGGGTCGGCGGCGCCTTATCTGGCGGCGCTGGACGAGGCTGGTCTGCGCCCGCAAAGCTCGCCACGGCGATATATCGAGATCACCGAGCCGATCGAGGTCGCATTTGGGGAGCGGCGGGCCGCGCTCATGCCTTGCGACCGGTTCGAAGTCGCTTTCGAGATCGCCTTCGATCATCCGGCGATCGGCCGGCAGGCGATTGATCTGGCCATCGACGGGCCGGCCTTCCGCGTCGAGTTGGCCGATTGCCGGACCTTCGGCTTCCTTCGCGACGTCGAAGCCTTGCGCGCCGTGGGGCTGGCGCGCGGCGGCGCGCTCGACAATGTCATCGTTCTGGATGAAGACGAGGTGGTCACCCCGGGCGGCCTGCGGCGGCCGGACGAATTCGTGCGACACAAGGCGCTGGACGCGATCGGAGATCTGTTCCTGATCGGCGCGCCGCTGATCGGCCGCTACGAGGGGCGCTATGCCGGGCATGCCGTCAACAATGCCCTGGCGCGGCGGCTGCTCGCTTCGCCGCGATCCTGGCGATACGCCCGGGCTGACCAGAGATTCGCTCGCGCGGTATGACGCCCCGCGACGCGGGGCGCGCTTGCGCGCGGCGGCTCCTGGTGTAGAAACGTCGGGGCGGGCGCCCTTCAGGTGAACTCTTCGTGCTGCTGACATCGTCGACGCGCCGCGCCTGCGTGGCGATCCTTTGCTTCAGCCTCGCCGTCGCAGCTTGCGGCGTTCTCAAGAAGAAGAAGCCGACTTTGGCCTACGAGGAGCGGCCAGTCGAACTCCTGTACGATACCGGCTCCGACTATCTCGATCACCACCATTGGAACGAGGCGGTCAACTACTTCCGCGAGGTGGAGCGGCAGCACCCCTATTCGGAATGGTCCCGGCGCGCCATCCTGATGACCGCCTATGCTCACTACGAGGCGAACGACTACGCCGAGGCGATCGCCGACGCTGACCGCTTCATCAGCCTCTATCCCGGCAACGCCTCCACGCCCTATGCCTACTACCTCAAGGCAATCTGCTATTTCGAGCAGATCGTCGATGTCGGTCGCGATCAGGCGGCGACGGAACAGGCCGGTCTGGCCCTGGGCGAGGTGATCAAGCGCTATCCCGCCAGCGAATACGCCGTCGACGCGCGGCTGAAGCGCGACATGGTGCAGGACCAACTGGCCGGCAAGGAAATGACCATCGGCCGGTACTATCTTCGCGCTGGCGACCCGATCGCCGCCGTCGGTCGCTTCCGCGCCGTGGTCGACCGTTACCAGACCACCTCGCACGTGCCCGAGGCGCTCTATCGCCTCACGGCGGCTTATCTGGCCCTTGGCCTGACGCACGAGGCGGTCGAAAACGGCGCGGTGCTCGGCTTCAACTATCCGGGCGACTATTGGTACCGTGAGGCCTACCAGCTGCTGACCACCCGCGGCCTGCGCCCGCCGCTGCCGCCCTCGCCGGACGAGCGGCCCAGCCCTCGCCTGCTGCCATTCGGTCGTCACAAGGAGACGACGCTCGCGCCGCCGGCGGTGAGCGAGGTTGCCGCCGCTCCTTCGGCGGTCGCCGTCGAGTCCGGCTCGGCCAATCCGCAGCCGACGCCGCAACAGTCTCCCAAGCCCAAGAAGCACGGCTTCCTGCACGACGTTCTGGGGTTGTGATCGGCCCGCCGGAGGCGGACCTTTCAGCCGGCCGGATTCTCGCTCATCCTCGCGGTCATGCTGACAAGTCTCGGCATTCGCGATGTCGTGTTGATCGATCGGGCTGACCTGCCTCTGTCGCCGGGCCTGACCGTGCTCACCGGCGAGACCGGGGCGGGCAAGTCGGTGGTGCTGGGCGCCTTTGCCCTGGCGCTCGGAGCGAAGGCCGACGCCTCGCTTGTCCGGCTTGGCGCCGCCCAGGCGCAGGCCACGGCGGTGTTCGAGCCGCCGGCCGGCCACCCGGCGAGCGCTTGGCTCGCCGACAAGGGCCTCGGCGAAGCCGGCGAACCCATCATCTTGCGACGGACGGTCGCCGCCGATGGCCGCTCGCGCGCCTTCATCAACGATCAGCCCGCCGCCGTCGGCGCGCTGCGCGAATTGGGCGGCCTGCTGGTGGAAGTCCACGGGCAGCATGAAGCCACCGGCCTGCTGGACAGCCGCGGTCACGCGGCCCTGCTGGAGGGTTACGGCGGGCTGGAGGAACAGCGCGCCGATTGCGCCGCCGACTGGCGCGCCTGGCGGGAGGCGAGCGCGCTCGCGGACCGTCTCGAGGCGGACCGCGCCAGGGCGGTCGAGGAAAGCGAGGAGCTCGCCTTGCGCCTGGCCGAGCTCGATCGGCTGGCGCCGAGGCCCGGCGAGGACGCCGCTCTGGCGGCGGAGCGGAGCCTGCTGGGCGCCGCCGGCAAAGCGCTCGCCGAACTCGCGCTCGCCCGCGACCACCTCGCTGACGAGGCGGTGATCGGCCGGATCGCTCAGGCTGGCCGCGCC
The DNA here is from genome assembly GCA_963752245.1 of uncultured Alphaproteobacteria bacterium. Taxonomy (GTDB): domain Bacteria; phylum Pseudomonadota; class Alphaproteobacteria; order Caulobacterales; family Caulobacteraceae; genus Acaudatibacter. Next base: position 93,681 of record CAVVXO010000003.1, read on the forward strand.
GCTGGTCGCGCCGCCGAGCAGGTCGCCCGAATCGCCGGCGAGGCGGACGGGCCGGCCGCGCGAATCGCGGGCCGGCTAGGGGCCGCGGTCGAGGCGGTCGATCGGGCTCTGATAGAAGCCACGGAGGCCGCCGCCGCCCTCGACGCGGCCGCCGACGCTTTCGACCCCAATCCCGGGCGACTGGACGCGGTCGAGGAGCGGCTGTTCGCCTTGCGCGGCCTCGGCCGCAAGCTGGGCGTGGAGCCGGACGCCCTGGCGGATGAGCGGGCTCGTCTCGCCGAAACCCTGCTGGGCCTGGAGGCCGGCGACGAGCGTCGCGCCGAGGCTCGCGCCGCCGCCGACGGCGCGCGAGCGCGTTGGCGGCAGGCCGCCGAGCGGCTGGGCGTCGCCCGACGGGCCGCCGCCGCGCGTCTGGGCGCGGCGGTGGCGGCCGAACTCGCGCCACTGAAGCTCGGCAAGGCGCGCTTCCGGGTGGCCTTCGAACCTCTGGAGGATGGCCGCGCCGGCCCAGGCGGGCTCGACCGGGTGAGCTTCGAGATCGCCACCCTGCCCGGCGCGCCGTTCGGCCCCCTCGAAAAGATCGCCTCCGGCGGCGAGCTGGCGCGAATCTCGCTGGCGCTAAAGGCGGCCTTGGCGGAGCGCGAGGCGGCCGCACCGCGGACAATGATTTTCGACGAGGTCGACCAGGGGGTGGGCGGCGCGGTCGCCGACGCCGTCGGTCAGCGGCTCGCTCGGCTCGCATTGGCCGGTCAGGTGATCGTCGTCACCCATAGCCCACAGGTCGCCGCCCGCGCCGACAGCCACTGGCGTCTCATCCGCGAGCGGCGCGGGCCCCAGGCGCTCGCCAAGATCGAGGTGCTGGGCCCCGGGGATCGGCAAGAGGAGGTGGCGCGCATGCTGGCGGGCGCCACCGTCACCGACGCCGCCCGCGCCGCGGCTCGGGCGCTGATCGATGCCTAGGAACGGCGCCGCTGGAAAGGGGGTGGAGGCGCTCTCGGAAGCTGAGGCGAGGCGCGAGCTGGCGCGCTTGGCCGGCGAGCTCGCCGAACACGATCGGCGGTATTTCACCAGTGACGATCCGGCGATTTCCGACGCCGACTACGACGCCCTGAAGCGGCGCAACGGCGCCATCGAAATGCGCTTCCCGCATCTTCGCCGGACCGATTCGCCGAGCGGCCGGATCGGCGCGGCCGGCGCCCAGGCGTTCGCGGCGGTCGAGCACGGCGCGCCGATGCTGTCGCTCGACAACGCCTTTTCCAACGGGGATGTCGCCGAGTTCGACGCCCGCGTGAGGCGCTTCCTCAAGCTCGGCGAGGCGCCGGTGGCCTATGTCGCCGAGCCGAAGATCGATGGGCTGTCAGCCTCGCTGCGCTACGAGGGCGGCCGTCTGGTGCGCGGCGCGACGCGCGGCGACGGCCGGGTGGGCGAGGACGTGACCGCCAACCTGATGACCATCCGCGAAATCCCCAAGCGGCTTGGCGGCCACGGCTGGCCCTCGGTGGTCGAGGTTCGCGGAGAGGTCTACCTCGGCCGTGAGGAGTTCGCCGCTCTGAACGCCGCCGCCGAGGCGAGCGGCCAACGCACCTACGCCAACCCGCGCAACGCCGCCGCCGGCTCGCTGCGCCAGATCGACGCCTCGGTGACCGCCCAACGTCCCTTGCGGTTCTTCGCCTATGCGTGGGGCTTGGCCAGCGACAACTTCGCCACCACTCAGGGGGAGGCGCTGGAAGCGCTGCGGACGTGGGGCTTTTCAGTCACGCGCGAGGCGCGGCGGGTGGAGGGCGTCGGCGGCCTGACGGGCGCCTATGTCGCGTTCGAGGCGCTGCGGCCGAAGCTGCCGTTCGACATCGACGGCGTGGTGTTCAAGGTCGATCGGCTGGACTGGCAGGCGCGGCTGGGCTTCGTCTCGCGCTCGCCCCGCTGGGCGATCGCCCGCAAGTTCCCGGCCGAGCAGGCGCGCACGGTGCTGCGAGCTATCGACATCCAGGTGGGCCGCACCGGCGCGGCGACGCCCGTGGCCCGGCTGGAGCCGGTCACCGTCGGCGGCGTGGTGGTCGAGCGCGCCACCTTGCACAACGCCGACGAGATCGCCCGCAAGGATATCCGGGTCGGCGACACGGTGATCGTGCAAAGAGCCGGGGACGTCATCCCTCAGGTGGTGAGCGTGGTCGAGGAGGAGCGAGCGACCGGCTCCCAGCCGTTCAAATTCCCGAGCCGCTGCCCGTGCCCGCTCGCCACACCCTTCACGCGCGAGACCACCGCCAGCGGCGTCGAAACGGTGGTGCGGCGCTGCACCGGCGAGTTGGCCTGCCCGTTCCAACGGATCGAGCATCTGCGGCACGTGGTCTCGCGCCGCGCCTTCGACATCGAAGGCCTCGGCGAGAGGCAGCTGCGGCTGTTTCTCGACGAGGGCTTGATCGAGCAGCCGGCCGATATCTTCCGCTTGCCGCGCCGCCCCGAGATCCTGGCGCGGCTGCGAGAGATGGCCGGGCATGGCGAAGCCTCCACCGCCAACCTGGTCGCGGCGATCGAAGCGCGCCGGACCATCGGCCTCGAGCGTTTCATCCACGCGCTCGGCATCCGCCACGTCGGCGAGACCACCGCCCAGACCCTGGCGCGGGGCTACGGCTCGGCCCAGGCCTTCCTCGGCGCCATGGACAAGGTGGCCGCCGGCGATGCGGCCGCGGTCGCCGAGCTCGATGCCCTCGACCAGGTGGGCGAAGCGGTGATCGCCGCGGCCTCCGCCTTCTTCGCCGAGGCGCACAACCGCGCCATGGTCGCCGCCCTGGTCGGCGAACTCTCCATCCTCGACGCCGAGCGGCCGCGACAGGACACGGCGGTGGCGGGCAAGACGGTGGTGTTCACCGGCGCGCTGGAACGGGTGACGCGCGAGGAGGCCAAGGCCCAGGCCGAGCGCCTCGGCGCCCGCGTCTCGGGCTCGGTCTCCAAGAAGACCGACATCGTCGTCGCTGGCCCCAGCGCCGGCGCGAAGCTCAAGACCGCCGTCGCGCTCGGCATCGAGGTGCTGAGCGAGGACGAGTGGCTGGCGCGGATCGGGGGGTGAGGGGAGGCCGCTGGTGAGCGCGATTGGCGCTCAGTCGGTCGCGACAGCCCACCGATCGACGATCGGTGCGCCGCAGTCCTTGAACCTGATGGCCCGTGGTGATCGCCTTTCGCGCCGTCCTCCGGCAGTCCCTCCCCTCTGTTTCAAGACTGATGCGCCCATCACCGCCGCGGCGTCCCCATCAGCGCCGGCTGGAAGAGGAGGGCGCTGACCAGGGTCCAGACGAGGGAGATCATCAGGAGCTTGCCCATGCTGGCGGTGCCGGGATGGCTCGACGCCCACAGACTGCCGAAGCCGGTGGCGGTCGCAAGCGCGCTGAAGAAGATCGCGCGGGTGAGGCTGGATTGCAGCAAGTGGGCGCCGCCGGCGCGCCAAGCCATGACGAAATAGATGTGGAAGGCGACGCCGATGCCGGCGAGCAGCGGAAAGGCGATGATGTTGGCGAAGTTGAGCGGCTGGCCGATCACGACGCAGGTTCCGAGGGTGAGCAGCAGGGTCAGGACGATCGGCGCCAGGGTGACGCCGACATCGCGCGGATGGCGAAGGGCGATGAACAGCAGCAGCAGGATGGCGGCGAACGACAGCAGGCCCGCTTCGATGAACGCGCCGGCGACCGTGCGGCCGCCCTCGTAGGTGTCGCGCGCCGCGCCGGTGGCTTGCGGCGCCACGGCGGTGACCGCCGCGATGAAGCCGCGCAGGACGCCGATGTCGTCCGGATTGCCCTTGGGCAGGATGGAAACGCGAGCCCGGCCATCCGGCGCCAGCCACTGCGCGCGCAAGTCCGACGGCAAGCTGGCGAGCGTCACCGGCTGGGCGCGCAGGATGTCGCGGGTTTGATCGAGCAGGATGGACAGCGGCGGGATGATGGCGGCGGTGATCGCCGCGCGCCGAGCCGGCGGGGCGGCGGCGGCGCGGTCGAGATCGGCGGCGAGGCGCTGGGCCTGGATCGAGCCGGCGCCCCGGCCGGGGCGGCGAGGCGCAGGTCGGCGGCGGTCTTGCGCAAGGCGGCCACGAGATCGGCGTCCCCGGGAGGCGGCTCGGTAACCAGCGGGTCGAGCGTCAAGTCGAGCAAGGCGGCGGCGTCGGCGATGGCCGCCAGCTTGGCCGGCTGATCGGCGGGAACGAAGCTCGTCGAGAGTGCGGGTTTCCGCCACCTCGGGCAGGCGAGCGAGACGCGCGGCGAGGCTCTCCGCGCCGGCGAGGGAGGGCGTCACCACCTCCAGTGTCGCCGGAGTGAGGTCGGGATCGCGCATCAGCTGGCGCAGCGTGGCGACCGAAGGGCTGCGCGGGTTCATCAGGTGCAGCGGGTCGAAATCGAAAGTCACGAACGGCAGCAAGGCGGCGCCCACGAGCGCGCCGCCGACGCCGGCGGCGATCACCGCGCGACGGTGGCGCAGCACCATGGCGTCGAGACGCTCCAGCCCCTTGCCGTCCAGCGGCGCGGCGGCTGGCGCCGGTTGCAGCAAGGCGATGATGGCGGGCAGGACGGTGAGGTTGAGCGCCAGGGCCACCAGCATGCCGGCGCCGGCGATGACGCCGAGCTGCGAGAGGCCGACGTAGGCGGTGGGCGCGAAGGCGAGAAAGCCGGCGGCGATCGCCAGAGCGGCGAGGGTGAGGGAGCGACCCATGCCGCCGCCGGCCGCCGCCAGCGCCGCTTCCCGCGATTGGCCGCTCGCATGCTCGGCGCGGAAGCGCACGGTGAACTGGATGCCGAAGTCGATGCCGAGGCCGACGAACAGAGGGATGAAGGCAACCGAGATGACGTTGAAGCGGTGAAAGATGGCGAGGCCGAGCGCGGCGGTGATCACCAAGCCCATCACCATGGTGGCGAGGATGGCGCCGATCAGCCTTGGCGAGCGCACGGCGAACCACAGCATCAGCACGATCGCCGAGACGGCGAGGAGGCCGATCCAGCCGACGTGCTCGGCGAGCGAGCCGAGCTGGTCGTCCTGCAGCGGCGCATCGCCGGTCAGCCGCGCCGTGACGCCGTGCGTCGGGTCGAGCCGGAGGGCGCGGGCGGCGGCGCGGATCGTGTCCGAAGCGGCGGCGCCCGGCTGCAGACTGGCGTAGTCGAGCTTGGGATCGACGAGGATGATGCGGCGCCGTTCGGCGGCCGTGGGCGGAGCGCCGGAGATCAGCGTCCGCCAGGAGAGATACGCCGGCCGCCCGGCCAGGGCGCGCTCGAAAACGTCCGCCAGGGTGCGGAACGGCCGATCGAGCGCCGCGAGGCTGGCCTGACCGCCTTGGACGCCGGCGGCGGCGTTGGAGAGGGTGGTCGTCACCCCGCGCAGGCTGGGATCGGCCGCCAGCGGACCGAGAAATGGCTGTGCGGCGACCAGGGCGGCGGTCGCCTCGCGCACCTTGGGTTCGGAGAGGAAGAGAAGTCCGTTCTGGCGGAAAAACGGCGTGGCGTCCGGCCGGGAGACGGCGGCGATCGTCCTGGGCTGGGCGGCGAGACGGGCGGCGAGCTGGGCGGCGGCCTGTTCGGCGCGTTCGGGGGTCACGGCGTCGATCACCACGACGATGCGGTCGCCGTGCGGCTGGAACAATGCGTTGAAGGTCGCCTCGCGCACCCGCCACCCCAGCTTGGCCGAGAGGAGGCGGTTGGTATCGGTGGTGATCGCGACGTGGGTGGCGGCGTAGGCGAGGGCGATCAGGGCGAGGAGCACGCCGCCGGCCGCGACGGCGCGGCGATGCCGCACGCTCGCCGCCACGATCGCCGCCCAGCCGGATCGCGCGGCCGCGCCCTCGGTTTTCGCTTCCATCATGATCGCCTGGTCAGTCGCCCCGGCGCGGGCGAGCCGCCCGCGCTCGTCAGGGAAAGCTTGAACGCGGCGGCGAGCATGGCCTATGCGGGCGCGTGTTCAAAACAATAATCCGGGGACACAATACCTAATGCGCTCGCGGGTATCGCCACGGCGGCGGGCGCTCGGACGCATTAGGTATTGTGTCCCCGGATTAAAACGAATGCGCTCGCGGGTCTCGCCACGGCGGCGGGCCCTCGGACGCATTAGGTATTGTGTCCCCGGATTAAGGGGAGGTCTGCTCGGCGCGCTCGCCGGCCTCGCCGTTCTCCACCCGGCGATCGCCGCGGCGGCCCCGCGCGAGGACCCATTCGAGAAGTTGAACCGCGTCGGCTTCGCGATCACCGCGGTGCTGGCCAAGGTGCTGTTCGCCCCGATCGGCAAGCTCTATCACGTCCTCACCCCGGGGCCGATCGGCGAGGGGCTGCACAATGTGGTCGTCAATCTCGGCGAGCCGCTGGTGGCGATCAACGACCTCTTGCAGGCGCGCCCGAAGCGAGCCGGCCGGACGGTGTTGCGCTTCGCCACCAACAGCACCTTGGGCGTCGCCGGGCTGGTCGATGTCGCCACGCACGCCGGCTTTCCGCACCATCCCAACTCTTTCGGCGATACGCTTGGACGCTACGGGCTGAAGCCGGGTCCCTATCTGTTCCTGCCGATCCTCGGACCGTCGGACTTTCGCGACTTCACCGGCTTCGTCGTCGACCAGGGCCTCGACCCGGTGCACTGGGCCAATTACCCGGGGCGCACCGAGATCAGCACCGGCGCGTTCGCCGTCGGCCTGCTGGACGAGCAGCGGCGCACGGCGGGCGACCTGAAGGCGCTGCTGGCGGAGTCCGCCGACCCCTACGCCACGATCCGCTCGGCCTTTCTGCAGTCGCGCCAGGCGGAGATCGACGAGGGCCGGATCCCGACCGTCCTTCCGGATCTCGGCGAATTCACCGCCGCCGGGCGGCGATCAGGCGGCGCCCCTCCCGCCCCTGCCAGGCGATCAGGACGGGAAGACCGACGACCACGTCGCGCCCGCGCCGCAGCAGGGAGATGGCGAGGGCGAGGTCGGGCGGCAGCCCTAGCAAGGGCCCGATCAGGGCGTAGGCGCCCTCCTGCACGCCGATCGCCATGGGCGCGAAAAAGGCGGCGCTGCGCACCGCTCCGACCAGGGCCTCGAGCGCGAGGATGGCGGCGAGGCTCACGGAGCGCCGCCCGCTCTCAGGGCAAGCCAGACGGCGAGGGCGCTCACGATCCAGGCGGCGAGATGCAGGCCGACGCCGGCCGCGAGGCGCGGCCGGCCGGCGGTAGAAGCTGTCGAGCTCGCGGACGAAGGCGGCCGTGGCCGCCTCGGCCGGTGGGAGAAAGCGGCGCGCCAAGGCCAGGGCTGGCCCGCCGCCGTGGCGCTGGGCGAGGATGAAGCCGACCGCCGCCGCCGCCGACAGGCCAAGCCCGACCAGGCTGGCGTCGATCACCGCCCTGCCGCCGGCCGCGAGACTGGCGTCCTCGAGGATCGAGGATCGCGAGGCCAAGCCCGGTGAAGCCGAGCTGGGCGATCATCTCGGCGGTGACGTCGACCACCGTCCCGGCCGAGGCGCGGGCTGGCGGCACGCCGCTCAGCACGGCGGCGCGCGCGCCGATGGCGAAGCCGCCGAACTGCGAGAAGGGCAGAAGCTCGGTCGCCGCGTCGCGGATCGCCCGCGCCCAGACGAAGGCGCGCAGCCACGCCAGGGGTCCGCCCTCGAGCGCCCACCAAGCGGCGCCCAGGATCCCGAGCGGCGCGAGCGAGGCGAGGCTGAGGGTGACGAGGCCGCGCCAGCCGATCTCGGCGAGCGACGCCCAGACCCTGGCGAGCCCGAAGTAGCCGAGGATCGCGAGGGCGACCGCGACGCCAGCCGCCAGCAACACCGCCGCGCTCCAGCGCAGGCGGGCCCGGGCGAGGGCGGATGCGTCGCTCACCGCGCCACCTTAGGCGAGGTCGGCGAAACCTCCCGGTCGCGCCCCGCCGGCCGCGAGCCGCGCGCGAGCTTCGGTCGACAGAAGGGCGGCGAGCTCATCGCGATAATGATACCCCGGCGCCGAGTCGCGGTAACCCTCGCGGATCGCCGGGTGGGTGTAGATTTCGGTGAGGCCGGGCGGCAGGTGCTCGATCAAGCCGGCCAGCCGCCGCTCGGTCATCGCGCCGCTCCAGGCGAGGCCGAAGACCTGGTCGGGAACGGCGAGGCCAGCGCCGCGCAGGCGGGCGCGGGCGAGGCGGGCCCAGCCGTCGACGAAAACGTCCGCGAGAGTGCCCGGCGTGTCCGGTTCGATGGCGCGCAGGATCGCGCGCGGCTCGACCGGGGCCCGGACGGCTGTCAAGCCATGGCGACGGCCGACGCGGATCATCAGGCCGCAGATGGTCGGGTGCAGGTGGAAGTGCTTGTGGGCGTTGGCGTGGTCGAGGGCGAGGCCGGTGGCGGCGAAGGCGGCGAACTGCGCCTCGATCTCGGCGGCGATCTGGCGCCTCGCGTCGGCGCGAAAGAAGATCGCCGCGCCGAGCCGGGCCATGTCGGTCAGGAAACGGCCATCCGGACCGACCAGGGCGGAAACCTTGCTTGGCGCGAGCACCGGACGGCCTTCGACCAGCACCAGGTGGAGGCCGACGCGCAGGGTGGGGAGGGCCCTGGCGATCGCCACCGCCTCTTCCGCCGCCGGGGCGCCGACCATGAGGCTAGCGGCTGTGAGCACGCCCTGCGTGTGCGCCAGGGCGACGGCTTCGTTGACCTCGGGCGCGGCGCCGAAGTCGTCGGCGGTGATGATCAGGCGGGGGCGGGCGACGGAATCGGCGAACGCCTCGCCCGGCGAGCCCCCTCCACCACGTCGTGGTCCCCCTCCCCCGCTGTGCGGGGGAGGAACGATTTGGCGGTCGGTCGCGGAGGATCTCCCCCCCGGAAACCGGGGGAGTACCCCGAAGCGGGGAGGGGGGCTCATAGGGCGCGCGGCTCCGAACCGGGTCTTCCGCTCACCGCTCGTGCAGCGCTTCGTTGCTCCGTCTCGCAAGCGGCGAGAGCAGATAGTCGATGATGGTGCGGCGGCCGGTCTTGATCTCGGCGGTGACGGCCATGCCGGGCAGCAGCTGGCGGCGGACGCCGTCGACGATCATGTAGTCCTGCTCGAGCCTCACCCGCGCGGTGTAGGTCGGCGACGCGGGCGCGGGCAGGCTGGAAGGCTGGTCGCTGGAGACGCTGTCGTCGGCGCGGCGCTCGCCGGCGGCGACCGCGTCGCGGCTGACGTCCAACACCTTGCCGCGCACCAGGCCGTAGCGGGTGAAGCTGAAGGTCTCGATCTTCACCGCCGCCTCCTGGCCCGCATGGACGAAGCCGACGTCGCGGTTGGGCAGCTGCGCCTCGACCATCAGGGTTCCGGTGTCGGGAACGATGATCATCAGGCGCTGCGCCGGAGTGACGACGCCGCCGATGGTGTGCACCGCCAGCTCCTCGACGACGCCGTCGATCGGCGCGCGGATGTTGGTGTCGGCGTCCTTCTGCTGCGCCTTGATCAGCTCCTGGTTGAGCTCGTTCTGCTTTTCCAGCGCCTTGGCCAGATCGGAGAGCACTTCGGCGGCGAACTCGCTGACCGGCCTGGGCGCGCTGGCGCTGCAGGGCGGCGCCGGCGGCGCGCGCCTGGACCGCCGCGCTCGGCGTCGACCTTCAGATCGTTGCGGGCGTCGGAAAGCTGCTGCTGGGCGTCGAGATAGGCGAAGCTGGTGCCGAAGCCCTCGTCATGCAGCTGCTGGTGCAGCCGCGCCTTCTGCGACGAGCAGCGGCAGGCTGGCGTTGGTCTTGGCGATGGCGGCGACCACCTCGCCCTCCTCGGCGCGCTTCTCGGCGATCTGCTGATCGAGGGCGGCGAGCTTGGCGGCCTGCTCGTCGACCTGGGCGCGCGAGGGCGGCGCGCGCCTGGGCGATGTCGTCGGCGGTGGCGCCGGCGCGGCGGGATCAGCGGCCCGGGCGCTCCGCCGCGCTCGACGAGCGGCTTCAAGGCGGTGAGGCGCGCCACTTCCAGGCTCGTGGTAGCCAGGTCGCGGGCCAGGCGGTCGCGATCGGCGCCGACCTGGGTCGGGTCGAGTTCGATCAGCACCTGACCGGCGCGGACATGGTCGCCATCCTGCACGGCGATGGCGCGCACCAGGCCCGGGTCGAGCGGCTGGATGACCTTGACCTTGCCGGCGGGCACGAGGCGGCCGGTGGCGGTCGCCAGCACGTCGACCTTGCCGACGAAGGCCCAGACGACGGCGACGAGGAAGAAGATCCCGATCGCCATGGCCATGAAGCGGCTGGCCGGCGAGGGCGGCGTTTCGAGGATCTCGAGGGCGGCGGGCAGGAACTCGCGCTCGTCCTTGCCGTCGAACTGCTCGACGCCCCGGCGCAGCAGGCCGGTGAACCGCTCCGCGAGGCTCATGACGCGCCGACCGTCCGGAGCGCCGGCGCCCACGCCGGCCCAGCGAAAAAGAGCCGGCCTGGAGGCCGGCGCTCCGAGGAAACACTCACGCCATGCTCCCGAGGGCCGGGGCGAAGCCGCTGACGATGCCCGTGGCGCCGGCCGGTTCGCCGGACTGGAGGCGCCACAGCTCGGCGTAGCGGCCGCCGCGGCGCAGCAGCTGGTCGTGCGTGCCGTCCTCGATCAGGGCGCCCTTCTCGATGGTGACGATGCGGTCGGCGCCGCGCAGGGTGGACAGGCGGTGGGCGATGATGACCACCGTCCGCCCCGTCGTGATGCGTCGCATGTTGGCCTGGATCGCCGCCTCGCTCTCGTAGTCGAGGGCGCTGGTCGCCTCGTCGAAGATGAGGATGCGCGGATTGCCGACCAGCGCCCGGGCGATGGCGATGCGCTGGCGCTGGCCGCCGGAGAGCGAGGCGCCGCGCTCGCCGATCATGGTGCCGTAGCCCTCGGGCAGGGCGAGGATGAACTCGTGCGCGCCGGCCAGCTCGGCGGCGGCGATCACCCGGTCCATCGGCATGCCGGGATCGCCGAGCGCGATGTTCTCGCGCACCGTGCGGTTGAAGAGGACGTTCTCCTGCAGCACGACGCCGATCTGTCGCCGCAGCCAGGCGGGATCGACGAGGGCGAGATCGGCGCCGTCGACCAGCACCCGGCCGGTCTCGGGCACGTAGAGCCGCTGGATGAGCTTGGCGAGCGTGCTCTTGCCCGAGCCGGACGAGCCGACGATGCCGAGCACCTGGCCGGCCGGCACCTCGAGGTTGATCTCGCGCAGCACCGGCTGGGCATCGAGGCGGTAGCGGAAGGCTGAGGTTCTCCAGCGCGATGTCGCCCTTGATGGCGGAGAGGCTCGCCTGCGCCTGGGCGCCCGGCTCGGGCGTGGTGTTGAGGATGTCGCCGAGCCGGTCGATCGAGATGCGCACCTGCTGGAAATCCTGCCACAGCTGGGCGAGGCGCAGCACCGGGGCGGCGAGCTGCGAGGAGATCATGTTGAAGGCGACCAGTTCGCCGACGGTCAGCTTGTTGTGGATGACGAGGCCCGGCCCCGAGGAAGAGGATGAGGACGGTGGTCACCTTGTTGATCAGGGTGGTCGTCTGGGTGGCGAGATTGCCGACGCCGATGACCGAGAAGGCCGAGCGGACGTAGGCGGAGATCTGCTCCTCCCAGCGCTTCTGCATCACCGGCTCGAGCGCCATCGACTTGACCGTCTCGACGCCCGAGACGGTCTCGACCAGGAAGGCCTGGTTCTCGGCGCCGCGCTTGAACCGCTCGTTCAGTCGCTCGCGGAAGATCGGCGTGAGGCCGAGGCTCAAGATGCACGTAGAGCGGCAGGGCGCCGGCGACCACCACGGTCAGCAGCGGGCTGTAGATGAACAGCACCACCAGAAAGATGATCGCGAAGAACAGATCGAGCGCCAGGGTGATGGCCGAGGAGGTGAGGAACTGGCGGATGGTATCCAGTTCTCGCACCCGGGCGACGGTGTCGCCGACCCGGCGCGCCTGGAAGTAGGCCATGGGCAGGGCGAACAGGTGCCGGAACAGCCGAGCCCCCAGCTCGACGTCGATGCGGTTGGAGGTGTGGGCGAAGAGGTAGGTTCGGAGCCCGCCCAGGATCACCTCGAACAGCGACAGCACCCCAAGGCCCAGCGCCAGCACCTCGAGCGTGGAGTAGCCGCGATGGACGAACACCTTGTCGATGATCACCTGGAAGAACAGCGGCGTCAGGAGGCCGAACACCTGCAGGAAGAAGGAGGCGATAAGCACCTCGCTCATCGGCTGGCGGTACTTCTTCACCGCGTCGACGAACCAGGCGACGCCGAAGCGCCGGTAGGGATCGGAGAGGCTGGCGCGGCGGGCGATCAGAATGAGACGGCCGTTCCAGCGCTCGGCGAACGCCTCCTTGGCGAGCAGCTCGGGCTGGGCGGCCAGCGGGCTCTGCACCAGCACCTTGTCCTCCGCCGCCTTGCCGATGACCAGCCAGGCGCCATCGCGCGTCTGGCCGAGGGCTGGCAGGGGCGTGGTCTCGAGCCGCGCCGGCGTCGATGAGATCGCCCGCGCCTTGACCGGGAAGCGCCTCGCGGCGCGCAGGATCTCCGCTTCGTCGAGCGTCGCCCGGCCGCTCTGGTGCAGCAGCTCGGCGGCGTCGGCCGGCAGGCCGATCAGCTGCATGAGGAAGGCGAGCGCCGCCGCGCCGGTGTCGGCGACGGCGATCGCGTGCGGGGCTCTGCCGCTGTCGTCCATCGGATCGCTTCCGCCGCCCCCGCTCACCCGAACGGGCCGCATCCGCGAGCTATGCCCGGCCGGCGTCCGTCAACTTGTGAATAGTAGCGATGCGGGGCCTGCAGGCCAAGTTTAGCTGATCGCTCGGCGCCGCGGCGGGCGAGACGCCGGAAGGTCGGGTCGCCGAACAGCGACTTCAGGTTTCAGTTTTCCACCGGCTGGGAGGTCTGCACGAAGAGGCAGCGCCAGCCGGCGTGGCCTCGCGCCCAGGTGGCGCTGAACCACAGGGTGTAGTCGACGTCCTCGGCTCCTTCGCGGCCCTTGGCGCGCAGCTTGGCGGTGACGATCGCCGTGTCGCCGAAGACGCGCACGGTGCGCTCGACATCATCCTGAAGGCTGTAGTGGTTCTTGCCGGCCTTGGCCTCGGCGACCAGTTCGGCCTTGGGATGGGCGTCGCCGTCGCCGTCGACGAGGACGAAGCCGTCGGCCAGAAGGCCATCCATGGCGGCGGCGTCACTGGTCTCGACCGCCTTTTGGTAACGGGTATCGAGCGCAGACACCACCGCCGCGTCCGAGGGGACGGTGGGCGGAGAGGCGGCGGTCGTCTGAGCTACCGCGGCCGCCGGCAGAATGAGGTTCGCGGCGAGGACTCGCGCGACGAGCCCCCTCCACCGCTTCGCGGTCCCCCTCCCCCGCTGCGCGGGGGAGGAAGCGTTGCGGCGGGCGCACGCTTGGTCTTCCGCCGTGCAACGGGGGGAGTACCCCCGAAGGGGGGGAGGGGGGCTCGCCTGGGCGCGGGACCGCCGCGATCGGTCATCACCTTCTGGCCGCCTGCATCTGGCCGCGCGCCTGGGCGGCCTTGGCCTTGGCGACGTCGGCGGCCACCGCGTCCATGTCCTCGCCATAGACGATGTCGTCGCCGATGATGAAGGCCGGCGTGCCGCCGAGGTCGAGCTTGGCGAACAGCGAGGCGGTGTCGGCCATCTGCTGGTCGGCGGCGGGGTTGGCGTCGATGTCGGCCCGAGTGGCGCCGTGGGCCAGGGCGAGAGCGTCGATCGTCGCCCGATCGAGCCCGCGTGTCGACATCAGCGCCTGATAGAGGCCGAGCGAGTCGCCGCCGGACTTCTTCACCGCCAAGGCGGCGCGGGCGGCGCGCTGCGAGACTTCGCCGAAAATCGGCATCTCCTTGAACACGAAGCGCACGTCCGGGTCGCGGCGGATCATCGCCAGCACCTTGGGCGCGGCGTTGACGCAGTGGGGGCAGCGATAATCGTAGAATTCCGTGACCGTCACGTGGCCCGCCGGATTAGCGACGAAGTCGCGCGGATCGCGCTCGATGGCCCTCCGGAGCGCCGGAAGCTTGGCGGCCGCGGCCTTCTCCTGCGCGGCCTGATCAGCCGCCTGGTTGGCCTGTAGCCGCTCGACCGCTTCTTCGATCACCTCCGGATGGGCGAGAAGGTAGGCGCGGACCTTGGCGCCGAAGGCGGCGTCGGCTGGCGCGGCGGCGGCGACCGAGTCCTTAGCCTGCGATCCGTGACAGGCGCCGAAAGCCAAAGCGGCGGCGAGGAGGCGCGCGAGGCCAGTGGCGCGCCTCATCCCGCCCCGCCGATCGCCTTGAGCTGCGCCGGCGTCGGATGGGAGGCGAGGATGATGTCGTTGGCGCGTCGCCATTCGGGGGAGTCCTTCTTGAGAAGTTCGCGGGCGCGCACGGCGAAGACGCGGGCATCGGGCAGCTGGCCGAGATAGAAATTCTGTTCGGCGGCCGCCAGCCGCGCCAGGCCGCCCTTGCCCTGGCTGTCGTAGGCTTCCGATAGAAGCCGCCAGCCGAGCGCATTATCCGGCTCGATCTCCAGCGCCCGGCGGATGTGGCCGACCGCCTCCTCGAGCTTGGCGGCGCCACCCTCGGCGATCAGCGCCTGGCCGAGATTGATGCGCAGCAGCGGCGCGCCGGGATCGAGTTCCACCGAGCGGCGGTGCGCCGGTTCGGCCTCCTTCGGGCGGCCGGCCTCGAACAGCACCTGACCCTTCAGCTCCCACAGAAAGGGATTGGTCGGCCGCTCGGCGATCAGCTCGTCGATCTCGCCCAGCGCGCGGTCGGTCTCGGTTTCGCGGTAGAGCGCGATCGCGCGCGCGTAACGCGCCGGATAGGAGGTGTCGCTCGGCGGATAGTCCATGAATACCTGGCCGGCGCCGTCGAGAAAGCCCTCGAGCTTGGCTTTCATGACCGCGTGGTCGAACAACGCCGGAATGGAATCGCGGGCGCCGACATGCGGCTGCTGGGCCACCCGGACCCGCAGCGCCTCGATACGATCATCGGTGAGCGGATGGTCGCGGAAGAACGGGAACTTCTTCTCGTCGTCGAACACTTCCTGGTAGCGAAAGGCGTCGAAGAAATCGACGAGGCCGCGGCCGGACTCGCCGGCTTTCTCCAGATAGGTGACCGCCGCCTGATCGGCGCGCGACTCCTGCTCGCGGGAGTAGCCGAGCACGGAAAGCTCCGCGAAATATCCCGAGGAATAGACGAGGCCCGCGGCGGCGTCCGGCGCGCCGGCGGCGGCGGCGAGGATGCCGAGACCCAGGCCCAGGAGCAGTGGTCCGAGCGCCGAGCGACCGGCCGCTCCGGACCTGGCGATGTGGCCGCCGGCGATGTGCCCGGTTTCGTGGGCGATGACCCCGACCAGCTGATTGGGCGTCTTGGTCTCGAGAATGAGACCGGTGTTGAGGAACAGCTGCAAGCCGCCAGCCGAAAAGGCGTTCAGCTGCTTATCGCCGACCAGATGGATCCGCACGCTGCTGGGGTCCAGCCCGGCGGCGGCGAAGATCGGATCGGCCTCGCGGTGCAGGATGGCCTCGATCTCGGTGTCGCGGATGATCGAGACGCCGCCATCGCTTTGGGCGCGCGCCGCCGGCGCAAGAGCCAGGACGATGGCGAGCGCGACCGCGCACGGCCGCCGCCGCGCCGACCGGTCAGCCGGGCGGCCGGCGGTCAGGCTCAGGCGCCGCGGCGCCACCATCCGCGCCTCGGAGCGAGCGGTGGCGTGGAGATCTCGTTCGGATCGGGCGCGATCGAGGCGTTTTCGCCCGGTGACAGCGCCGGCGCGGTCATCACCTCCAGCGCCTCGGAGCCGCCGGCGAGAGGATCTTGGGCGGCTGGCGCCCGGCTGGCCGGCTCCTTTTCATCCGCGCCGTCCCCCTCGGGATCCGCCGTCGGCGCGGCCGCCGGGCGCGGCGGTCGCGGATCAGGCGCATCCCCGGCCGAGTCATGCCGAACGCGCGCGCTCCTCGGCCCGCCGCGGGAGCGGCTCGGACGCGGCCGCGTCTCGGCGACCGGCGGCAACTCCACCCAGAGCTCCGGCGTCTCGGCCTCCACGAACGGCTGTTCGCCCACCCCATCGGGCGCCGCGACCGCCGGCTCGACGATGATGCGTTCGGCTTCCGGAACGGCCGCAACCTCGGCCGGGCTCGCGTCGATTTGATCGGTCAGCGTCGGATCCGCGACGGAGGGTCCGCGCCACTCGAACGGGTCATCGCCGCTCAACCGCGCCGGCCATGCCCAGCCGTAGGCGTCGACGGCCCGCGCCTCGTCGCGGCCGGAGCGTCCGCCGCGGCGGCCGCGCCGCCGTCGCCGACCAGCGCCATCGATCTCGCCATTCGCCTCGGGGAGCGGCTCCACCGCCGCCGGGATAGGCGCGGCCGTCTGGCGAACATCGCCGGCGCGAGCGTCCTCGCCGCGGCCGCGCCGCCGCCGCCGCCGCCGCCGGGCGCCATCCGATTGGTTGGCGATCGTGACCTCCGCCGCCGTCGCGTCCTCATCGACTTCATCCGGCGGATCGTCGAACTCGACCTCGAGCTGCGCCGCGGCCGTCAAATCCGGCGCTTTCGTCGGCTCGGCCGCCGCCCGCGGTTCCTCGGCGGCATAGGGCGTGTCCGAAAGGCGTTCCACCCGATGTTCCGCCTGTTCGAGGCCTTCATCGATGGCCACGGTGGCCAGAAGGCCTTGCCGCTGCGCCAGACGGAGCAGGTTCTCGCGCTTGTGATTGAGAACGTAGAGGCCGACCTCCTTGGCGACGGTCAGACGCGCCTCGCCGCCGCCGCGAACCGCCTCCATCTCCACGGCTCGAAGCGCCGCCAAGGCGCTGGACTCCACCGAGCGGACGCGCCCGGCGCCGTGGCAGTGAGGGCAGATGTTGGTCGTGCCCTCGAGAATGCCGGTGCGGCGGCGCTGCCGGCTGATCTCCATCAGGCCGAAGGCGGAGATGCGGCCCATCTGGATGCGGGCGCGGTCGCGGGCCAGGCAGTCCTTGAGCACCTTCTCGACCGCGCGGTTGTTCTTCCCCTCGTCCATGTCGATGAAGTCGATGACGATCAGCCCGGCGAGGTCGCGCAGGCGCATCTGCCGCGCGGCCTCCTCGGCCGCCTCGAGGTTGGTGCGCAAGGCGGTCGCCTCGATGTTGCGCTCTCGCGTCGCTCGACCGGAATTCACGTCGATGGCGACCAGCGCCTCGGTCTGGTTGATCACCAGATAACCGCCCGACTTCAGCGGCGCCGTGCTCGAGTAGATCTGGGAAAGGTGATCTTCGATCTTTCGCGCCATGAACAACGGCGTACCTTCGCGCCACGCCTGCACCTTCTTGGCCTGCGACGGCACCAGCATGCGCATGAAGTCGCGCGCTTCGCGAAACCCGGCTTCGCCATCGACCAGGATGGCTTCGACATCCTTGTCGAACAGGTCGCGAATCGCGCGTTTAACCAGATCCTCCTCCTCGTAGATCAGCGTCGGCGCGATGGATTTGAGGGTCGTGTCGCGGATGTTCTCCCAGGCGCGCGACAGGTATTCGTAGTCGCGGCGGATCTCGGCGCGGGTGCGCTTGGCGCCGGCGGTGCGCACGATCAATCCCATGCCGCCTGGCACCTGCAGTTCGGCGACGACGTCGCGCAGGCGCTTGCGGTCGGCGGCGGCGGTGATCTTGCGGCTGATGCCGCCGCCGCGATCGGTATTGGGCATCAAGACGCAATAACGCCCCGCCAGAGATAAGTAGGTGGTGAGGGCCGCCCCCTTTGTGCCGCGTTCCTCCTTGACCACCTGCACCAGCATGATCTGGCGGCGCTTGATCACCTCCTGGATCTTGTAGCGACGCATCAGCCGCCGGCGCTGGCGGGCGATGGCCTCGTCGACTTCGTCCTCGTCATCGGCGTGGGCGGCGGTCGCGCCGTCCTCCTCGCCGCCAACGCCGTTCGCGACCGCCGGCGGCTCGACGTGGTCGACGTCGTCGCCGTTCTCGGCTTCGGCCTGCGCCTCGCGGATCAGCGCCTCGCGGTCGGCGTGAGGAATCTGGTAATAGTCTGGATGGATCTCGTTGAACGCGAGAAAACCGTGACGATTGCCGCCGTACTCTATGAAGGCGGCTTGCAGGCTTGGCTCGACGCGAGTGACCTTGGCGAGGTAGATGTTGCCGCGCAGTTGCTTGCGCTGGCCGCTCTCGAAATCAAATTCCTCGATCTTGCCGCCGTCGAGGACGACGACGCGCGTCTCCTCCGGATGGGCGGCGTCGATGAGCATCTGACGTGACATGATGGCGATCTCCTCGGCGTTCCACGGAGCAAGGCTCCGGCGCCGGCTTGCGGGCGCGCGCGCGCGCCGGCCGCCGCGCCCATGAGCCGCCGGTGACGGCGGACGGGAGCGGAGGCGGAACGGGGGCGGTGCAGCCCATGGTTGTTTCTCTTTGTGGCGCCGGCTCGCCTCTTGAATAGCCAAGGCGGGCGACGCGGCGAATCGGGCTCGCGCCCATCAGGCCGACGAAACGCCTTGCCCGGCATGGAGACGCGACAGGCGCGCGCCGACGGCCGAACAAGCCTGGCGGCGACGCACGCGCCACGCCATGCATGTAGGCCATGACAGCCCGCAAGGGAAGCCGTCTTGCGTCCACCCGCCGCGGCCAGTCCCGCGGCGCCCGGTCGGCGCTCGCGTCCTTAACTGTTTGTCGACGCCGCGCGGGCGATGAGCGAGACATGCGGCGGACTTGGCCATTCGAAGCGATGACGCCGGGCAGGGCTGGCCGTGGCTGCTGGGCTCTCGCCGCCTGTCTCTCGGGTCTCACCGCGCCTTCCGTCGCCGCCAGCCTGGGCGGGCCGACAACCCAGGTGGGCGCCTTGCCCGCGATTGTCGGCGTGCGCACCGGCGGGAACATCGAGCACGCGCGGTTGGTCGTTGAATTCGACCGCCCATTCACCGCGCCTCTCCTGGTGGCGGAGGCGAACGCCCGCGAGACGCTGGTGTTCGACGGCGCGGTTGGCGACCTGACGCGCGAGGGCGAGGGGTTCGGACCGGTTCGTCGGTGGTGGCTGGCGACGGCCGATGGCAATCGCGCCAGCTTGATCATCGGCCTGGCAAGCGGCGCCCACGTGCTGCGTCGCTTCTCCCTGTCGCCGGCACGGGAGGGCGGCGCTTGGCGGTACGTGGTGGACGTCGGCGCCGAATCGGCGGCCCCCGGCCCGCCCGCGCTCGCGCCAGTTGTCGAGGCGACGACCAGCCCTTCCCCCTCCCCGGCGCCAGTCAGCCGGCGGCGGCGGCATTCGCTTCTGGCGATCGCCGAGGCCGCGCCTCCCCCCGAGAGGCGCAAGGTGGTGGTGATCGACCCCGGCCACGGCGGCATGGATCCGGGCGCGCGCGGCGTCGGCGTCGACGAGAAGGAGGTCAACCTCGCCGAGGCGCTCGCCTTGCGCGACCGCCTGCGTCGCGAGGATCGCTACGAGGTGGTGCTGACGAGGGACAGAGATGTATTCGTGGCCCTCGACGAGCGCGTGCGGATCGCCCGGCGCGCCGGGGCGGACCTGTTCATTTCCCTGCACTCGGACTCGGCGGGGAGCGACGCCGCGCCGCATGGCGCCAGCGTCTACACGCTCTCCGATCACGGTGTGTCACGGGTGAACGAGGTAATCGGGCCGGACGAGTGGATGTCGCGCCGCGCCGCGCCGGGCGTTGGTCCGATCCTGCTCGATCTGACGCAGCGCGACACCTTGAACCGCTCCGCGAGCTTCGCCGGACTGCTGATCGATCGGATCGGCCGCGACGTGGATCTTCTGCCGCGCACGCACCGTGACGCCGGCTACTTCGTGCTGCTCGCCCCGGACGTGCCGGCGGTGCTGCTCGAGATGGGCTTCATCACCAGTCCGCTCGATCAGGCGCGGCTGACCGATCCCGGCTCGCGCGCCCGCCTGGCCGAAGCGATCGCCGAAGCGGTCGACGTCTACTTCGCCGGCGGCGCTCCCGAACCTAGCGGCTCATGGCGAGTATCGTCCGCCACTCGTCCGCGGTGAGCGGCGCCACCGAGATCCGAAACAGCCGGAACAGCGCCATCCCGGCCAGAGCCGGCTCGGCCTTCATCGCCGCCAAGCTCACCGGCTTGGCGAGCGCCGCCCTCGGCGCGACGTCGACCGCCACGTAGCGCCCGGAGGGATCGCTCGGATCGGGATAGGCTTCGTGTGTGACTTCAACGACGCCGACCGCCGCCAGCCCTTCGTTGCTGTGGTAGAAGAGCGCCAGGTCGCCCGCGCGCATCGCCCTCAGATAGATCGCCGCCTGATTGTTGCGCACGCCATCCCACCGTGTCTCGCCGTCGCGGATGAGATCGTCCCACGAGTACGTCTTCGGCTCCGACTTGAGCAGCCAGTAGGAAGGCTCCCCCTCCCGCCTGGCCGGCGCCGCCGCCTTGGGCGCGGTTGGCTTGGCCGCCATGTCTCAGACCTCCCAATCCTCGATCCGCAGGCCCTCGACGCGAGAGAACTCGCGGGTGTCATGGGTTATGAGGATCAGTCCGCGATTCAAGGCCTGTCCGGCGATCAACACGTCGAACGGTCCGATCGACGTTCCGGCGCGCCGAAGCGCGGCTCGAATCCTGGCGGCGGCGCGGCCATCGGACTCATCGAACGGCAGGACCGCGAACAGCAGTCGGCTGGCGATCGTAAGCGTTTGCTTGCGGCGCGGCGAGCGTTCCGCCCCGAAGTAAACCTCGTGCGCGGCGATCGCCGAAATGGCGAAGTCGGTTTGGCGATGCTGTCCGACACGGTCCACAAGCACGCGCGCGCCGCGCACCAGGCCGATCGCCGCGTTCGCGTCGAGAAGATATTTCACTTGAGTGACTTGAAGTAAGCCTCGATTTCCGGCCGCTCCTGCGTTGGCGGCTGGTCATTGACGGCCGCGACGAAATCCTCGTCGAGCACGCCATCCTTCATCACCAAGTCGCGCAGGTCTTCCAGCCACGCCCACTCGTCGGCGACCGGCTCCAGCACCAGCGCCTCGCCATCGCGGCGGATGGTCACTTCCTTGGCGTTCAGCCGAAAGGCCTTGGGCAGCCGCACCGCCTGAGAGCGGCCGGACCAGAACACCTTGGCAGTTTGAGCGGGGGCGCGCGCGACGAGGCCAAGCTCCTTGAAATATGGCAAAGATATATCTCAGCGCCGCTATATCCTTCAACCCCGCGCCCGCCCACCGGCGGCGCCCGCGTTGCCGCCGGGCGGCGAAGGTTGTTAGACGACAAAGGATGTCCATGGCGGCTTCGGGCGAAGAGCGGCCCCTCCTCACTCTATTCGGCCGCCCGGTGAGCGCCGGGGCCGCCGCTTACGGGGTGATCGTCGGCGCGGCGGCGCTGGCGGCGATGGTCTATTCGGCGGTGCTGTTCGCCTCGATGCCGAGCGGCCAGGAGCTGGCGGACTACCACCCGCCGACCGCCACTCGCGTCTACGCCTGGGACGGCACCCTGATCGGCGAGTTCTCGAAGGTCCGGCGCATCTACGTGCCCTACGACCAGATGCCGGCGCGGCTGATCTACGCGTTTCTGGCCGCCGAGGACCATAACTTCTTCCAGCACGGCGGCGTCGACGCGGGCGGCACGTCGCGGGCGCTGCTCAAGGACATCGGCAACCTGCTGCAGGGCCGCCGTCCCGAAGGCGGTTCGACCATTACCCAGCAGGTCGCCAAGAACGTGCTGCTCACCAACGATGTCTCGGTCGGGCGTAAGCTCAAGGAGGCGATCCTGGCCACCCGCCTGGAACAGGCGCTGCCGAAGAAGCGCATCCTCGAACTCTACATGAACGAAATCTGGCTCGGCTACCGCTCCTATGGCGTCGGCGCGGCCGCCTATAACTATTTTGGCAAGTCGATCTCAGACCTCACACTCGCGCAGTGCGCCTTCCTCGCCGCCCTGCCCAAGGGTCCGGACAACTACCAGCCGGTGAAGCAGAAGGCGGCGGCGATCCGCCGGCGCAACCTCATCCTCGACAACATGGCGACGCTCGGCTGGGTCACCCGCGCCGAAGCCGATCGCGCCAAGGCGGAGGACCTGAAGGTCGAATCGGCGCCGGCTCGCGCCAAGTACCGCGATGCCGACTATTTCGTCGCCGAGGCGCATCGCGAAGCGCAGGCGCTGCCGACCGTTGGCGGCGACATCAACCAGGGCGGCTACTACATGCGCACGACGCTCGACGCGCGCCTGCAGACCGCCGCCCGCATCGCGCTTATGGACGGGCTGGAGAGCTACGACCATCGCCATGGCTGGCGCGGCGCCTGGGGCCACGTCGACATTGTCCAGGGGTGGCAGGCGGCGGCGCTCGCCAAGGCGCCGCCGGCCGAGCGTAAGAAGTGGCAAGCCGCCGTCGTCGCGGACACCGCTGGCGGAGCTGTCCGGGTGCGCACCGCGGCCGACGACGCCAGCGGCCTCGTCGATGGCGGCGATGTCGCCTGGGCGCGGGCCGGCAAGGGCCTCGCCAAGGGCGATCTGGTCTTCGTCGAGCCGATCGATCCGGATGGGACGGCCAAGGATGGTTTCCGCCTGCGCCAGATTCCGGCGGTCAATGGCGCCCTCGTCGCCATGGAGCCCTACACCGGCCGGGTGCTGGCGATGGTCGGCGGGTACAGCTTTTCGCTCTCGAGCTTCAACCGCGCCACGCGCGCCGAACGCCAGCCGGGATCGTCGTTCAAGCCGTTCGTCTACGCCACCGCGCTGGAGACCGGACAGTTCACGCCCGCCAGCATCGTTCTGGACGCGCCGATCACCCTGCGGGGCGCCAACGGGCAGTGGTGGCGGCCGGAAAACTACGAGAAGCACCACTATTTCGGGCCGCTGGTGTTCCGCCGCGGCCTGGAGCTGTCGCTCAACACCATGACCGTGCGCATCGCCCAGCAGGTCGGCATGCGGAAGATCATCGACACCGCCAAGCGCTTTGGGATCGTCGATTCCATGGCGCCGGAGCTGGCCATGGCGCTCGGCGCGCACGAGACGACGCCGATGAAGATGGCCGGCGGCTATTCCGCCTTTGTCAACGGCGGCCGCAAGGTGACGCCGCACCTCATCGAACTGGTCGAGGATCGCGACGGCAAGGCGGCGTGGCGCGCCGACCGCCGCGACTGTCCGGGATGCGACGCGCCCTTCGCGGGAGGGGACGGGCCGGACATCACCCCGACGGGCGAGCAGCTGATCGATCCGATCACCGCCTATCAGATCGACACCATGCTGGAGGGGGTGGTGATCCGCGGCACCGCCGCCGCCGCCGCCGTGCTCGGCCGGCCCATCGGGGGCAAGACCGGCACGACCAACGACTTCCGCAGCGCCTGGTTCGTCGGCTTTTCGCCGCAGATCGTCGTGGCGACCTACGTCGGCTTCGACGACAACCGCTCGCTGGGCAAGGGGGAGACGGGCGCGGTCGCGGCGCTGCCCATCTTCATCGAGTTCATGCAGGAAGCGCTCAAGGGATTTCCGCCGCTGGAGTTCAAGGCGCCGCCGGGAACCAAGTTCGCCCAGATCGGCCCCAACCGCGAGGCCTTCCGCCCCGGCACCGAACCGCGCCTCGCCCCCGCCGCCTCGCCGAGGATCGCGCCCCAGCCCTACGACCCCTTCGCGCAGCCAGGCGCGCCGCCGGCCGGCCCGATCGCCCCGCCGCCCGCCGCGCCGCGCCCCGACCGGCCGCCGCGCTTCCCCACCGGACAGCCGACCGGAGCGGCGACGGAACCGCCGATGTTGTAACCGGCGCGGCCGCGGTCTATGCGCGCCACCCGCCGATCACCGTCGGCATACAGCAGGGCCGGTCAGTCAATGCGTGCGGATATCGAAGCCCTGGCGGCCGATATCGAGCGGTCCGTCGGACTGCTCCGGAGGCGTCTTTGACTGGGCCCCGGCCCTCGCCCGACTCGACGAGCTGAACGCCCGGGTCGAGGACCCGAGACTGTGGAACGACGCCGAGGCGGCTCGCGCCCTGATGCGCGAGCGCGACCGCCTGGCTACCCAGGTCGAGGCGGTGCGCCGTCTCGAGCGTGAGCGCGCCGATGCTCTCGACTTCGCGGAACTGGCGCAGGCGGAGGGCGACGAAGCCTCGCTGGAGGACGCTCGCGCCCAGCTGGCGGCGCTGAAGGAGGAAGGCGCGCGCGCCGAACTGGAGGCGCTGCTCTCCGGCGAGGCCGACGGGTCGGACTGCTTTGTCGAGATCAATTCCGGCGCCGGCGGCACGGAGTCGGCCGACTGGGCGGCGATGCTGTTGCGCATGTACACGCGCTGGGCGACCGCCCATGGCCGCGGCGTCGACGTGGTCGAGGAGACCGACGGCGAGACCGCCGGCATCAAATCGGCGACCATCCGGGTCGGCGGCGTCAACGCCTATGGCTGGCTGAAGACCGAGGCCGGCGTGCACCGCCTGGTGCGCATCTCGCCGTTCGACGCCGCCGCGAAGCGCCACACCAGCTTCGCCTCGGTCTGGGTCTATCCGGAAGTGGACGAGACCATCGAAATCGACATCAACCCGGCCGACGTGCGCACGGACACCTACCGCTCCAGCGGCGCCGGCGGCCAGCACGTCAACAAAACCGACTCGGCGGTGCGACTGACGCACATCCCCACGGGCATCGTCGTCGCCTGCCAGAACCAACGCTCGCAGCACCAGAACCGCGACACCGCCTGGAAGATGCTGCGCGCCCGGCTCTACGAGGCCGAGCTGCAGAAGCGCGAGGCCGCCGCCCAGGCCACCGAGGACGCCAAGACCGACATCGGCTGGGGCCACCAGATCCGGAGCTACGTCCTGCAGCCCTATCAGATGGTCAAGGACCTGCGCACCGGGGTCGAGACCAGCGACACCGGCGGCGTCCTCGACGGCGACCTCGACCGCTTCATGGCCGCCAGCCTGGCGCAGCGGGTCGGGGCGACAAGGGAGGGGTAACGGGCCGCGCTTGAGAGGCCGAGCTGCATCGCCCGCCCCTCGATGAAGCTTCAGGGAGTCAAGACAATGACGTTCATGCTCCACGGCTTGAGCGTGAGCGTCGCCGGTAGGGAGAGGGCGCCAAGATCGGTCGTGGTCGGCTTGGCCCACACGTTCTTCTTGGATCTGTCGTAGATCGCCTTGTCGTAGGTCGTCGCCGTGACATCCGAGGCGCTGGTCAGTCCGGTGACGGCGAGCTTGACGCGGAAGGTCTGCGCCTCGCTCAAATTGAACAGCGCCACGGCGGCCCCGGCGCCGTGGCTGGCGGCATAGCCGCGCACCGAGGCGTTGCCGGCGACCGCCAGGGGCAAGACCTTCTCTCCCTCGCGCGCCACCGCGGAGAACAGCTCGAAGGCGCGCGCCGTTGGCAGCAGCGTGCCCAGCCCCGTCTTGGGCGCGCCCTGGCAGCCATATTCCGGCGTTCCGTCCGAAAATATCATGTAGCCGCCGAAGGCTTGCCAGCCATAGAGGGACGGGCTGAAGTTGCCGCCGCCTGAAGCATCCGAGCAGCCGCCGAAACCCAGCCACCAGGTGGCGCGCGATACGCCGGCGTTCATCATCTCGCCGAGCACCTGGCCGGCGAACAGCGCCTGGGTGATCGAGGTGGTCTGCTTGCCCGGGTTGGCGTAGACCGAGCCGAGTTCGCCGACAAAGATCGGCGTGGGGCCGTGGCCGGCGGCGGCGAGATCGGCCTTCACCGCCGCCAGACGCTTGGCGAAATCCTGCGAGGCGGTTCCCACCAGATAGGCGTCGCTCTCCTGCCCCGGCGATTGGGCGTAGTCGTGGTATTCCACAAAGTCATACTTGGAGTTGGCGAGGACGATCGGATCCCAGGCTGGCGACCAGCCGGGCTGAACGACCACCCCGACCAGGGCGGCGGGATCGGCCGCCTTGATTTGCGGATAGAAACCGGTGGCCACGGCGTTGGCGTAGGTCGCCGCGTCGTGCGGCTGAGAATGCAGGTCGTACTCCCACGAGCCATAGACCTCGTTGCCGATCGTCCAGTGGCTGACCTTCTCGCCATTCGCCTTGGCGTGGGCGACCCACGCGGCCGCCTCGGCCGGGTCGCCGCCGCCATTGCAGGCGGCGTTGGAGCCATAGTCGATGGTCACGGCCACATCCGGCGCATGGGGCGCGACCACGTCGGTGAAAAAGCTGTCGAACGTGGCGTTGGCGTTCACATAGCCGCCGTTGCAGTCGCTGTTGGTCTGCCAATGGTAGGTGTCGGAGGCCGAGCCGCCCGGCCAGCGCAGGGCGCGGACGCCGCCCTCGTTCAGCGCGGCGGCGATGCCCGGCTGGGTGATATCGAACCAGTTGGCCATGTTCATGCCGAGGATCTGGTCGGTGACCGGGATCGTCGGCGACTGGAGATCGACCGTCACGGTGGCCGCCTGGGCCGCCGCGGCGTGGACAGCGAGACCAAAGACGATGGGCGAGACGCGCATGGATCGCTTCCTCCGGCTTGGGCCCTATCCGACGCGCCGGGTTAAAATCCGCGCCCGTCGGCCACCCTTTGCTCCAGCAGCGCCGAGGGCCTGAACGCCGGGCCGTGCGCCGCCTCGAATTCCTTCATCCGCGCCAGCAGCTTGGCGAGGCCGACCTCGTGCTCGCCCCACCACATCGGGCCGCCGCGGTAGATCGGCCAGCCATAGCCGTATTCCCACACCACATCGATGTCGCTGGCGCGGATCGCCTTGCCTTCCTCGAGGATCTTCGCCCCCTCGTTGACCATCGGATAGAGGCAGCGCTCGAGGATCTCCTCGTCGTCGATGGCGCGCGGCGCCACCCCGGCCTTCGCGCGGAAGTCCTCGATGATCGTCTCCGTCACCGGCGAGGGACTGGCCACCCGGTTCTCGTCATAGTCGTAGAAGCCGGCCCCGGTCTTCTGCCCACGCCGGTCCATCTCGCACAGCACGTCGCGCAGGGTCTCGCCCTTGGAGGCCTCCTTGACCCAGCCGATGTCGAGGCCGGCCAGGTCGCTCATCGCGAACGGTCCCATCGGGAAGCCGAAATCGTAGAGCACCCGGTCGACATCCCAGGGCATGGCGCCTTCGAGGATCAGTTTCTGCGCCTCGCGCTGGCGCTGGGCGAGCATGCGGTTGCCGACGAAGCCCGGCGTCACCCCGACCAGGACGGCGATCTTGCCGATCTTGCGCGCCAGCTTCATGCAGGTGGCGATGACGCTCTTTGAGGTGTGGTCGGCGCGGACGATTTCCAGCAGCTTCATCACGTTGGCCGGCGAGAAGAAGTGCAGGCCGATCACCGCCTCCGGTCGGGTGGTGGCGGTGGCGATCTCGTCGATGTTCAGCGCCGATGTGTTGGTGGCGAGGATGGCGCCCGGCTTGCAGATCGCGTCGAGCTTGGCGAACACGTCCCTCTTGATGTCCATGCGCTCGAACACCGCCTCGATGACGAGATCGGCGTCGGCGAGATCGGCCATGCCGAGGGATCCGGTGATCAGGGCCATGCGTCGGTCGAGTTCGTCCAAGGTGATGCCGCCGCGCGCCGCGGTTCGCTCGTAGTTGCGCCGGATGATCGACAGGCCGCGATCGAGCGCGTCCTGCTTCAGCTCGACCAGCCGAACCGGGATGCCGGCGTTGGCGAAGTTCATGGCGATGCCGCCGCCCATGGTGCCGGCGCCGAGGATTCCGACGCTCTGGATCGGGATGAGCGGCGTGTCCTCCGGAACGTCCGGGATCTTGGCCGCCTGACGTTCGGCGAAGAAGGCGTAGCGTTGCGCGGCGCTCTGCTTTCCGCCGATCAACTCCAGGAACAGGCGCCGCTCGGTCTTCAGCCCCTCCTCGAAGGGCTCGCTGACCGCCGCCTCGATGCAGCGGATGTTGTATTCTGGCGCGAGCGCGGCGCGGAACTTGCGGGCGTTGGCGGCGCGGAACTTGGCGAAGATTTCCGGCTTGCCGCGCGCCTCGGCGATCTTCTCGTCGAGATCGCGGACCTTCTTCAGCGGCCGGTGCTCGTCGATCACCCGGCGCGCGAAGGCGAGCGCGCCGGCGCGCAGCTCCCCTTCCGGAATGATCTCGTCGATCAGGCCCATCGCCAGACAGGCTTTCGCCGGCACGTGCTGGCCGCTGGTGACCATCTCCAGCGCTTTTTCCACCCCGACGATGCGCGGCAGGCGCTGGGTGCCGCCCGCTCCGGGCAGCAGGCCGAGGTTGACTTCGGGCAGGCCGCAGCGCGCCGAGGGGACCGCGACGCGGTAGTGGCAGGCGAGCGCCACCTCCAGGCCGCCGCCCAGCGCCGTGCCGTGAATCGCGGCGATCACCGGCTTCATCGAGCGTTCGATGGCGTCCTGCACGTCGAAGAGGCTCGCGCCCTTCATCGGCCCGCCGAACTCGGTGATGTCGGCGCCGGCGATGAAGGTGCGGCCTTCGCAGATCAGCACCACAGCCTTGGCCGCCTCGTCCGCCGCCGCCTTGGCCATGCCGCCGGCCAGCCCGTCGCGGACCGCGGCGGAGAGGGCGTTCACCGGCGGCGAGTTGAGCGTGATGACGGCGATCTCGCCGTCCAGCTCATAGGTCGTCACGGCGTTGATGGCGGTCATGGATGGTCCCTTGTGGAAGAGCTTTCGAACGCGCGTTCTTAGGCCGTCCGCCCGCGCCCGAGAAGGGACGCGCCGCCCAGCGGGACCGCGGCCGCCTGCCCCCCCGGGCGGCGGCAGGCGCCCCCGCGCCCATGCTACCTTTCCAGCACCTCGTAGGCCGGCAGGGTGAGGAACTCCTCGAAGGCGGGGGCGAGGCTCATGCGGCGGAAGAGGTCGATCGCCTCGGGGAAGCGGCCGCCGGAAAAGGTCGCGGTCTCCACCTCCAGCACGGCCTCGAAAAGGTGGGGATCGATCAGCCGGCCGTCGTCCAGCCGGGCGCCGCAATGGATCCACTGCCAGATCTGCGCGCGGCTGATCTCGGCGGTGGCGGCGTCCTCCATCAGGTTATAGAGCGGCACGGCGCCGCGGCCGCGCAGCCACGCCTCGATATATTGCACGCCGACCCGGATGTTCTCGGCCAGACCAATCTCCGTGCGCGCGCCATCATGCACGGTCAGCATGTCATCGCGCGTGAGATCGACGTCCTCGCGCAGGCGATCGAGCTGATTGGGCCCCGGCATCAGCCGGTTGAAAACCTCCATCGCGACCGGCACGAGGTCGGGGTGGGCGACCCAGGTGCCGTCGTGCCCATCGCCGGCTTCCCGCTCCTTGTCGGCGCGCACCTTGGCGAAGGCGGCGTCGTTGGCGGTCGGATCGCCCTTGATCGGGATCTGCGCCGCCATCCCGCCCATGGCGAAGGCGCCGCGCCGGTGGCAGGTCTGGATCAGCTTCAGCGAATAGGCGCGCAGAAAGGCGGCGCCCATGGTCATGGTCGAGCGGTCCGGCGTCAGCGCCGCGGCCTGGCGGCCGATTCGCTTGATGTAGGAAAAGATGTAGTCCCACCGGCCGCAGTTGAGCCCGGCCATGTGGTCGCGCAACTCGTAAAGAATCTCGTCCATTTCGAAGGCGGCCGGCAGAGTCTCGATCAGCACCGTCGCCTTGATCGTTCCATTCGCGATGCCGAGCTCGTTCTGAGCGTGGACGAAGACCTCGTTCCACAGCCGCGCCTCGAGGTGCGACTCCAATTTCGGCAGGTAGAAGTAGGGACCGGTTCCGGCGCCGATGAGCGCCTTAGCGTTGTGGAAAAAATATAGGCCGAAGTCGAACAGCGAGCCGCTGGTCGGTTCGCCATCGACGGTCACGTGGCGCTCGGGCAGGTGCCAGCCGCGCGGGCGCACCATCAGCACCGCGGGATCGGCCTTCAGGGCATAGGCCTTGCCGCTCGCCGGATCGGTGAAGTCGAGCGAGCCGTCCCAGCGATCCTTGAGGTTGATCTGGCCATCGATCAGGTTCGACCACGTCGGCGACGTCGCGTCCTCGAAATCGGCCATGAACACCTTGGCGCCGGAGTTGAGCGCGTTGATGATCATCTTGCGATCGGTGGGTCCGGTGATCTCGACGCGGCGATCCTGGAGGTCGGCGGGGATCGGCGCGACGCGCCAGTCGCCTTCGCGGATCTCGCGGGTCTCCTCGAGGAAGTCTGGTCGCTCGCCGGCGTCGAAGCGCTTCTGCCGCTTCGCCCGTTCCTCGAGCAGCGCGCGACGCCGCCGGTCGAACCGCCGATGCAAGCCGGCGAGAAAGTCGAGCGCCTCGGGCGTGAGGATTTCGGCGGCGCGGCCATCACGCGAGCCGAGAACTTCAATGTCGGCCATCTGCACTCCAAGAAGAGAGTTCTACGCCGCCTCTTTCGTGAACTGGGCGGCCTCGGTGGAATCGGCCAGCGCGGTGGTGGAGGAAGCGCCGCCGCTGATCGCCATGGCCACCTGGTCGAAATAGCCGGTGCCGACCTCGCGCTGGTGGCGGGTCGCCGAATAGCCGGCCGCCTCGCTGGCGAACTCGCGCTGCTGCAGCTCGGAATAGGCCGCCATGCCGCGGTCGCGGTAGCCGAGCGCCAGCTCGAACATGCCGTGGTTGAGGCTGTGGAAGCCGGCGAGGGTGACGAACTGGAACTTGTAGCCCATCGCCCCCAGCTCGCGCTGGAACCTGCCGATCGTCGCCGTGTCGATGTTGGCTTCCCAGTTGAACGATGGCGAGCAGTTGTAGGCCAGCAGCTTGTCGGGGAACCGCTTCTTGACCGCCTCGGCGAAGGCGCGCGCCTCGTCCAGGTTGGGGTGGGAAGTCTCCCACCACAGGGCGTCCGCGTAAGGCGCATAGGCGAGGCCGCGCGCGATGCAGTGGTCGAGGCCCGTGCCGTCCTTCAGCCGGTGAAAGCCCTCGGCCGTCCGCTCGCCCTGCTCGATGAACGGCCGATCGCGCTCGTCGATGTCGGAGGTGATCAGCCGCGCCGACTCGGCGTCGGTGCGGGCGAACACCAGGGTCGGCACGCCGCAGACATCGGCGGCGAGGCGGGCGGCGATCAGGTTGCGCAGGTGGGCGCTGGTCGGGATCAGCACCTTGCCGCCCATGTGGCCGCACTTCTTCTCGCTGGCCAGTTGATCCTCGAAGTGGACGCCGGCCGCGCCCGCCTCGATGAACGCGTTCATGATCTCGAAGCTGTTGAGCGGCCCGCCGAACCCGGCCTCGGCATCGCCGACGATCGGCAGGAACCAATCGCGCGTCGCGCCGCCCTCGGCGTGCTCGATCTGGTCGGCGCGCTGCAGGGTGCGGTTGATCCGCCGGCAGAGTTCCGGGGCGGCGTTGGCCGGGTAGAGGCTCTGGTCGGGGTACATCGTCCCGGCGGTGTTGTTGTCCGCCGCCACCTGCCAGCCGGAGAGATAGATCGCCTTCAGCCCGGCGCGGGCCATCTGCATGGCCTGATTGCCGGTCACCGCGCCCAGCGCGTTGACGAACGGCTCCTCGCGAAGCGACTTCCACAGCCGGTTCGCGCCGCGCTCGGCAAGGGTGTGGGCGACCGCGACTGAGCCGCGCAGCCGCGCCACGTCGGCCGCGGTGTAGGGTCGTTCCAGGCCGTCGAACCGGCCGGCCGGCGCCCCGGGGACGAGGTGGGCGAAGTCGCTCATGGTCTCTCCAGACGAGGGTATTGTGCGTCGCGGCATGACTTAGACGCCTAGGGGCCGCCGCGAAAGATGGGGACGCCAAGAGCGCGCGCGAAACGCAGGCGCGCTCCAAAGACCAGCCGCGCTCGGCGCTCGCGCGGCGAGGTCCCGCCGAGAGTAGCGAGGCGGCGCGCTCCCAGCCGGAATGCGGCGCCGCCGCCACACCGGGGCGAGACTTCGGCGAAAGCGCGGCGAACATCGGTTGACGCCCTGGTAAGGATGCCGCAGGCTCCATTCGAACGGTTGTTGGCCTGCCCGGATTCGAGGTGGGCGACGCTGTCGGGAGCCATGGATCGCCGGCCGTGTCCGGCGCGAGGGAGGAAACATGAGCAAGTCGATTCTGCTGGTCACGAGCGCCGTTTCGGCCCTGACCCTCGCCGGCGCGGTTCACGCGGCGGGGTCCGCCGCCGCCAGTTCGCCCAGCACGACGATCGGCGAACTGGTTGTCACCGCGGAACGACGTGAGGAGAGCTTGCAATCGACGCCGATCGCCGTTTCGGCGTTTTCATCCTCGGCTCTCGCCAACCGCCGCTTGGACGGCGGCCAAAATTTGATCCTTCAGGTTCCCAACACCAACTACACCCGCAGCAATTTTGGCGGCTACAATTTCAAGATCCGCGGCATCGGCACCGACGTCATCACCTTCGGCGGCACCTCGGGCGTCAGCATCAACGAGAATGAGTTGCCGGTTAGCGACAACAACTTCGCCAATACAGATTATTACGATACCGAACGAGTCGAGGTGCTACGTGGGCCGCAAGGCACGCTCTATGGCCGCAACGCCACCGGCGGGGCGGTGGACATCATCACCGCCAAGCCGACCGACAGCTTCGGCGGCTTCGGCAGCGCGTCGTACGGCAACTACAACGCGCTGAAGTTCAGCGGGGCGTTGAACCTGCCATTGGCGCAAGGCCTCGATCTGCGCGTCGCCGGCTTCCGCTATGTCCAGGATGGCTTTGGTCAGAACACCTACCTGAACCGCAGCGTCGACGGCCGCGACCTCGGCTCGATGCGCGTCACCCTGCGGTTCCACCCCAGCGATCGCTTTGACGCCTACCTGATGTACGAACACTATGGCGAGGACGACGATCGCAACCGCCTGCAAAAGCAGCTCTGCATCAAGGATCCGGGACCCTCCACGGTCGGCGGCGTGCCGGTCGCACCCGCCGGCGGTCCGATCACCAGCAATTACGCCGCTTTCCTCAGCCAAGGCTGCCTCGCGGGCTCTCTTTATCAGCCCGCCGCCTATGGAACGGTGAACACCAACGGCACCCTTGGTGGGCTGATCGGCAATCTTTTCGGCGTCTTCAACGGACAGGACCAATACGGCGCCAACCCGCTGCAGAACACTAACCTGCATAACATTCAAGCCGCGATCCAGCCGCTGTTCAAGTCTCAAGAAGATTTGATCATGTTGCACATGCAATACAAACTAACCGACGATCTGATGCTGAGTTCGATCACTGGATATAACCGCTCGCAAGGGTCGGACGCCGAGGATTACAATCGCGTCATTCCGGTGACCACGATTCCCAGCAGCGCTTTGTTCCCGGGCGGAGTCATCCACGATCCGCAAGTCGGGACCACGAACTTGTTCCGCACTTTTGACTACGGCACGGCGCAGGCCAAGGAATATACCCAGGAAATTCGCCTCTCGTCGTCCTACAGCGGCCCCATCAACTTCTCGGCCGGCGGCTTTTACGCCGAGCGGACAACCATTCCCGGGTCCGGAAATTATTTTGTCGAGAGCAACAGCCTCACGGCGGCCTCTATTGTCAACAACTATGCCTATGACGCCACGTACAACGCGCTCGCGCCAGTCTTCGGCCCGCAGGAGGCGACCTTTTTCGCCCAGGGCGGCTGCGCCAACCTTCCGCTGCCGCCGCAGTGTTTTGGCTTGCAGGTCGCCGGGGCGCCGTTCCACGGCCTCATTCACATCGATCCGAACTACCCGCCGAATGGCTCCGGTC
Organism: uncultured Alphaproteobacteria bacterium; assembly: GCA_963752245.1. GTDB lineage: Bacteria > Pseudomonadota > Alphaproteobacteria > Caulobacterales > Caulobacteraceae > Acaudatibacter. The sequence continues at coordinate 127,041 of CAVVXO010000003.1, forward strand.
ACAACTACTACGACGCGCGCAACGGCGGCGGTTTCCTGAAAACCTACGCCGGCTTCGGCGAAGTGTACGTCAACTTCACGCCGAACCTCAAGCTGACGTTGGGCGGCCGATACACCGTGGACCAACTCTATAATCTTCAATACCCAATCTCTCTGTTTGTCACAGCCAACAACGGCACAACCCCTTATGCGGACCCAGGCTTGCCGCAATATGGCCAACCGGCGACGCCCGATCCGGCCTATGGCGGCTTCCCGACCCAGGTGTGCACCACCAGCGCGGTCACCTGCCTCATTCCGCAGAGCGTCACCTATCGCGAGTTCACCGGCCGGGCCAACCTCGACTGGACCCCGACTCTGCCGTTCACCGACAAGAGCCTGTTCTACGCCAGCTATTCGCGCGGCTATAAAGGCGGCGGCTTCAATACGCCATGTCAGGCTTCACTCGGTCAGGTCGGCGGCAGCGCTCAGGCGTGCGGTTATCCATTGTCCTACAATCCCGAGTTCATCGACGCCTACGAGGTCGGCACCAAAAACACACTGGCTGGCGGCCGCCTGACGTTGAACGGCGATGCCTTCTATTACAACTACACAGGGTACCAAATCTCCACCATTGTTTCGGAGTCATCCGTCAACCTGAACATCAACGCCAAGATTTGGGGTCTCGAGTTTGAAGGGGCCTGGTCGCCAATCGATCATCTGACGTTGAATAGCAACGTCGGTTATTTGCATACCAGGATCGACAACGGCCAGAGCTTCGTCGACCAGATGAACCTGACGCAGGGAAATCCGCTCTACACGCTCGTGAAGCAGACCTCGGCCGCCAACTGCCTCGCCTTGACCGCCGATGTCGCCGAATGGATTGCTCTTGGCCTCGACGCTCGCGGATTGAGCACCCTCTGCGCGCCGGTCAATCCGCTGCACCCCAACGGCGGCGGCATTCCCGCCAATCTCGTGCATGGGGTCCCGGTCGATCTCGGCGGCCACCACCTGCCCAACAGCCCGCCGTGGACGGTCTCGGTCGGGGCGCAGTATGCTTTCGATCTGCCCCACAACTGGACCATGACCCCACGCGTCGATTTCTACTGGCAGGATTCGAGCTACGCCCGGGTATGGAACGCGGTGAACGACTTCCTGCAGTCGTACCACAACGTCAACGCCACCCTGACGTTCAACGACGCGCCGGAAGGCCTCAGCGTGCAGTTCTTCATCAAGAACGCCTTCAACGCGCAGCCGATCACCGGCGTCTATCTCACTGATGCGACGTCGGGCCTGTTCCAGAACGTCTTCACCCTCGACCCGCGCACCTATGGGGTCATGTTGTCGAAGAAGTTCTAAAGGGCGCGAGGCGGATCGTGATCCTTCCCCGCTTCAGCAGGGGAGGGGGCCCACGAAGCGGTGGAGGGGACTAATAGGGCGATCCATTCGCCAGTGGGCGAAACACGGGGACACAATACCTAATGCGCTCTCCCGATCTGCCGGCTGAGACTGAGTAAGCGCATTAGGTATTGTGTCCCCGTGTTTATAGCCGTCAGCCCAGTCTCTTCTTCCCCTTGACGGCTTTCGGGGGCGGCGGGTCGCCGACCTCGTCGATGAAGGCCCGCAGCATCCGCGGCGGGATGCGGCTCGCGTCCGGCAGGAAAGCGCGCTCGCGAAAGCCGCGCGCCTCGAGCTCGGGCGGTTCGGGCAGGGGATCGGGCAGGCGGGTGTTGAGCTCGGCGATCGCCTCGCGGTGGATCCCGAGGCAGAGCTGCGCCTGATCGCGGCGCATGTAGAGGCCTCGATCGGCGTTCCAGCCGATCGCCTCGCCGACGTGAGCGGCGCGGTCGCCGAGCCTCTTGCGCTCCGAGCGGGTGTGGCCTTCCCAACCGCCTAGCGGATGGCCCGGCGGCAGATGAATCCGTCCGCCGTAAAGGGCGCGGACCGCCTCGACCACGCGCCATCCTGGGGCGACGTTCGATGGCTCGGGCCGCTTCAGTTCGCTCGCCTGCTCGGTCGTCAGATCGAGCCCGATCTGCGCGAGAAAGTCGATCTCCAGATCGCCGTTCTTGAGGAACCGCGAGTCGAGCAGGCGCACCCGCAGAGCGTCCCATCCGAAGGCGCCGGCCCAGCGCTCGGCGGTCTGAAAATAGTTCACGCGCCGCTCGCCGATGCGTTTTTCGAAGAAGCTGTCGAAGTCGTGGGTCTTCAACCCCACCTTCACCATCTCGGCGTAGCTGGACGGCATCAAGCTGATGAGATCGCGCAGAACGAGAATGACGCGGAAGCGCTCGCCGCCGGCGGCGATCTCCCGCCCCAGCCGCGCCGCCTGATCGGTGTCGCATTCCTCCAGGGTCTCGGAGGAGATCACCAAGGTGTGGGCGTCGCTGCGCTTCCAGTGCGCCGCCACCTCGGCCATGGTGCCGCCGTTCGGATCGAAATTCTTGCGCCCACGCAGCTCGCTGCCGAGATTGAGGTGCGACTTGCGCCCAATCCTGCCCGCCTCCGGATAGTCGACGCCCCACCGCCGCAGCACGGCTGTGTTGGCGGCCATGAAGTTCTGGATGGACGTCGACCCGGATTTTCGCAGCCCCGCGTGGATGACGATCAATCGCTCGGACGACATGCGGCGCGCGCGGGCTCCTACAGGGACGAGGGAGCGGAGCTATAGGGGCTCGTCCTCTCCGATCAAATCACATGCGCCGACGGGTCCTCCCCCGGGTCTTCCGCGCCCGATGGATGGAAGAAGGATCAGCCGGCCGCCTTTTCGAACAGCAGCGCCTTGGTGAGAAATGCCTTGTCCTCGCCCGCGAGCCGCAAGCCGGCGCCGCCGAACAGGGCGAGGAGGTCGGTCTCGCCGTAGCTGGCGTAGTAGGGTTCGTGGAAGTAGGCGGGAAAGGCCTCGAGCAGGCGAGCGAGGCGCGGCTCGTCCGCTGGCTGCAGCGAATCGGCGAAAGCGAGATGGCCGCCGGGCTCGAGCACCCGGGCGATCTCGCCAGCGACGGTGACGCGGCGGCTCGGCGGCAGCTCGTGGAACAGATAGATGCAGGTGAGCGCCTGCAGGCTCCCGTCGGCGAACGGCAGGCGCTCGGCGTTGGCCTGGACCAGGGCCGCCGCAGGCGCGGACCGGCCGGCTTCGCGCGAGATAGGCGGGGGACAGGTCCGCCCCCATCAGCTCCGCCTTGGGAAAGGCGCGGCCGAGATCGGCGAGGAAACCGCCGGCGCCGCAGGCGAGATCGAGCAGCGCGAGGCCGCGCTGGTCGCGCGACCGCCACGCCCGGGCGAGCAGCGCCAGCGCCCGGCGGCGCATCGCCGCGGCCGTGCCGGCGAACAGCGCCTCGACCTGCGCCTCGTAGCGCCTGGCGCTTTCGGCGGTCAGCCAGCCGCCGGATTGATAGTGGAAGTTCTGCCGATAGTAGCTCGGGTAGCCCGGGCTCGCCTCCGGCTCCTCGCGCGCCTCCAGGCCGCCGCCGCGGCGGCGACGCGCCTCCACGGCCCGCGCATCGAGCAGCAGATCGGCGGCCGCCGATAGACTTGGTGGGGCGGCGTCCATCGGCGGATAGAGGCCGGCGGCGACATCGGCGGCGTCCTTGGCGAACGCCTCGCGCCAAGCCTGGCGGACGAGACCTTCCGGCGGCGGATCGGCCGTGGGCGAAAAGCCATCCGGCCGGGCCCGGCGACCGCCGGCGACGGCGCGGGCGGCGGCGCCCGCCGCGCCCCACCACACCGCCTTCACCGCGCCGCGCGCGCGCTGCACCTGCCGATCCAGGGCGAACGCCGGGCGGCGTGGCGCCGCCAGGGTCGCGCGCTTGTCGGTCATCTCACGAATACCCCAACCATCTCGATGTGCGGCGAGAACAGGAATTGGTCGATCGGCCAGAGGGTTTCAAGGCGAAAGCCGGCGCCGGCCAGAATGCCGGCGTCGCTGACGAAGCTCGCGAGGTCGCAGGAGACCGAGATCACCTTGGCGAGGCGCGAGGCGGCGATCTCGCGCATCTGGGCCGCGGCTCCGGCGCGCGGCGGGTCGATGACCACGAGGTCGATTCTCGCCAGCTCGGCGGCGAGCACCGGCCGGCGAACCAGGTCGCGCGCCTCGGAGCTCACCGTCAGACCGCCTTGCGCGGCGGCCCGGCCGAGCGCGGCGATGGCGGCGCCGGACCGATCGGCGGCGCGAACGGACGCGCCCGCCGCCAGCGGCAGGGCGAAGGCGCCGGCGCCGCAGTACAGGTCGGCGATCCGCCGCGCGCCGCCGGCCTCGGAGACGGCGAACGCCGCCATGGCGTCCTGCGCCGCCGCCACGGCCTGCAGAAAGCCCCCGGGCGGCAACTCGACCGGAATGCCGCCCATCCGCGTGATCGGCGGCCGCGAGGTGTAGAGAGCCTCGCCGGCGAGGCTCACCCGCGCGAAGTCGGCGCTGGCGGCCACATCGGCGATCCGGGCGCGCGCCGAGGCGTCGAGACGCGCGCCGCCGCCATCGACGCCGGTGACGTCGACATCGATTCCAGTCTCGCTGGCGGTCGCGTGCAAGGTGGGCGCGGACTTGCGGCCGACCAGGAAGGGCTCCGCCAGGGCGCGCAGACCGGGAAGGGCGCGGACCAGGGCCGGCGTGGCGATGACGCAGGTCTCGATCGGTGTCAGGGCCCAAGAACGCCGCGCCTTGAATCCGATCGCCGCGCGGCCGTCGATCCGTCTTGCGTGAAGCGCCAGCCTGCGGCGCGAGCCGAGCGGGGCGGCGAACGGCGCCAACAATCTTGGCGAAAAGCCGGCCCGCGCCAGGGCCTGCTCGATTCGCCCGACCTTCCAAGCGAGGGTAGGCGCGCTCGCCCAATGCTGCAGAGCGCAACCGCCGCAGACGCCGAAATGCGGGCAGGGCGGCGCGACCCGCTCCAGGCTCTGGCGGAGAACCTCCAGCGCCTCGCCGCGGTCACCGTCGACGTGGGCGCGGACCCGTTCGCCCGGCAGGGTGAAAGGCACGAACGCGCCGTCGGCGCCGACGCCGTCCCCCTGGGCGCCGACGCTGGCGATCTCGACGATGACGTCCTCGTCGCTCAACGGACGTTCATCTCTCTTGCGGCACGGGAGCGTGCGAGGTCACTATCGTCTCAGACCCTGTTCCATAAAGGACCGCCAAGATGGCTCTCGCCCGTCCCGCCCTTGTCGCCGCCGCCGTGGCCGCCCTCGCCGCGCCGCTCGCCCCGGCCGCGCCAGCCGCCGCCCAGGCCTACGCCAGCTATGGCCCCGACCCATGCCACGTCGCCAAGCGCCAAGCCGGCAACAGCGGCACGGTCGCCGGCGGGGTGATCGGCGCGCTGGCGGGCAGCGCCATCGCCGGGCGCGGTTCGCGCCTCGGCGGCGCCCTGGTCGGCGGCGCGGTCGGGGCTGTCGCCGGCCATGAGATCGCCAAGAACTCGGTCAAATGCGTCGCCTATCCCCACCGCTACCGCGATCACCGTCCCGGCTGCCGCTGGGTCGAGGAACGCCGCCATGGCGTCTGGCATGGTTTCGAGGTCTGCCGCGGCCCCGACGGCGTCTGGCGCCCCAGCGGGAGGTCCTAGCGGCGGCGACATCGCGTTCGCGGCCGCTTGCCCCCTCCACCCCCTTCGGGGGTCCCCCTCCCCCATTTCATGGGGGAGGAATGGTGCAAGCCACTCGCTCCCCGACCGTGCGGTTGATCTCCGCGACGACACCCTCGAGCTGATCGCGATCCTGAATGTCGCGGGCGGCGAAGCGGAGCACGAAGACGCCTTGGCTTGCCAGCCGGCGCTCTCTACGTTCGTCATGCATCTGCTGATCCGCGCCGCCGTGGACCTCGCCATCTACCTCGATCGCGAGCTTCGCGGCTGGACAGTAGAAATCCAGGATGTAGTCGCCCATCGGGTGCTGGCGACGGAAGCGCGATAGACAAGCCCGCAGCCGGCTCCACAAGGTCACTTCCGGCGCCGTCATCGATCGCCGCAACACCTTCGCGCGCTTGAACGTAACCGGCCGCGCCCGCAGCATCTTTATTCCTCACCCACGTGAGTGGGGGAGGGGGACCGCGAAGCGGTGGAGGGGGCAAGCCGCGTCAACGGCCGATGCCGATCTTGCGTATGTTTCTTCGGCTGCCGCGCTCACCCCGCCGCGAACAGCTTGGCCAGCTCGCCTTTCATGATCTTGCCGTTGGCGTTGCGCGGCAGGGTCTCGGGCCAGAACAGGATGCGCACCGGCACCTTGAAGGCGGCCAGGCGCGTGGCGAGAAAGGCGCGCAGCTCCTCCTCGGTGGCGTGCGCGTCGGGCTTGAGCGTGACCACCGCGCCCGGCTCCTCGCCCAGCGTCTTGTGCGGGATGCCGACCAGGGCGGCGTCCATCACCGCCGGATGGTCATAGAGGGCGTTCTCCACCTCGATGCAGTAGATGTTCTCGCCGCCGCGGATCAGCATGTCCTTGGCGCGGTCGACGATGATAGCAGAAGCCCTCCTCGTCCAGCCGCGCCAGATCGCCGGTCTTGACCCAGCCGTCGACGAAGGTCTGGGCGGTGGCCTCGGGCTTCATCCAATAGCCCTTCACGACCTGCGGGCCCCTGCACCACAGCTCGCCGACCTCGCCGGTGGCGAGCTCGCGCGAGCCGTCGACGGCCATGATCTTGAGATCGGTGACCGGCACGGCCGGGCCGCAGGAGTCCGGGCGGTGCTCGTAGTCCTCCGCGCCGTTGCTGGTGGCGGTGGCCGAGGTCTCGGTCATGCCCCAGCCGTTGCCGGGCTGCGATTTCGGAAAGGCCTCACGGATCTTGCGCACCAGCTCGGGCGCCGAGGGCGCGCCGCCATAGGCGACGCTCTCGATCGAGGAGAGGTCGTAGTTCTTGCGCGCCGGGTGCTCGATCAGCTGCCAGGCGATGGTCGGCACGCCGCCGACGCTGGTCACCTTCTCGCGCTCGATCAGCTCGAAGGCGCGGATCGGCTCCCACTTGCGCATCATCACCAGCTTGCCGCCGGCGAACAGGCTGGGGTTGAGGATGGCGAAGCAGCCGGTGGCGTGGAAGAACGGCACCGACAGCAGCGCCGAGCGCTGCGGCGCGGCCGGGTCGGGCGCCGGCGGCGTCTCGCCGCGGCGCAGGAAGGCGCGGGCGGCGACGCAGGCGGCGGCGAGGATGTTGGAGTTGATGTTGCGCTGGGTGGCCAGCGCCCCCTTCGGCTTTCCAGTCGTGCCGGAGGTGTAGAAGATGGTCGCGTCGTCCTCGGGGCCGATCTCCACCTCCGGCAGCGGCCGGTCGGGCAGGCTGGCCCAGCTGTCGGGCGGGCCGATCACATCCTCCAGCCGGCCGATGTTCGGGTGGGCGATCTCCTCCTGGCCGCGCGCCACCAGCACATGCTCGACGGCGGGGCAGTTCGGCAGGTGCTCGGCGAGCCGCTCCAGACGCTCGGAGTCGACGACAAGAACCTTGGACGCCGAATCGGTCAGCCCGTATTCCAGCTCCGCCCCGGTCCACCAGGCGTTCAGCGGCGTGACGACCGCCCCCAGGGAAGCGGCGGCGTAGAAGGCCACCGGCCATTCGGGGATGTTGCGCATGACGATCGCCACGCGATCGCCCTTCGCCACCCCCATGCCGCCGAACTCGGCGGCGAGAGCCGCCACCGCCCGGTGGAAGGCCTCGAAGGTGACCCGCTCGTCCTCGTGCACCAGGAACACGCGCTGCCCATAGGCGCGGCCGATCCGCGCGACGGTGCTCAAGGACGGCGGCGCGTTCTTCCACGTCCGCGTCGGCACGCCGCGGATCGTCACCGTCTCCATCTCGAAGGGCTGGCCGGGCGCGGTGAGCAGGGCGTGCGCCGCGGCGATCGACATGGCTGGCCAGGCGGGGGCGG
>CAVVXO010000004.1:0-772084 GCA_963752245.1 uncultured Alphaproteobacteria bacterium
CCGCGATATCGCGCGACTGCCGGTGCTTTGTTCCGCCGCCCAGGAAAATCACCAAGTCGCGTCCGTCCCAGCCGAAGTAGACCCGATAGCCCGGGCCGCGGTCGATCTTGATCTCCGCCGCGCCTTCGCCGATCGACTCGACGCGGGAGGTGTTGCCATCGGCGAGCCGCCCCACCGCCGTGACGACGATCGCCGCCGCCCGTGGATCGAGACGGTCGAGCCAGTCGCCAAAGGGGCTGCGGCCGGAGAGATCGAGATACTCCTTCAGTCTGATCAATTGGGTACCTCATATGTTACCAACCCGTCAAGCGGCGGAGCCTCTCGCCGGGCGGACGCCCTCACGATGGCGCCAGGCGCGGATCAGGCCAGCCGCGGGAACTCGCGGGCGAAGGCGGCGCGGATGGGGCCGTAGGCGGCGGGATCGAGCGGCCAGCGGCAGGCAACCCGATTGACTACGTCGTAGCCGGCGGCGCGCAGGTCGTCGGCCAGAGCTTTCTCCATCGCGCCCAGGCTGTCGCGATGCGGGCGGTGGGCGGCCATCCGGGGCTCTCGGCTGGCGCCGGGCGGGTGATCGACTTCGAGGTGGATCGGGCCATGGCTGACGAGGCGGAAATCACAGTGGTGGAGATCGACCCCGCGCGCGGTGAGATGGCGGCGAAGGGCGTTCTGGTTCTTCGCCATGCCGAGATGCTGGCCCATTCGGGTGAAGGGCGCGGCGGCGTGGGGGCTGGAGTTGTCGCCCGTCCGTCCGACATAGAGGATCTCGCCGCCGGGCGAGGCAACTCGCCAGACATACAGCCAATATCCCCGCTGCAGCATGGCGCCGGGGAGGACAAGGACGTGGGTCCCCGGCTCGGAAGTCATGCGGCCGCCGCTACCCTAGTTGCTGGTCAGACAATTTCAACTTTCACTCAAAAGCATGTTGACATAGAACAGTAATGAGGCGCTGCAAATTGTTGACAGCGTCGTTGTGCAGCAGTTTGAGCCGCGACACTTGGTTGAGTCTTTCGGCTATTCGGATTTGCTCATATAGCGGAGGAAGCGGTATTTCGACGCGCGACACGACCGTCTTAGACACTTCTTTAAAAGTCGCGCCTCGACCAAGTCCTTGCAGGTGATCCCGGTGGGCATCCAGCCACCAGTAAAGATAACCGGAGTTCAAGCGATCAGGAGCCGGAACAAAACTCTTAAATCCTTGATTTGTAGCCATCGGTACTCCCGTGATCGCCACGTGGCCGATGGGCGCTCGCGAACTGAACAAAACAGTGCCGATAGGCAGGAGTTCCGCCGCGCAGGAGTCCAGTCCAGCTCTTGTAATCTTACGCGGAGTGTCCGAGACGACAATACCCGGAAGGTCGCTTATGTCCTTCGGCGTTACCCAGCAAATGTCTCCATCCCAGTAAGCTGAGTTGTCGGTTGATGGTGTCGCGCCGCTAACAACTCGCGAGCACTCATCCAACCTAACCATTGGCCAAGCGCTCACCCCGCCATCTCCTCCAGCCGAGCGAGCCCTTGCGCGATCTCCGCGTCAAGCCGCTTGAGATCGGCGATAATTGCGGCGGCGTTCTGTTTTTCGGCTGCTTCGCGCACGCCCTTCCGATAGCGGTTGATCGAGAGGTCGTAGACGCCGGTAGCCGCGATCTCAGCCTTGGGCACCCAGAAGCTCTGGGCGGTGCGTGGGCGCTCACGCTCGGGGCCGGCGCGCTCCTCCCAGCGGGCGAGGATGTCGGGCAGGTTGTTCTTCTCGTGCTCGGCCTCGTCGGGATCGGCGTCGGGCTCGGCGCCGAGCTTGTTTTCGGCGAGCAGCGGCTGGCGCTTGTCGTCGAGCGACCAGCCGTCCGCTCTCACGTCATAGAACCACACCTGGTCCGTGCCACCGACACCCGTCTTGGTGAAGCAAATGATTGCGGTGGATACGCCAGAATAAGGCCGAAAAACACCGGCAGGCAAAGAAATCACAGCCTTGAGTTCATGCTCTTCGATTAAGAGGCGACGCAAATCCCTGTGGGCTTTAGATGACCTGTAGATTACCCCGTCCGGCACAATCACCGCGGCGCGGCCGCCGGTGCGCAGCAGGCGCAGGAAGAGGGCGAGGAAGAGCAGCTCCGTCTTTCGGGTCTTGACCACCCGCTGCAGGTCGCGCGCCGTCTGCTCGTGGTCGAGCGAGCCGGCGAACGGCGGATTGGCGAGGATCAGGCTGAAGCGGCCTGCCTCGCCCGCCATGGCCTCGGAAAGGGAGTCGCGCGCCTCTATTCCCGGATCGTCGATGCCGTGCAGCACCATGTTCATCGCCGCGATGCGCAGCATGGTCGGATCGAAGTCGAAGCCGTGGAAGGCGCCGCCCTGGAAGTGGCGGCGTGATCGCTCGTCGCGGAAGATCTCCGGATGGTGGGCGCGCAGGTATTCGGCGGCCGCCACCAGGAAGCCGCCGGTGCCGCAGGCCGGATCGCAGATCGTGTCCTTCGCGCTCGGCTCCATCAGGGCGACCATCAGGGCGATGATGTGCCGCGGGGTGCGGAACTGACCGTTCTGGCCGGCGCTGGCGATCTTGCCCAGCATGTATTCATAGACATCGCCCTTGGTGTCGCGATCGGCCATCGGCACGCGGCCGAGCTTGTCGACCACCTTGGCGAGCAGGGCCGGCGTCGGGATGCCGAGGCGGGCGTCGCGCATGTGGCGGCCGAGGGAGCCTTCGCCGGCGACGACGTCGCGCAGAAACGGAAAGACGTGCTCGTCGATCAGACGATAGAGCGCGCGCGGCTCCTCGCCCTTGAACCGCGACCAGCGCAGCCGCTCGTAAGCAACGCCGCGCGGGTCCTCGCCTTCCGGAAAGATGCGCCGCTCGATCGGCCGCTTCAGGGTGGCGGCCTTGGCCTCCTCGGCCGATTGCAGCTCGTCCAGCCGCTTGATGAACAGGAGATAGGTGATCTGCTCGATCACGCTCAGCGGATTGGCGACGCCGCCCGACCAGAAGTCGTTCCAGATGTCGTCGATCTGTCGCCTGATCGCCCCAACCAGCATGGCCGCTCCGCCTCCCGAATTCATCGCCTCGCTAGGCGACTTGCGGCGCTTTGAGCATGCGGACGGGGCCTTGGGGAAGGCGCGGCTCCCTCGGAATAAACCGTCATCGCCCGGCGCACGTTGGGGCGAACCACGTCTCCGCCCGCGGACGCCATGCCGAGCGGCTCCGTGGACGGCCCGGGTCGGGGCGCCCGGCTCCAGAGGGCGGTCAGGCCGTCTTGATGTAGCCGTCGATCACCCCGCCCAGCACGTCGAGGGGGGTGGGACCACTCAGCAGGCCGGCGTCGTGGAACTTGCGGATGTCGAAGCGCGGGCCGAGCGCCGTCTTGGCCTTGTCGCGCAGGCGCAGCCAGGTGAGCTTGCCGACCATGTAGCTCGACGCCTGGCCCGGCCAGACGCAATAGCGCTCGCACTCGGTGACCGCGCCCGATTCCTTGTCGCCGAGCGTGTCGACATAATATCTGATCGCCTGCTCGCGGCTCCAGCGCTTGTGGTGCAGGCCGCTGTCGATGACCAGGCGCACGGCGCGGAACATCGAATCGTGCAGCTGGCCGATGTGGCCGAGGGGATCGTCGTCGTAGAGGCCCATCTCGGCGGCCAGCTGCTCGGCGTAGAGCGCCCAGCCCTCGCCATAGCCGGAGAACCAGATCGTCTTGCGGATCAGCGGCAGGGCGGCGTGGTTGGCGATCGAGCCCTGCAGGTGGTGGCCGGGAATGCCCTCGTGATAGGTCAGGGTCGGCAGCACCCACTTGGGCACTTCGGCGGTGTCGCGCAGGTTGATCCAGTAGATGCCCGGCCGCGAGTTATCGAGCGGCGGCGGATTGTAATAGCCGCCCGGGGCGCCCGCCTCGATGGCCTTGGGCACGCGGTGGATCTCTAGCTTGGCGGTCGGCAGCACGCCGAACCATTGCGGCAGCTTGGCGGTCACCGCCGCCACCCGGCCGTTCAGATAATCGATCAGTTGGGCCTTGCCTTCGTCGGTGTTGGGATACTGGTACTTTGGATCCTTGTAGAGCTGGGCGAACCGCTCGCCGACCGTGCCGCGGGTGAGGCCGGCCTTCTTCATCAGGGCGTCGATTTGCGCCTGGTGGCTGGCGACCAGCTCGAGGCCCGTCCGGTGCACCTCCTCGGGACTGATCGTCGAGGTGGTCGCCGCCTTCAGCGCCGTGGCGTAGTAGGCCTCGCCGTCCTTCAGCCGCCAGACGCCGGCCTCGTGGGTCGCCGAAGGGCGCAGCGAGGCGAGATAGTCGATCTGACGGCCGAGCGCCGGGCGCACCTTGTTGTCGTAGAGCCGCGCGGCCTCCCCCTGGTAGTCGCCGGCGATGCTCTTCTCCTTGGCCCGGCGGGCCACCGATTGCACCAGCGGCGCGGCGGCGGCCGGCGTGTCGTGAAAGGCGCGCATCTGAACGAGCGCCTTGTCGATGATGAAGTCGGGCGGAACGACGCCCAACGCCACGTCGTGGCGGGCGATCTCCAGCTCGCCGTCCATCTGGTCGGCGAACGCGTTCATCCGCGCGAGATAGTCGTCGGCGTCCTGCTTGACGGCGATCGAATGCTGATTGTCGAGAAAGTCCGGCGTGTCGTGGTAGGCGCCGGTCAGCTGGCTGAGCACATAGGGCCGGCCATACCAGGGAAAGCGCGCCGCTTCGTCCTGAACCGCCATCTGGAAATCGACGACATCATAGTTGACGCCGTCCATGCCGGTCAGGGCGCCGCGCGGGACCGCGTGCAGCCTGGCGAGGCGGTCGCGGTTGATGGCGATGTCGTTCTGGGCGGCGGGAATCGATGTCTCGCTGAGCGCCCCCTTTGTCCAGGCGAGCGAGCCGGTGTCGAGGCCCAGCTGCGTGGCCGCCTCCGGGTAGCGACGCAAATCCGCCTGCACGAAGGCGTCGAACAGAGAATTCATCGCCGGGGCCGGAGCCGGCCCGGCGGGCGCGGCCTGCGCCAAGGTCCGCTCGGCGGCGAGCGCCACAGGCGCGGCGGCGAGACTGGCGCAGAGTTGGCGGCGATCGATCATGGTGAGGAACCCAGGGTTTGTCGGAAAATCGCCCCCAGGGTTATGGCCGCGACGATTGCTTCGGCAAGGCGCGCTTGATTAAATCGCGGCAAGACAGCGGCGAAGGCCGGTGCGCATCAGCCTCGGCGCGGCTGGGTTTCACCGAACCGGGCCGGCGAGGGACGCGCCTCCAGCCCGATCCGCGGGCGGCGGGCGAGATCCCGCGGGGCCGGCGCGCTCGGGGCTGGAGGGCGAGGAGACATCCCGCCTCGTCCGGGCCCGGCGGCCACGGGCGCCTTGGTCATCCCGGACATGAGTCGTTGGCGATTACGTCCGCAGCACATCGTCGGTCTCCTTCTCTTGCATCATCCGGAGGCTGGAGAGGATGCCGCCAGGGGCGAGCCGCTCCAGCAGGATCGCGCCGGCCGAGAGCGCCGGCCACAGCATCGCCCGTTCGGTCCAGCCGCGGCCGAGCCCCCACGCCATGGGGGCGGCGATCCACAGGCTGAGGCAGTAGAAGCAGTCGAGCAGGCTACCCCAGAAACTCGATCCGGCCAGCGTCCGCAATCGGACGACGACGTCGAACGGACCATCCTCGGCGGCCAGCAGGTGGGTGAGGCGCCACACCGCCAGCACGCCGAGGATCAGCCAGTAGAGGCTCATCGAGCGCCTCCCGGGGCCCTTCCGCCGCTCCGCCTAGGCTGAAGCCACGGCGATGTTCACCGTCTGAAAGTCCGCCTGGTAGGCGATGCAGCTCGCCATGCCGGTCGTCGTCCGTTTGCTGACGAACAGCTGGAAGTCATAGCAGCAGCTCTGGTCGATCGGCACGTAGATCGTGTCGCCGCCGCCGGCGAAGCTCCAGGTCGAGGTCGGCAGGGGAGTTGGCGGGCTCGCCGAGACCGGCATGGGCGGCAGGGCCGGCATGTTCGGCGTCGCCGGCTGCGGCGGCGGGGCGCCGGCGTTCGGCCCGGCGTAGCCCGCCTCGACGCCATAGCGTTGCCCCGGAGGGGCCGGCGGCGTGAAGCTGGCGGCCGGCTGGGCATAGTCGCGATCGGCCGGGCTCGGCGGCGCGTAGGAGCCGTGGCCGTACTCGGTCTGGATGTAGTACTGGCACAGGTGCGCCTCCGCGTCGCTCACCGTGACATGGACGAGGGCGTAGCCGCCGCCCGGTGTGGTGATCTGGTAGGCGGGACAGGCGGTCGAGGAGGCGGAGGTCTGCGCCGCCAAGGTTCCATCGCCGTTGTAGACCACGACGCCGTCGATCTTGCCCGTCGCCGCCGTGGTGTCGATCATCAACGTCAGCGACGGGCCAAGATCGATTGCGGGCGGCGCGACCGGATTGCCCGTCAGATCGAACGGCTGCACGAACAGGGTGGTCGCCCGGGCGGTGTCCGGCGCGATCAACGCTCCGGCATCGACGTTCAGGATATTGGTGGTGGTCGACCAGCCGATGACGAAGTCGCCGGCGGCGAGGGTCGGGAAGGCGCCGATCTGGGCGATGATCGCCGGATCGAGACCACCTGCCTGACGGGCGGCGACGGTGGCATAGAGGTCGTCGTGGCCGTTGAAGCTGAACGGCCCCATGAGCACCGGATCGACCTCGACCGTCCCGCCGGCGTTGCGCCAGATCGAGACATAGTTGACCAGCGCCGGAACCGAGATCGGCGCGGCCGAGATCGGCGGCGTTCCGCCGCGGGCCGGATCGCCATCGCCGCCCCAGGGGCCGGCGAGCACCTGGTAGAAGGCGACGCAGTCGCCGGCGAAGTCGCCGTTGAGATAGAGCAGGCCATCGAACGCCAGATTGGCGCACGCACCGCCGCCATTGGCGTATCCGAGGGTGATGTCGCCCACCAGCGTCCCCCCGGGCATGTCGCCGACCGACGACCAGGCGAAGGCGCAGGGCCCGCCGCCGCTCACCGGGCAGGCGCCGACCGCGGCATTGTTGGCGGCGAGAGCGACGCTCTGGCCGCTGGCGAAGCACCAGCGGGTCGCGGTCGCCGGCGTCTCGTCGAGAACGCTCGTCGCCCCTTGGGTGGCGCTGAAGACGATGTTGGGGTTCTCGCAGCACCACCACCACCAGGGAAACAGCTCGCGGACCGCGGGATTGGCGAGCCGAGCGGCGATCTGGGCAGTGCGGGCCGGATCGGGGCGCAACAACTGCCCGGCGCGGGCGAAGCCATGGCCCGCCATCAGGTCGGCGGCCAGAGGCTGGCGCAGCGGCGCGACGTTGGCGAGCGGCGCCTTGGCCACGCCCAACGGCTGGGTTCGGGCAAGGGCCTGGGCCTCGACGGTCTCGAGCACGGCGAGGATGTCCAGCTCCCACCACCACGGCCAGCACGCCCACCAATCGGGCCAGCACGGCCACCAGCAGGTGCGGGAACACCAGTTGAAGGTCGCGGTGAAATCGCCCTTGGCGTCGGTCGGCACGGTCGCCAGGGGATAGCGGGTCAGGCCGGAAACGCCGGAGACGACATTGTAGATCGTCACGCTCGCGCCGACCGGGCAGCCGGCGGCGGTGTCGAGCGAGCCGGAGATGGTGTACTCGCGGCACCACAGCCACCAAGGATCGATCAGCGCGTCGTCGATGTCGAACGCGACCTGAAGGGCGCCGCCAGCGCCTAGCTTGGCGCCGGCGAGGCCCAGCCGCGGCAAATCCGGGCGGCCGGCGAGCGCCATGGCGTCCAGGCCGCGCGGGCCCAGCACCACCGCCGCGTCCGGCGCGGCGGCGATGTCGGAGGCGAGATGGAAGCGGAAGGCGCCCCTGGCGTTCACCGGCGCCTCGGCGATCAGCGATCGGCCACGTATCAGGTAAGCGGCCATTCGCGCACGGTTCTTCACCCCGACGCGCGGCAGGTCTCCGGCGACGCCAACTAGAGCGTTCGGTCTGGACATGGTTTCTTGTGAATCCGGCATGGAGAAGGTCTTTCAATTATCTGGCGAGAGCGGCCGTCGAGCCGCCTCGTGGATTGGCGTTCCACAAACTTCGCCGATGAAGACATCCTAGCCAAGCCGGCCGGCGTCATTCTCCCGTCAATAGGGCGTCAATAATTCGTCAATTTCGCGAGCGCTTCCTCGTCGCGCGCGGCCGCGCCGAAACGGGCTCAAAAAAACGGGCGGCCCGGCGAAGGGCCGCCCCCAGAGATGGTCGCGCGGTGTCGCGCCGAATTTAGAACTTGAACGCGGCCATCAGGTCGCTGATCGACGGGCCGTTGGTCGGCACGTAGGGGTTGGCGCCGGTCACCGGGTTCGGAAGATTGTCGCGGCTGCGGCTGGTGATCGCGCCCAGGCCCCAGTTGGCTTCGATGAACTTCGGCACCGAGGCGTGGTCGCTGTAGACGTGGCTGACGTGGCCGCCTGTCGTGTACGGTGAGACGATGATCAGCGGGATGCGCGTGCCGTCGCCGAAGAAGTCGAGCTGGTTGACGAAGCCCGAGTCGTAGTAGCCGCCACCTTCGTCGACGGTGATCAGAATGGCCGTGTCGGCGCTGAGCTTCTTGTTGGCCTGAACCTCGGTGACCACCTTCTTCACGAAACCCTCGAAGATCGCCATGGTCGAGGATTCCGGATGGCCGTCGTTGAGGCCGCTCGGCTTGACGTAGGAGACCGCCGGCAACTCGCCGGTGCGCACCGCGTCATAGAAGTCGGTGGTGTCCTTGAGGTTCTGCAGGCGGAAGGGCAGGCCGGTCACCGGGTCGGTCCCGCGCATGATGTTTGTCTCATAAAGGAACGGATTGCAGATGTTGCAATATTCCGCCCCAGGTTGGTAAATATTTGGATTATTCACGAATTGATTCCAGTTCTCGCCGTAATAGGCCCACGAGATCCGGTTGGCGATCAGGACGTCGGCGATCGAGGGAGTCGACGAGGGCGGTAAGGTGAACGGGCCCTGATTCTTGGCGGCGAGCTGGCCGTTGCCGAGATAGCCGGGGTTGTAGTTGTTGAGCAGGTAATAGGTGCTCGGCGCGCAGTTCGGATTGACGCCCCGGGCGCTCAGGTAGCCGACCACCGAGGCGACGCCCGGCTGGTTCGGATCGGAGCAGTTGCTGTAGCTGCCGCCGCTGTAGCCATCCTGGGTGTACCAGTTGTTGGTCCCGGCCTGCGGATCTGGGTTTTCGATCTGGTTGCTGGGTGGCGTGGCCGGGTGACCCTTGCCGTCGCTATACCATAGGTCGTCGGCATAGGCGAGATACATGCTGTCCAGCCAGGTGCCGCCCATCGCCGGCTGATGGTAGTTGTCGAGCAGGGTGTACTGCTGCGCGAGTTGCGTCAGATAGGGCAGGTCGCCTTTCTGGACATTGTAGAAGCCCATGGATGTCGCGCCCTCGTGGGTGCTCTCGTCGTTGAAGTTCGGCGGCTGCGGATGGCCGTTGGCGCCTGCTCCGACCGTCACCTCGACCCACGGAAAGAGATCCGCCCGGCAGCCGCTCGGATTCATCGCCGTTACGTACGAGATGTTGCAGTCGAGTTGCTGGAACATCTGATAGTAGCGGTGCACCGGACTGTTGGCGTACGACTGGCCGCCGACGCCGGGGGACAGCTGGAAGGGGCCGCTGGGCAGGCGATAGACATTGGCGATGCGGGTGTCGATGGTCTGGTAGGGCAGGCCGGAGGCGCCTTCGGTGAGCGCGCCGATGTCCTCCGGCAGCAGGCCGTAATCATACTGCTCGGCGATCGCCTTGCTGATGAACGGCGGCTGGGTGCGCGAGGGGGCGCTCGGCGTGAAGTTGAGATTTGGCGGCGGCAGATGGACATAAGGGCCGGTGATCGTCGGGCTGATGCTGTAGGTCGTGGTATCGGAAGCTTGCCGCTGGCGACCGAGCTTGAAGTTAGGCCCTGGCGCGCCGTCGGCGTTGACGATGCCCTCGGAGAGCAGGTTCATCACCGAATCGCCCGAGGGCGCGGTGTAGGTGGCGAACAAGTGGTCGAAGGTGCGGTTCTCGCCGACGATGATGATGACGTGCTTGATCGGCGTGGTGGTGGCGTTGTCGCGCGCCCCCGGCGTGAACGCCAGGGATGGCGAGGCCAGCGGCAGCACCGCCAGGGCGACGGCCCCGGCGGCCAGCTTGGCCTTGAGGTGGCAATTCATGTTCGCGAGCTTCCTTCTTGAATGCGACGAGGAAGCTGGCCATGGCGACCGCTCGTGCCCCGCCCCGGTTGCTGAGCTTCGCGGCTTGTCCCGATGAGTCGCGGGCGCCGCATCGAGGAGCGTGCGCGCGGCTCATAACAGCCCGATGATGATCCGATGTCGGTTCGGTGACGGTCGCCGACAGCTGGCGGCCCGGCGCTCAGCCGCTCGGGGCCGCGAGGCTCCCGCCGATCCAGGCGCCGGCCGCCACCGCCGCTAGGCAGGCGACAAGCGACAGGCCGATATTGGCCACCGCGGCCGCCGGATGGCCGGCGCGAAGCAGCGCCAACGTCTGCAGGCTGAAGGCGGAGAAGGTGGTATATCCGCCGCAGACGCCGACCATCAGGAACGGCCCGAGCGCGGAGGACGGGCCGGCGCGGCTGTCGGGCCCCGCGAAGGCGGCGAGGAAACCGATCAGCAGGCTGCCCGTGACGTTCACCGTCAGCGTGCCCCACGGGAAATCGCCGGCGCCGCGGGCGGCGAACGCCGCGGACACCAGCGCCCGGGCGACCGAGCCCAGCGCGCCGCCAAGGGCGATCCAAAGATAGGCGATCACGGCCCCGCCGCTCGCTGGCGCCAATAGAGCGCCACGCCGGCCGCGCCGACCACGAGGATCGCCGCCGGGCCGACCCACAGGGGCCAGGTCTCGCGATCGAGCGGCGGCTTCAACAGCACAAACGGTCCGTAGCGCCGCTCGACGAAGGCGATCGCCTGGGCGTCGCTGTCTCCGGCCACGAGCCGCTGGCGGATGATCAGGCGCAGGTCGCGGGCCAGGTCGGCGTCGGAATCGTCGATCGTCTGGTTCTGGCAGACGACACAGCGCAGCTCGCCGCCGATCGCCCGCGCCCGCGCCTCCAGCCTGGGGTCGGCGAGTTGCTCATCCGGCAGCACCGCGTCGGCGGCGCCGGCGGCGAGCGCCAGGGCCAGGACAAAGCCGGCGAGCCGCCTCACGCGGCCGGCTCCGTCGCGAGGCGTCGCATCAGTGGGCCGATCCGCCCGCGCCAGACCTCCGGCGTCAACGGGCCGACGATCTTGTCGCGCACCCGGCCGGCGCCGTCGATGACAAAGGTCTCCGGCACCGCCGCCACGCCGAGATCGATGCCGGCCCGGCCGCTCTCGTCATTGCCGACCAGGCGATAGGGATCGCCGGCGCGCGCCAGATAGGCCGTTCCGGCGGCCGGTTGATCCTTCCAGTCCAACCCGAGGATCGGCGTCCCGCCGCGCGCCAGCGCCAGCAGGGTGGGATGCTCGTAGCGGCAGGCGACGCACCAGGAGGCGAAGACATTCAGCAGCCGCGGCCCGCCGACGAGATCGCCCGAGCGCAGTCGCGCCTCGGCGGGACGCAAGCCGGGCAGGTCGAACGCCGGCAGAGGTCGGCCGATCAGCGTCGAGGGCAGAAGGCTGGGGTCGCGGCCCAGGCCGGCGACGAAAGCGGCGAGCAGGGCGGCGAACACCACAGCCGGCGCGAGGAACAGCAGCCGTTTCATGCCGCCGCGGACTCCGCCGCCACCCCCGCGGCCGGCGCCCTCGCCTTTCGACGCGAGCGCGCGCGGCGGACGCCGCGATCGGCCAGCGAGATCGCTCCGCCGGCCGCCATGATCAGGGCCCCGCCCCAGATCCAGCCAATCAGCGGGTGATGGTAGAGTCGCACCACCAGCCGGCCGTCCGGCTGCAGATCGCCGATCGAGATGTAGGTATCGCCGAGCGGCGAAAGGCCGATCGCCGCGGCGGTAGTGCGCGCGCCGCTGACCGGAAACAGCCGCCGCTCGGCGGTGAGCGTGCGCGCGCCGAGCGGCCCGGCGACGGTGAAGCGGGCCTGGCCGGCGGCGTAGTTGGGCCCGGCGGCGAGCCGCAGGTCATCCAGCCGATAGGCGCGGCCGGCGAAGGCGACGCTCTCGCCCCGGCTCATCGCCAACACCTTGTCGGCCTGCCAGCCGGTGGCCGCGGCGATCCCGACCGCCGTGACCCCGAGGCCGGCATGCGCCAGGCTCATCGCCCAGGCGGCGAGCGGCGTGGCGGCCAGCCGGGCGAGGCGGCGTTCGCCGGCATGCGCCGGGCCGCGCCAGCGGCGGATCAACACGGCCAGCGAGGCGGCGATCAGCCAGGCGCCCAGCGCCAGCGCGACAAGGTTCAACGGCTTGGCGAGGCCGAGCGCGAAGGAGCCCGCCGCCAGCACGCCAAGGCCGACGGCGAACGGCCAGCCGAGCCGCTTCGCCAGCCGCCTGGGGTCGTCGCCGCGCCAGTTGAGCATCGGCCCCACCCCGCAGATCGCCAGCAGCGGCAGAAACAGCGGGATGAAGGTGATCTTGTAGAACGGCGGCCCGACCGAGATCGCCTCGCCGTTCAGCGCCTCGACGAACACCGGATAGAAGGTGCCGAGGAAGACGGTGGCGGCGCAGGTCAGGAGAAAGAGATTGTTGAGCGTCATCGCCGCCTCGCGCGAGACCGGGGCGAAGAAGGCGCCGGTGCGCATCGCCCCGGCCCGCAGACCAAAGAGAATGAGGCCGGCGCCGGTGAAGGCGGCGATAATGATGAGGATATAGACGCCGCGCCGCGCGTCGAGGGCGAAGGCGTGGACGCTGGTCAGGATGCCCGAGCGCACCAGGAAGGTGCCGACCAGGCTGAGCGAGAAGGTCAGGATGGAGAGCAGGATGGTCCAGCTGATCAGGGCGCGGCGGCGCTCCAGCACCAGGGCCGAGTGCAGCAGGGCCGTGCCCAGCAGCCACGGCATGAAGGAGGCGTTCTCGACCGGATCCCAGAACCACCAGCCGCCCCAGCCGAGCGAATAGTAGGCCCACAGGCTGCCGCCGGCGATGCCGACCGTCAGGCAGCACCAGGAGAGCAGCACCCACGGCCGCACCCATCTGGCCCAGGCGTGATCGACCTCGCCCTCGATCAGGGCCGCCATGCCGAAGGAGAAGGCGAGCGAGAAGCCGACGTAGCCGAGATAGAGCAGCGGCGGGTGGAAGATCAGCCCGGGATCCTGCAGCACCGGGTTGAGCTCGGCGCCATCGGCGGCGGGAAACGGCAAGCGGGTGAACGGATTGGAGGTGAGGACGAGGAAGCCGAGGAAGGCGGCGCCCAGCATGCCCTGCACGGCGAGCACCCGCGCCTGGAAGCTCTCGCGCAGGGACTTCACGCCGAACACCGCGATCGCCGCGCCGTACACCGCCAGGATCAGCACCCACAGCAGCATCGAGCCCTCGTGGCTGCCCCAGGCGGCGCCCAGGCGATAGATCCACGGCTGGGCGCGGTTGCTGTGCGCCGCCACCAAGGCGATGGAGAAGTCGTTCGCCAGATAGGCGAGGACGAGGGTGGCGAATGCCGCCGCCACCGTCGCGGCCTGCCACAGGGCGGCAAAGCGCCCCAGCGCCATCAGCCGCGCCCCCCCGCGCCCATGACGCGCCTGGGCGCCGACCAGCGGGGCGAACGCCTGGACGAGCGCCAGGACGAGGGCGAGGACGAGCAGGGCTTGACCGGTCGCGGCGAGCATCGAGGCAACGCTTTAGCCGGGCCGAGCGTCCGTGGCGACGACAACGGCTCCGCGAGCCCCTCTGGAGAGGGCCGCCCCGCCCAGGCCATCGCGGGCGAGGCGCCCGCGCTCCAGCCGTCGCTGCGAATAAATCGTGCATCCGAGCCGTCCGTTCGAGCGTATTGCCAGATGCAGCGGCTCGCCGCAGCGAGGCGGCCGCTTGGGACGGGTGATGGCGTCAGTGGAAAGATCGAGGATCGGGCCGGCGGCGCTGCTCGCCGTTCTGGCGCTCGCCCTCCAACTGATGATTCCTCCGGGCTTCATGCCGGCGCGTGGCAGCCTGGTCGTCTGCCCGGGTCACGCGAGCGGCATGGACGTGAGCGCCATGGCCAAGACCGCGCCGCCGCGGTCAGCTCCCGACCGTCACGCCGGTCCGTCGTGCCCATTCGCCGGTCACGGCATGGCGCCGCCGCTCGGCGATGCGCCGAGGCTCGTCAGCGCCAGGGTGGACAACCACCGCCTTGCCGCCGCGGTGTCGCCCGATCTCGCTCCCGGTCTCGGGCTCGCCGCCCCGCCGCCGCCGCCGCGGGGCCCGCCCATCCTCCTCTGACGTCGAGCTTTCGCATCGGCCGCGCCTTCCCGCGACCGACCCGCTCCCTTCGGAGACAGAGGATCCCTTGATGTTCACCCGCCTCGGCGGCGCGCGCGCGGCGTTCATCGCGCTCGTCGCGCTCGCCAGCCCGGCCGCCGCGCTCGCCTGCGCCTGCGGCTGCGGCGTCTTCGGCGTCGCCACCAACTCCCTGCTGCCCGACGGCTCGCGCGGTCAGGTCTTCGTCGAATGGGATTACATGGACCAGAGCCGCAACTGGAACGGAGCGTCGCCCGCTCCGGCCGCCGACAACAACGACAAGGATCTGCGCACCGATTTCTTCACCCTGGGCGGACAGTATATGCTCGGCCGCGACGTCGCGGTCATGGCCGAGATCCCCTATTGGAACCGCACGTTCACCACCGATACGGGCAAAGGTATCGACACGTTCAACCACGCCGCGTTCGGCGACGCGCGCCTGATGGTCCAGTACACCGGCCTGTTCCGCGACCAGTCGACGGGCCTGACCGCCGGCGTCAAGCTGCCGACCGGCGACTGGCGCTACCCCAACTTCGATCGCGACACCGAGATCGGCACGGGCAGCACCGACATCCTGCTTGGCGGCTTCCACCGCGGCGCCTTCACCGCCGATCAGAGCTTCGGTTATTTCGTCCAGGCGCTGGGCGACGTTCCCTTTGCCTACCAGGGCGGCTACAGCCCGGGCGCGGAACTCGACGCCTCGGCCGGCCTCGTCTACGCCGGCCTGACCCTGCCTGCCGGCAAGGTGAAGGTCGCCCCGATTGTCCAGCTGATCGGTTCGTTGCGGGGCCACGACGGCGGCCCGGCCGGACACCCCGGCGACAGCGGCTATCGCCGCCTGCTCGCTTCGCCCGGCGTCCAGATCACCGCCGGCAGGTGGAAGCTGTACGGCGACGTGGAGCTGCCGATCGCCCAGACCTTCACGGGCAACCAGCTCGCCGCCCCGGCGCTGTTCAAGCTGGTGTTGAGCCGAGACTTCTGATGGCCCTGAAAGGAATTCTCACGATGGACATCTCGCGGGCGGTAGCCGTCGCCGCCGCCGCCTTGGCCTTCGCCGGCTCGCCAGCCTCGGCGGCGCCCGCGCCACGCGTGACGATCGCCAGCCTCAAGCAGCTGTCGACGCCTCTGCCCTACCCCTACGATTCGTCGGCCGACGGCAAGGCGCAGGTGGCGGCCGCGGCCGCCAAGGCGCGCGCCAGCGGCAGGCTGCTGCTCCTGGACTTGGGCGGCAACTGGTGCGGCGATTGCCGCGTGCTTTCGGCGGTGATGGCGCTGCCGGAGGTCGCCGCCTTCGTGCGGGGGCACTACGTGCTTCAGCCGGTCGACGTCGGCCACTTCGACCGCAACCTCGACATCGCCGCCCGCTACGGCGTCAAGCACCTCCAGGGCGTGCCGGCTCTGCTGGTGATCGACGCCAGGGGCCGGCTGATCGACGCCGGCCATGTCGAGGCGCTGGCCGACGCCCGCTCGATGAGCCCGCAGGCGCTGGCGGACTGGCTGGCGAAATGGACGCCTTGAAATGCGAAAAGCCGGCCAGGAGGCCGGCGCTCCGGACCGGGAGAGGCGTCGGAGCGCCGGCGTCCACGCCGGCTATTAAGTCAGCTGCCGAACGGATCTTTCACACCCGTCGGCGGGCGATCATGTGCCAGACGAGGAGCACCAGGATGGCGCCCAGGATGGCGATGACGGCGCTGCGAATATCGAGGCCGGTGACGCCGGCGATGCCGAAAATCTGATTGGCGATGAAGCCGCCGACGATGGCGCCGACGACGCCAAGGACGATGTCCATCACGAGGCCTTCGCCGGTCTTGTTGACGATCTTGCTGGCGATGAAGCCGGAAATCAGGCCCAGGATGAGCCAGGACAGAATACCCATGGTGTGTTTCCCTCCAACCCGTCGCGCGGGGGCGCGCTCACGGCGTGTGGGGTCGAACGTGCGTCGGGCGCCGCCGTTCCGGACGCCGGCGCCGCGGCGATGACCGCCGGCCCGACGACGCCGATGGACGAGGCCGCCGCCGAGCGGCTGCAGCGGGCCTATGCGGCGCGGCGGCGCGCCTGGGCGAAGGCGGTCGGCCGCCCTTACCGCAAGGATGACGATCCCCGGCCGCCGCCTGGCGAAATGGAGCCCACCCCGGACGAGCCGCTCGACGGCTAGCGACCCTCGTTGGAGCTACGGCCGCCTCTGCACGCACGTCGCGGGCGGGCGCCAGCGCTCCATTGACCGCCCGCCCGGGGCTCGCGCAAGACGATGACGGCGCGTCTTTCTTAAGGGAACGATCCAAACGATGAGCGACATCCGCTTCGACGGCAAGGTGGCGATCGTCACGGGGGCGGGCGGCGGCCTCGGCCGCTGCCATGCGATCGAGATCGCCCGTCGCGGCGCCAAGGTGGTGGTCAACGATCTCGGCGGCGCCCTCGACGGCTCCGGCGGCTCGTCCGAGGCCGCCAAGGCGGTGGTCGCGGAGATCGAGGCGGCGGGCGGCCAGGCAATCGCCAACGGGGCCTCGGTCACCGACGACGCCGGCGTCGCCGGCATGATCGCTCAGACGCTGGATGCCTGGGGCCGGGTCGACATCCTGATCGCCAACGCCGGGGTGCTTCGCGACCGCTCCTTCTCGAAGATGGAGATCGGCGATTTCGAATTCGTGCTCGACGTTCACCTCATGGGCACGGTCAAGCCGGTCAAGGCCCTGTGGGAGACGATGAAGGCGCAGAACCATGGCCGCATCGTCGTCACCACCTCCTCCACGGGGCTCTACGGCAACTTCGGCCAGACCAACTACGGCGCGGCCAAGCTAGGCCTCGTCGGCTTCATGAACACGCTGAAGCTCGAGGGGCAGAAGAACAACATCCACGTCAACGCCATCTCGCCGGTCGCCGCCACGCGGATGACCGAGGCGCTGATGCCGCCCGACATCCTCGCCCGGCTCGCGCCCGAGTTCGTCACGCCGGCGGTGGTCTATCTCTGCTCCGACGAAGCGCCCACCGGCGTAATCATGACCGCCGGCGGCGGCGCCTTCGCGGTGGCGCGCATCCACGAGACCGAAGGGGTGATGCTGCGCCACGGCGAGGGCGCGCCCTCCGCCGAGGCGGTGCGCGACAACTTCACGGCGATCGCCGACGAGACCGATCAGAAGGCCTTCTTCACCGGCGGCGAACAGAGCCAGAAGTTCTTCCGCAAGATGATGGGCGGCTGACGACAGATCACGGGAGCGCGGCCTTCCAGGCCGACGTGGGCAGGATGCCCGCGCTCCCGCGGAGAGGAATGATTGGATGACGCACGCGGCCGGGCGTCTGCGCCTTCTCGCCCTGATCGCCTTCGCCGCGCCCGGCGTCTGCGTCGGGGCGCTGGCGATCGCGCTCACCGTCTTTCTGCCGCGCTACTATGCCGGGCACC
This sequence comes from uncultured Alphaproteobacteria bacterium, assembly GCA_963752245.1. Lineage (GTDB taxonomy): Bacteria > Pseudomonadota > Alphaproteobacteria > Caulobacterales > Caulobacteraceae > Acaudatibacter. The sequence goes on from CAVVXO010000004.1 coordinate 17,640, forward strand.
TGGCGCTCGGCCTGCCGGCGGTGGGCCTCGTGTTCATGGCGGTGCGGCTCGTCGACATGGCGCTCGACCCGGTAATCGGGGTGGTGATGGACCGCACCCGCACGGCGATCGGCCGCTATCGGCCCTGGCTGCTGGCCGGCGCCCCGGCCCTGGCCCTGCCGGTGTACATGCTGTTCGCCCCGGCCGGGGCGGTGAGCGTCGGCTATCTCCTGGGCTGGCTGTTCGCCTACTACATCGGCCTCTCGCTGCTGATGCTGTCGCACATCGCCTGGGCCTCGGTCATCGCCGCCAGCTATCATGAGCGCTCGCGGGTGTTCGGCGCGATCCAGGGCGCCGGCATCATCGGCGCCACCCTGGTGCTGCTCATTCCCCTGGCGATCGGCAAGATCCCGCCGCTCGGCCGCGCCGTGCACGGCGATCCGGTCGCCGGCATGGGGCTGTTCGTCGTCTTGACCGCCGTCGCCGGCGTCGCCCTGGCCAGCGGCGCGACCCGCGAGACCATCACCGCCGAGGGCCGCGCCGAGCGCGCCACGTGGCGCGACTATTGGGAGATGATCAGCCGGCCGGACATGGCGCGCATCATCGTCGCCGACTTCTGCCTCGCCATGGGGCCCGGCTGGATGTCGGCCCTCTATCTCTTCTATTTCCACGACGCGCGCGGCTTTTCCTTCGTCGCCGCCTCGGCCCTGCTGCTGATCTATGTCGCCGCCGGCTTCGTCGGGGCTCTGGCGCTGAGCGTGCTGGCGCAGCGGATCGGCAAGCACCGGGCGCTGATGGTCGCCAGCACCGGCTATTCGCTTGGCCTCGTCGTCATGGCCTTTCTGCCGCGCGCCGCCTTCGCCCCGGCGAGCGTGTTCATGTTCGTCATGGGGTTTCTCGCGTCGGGCTTTCCCCTGCTCGACCGGGCCATGGTCGCCGATGTCGGCGACGCCGTGCGGCTCGAGGTCGGCAAGCACCGCGTCGGCCTGCTGTTCGCCATGATCACCACCAGCCAGAAGATCGCCAACGCCATCAGCATCGGCCTCTCCTTCACCGTGCTCGGCTGGATCGGCTACGACGCGCGCGAGGCGGCGGCCAATACGCCAGCGGCGATCGTCGGCCTGCAACTCGTCTATGTCATCGCGCCTGTGGTCTTCGTCATGGCCGGCGGCGCCTGCTTCATCGGCTACAAGCTGGACGCCCGCCGCCACGGCGAGATCCGCGCGGCTCTCGACGTGCTCGACGCCGCGCTGCCGCCCGTGCTGGAGGGCCTCGCCCCCGAGCCGGCGCTGCACCCGTGACGCCGGCATCCTGCCGGCATTCCCCCGACCCGACTGAAGCCACCGCTCCGGCCGTTATTTCAAAGCCCGTCCGCCAGCCGCCGCGCCATGGCGAGGAAGACCCCCGCCGTCGCGCTTTGCGGCGCCGCGACCACAAGAGGCTGGCCGCTGTCGCCGCCCTCGCGCAAGCGCAATGTCCAGCGGGATCTCGCCGAGGAAAGGGGCGCCCAGCCGCTCGGCCTCGCGCCGCGCGCCGCCATGCCCGAAGATCGACACGCGCTCGCCGCCGCCGCTCTCGAAGTAGGCCATGTTCTCCACCACCCCCAGGATCGGCGTGGGCGGCCGGACCTTGGCGAACATCGCCGCCGCCCGCCGCGCGTCGATCAGGGCGATCTCCTGCGGCGTCGAGACGATGACCACGCCGTCGACGCTGAGCTTCTGCACCAGGGTCAGGTGGATGTCGCCGGTGCCGGGCGGCAGGTCGACCACCAGCATGTCGAGGGGCGCGGCCTGCGTCCCCCAGCGCACCTCTTCGATCATCTGGCGCAGGGCGGACGAGACCATGGGGCCGCGCCAGATCATCGCCCGGTCCTCCGGCACGATGAAGCCCATGGACATCACCTTGACCCCGAAGGCTTCCAGGGGCTCCAGCTTGCCGTCCTCGAAAGCCGGCTTGTCGTTCACTCCCAGCATGCGCGGCGCCGAGGGACCGTAGATGTCGGCGTCGAGGAGGCCGGCGCGGAGGCCGAGCCGGGCGAAGGCGCAGGCGAGGTTGACCGCCACGGTCGATTTGCCGACCCCGCCCTTGCCGCTGGCCACCGCGATGGCGCGGCGGACATGGGCGAGACGCTCGGGCGGCGGCATGGCGCCGGGCTCGGCGCGCGGATCGTGCGCCGCCTGGGCGGCGCGCCGCGTGCGCGGAACGGCGGCGGGAAACTCGGGCGTCGCCGTCGTCAGCACCACCTGGGCGCGTTCGACGCCCGGCAGAGCCTCCAGGGCCCGCTCCGCCGCCTCGCGCACGGGAGCATAGAGCGCCGCGTCCTTGGCCGGAACCTCGATCATCACGTTGGCGCGGCCGCCCGCGACGCTCAGCCCGCGCGCCAGACCCGCGGCGAGGAGGCCCCGCCCGCTCTTGGGATCGAGAACCCTGTCCAGGGCGACGCGCGCCGCGTCGTTGTCGCCGGCTTCGCTCATTCACCCTGGCCGGCGGACGACTGCTGCAACGCGGGCGCCGCGCCCGCGCCGGGCCGAGGACGCCCGGCTGCAAGCGGCCTCACCCCTTCACCAATCCGAGGTCGATCAGGCTGCGGGCGGTGGCGAGGATCGCCTCGTCGTTGGAGCGTGGCGACCAGCCGAGACGCTCGCGGGCCTTGGCGTTGCTGGCGGTCTTGCGCTTGCCGAGTTCGGGAAGGATCTGGCGCACGGAGGGGTCGAACATCGCCGTCAGCCGCACCATCCAGTCGGGCAGCTCGCGGGTCGGCACCCGCCGCGCCGCGGCGCCCAGGTGGCGGCGCAGGGTGCGGGCCATCTCGATCAGGCTGAAGAAGTCGCCGGCGGTGGCGAGGAAGCGCTCCCCCGCCGCCGCCGGATGGTCCATCGCGACGACATGCAGATCGGCCACGTCCCGCACGTCCACGCCGCCGAACCACAGGCGCGGGCATCCGGGGAACTCGCCGTTCATCAACCGCTGGATGATCCGCACCGAGGTGGAGAAGTCGGGCCCGAGCGCCGGGCCGAACACCCCGACCGGGTTGATCACCGCCAGCTCGAGGCCCGCGCCCTCGCCACGAACGAAGTCCCACGCCGCCCGCTCCGCCAGCGTCTTGGACTTGACGTAGGGCTGAGTTCCGGGCGCCTCGGCGTCGGTCCAGTCCGCCTCGGTGTAGGGCGCGGCGCGCGCAGGCCCGCCATAGCCGATCGCCGCGAAGGACGAGGTCAGCACCACCCGCTTCACTCCGGCCGCCTTGGCGGCGCGCAGCACCCGAAGCGCCCCCTCGCGCGCCGGGCCGATCAGCTCGTTCTCGTCGCTTCGGCACGTCCTCGGGAAACGGCGAGGCGACGTGGAGCACATAGTCGCAGCCGGCCACCGCCTCGGCCCAGCCCGCATCGGCGGTGAGGTCGGCGGCGTGGAAGCCTAGTCGCCCGCCGGCGTCGGCGCCGGCCTTGCGCAGCGTCTCGCGCACCTCCGCCTCGCGCGAGAGGCTTCGCACGGTGGTGCGCGCCTCGTGGCCGTCCGCCAGCAGCTTGATCAGGCAGTAGCCGCCTATGAAACCGGACCCGCCGGTGACCAGAACCTTCGCCATCATCGCCTCCCGCGCCGCGCGTTTGCGGAGGCTAGCGCCCCTCCGGCCCGATGACCAGCTTCCATGCCGTCTCCGGCCGCAGCCAGCGGCGGGCGGCGGCCTGGACGTCGGCGGCGGTCAGGCTCGCGTAGTCCGGCAGCGTCGTGCGGATGAGGTCGAGGCGGCGGGGATCGCCGGCCGAGCCGGAGAGCCATTCCAGCCAGTAGTCGTTGCCGAGCCGCGCCTTCTCGATCCCGGCCACGCGCGGCCGCAGGGCGCGGGCCAGTTCGTCGGCGCCGATCGGCTTGTCGCGCAGATCGGCGGCGATGCGGGCCATGGCGTCGAAGAAGGCCGGCGCCTTGTCCGGCGGCGCCTCGACCACGGCGCTCACCGCGCCATAGCCCGGCAAGGTTTCGGAGAAGTCGACCTCGGCCCGGGGACTGTAGGTCAGCCCCTGGGCGATGCGCAGCTCGTCGGTGACGCGGTTCTGCAGCGCCTCGCCGGCCAGCAGCATGGCGCGGGCGCCCTTCATGTCGACGAAGAAGTCGGTGGTCGGCCAAGCGACCGCCGCCAGGGCCTGGTCCGGCCGCCCGGCGTCGACCAGGCGCACCGGTGCGAGGGTGGGTGCTGGGAAGCGAACGCCGGAGTCGTGGCGGCTGGACCCAGGCGGCGCGGCGGGCGGCGGCCGACGCGGCAGGGCGCCGAAGGTCGCGGCCGTGGCGGCGATCGCCTGGTCGAGACCGATGTCGCCGATGATGGTCACCTCGAGCGGATTGTTGGCCAGCATGTCCGCCAACAGCCGCCGCGGCGCGTCGGCCGGCGCGGTCTCGATCGACGCCGCGGCAGGAAAGCGCCAGCGCGGATCGCCGCCGTGCAGCAGGCCGGGGCCGTCGCGCTCGAACACGCCCTCGGGCGTGGCGGCGAGCTGCGGCAGGGCCGCGAGATAGCCGGCGCGCAGGCGCGCGAACGCTTCTGGCCGGAAGCCCGGATGGGCGACGTAGGCGGCCAACACCTGCAGCTGGGTGGAAAGATCGCCGGCTTGCGTCGAGCCACGCAGGTCGAGGGCGTCGTCGTCGAGCGCGACCGTGGCGCCATAGACCTTGCCGGCCAAGGCCCGCTGCGCGTCGTCGAGGGCGAGCTTGTCGAAGCCGCCGGCGATCAGCGCCGAGGCGGTCCAAGCCAGGCTGGGATCGACCTTCGGCAGAGACAGCCGGCCGCCGCCGACCCTCACCGAGACCAGCACCTGGCCCCTGACGAAGGCGGTCGGCTTGACCGTCAGGGCGATGCCGTTGGCGAAGCGCACCCGCGTCGCGCCGACGTCGGCGATCGGCTGGCGGCCGGCGACCCGGCCCGGCGCCCCGAAGGACTCGTAGGGCCAGCGGACGCTTGCCTGCGCGGCGGCGCTCGCCAGCGGCCGCGCTTCCGCGGCGCGAAAGGCCTCGGCCACCGCCGCTTCGCCGCCGGGGGGCGCGCTGGGGGTCGCGAGCATCACCAGCGGCCCCGCCGGTCCGGCGAAGACGCCGCGCACCGCGGTTTCGACCTCGGCGGTCGTGAGATCCCTGGCCGCCGCCTCGAAGATGGCGAGATCCTCGGCGGGACTGGTGAACACCTGATCGGAATCGACCGTGTCGACGATGTCGTTGGCGAGCTCGGGAGTGCGCCGCGTCGCCGCCCCGGCCACCGCCTGCACGAGGCCGGCGCGAGTCTCGCGGATCTCCCGATCGAGTTCGCCGGCGGCGACCCCGGTCGTCACGATGCGCCGCACCTCGGTCTCCAGCGCCGCGAGCGCCGCGCGCCAGCCCGCCGGCGGCGAGATCGCCTCGACGCTGGCGACCTTGTCGGAATGCAGCAGGTTGTCGAAGCCGGCGCGAGCCGCGAGGAAGGGCGGGTTGGGCCCTTGGGCGAGGCTCTGGAAACGGCGGTTGAGCACCGCCAGGCCGAGCGCCTCGACGACATCGCCCCGGCGCTTGGCGAGGGTATCTGGCCGATCGTCGTAGGGCCGCGCCCAGGCGACCATCGTCCTCGTCGCCGATCCGGGCAGGGCGGTGAGGCGCACCGTCAGGCCGCGCGGCGCGACGGCGCCGAGTTCGGGCGCCGGGCCAGGCGGCGCGGCGTCGCGCCAGCCGGCGAAGTCGGCGCGCAGCTTCGCCTCGACGGCCCCCGGCTCGATATCGCCGACCACCACCAAGGTGGCGTCCTGCGGCCTGTAGCGGCTCTGGTAGAAGGCGCGAAGCTGGGCCGGCGTGGCGTGCTCGATCACCGGCACGAGGCCGATGGGAAAGCGTCGGGCGGCGAGTTGGCCATGGGCGAGCAGGTCGATCTGCGCCTTCTGCGCCCGGTATTCCGGGGTGTCGCGCAGCCGCTCCTCGGAAAGCACCACGCCGCGTTCGGTGGCCAGGGCGGCGGCGCTCAGGGTCAGGTTGCCAGCGATTTCGCGCATCAGATCGAGGCCGGTGGAAAGGCTCGCCGGATCGGAGCGCGGCAAGTCGAACTGGAATACTGTCTGGGTCCATTCGGTCTCGGCATTGGTGTCGGCGCCGAATGCGAGACCCAGCCGCTGCAGAATCCGCGTCATCTCGTCGGGCGGAACGTGCGCCGAGCCCTTGAACGCCATGTGCTCGAGCAGGTGGGCGAGGCCCTGGTCGGCGTCGCTCTCGTCCAGAGAGCCGGCCCCGATCCGCAGCCGCAGCGACGTCTGCCCCGCCGGCGTCGCGTTCCTCATGACCGCATAGCGCAGACCGTTCGGCAGCACGCCAAAGCGGATCCCCGGATCGGGCGGCAGATCGCTCGTCGCCTGCGGCCAAGCCGGCGGCGAGGCACGGGCCGGGGAGGGCGGCGCCGAGAGGCCGACCAACAACGCCGCCGCGACGCCAACCAGCGATCGAACCACGCGGCCGCCCTCTCGCGCCCGCCGGAGCGCGGACATGCGAACCGCATTATGGGAAGGAAAGGCAGGCTCAAAGCCCGAGCTCGCAAGGGCGAGGGGTTGGCGCGGGGTTCCTTCGCCCGGCGAGCCGGCCTATGGTCGCGCAACCGCCCGGCGCGGTAATGGGGCCCGGTGGCGAATCGGTTTTCGCCGTCACGCAGGAGGGAGCGCGGATGCAGCGCGGGTGGAGTGTTCTGGCGACGGGTGTCGCCATGGCGATCTTGTCCGGGCCGGCGGCGGCGGTGACGGTCGAAGGGTCGGTGACCATCGTCTCGGCCTACTACGGTCCGGCCAGGACCGCCCGGCCGGTGGATTTCGCCGACCGCCTGGCCGAGAGCTGCGGCCAGAACGTCTCCTACTGCCAGGCCTTTTGCAGCCGCGCCGCCGCCGGCATGCTGCGGCAGCGTCAGCCGTGGTTTTCCGGACGGCCGCTGTGCCGCGTCGTCTATCGCTGTGGCTCGCAGACCACCCGCGCCGTCGAGGCATCCGAGAACGAGTCGTTCACCCTGAGCTGCCGGCTGCGCTGACCGTTCGGCGCGCGAGCGCTCGCGCGATGAAGGCGGAGCGACAACAGCCCCGCTGAAAGCTCAAATCAGTTTTGTTCGGCGGCGGCCCGCGTCGGCCGGCGCCTCTCAGCTTTTCTTCAGAGTCGCCCGGGGTTTTGGCATTGTCGGACCATCGCTGGCGTTGCGACGATAGGGCCGAGACGCCGCGCGTGGCGAGCGACGAAGGGGCGAGCATGTCCGACCGGGCCACCGTGGCGGTGGTCGGCGCCGGCTTCAGCGGCGTCCTGACCGCCGTGCGCCTCCTGCTGGAGCCGGACGGCCCCAACGTGCGGCTGATCGAACGCGCCGAGCGGTTCGGCCGCGGCGCCGCCTACGCCACCGGCAATCCCAGTCACCTGTTGAACGTGCGCGCCACCAACATGAGCGCCTTCGTAGAGCAGCCCGAGCATTTCCTCGAATGGCTGCGCCAAGCTGGCGAAGCCGCGGATTCACCGGGCGGCGAAGTGTTCGTCACCCGCGACCGCTACGGACAATATCTTCAATCGATCCTGCGGCGTGGCGCGGCGAACGGCGGCGCCGGGCGGCTGTTGCTCGAGCACGACGAGGTAGTCGCCGCGACGCCCAACGAGAGCGGCTGGCGCCTGCGCCTGGCGGTCGGCCGCGACCTGCTCGCCGACGCGGTGGTCCTGGCGCTCGGCAACCTGCCGCCGCAGCCGCCGCCAGGGCTGTCACCGGAGGTCGCCGCCTCGCCCCACTACGCCGCCGATCCGTGGGCGTGGGATCCGGCGCGCCTGCCGCCGGGCGAGCGGGTGCTGCTGCTCGGCAGCGGCCTCACCGCAGTCGATCTCGCCTTGACCATCGCCGAGGCGCGGCCGATGGCGCGTATCCTGGCGCTGTCGCGGCACGGCCTCCTGCCGCGCCGGCACGGCCCGGCATCGGCGATTGAAAACCCCGGCGACCTCGGACCCCTGGGCTCGCCGACCGAGGCGCTGCGCGCCGTTCGCGCCGCGGCGCGTGACGATTGGCGCGCCGCGATCGACAGCCTCCGCCCGCGGGTGCAGCCGCTGTGGCGCTCCTGGAGCCTGACAGAGCGGCGCCGTTTTCTGCGGCACCTGCGCCCCTGGTGGGACGTCCACCGTCATCGCCTGGCGCCCACCCTGGCCGACCAACTCGACGGCCTCGAAGGCGGTGGCCGGTTCCGGTGTGAACCCGGGCGAATCCGCTCGCTCGCGCCCGGCCGCGACGGGGTCGAGGTGGCGTGGACCCCGCGTGGCGGCGCGGCGCGGCTCGACCGCTTCGACATGATCGTCAACTGCGTCGGGCCGCGCGAGGATCTCACCCACTGCAACGATCCGTTGATCGTCCAGCTGCGCCAGGCCGGCCTGGTGCGGCCGGACGCGCTCGGCCTCGGCCTCGACGTCGACAGCCGCTCGCGAGTCATCGCCGCCCATGGCGAGGCGCAGGAAACCCTGTTCGCCGTCGGCCCGATCACCCGTGGCCAGTTTTACGAGATCACGTCTGCGCCGGACATCCGCATTCAAGCGGCCGACTGCGCCACCACGGTGGTCAACAGCCTCGCCGCCCGGCTGCGCGCCGCCAGCGCCGGCGGCGGCGATGGCCGGCTGGCCAGCGATCTGGGCGCCTACCTGCGCGAGGCGATCGCCGAGCTGGATGTCGAGCTCGGAGCGCTGAAGTTCAGCCGCCGGGTGCGCAACGCCTGGGAGCTGCGCGGCCGCCGCGCCGGGCTCGACGAAATCAGCCTGTGGCTGGAGGCCCGCGACAAGGGCGACTGACCGGAGCGCGGGCGCCCTCGTCGGCATCATTATTGAACTCCGCGACGCGGCACGCGCACCAGGAGTTCCGCGCTCCGGCGATCGAAAGCCGCGACCGATGACAGTGACGCTGCGGCCACGGTCGCCCGATTTCAGCGCCACCGCCGCGCCGCCGAGCTTGCCACGCCTTGCGGCCGCGCGCAGAGAGGCCGGCTTTTTCGCCCCGCTCCACTGACAAGGGAAGCTCACCGATGTCCGGCGCCGTGGCCGGCGCCGAACCCGCAGCGCTGGGGGCGGCCCGCGCTCCCGTCTCTCTCCATCGCCAGTTCGGCGAGTTGCTGCGGCTGGCCGGGCCGGTGGTCGCCGCGCGCGTCGGCGTCATGACCATGGGCGTGACCGACGCGGTGGTCGTCGGCCGCTATTCGGCGACGCAGCTGGGCTATCAGGCGCTCGGCTGGTCGCTGACCAGCGTCGTGCTGGTCACCGCCATGGGCCTGTTGACCGGCGTGCAGGTGATGGCCTCGCGGGCGCTCGGCGAGGGCGAGCCGGCTCGGGCCGGCGAGGCCCTGCGGCGCGGCCTGGTCTACGCCCTGTGGATCGGCTTTGGATCCATGGCCTTGCTCATCTTCGCCGGCCCGGCGCTGCTGCGCCTCAGCGGCGTGGCGCCGGATCTGGCGCGCGGCGCGGTGGCGCCGATGACGGTGCTGGCGATCTCCATGCCGGGCTTCGCCCTCTCGATCGCGGCCGGCGCGTGGATGGAAGGCATTTCGCGGCCGACGCCGGTGACGGTGTTCATGTGGCTGGCCAACTTGGTCAACCTGGCGGTCAACCTGGTGCTCGTTCCAGGCAAGCTCGGCGCGCCGGCGCTCGGCGCAGCGGGGGCCGCCTGGGCGACCTTCGCCTCGCGCGCCGGCCTCACCGCCGCGATCCTGATCTACATAGCCCTGATGCCCGACGCCAAGGCGCTGGGCGTTTTCCGCCGCGCGCCGCGGGATCGGCCGGCGGAAATCGAACAGCGGCGGATCGGCTATGGCGCCGGCGCCTCCAATTTCTTCGAGGTGGCGGCCTTCGCCTCCATGACCCTCATCGCCGGCTCGATCGGCGGGACGGTGGTGGCCGCCTATACAGTGGTGCTGAACGTCGCCTCCTTCGTCTTCATGGGGCCGCTGGGGATCGCCACCGCCACCGCGGTGCTGGTGGCGCGCGCCTATGGCGCTGGCGACCGCCGGGCGTTGGAGCGCGCCGCCCTGCTCGGTTTCGCGGTGACCGGCGCGGTTGGCCTCGCCGCCGCCCTGATCGTCTGGCCGGCGGCCCGCGCCATCGCGCTGGCCTACACTCAGGACCCGGCGACGGTCGCCCTGGCCGCCGGAGGCCTGGCCCTGTCGGCTCTGTTCCTGGTTCCCGACGCGTTGCAGGTGGTCATCGCCCAGTCGCTGCGCGCCCGCGCCGACGTTCTGGCGCCCAGCCTCACGCACCTGGCGAGCTACGCCCTGGTGATGATCCCCCTGGGCTGGTTGCTCGGCGCGCGGCTGGGCGGCGGGGTGGACGGCATCGTCGCGGCGATCATCGCGTCGAGCTTCATGTCGGCGGGGCTGCTGGCCGCCCGCTTCCGGATCGTCGCCCGGCGCGCCGCCCTGGCCTGAAGTCGCCGGGGCCTACTCGCCCTCGGCCAGCGGCCGCGCCTCTTCCGGCAGCATGATCGGCACGCCGTCGCGGATCGGGTACGCGAGGCGGGCCTGCCGGCTGATCAGCTCGCCGGATTCGGCGTCGTAGTCGAGCGGGCCGCGGGTCGCCGGGCAGACGAGGATGGCCAGCAGACGCGGATCGAGGCGGTCCGCGGCGGCCGGTGGGTGGGACGGCATGGGCGCTCCTTCCTTTCGGACGTCTATTGCAGCAGCGGCGGCGGCGTGTCGCCTTCGTCGAAGCGCTCCTCCGCGCCGATCCGCAGCAGGGCGGTCAGCGCGACGCGCCGTGAATCGAGACTGCCGGCCTCCAGCAGCGCCTGCTTTTCCATCGGCGAGAAAGGCAGCGCCATCGACAGGCTGTCGATCAGGGCCGCGGCGGGCGCGGCGTTCACCGCCTCCCACTCTATGCCGAGCCCGCGACGATCGAGATAGCGCCGCAATAGGTCGAGGAAGGGAGGCCGATCAAACTCCAGGGCGGCGTCCCCATCGCGGGTCAGGTCGGCCGCGAAAGGAGCGAAATCGAGGCGCAGCTGGCGGTAGGGTGCGCCGGACGGCGGCTCGTCGCCGGCGCGAAACCGGCAGACCCCGGTCAGGCCGATGAGATAGCAACCATCCGGCGTCTCCTCGTAGCTCGTCAGCCGTCCGGCGCAGCCGACGCGCGCCAGTCGCGGAGCCTGCGCCTCCGACGGCCACCCGATCCGCGCGGCGCCGGTCTGGGCCCACGTCTGGATCATGCCGATCAGCCGCTCGCCTCTGAAGGCGTCGTCGATCATCGCCAGATAGCGAGGCTCGAAGATGCGCAACGGCAACGTGCCGCCAGGTAGGAGCAACGCGCCATCCAGCGGGAACACCGGCGCCACCGCCGGCAGATCGGCTAGGGTGCGATAGCGCCCCAGGGGCGTCAGCCGATCCTCGCTCATCGTCCCGCCCGCGTTCAGGCGAACAGCAGCGACGAAAGCCGCCGGCGACCCTGGCGGGTCACCTCGCTCGCCTGGCCGGCCGCCTCGAAGACGGTGAGCAGTTGCGCCTTGGCGGCGCCGTCGTTCCATTCGCGATCGCGCTCGATGATCGCCAGCAGCTGATCGACGGCGCCGGCATGGTCGCCGCGCGCCGCCTTGGCCCTGGCCAGATCGAAGCGCGCGTGGTGGTCGTCGGCGTCGGCGGCGAGGCGCCGCTCGGCCGCGCCGAGATCGCGCGGCGCGTCCTTGGCCAGCGCCAGGCTGGCGCGGACGCTGTCGAGATCGGGATCGCGGGCGTCAGCCGGCGCCAAGGCGGCGATCTCGCCGGCTCGCTTGGCGTCGCCGCCGGCGAGGTAGGCGCGCGCGAGACCGCCAATCGCCGCCAGATTCTTCGGCTCCAGCCGCAATGCCTCACCGAACGCCTGAGCGGCGCCGCCGAGGTCGCCGGCGCCCAGCGCCTCCTTGCCCTCGCCCATCAGCTCGTCGAGTTCCGAGGCGCCGGGCGGACCGGCGAGCTTGTCGATGAACGCCTTGATCTGGCTTTCGGGCAGCGCGCCGGTGAAGCCGTCGACCGGCCGACCGCCGGCGAACGCATAGACGGTCGGAACAGACTGGACACGCAGCTGGCCCGCGTAGACCGGGTGCTTGTCGATATCGATTTTCACCAGCTTGACGGCGCCCTTGGCGGCCTTGACCGCCTTCTCCAGCGCCGGGGTCAGCTGCTTGCACGGCCCGCACCAGGTCGCCCAGAAGTCGACGATCACCGGCGTCGTCTTGGACGCCTCGATGACGTCCTTGACGAAGCCGGCGTCGGAGCCGTCTCTTATCAGGTCGGCGGGTGGCGGGGCGGTTTCCCCAATGATCGACATGCTCTCTCCGTGCGCGCCAAGGCGATTGGACGGCCTCAAGATGGTTCGCCGGCCGCCCCGGCGCAATCGGCGCGCCTAGGGCCGGCGGGATCGGCGAAATCGACGATCAGCGGCTCGACGTCGATGGCCCGGAGAAAGCGCCTCATCCCCGCCTGATCGACCCCGAGCGTCGCGGTGTTCACCAATGGGTGGAAGTTGACGGACGCCGCTTCGGCCAAACGCCGGTCAAGCACCAGGCGGACGCGCCGGCCGGAGTCGTTGATCAGCCCGAAGAGCGTGACCGAACCGGGGCTGACGCCGAGCAGCTCTTTCATCAGCGCCGCCGAGCCGAACGACAGCCGGCCAGAGCCGATCGCCGCCGGCAGGCGCTTCAGATCGATGGCGCTTTCCTGATCGGCGCACACCAACCAGGCCTGGCCGGATTTATCCTTCAGGAACAGGTTCTTGGTGTGAACGCCCGGCAACCGTCTCGTCAGATCCTCGCCTTCTCCGACGCGGAACACCGGTGGATGCTCGATCGAGCGGTGACGGATGCCGAGGTCATCGAGGCGGGCGATCAAGGCGCGAAGCGTGGTCATGGACGGTCGGCCTCCCGGCGCTCCGCAAGCGCGCCGCGTTGGTTCGCGCCCGCCCCGCGTCGTCGACGCGGCGGCGACGCTGACCGCACCAGGCCGACGGAGTCGATCGCGGATGCTGCGTCGCCCCGAGGCCGGCCCGCGAGCCGACGCGGCTGGTCACCCTTGCCGCTCCGGGGTGATCTCGCCGGTCTTGCGGCCGGCGCGAGCGGCGGTCTAAGCGTCGACATGGCGCAAGGTCCGGCGCGCGGAGCGGAAGAGGTCGGCTGGGCGCGGTTCCTGCGCATGCAGGCAAGCCTCGTGGCAACCGGCGCGCTGGCGTTCGCCGGCGGCCTCGCCGAACGGGCGCGGCCCGGCGGCGTGCTGCTGCGGGGCGACTTCCTCAAGCTGCTGATCATACCGGGCTGCTGCCTGATGGCGACCCTGGCTGTGGTGCTCGGCCTGCCGCCGCTGCGGCGGATGGTGCGTCGCCATCTGCTGGCCAGCTATCGCACCGGTTTCGGCCAGAGCGTCATATCGGTGCTGGTCGGCCTCGGCGTGATTCTGGCGGCCGGCGCCTTCCTGGTCTGGCGGGTGCGGGCGGCGGCGAGCGGAGGGCCGGACCCGGCGGGGGCGTTTTCCGGTTTCGGCGCCGGCTTGGGCCTGCTCATCGCCCAGGCGATCCTGGCCCGACGGCTGGCGCGTGATGATTTGGCTTAAAGCGCCGCGAGCACCTTGGCGACGATCGCCTCGGCGGTGATGCCGAAGTGGCGGAAGAGGTCTGCGGCCGGGGCCGATTCGCCAAAGCCGTCCATGCCGACGAACAGGCCGTCGGCGCCGATGAAGCGGTCCCAACCCTGGCGCACCGCCGCCTCGACCGCCAGGCGCACGGGCGCGCGGCCGAGCACCTCGGCCCGGTAGGCGGCGGTCTGGCGGTCGAACAGCTCGAAGCATGGGCAGGAGATCACCCGGGTGGCGACGCCTTCGGCCTGGAGCCTGTCGCGCGCCGCGAGCGCCAAGGCTACTTCCGTGCCGCTGGCGAACAGGCTGGCCTTGGCCTCGCCGTCGGCGGGGGCCAACTCATAGGCGCCGCGCCGCGACAGGTCGCCGCCGCCGGTCCGCAGGGCGGGCGTCTTCTGCCGCGACAGGGCGAGCACCGAGGGGGCATGCGCCTCGGACAGCGCCGCCTTCCAGCACTCGGCGGTTTCGACCGCATCGGCCGGACGAAAGACCAACAGGTTCGGCATGGCTCGCAACGCGGCGAGGTGCTCGACCGGCTGGTGGGTCGGTCCGTCCTCGCCGACGCCGATCGAATCGTGGGTCATGACGTGCACCACCCGGACGCCCATCAGCGCCGCCAGGCGGATCGCCGGCCGGCTGTAGTCGCTGAACACCAGAAAGGTGCCGCCATAGGGAACGATGCCGCCGTGGGCCGCCAAGCCGTTCAGCGCCGCCGCCATGCCGAACTCGCGGATGCCGAAATGGATGTAGCGGCCGGCGTAGTCCGGCGCGTCGAACGGTTTTTCGCCCTTGACCTCGGTGTTGTTCGACTCGGTGAGATCGGCCGAGCCGCCGAGCAGTTCGGGAACGGCGGGCAGCAGGGCGGCGAGGGCGTCGCCGGACGAGGCGCGGGTCGCCGCCGCCTTCGGCTCGGCGATCGCCTTGGCGATCATCTGGTTCAGCGCCGCGTCGGCCTCGCCCGCGACATCGCCGGCCATCGCCGCCTCGAACGCCGCCTTTTGCTTCGAGCCCGTGAGCCGCGCTTCCCAGTCGCGACGCTTCGGCGCGCCACGCCGGCCCGCTTCGCGCCACGGGATGGCGATGTGGTCCGGGACGGTGAACGGCGGCCAGCTCCAGCCCATCGCCTCGCGCGCCCTGGCGATGTCGGCGTCGAACAAGGAATAACCGTGGCCCTTGGCGTCGCCCTCCTTCGGCCCCGCGCCCTTGTCGATGATCGTCTTGCACGCGACCAGGCTCGGCCGCTCCTGCGCCATCGCCCAGGCGAGCGCCTTGTCGATCTCCGCGCGATCGTGGCCGTCGATCCGACGCGCCGCCCAGCCGGCCGCCTCGAACCGCTTCACCTGATCGCCGGTCTCCGCCAAGGTCGCGCGGCCGTCGATGGTGGTGTTGTTGTCGTCGAAGAGGATGGTCAGCTTGGCGAGCCGCAAGCGCCCCGCCAGATGGATCGCCTCATGGCTGACCCCCTCCATCAGGCAGCCATCGCCGGCGATCACCCAGGTGCGGTGATCGACGAGCTCGGGGCCAAACCTGGCGGCGAGACTGCGCTCGGCCATCGCCAGGCCCACCGACATGGCGACACCCTGGCCCAGCGGCCCGGTGGTGACCTCGACCCCCGGCGTGTGGCCGGCCTCGGGATGGCCGGGCGTCAGCGAGCCCAGCTGGCGAAAGCGCTCGATTTCCGCAATCGTCATCCCGGGATAGCCGGTCAGGTGCAGCAAAGCGTAAAGCAGCATCGAGCCGTGACCGGCCGAGAGCACGAAGCGGTCGCGGTCCGGCCACTGCGGCTCGGCGGGATCGTATTTGAGCGGGCCGGTCCACAGCGCCGTCGCCACGTCCGCCATGCCGAGCGGCATGCCCTGGTGGCCGGACTTGGCCTTGTTCACCGCGTCCATCGCCAGAACCCGGATGGCGTTCGCCATCATGAGTGGCGTTACCTTTGGGGCGTCGTCGGGCATGATCTTGAAGCGAGCGCCTTTCGATTGGTAGGAGACCCCCCTTCTTTTTAAGAAACGGCGCAGGACGCGCGTCGGTTCACGCGCCGTCCCGCCGCCGCCGCTGGGGCTCCGGCGGCGGCCGCTTTGCCTCAGTCAGTCCCACAGGTCTATAGCGTCGGCCATGGCGAGCCCGGCCGCGTCTTCGGGGAATTCGGCGAGCAACCCCATCCCGACAAGCCCCGGGAGCGGCGCCCGCCTCGAGGTCGCCGCGCGCCGCCTCGAACAGGCGGTGGCGCGGCTGCGCCAGCGTCTGACGGCGCGGCTGGCGGAAGCCAACGCCGATGCCGGCGGGCTGTTCGATCGCGACCGGGCGCTGCTGGCCGCCGAGCTGGACGAAGCCAAGGCGCGCAATCGCGAGCTGGAAGCCGCCGCCGCCGAGGCGCGCGCCGCGGTGGAAGAGGCGATGGCGCGGATGCGCGCCTCGCCACCGGTGGACCGCTGAGGCGGAGCCGTGCCGCAGGTCACCGTCCACATCAATCGCAAGCCCTACGTGATCGGCTGCGACACCGGCGAGGAGGCGCGGCTGCGCCGGCTGGCGGGCGAACTCGACGCGCGCCTGCGCGATCTCGCCGCCGAGGCGAGCCCCGCCGGCGAGACCCGCCTGATGCTGCTCGGCGCCTTGATGACCGCCGACGAGCTGGAGACCGCCCGCGAACATCTGGCGCAAGCCGAGCGCCGCGCGGTCGAACTGGAAGCCCGGCTTGCCGCCGCCGACGATCGGGCGACCGCCGCGCTCGACGCCGCCGCGGCGCGGATCGAATCCCTGGCGGCGCGCTAAGGCGCTTTTCCCACGTCGGCGCGGCGGCCGGCGAGCGCCGACCGCGCGGCCTCCCAGTCGGCCCGCGCCCGCGTCATGGCCCGCGCCGCCGCCGGCGAATACAGCCGATAGCACGAGTAGACGACCACCGAGCCTTCCGGAAAGCTCGCAGCCAGGGCCTCCATCCCTGGAACGACGTCGGTGCGCCAGATCAGCCGGCCATCCTCGTCCGGGGCTCGCGTCGGCGACTCGGCGAGGCGGGTGAGCCGAGGACATAGGCCGGCCGCCCGGCGAGCGCACGGCTCGTGCATCAGGGGGACATTGCAGCCCCACCCGACCTCGCCATCGTGCAGGGTGACGAAGCCCCCAGACGCCACCGGAAAGACCCAGCGGTCGCGCGGCGCGGTCGGCTGGCCGCAGACGTGGCAGAGGTGGTCGGCGAGGCCGCGGCGCTGGCGGTCGACGTGCACGGCGGCGAAGTTCGGCTCTCCCACGCCCGCCCGCTCGATCTGGCTCAGTTCGATCATGCCGGGAAAGAGCCGCGAAGGGCGGGTCGTGAAGGCGGTCTCGCCGCTCCATGCCGCCGACCAAGGGACGTTGACGCCGATGATCCACGGCGGCTGGATCAGATCCTTGGGGAGTTCCTGACGCATCGCCCAGGCCGCCTCTGCTAACGCGACCTTATCGTTCACTCCGCCAGGAAGGCAAAACGCACCTCTCGAATGCAGAACACCCCGCGCCAGGGGAGGAGCGCGGGGTGCTCGCTTCGAACCACGCCTGTCGGGGCAATCAGCAGGCGTAGCGGAAGGCGCGGATCACGTAGCGGCCATAGTAGGGATCCCAGACGCGGCGGCGGCCGACGCAGGCGCCGTAGCCGTATCCATAGCCATAGTAGGGATAATCCCAGGCGTAGGCGGAGCCGACCGCCGCGCCGACCGCGGCCGCGTAGGGCCAGCCGCCACCCCAGCCATAACCCCAGCCGCAGCAGCCCCACCACCGCCCCAGCCATAGCCGTAGCCGCGCCAGCCGCCGTAACCCCAGCCGCCGCCGCGCCAGCCACCGCGGTCGTCCCACCCGCGATCATGGCCGCCCTCGCGCTCACCGCCGGGCTCATGATAGCCGCCGTGCAGACCCCAGCCGGGGTGACCGGTGCCGTGCACGCCGACCGGCAGAGCCTGGCTCGGCGTCGCCACGCTGGTCAGCGCCCCCGCCGCCGCCAGGGCGGCGACGCTCGCCGTCACCATGCTGATCTTCATCGCCGCTCTCCTTGTCATTCAAACCCCCATGACTCCGAACCGCCGGAGATTTGGAGGCGTGACGCGGTAGATAGGAGCGCGCGGCTGAACCCGGCCTGAACCGGCCTGTCAGGACTCCGTTCAGCGTCGGGGGCCGAGCGGCCCGGCGGCGGGCGGATCAGTTGAGCGTGATCGAGCGCTGCCCCGCGCGGGTCTCGACCCGTCGCATGACCGCCACCGAGGCGCCGCCGCCGATGGGCTTGGCCAGGGTAATGACATACCAGCCACCCGCCGGCAGGCCATCGAAGGCGAAGCGATTGGCGCCATCGCAGCTCGTCTTCTTTGCGAAGCGGCGATAGTCGGCGCTTGGGGCCGAGGCGGTGCGCGCCTGGACGATGTCGGTCGGCACGTCGGCGGCGTTCGCCGAGCCGTAGAGCACAAGCATCCGTCGCCGCACCCACGGGGTGTCGGGAGTGAGGATCACGTCGTTGCAGGCATAACGCGCCGCGCCGCCGCCGAAGGCGAGGATGCCGACGATCGAAGCCGTGCCCCCTTGCGTCGACCAGGCGAAATCGGCGGGATTGAAATCGGCCGGGCCGCTTGGCTCGACCATCGGCGGCGGCCCGCCGGGAGCCAGCGGCAGCGGCTCCTCGGCGCAACCAGCGAGCAGGGCGGCGAGGGCGGCGACAAGGGCGGAGGCGACAGCGGGTCTCATCTCGCGCCGCAGCTTAGGCCGCCCCGACGCGGCCGGCAACCGATTGTCCGGATCCGCGCCGACGTCAGCGGCCCGACACGTCTTGGCGCGCTTCGCCCGCCCGGCTAAGCGTCTGGCGTACCAGCCGACCCCGGCCGCCCGAGGAGATCATCGCCGATGAAGGCCGCCGTCCTGCGCGAAGTGAAGACGCCGCTGGTCATCGAGGAGGTGGCGATCGGCAAGCCGGGGCCGCACGAGGTGCTGATCCGCACCGCCGCCGCCGGCGTCTGCCATTCCGACCTGCATTTCATCGAAGGCTCCTACCCCCACCCCCTTCCCGCCGTGCTCGGACACGAGAGCGCCGGGATCGTCGAGCAGGTCGGGGAGGAGGTCCGCACCGTCAAGCGGGGCGACCACGTGATCACTTGCCTGTCGGCGTTCTGCGGCCACTGCGAATATTGCCTCACCGGCCGCATGAGCCTGTGCCTCAGCCCGGACACCAAGCGGCCGGCCAACGCCGAGCCGCGCCTATCGCAGCCGCCGGCCGGCGAGATGCAGCAGTTCCTCAATCTGTCGTCGTTCGCCGAACAGATGCTGATCCATGAGCATGCCTGCGTCGCCATCCGCGACGACATGCCGCTCGACCGCGCCGCCCTGATCGGCTGCGGCGTGCTCACCGGCGTCTGCTCGGTGTTCCACACCGCCAAGGTGCGGCCGGGCGACAGCGTCGCGGTGATCGGCTGCGGCGGCGTCGGCCTCGCGGCGATCAACGGCGCGGCGATCGCCGGAGCGGCGCGGATCATCGCCATCGACGCCGCGCCGGGCAAGGACAACCTCGCCCGCCAGTTCGGCGCCACCGACTTCGTCCACGCCGGCCAAGGCGCGGCCGATCCGGTCAAGACGGTGCTGGAGATGACCAAGGGCGGTGTCGATCACAGCTTCGAGGCCGTCGGCCTGAAGGTCACCGCCGAACAGGCGTTCGGCATGCTGCGGCGCGGCGGCGGGGCCAATCTCATCGGCATGATCCCGGTCGGCCAGACGGTCGAGCTGCCCGGCTATCAGTTCCTTGCCGAAAAGACACTGCGCGGCTCCCTGATGGGGTCCAACCACTTCCCGGTGGACATGCCGCGGCTCGTCGATATGTACATGGCCGGCAAGCTCAAGCTCGACGAGATGATCTCCCGCCGCATCCGCCTCGAGGACGTCAACGACGCCTTCGCCGAGATGAAGCACGGCGATATCGCCCGCTCGGTCATCGTGTTCGAGTAGGTCTCTCCGCGCCTAGAAATTCAGCCGCGCGTGGCCGACGGCGAGCGTCGAGCCGGCGAGGTCCCAGCCCATCACCGTTCGCGGCATGCGCGGGAGGGCCGCCGCCGCCAGCGGCCAACCGGGCGTGGCGTCTGCCCAGCGGACATCGAGGCCGCCCGGGCCAGCTGGGACGAAGCTGAGCGTGAGACCCTCCGGCGCCGCCTCCCACCACAGGTGCGTCCATCGGCCTGGGCGGGTCAGCACGGCGGCCGGCAAGCCGTCGATCCGGCCGTCGGTCGCCGCGACATTGGACCGAATATCGATCCGCAGGCGCGTGGCGCCGGGCGTCGGCCGGATGCCGATCTCGACCCGTCCGTCTCTGGACCGGCCCATCCGCACGTCCGGATCGGAAACGGCGACCGGCCGCGCCGGGGCGGCGGCGATCGGACCGGGGAAGAATGGGCCGGCAAGGGCGCCGACGCGGCCGCCGTCGGCGGTGATCATCGCCTGGCTCCAGGCGCTTTCTCGGCCGGGCGGCGCGGCGGCGTCGGCGCGCCAGGCGCGGCCAGCGGCGGCGTTGACGATGTAGAGCGGCTCGGCGGCCTGCGGATGGCGCGCCGTCCATGGGCTGGTCAGCCGCAGCCACAGGGCGATGGCGAGGGCGGCGGCGACAAGGCCCAGCCCGAGCGTCACGCCCCGCGCCCGCGCCGCGGCCGGCCAGGCGAGCGGCAGGAGGGCGAAGGCGGCGATCAGGGCCAGAGGCGCGGCGGCGCCCGGCAGATCGAGCCCTTGGAGCAGGGTGTGGCCGACGCCGAGCAGCCAGGCGGTGGCCAGGATCGCCGCGCCCCCCAACAGGATCCATGTCGCCGGGGCGCGCGGCCGCTCGAGTCCGGCGGCGGCGCCCGCCAGGGCGGCCAGGAGCAGGGGCCAGGCGATCAAAAAGGCGGTGAGCGGCGCGAGCGCCTGGGCGAGCACGTTCATGACGAAGCCGACGAGCAGAAGACCGGCCCAAAGACCCGGCAGCCGCCGCTCGCGGCCGGCGAACAGGGCGGCGCCGAGCACGATCGCGCCGGTGGCGGCGAGACCGGACGCCGCCTCGAACAGCGGGAACCGAGCGAGCAGGGGACGGGCGGCGAGGAAGCCGATCCCCACGCCGGTCAGCATCCGCACGGCTGCGACGGCGGCGATCGAAAACACCAGGATGACGAGGGCCAGACCGGCGCCGGTCAGCGCCCCGCGCCCGTCGAGGCGGCCACAGCCGGCGGCCCGCGCCGCGCCCACCGCCAGGAGCAGGCCGGCCACGGCCGTGACCAGCCAGCCGACCCAGGGCGGATAGGCGATCACGCGCCAACCGAAGACGTCGGAATAGACTTTGTCCGGCGCGCGAGGCGGTAACGAACGGGAGAACGCCACAGCCTCGGCGGCGCCCAGCGCCTCATCGCCCATGTGCTGCACCGATCCCTGGTCCAGGGCGGCGACCGTCGAACTCGGCGAATGGTAATCGAACTGTCTGCCGATGAAGGCATAGTTCATTCCGGGAAGGCCGCGCGCCTTGGCGATCGAGAAATCAGTGTCGTTGGGCAGCAGTTTGTAGACGAACACGGCCAGCGAATTGCTGTCCGGCCGGATCGCCGTGCGGCGGAAGAGATCGACCGTCCCGCCGTTCATCGCTCCGGTCTCGAACATGGCGGCGCGGCCGCCGCCGCCGCGCGCCTCGAAGTTCATCACGAAGCCGACGTGGCGGCTCAAGGGGTCGGCGGCGAAGAACAGCCGGGCCCCCAGAAGGCCCGCCTCCTCGCCGTCAGTGAGGGCCACCACGACATCTCGCTCCGGCTGACCGCGAGTCTTCAGGGCTCTGACCAATTCAAGCACGGTCGAGACGCCGGCGATGTCGTCCGCCGCGCCGGGCGAGCCGGCGACGCTGTCGTAGTGGGCCATGAGCAGCAGGGCGGGCAGGCTCTGGTCGCGTCCCCGCAGGACGCCGATCACGTCCTCGACATCGGCGCCGCCGATCCAGGTCTCGTCGCCGAACACGCGTGTCTCGCGCGCCTTGCCGCGCAGGATCCGGGGGAAAGACCCATCGCCGTGAGCCGCGCGACCAGGCGATCGCGAACCGTGGCGTTGGCGAGGGAGCCGACCGGGTGCGGAACCGGCGCGAACGCCGCGTCGTCGACCATGGCCCGGGCGGCGGAGAAGGTGATCGGCGGCGCGCCCGCCGGTCTGACCCGCGAGGTGACCGCGGTGAGATAAAACAGCGCGAACGCCGCGGCGAGCACCAGCGCCAGCGGCGTCATCCGGTTCATTGCCTTATCCGCCTCCCTCACCGCGACCGTTTGGGGGCGCCTGCGTCAGGCGGCCGCCTTCTCCAACACCGGCTCGCGCAGCATATAGCCCCGGCCCCAGACCGTCTCGATGTAGTGGTCGCCGGCGGCGGCCTTCAGCTTCTTGCGCAGCTTGCAGATGAACACGTCGATGATCTTCACCTCGGGCTCGTCCATGCCGCCGTAAAGGTGATTGAGGAACATCTCCTTGGTCAGAGTGGCGCCCTTGCGCAGAGAGAGCAGCTCCAGCATCTGATATTCCTTTCCGGTCAGGTGCAGACGCCGGCCATTCACCTCGACGGTCTTGCCCTCGAGATCCAGCGCGATCGCCCCGGTTCTGATCACCGAATGGGCGTGGCCCTTGGAGCGGCGGACCACCGCGTGCATGCGCGCCACCAGCTCCTGGCGGTTGAAGGGCTTGGTCATGTAGTCATCGGCGCCGCCGCCGAGGATCTTCACCTTGGTGTCGATCTCGGCGCTGCCCGACAGGATCATCACCGGCGTGCCGACCCGCGCCAGGCGCAGGCTGCGCAATACCTCGGCGCCCGTCATGTCCGGCAGATTGAGGTCGAGCAGAATGAGATCGTACTCGTAGAGCCGGCCGAGCTCGGCGCCCTCTTCGCCCAAGGGTGGTGCTGTGCACCGCGAACCCTTCGGCCTTCAAGGTGAGTTCGAGCCCGCGGGCGAGCGCCCGGTCGTCCTCGATCAACAGGATGCGCATGTCGCCTCCATCATCGGCGAGAGCCGCCGTCATGTTCCGCCACCTAATCGGCGAATTGGTTAACGGGGTGCGAATCGCTATGGCGATTTGGCCGGCTCTATCAAGGTGGCCAGTCGAGCTCGCCCGCGCGGTGTGGCGCCGAAGCCATGTTCGCGGCTCGCGCCTCTGGAGCGCGGCCATCCTGGCCGCATCGCGCCGGTCGCCCTGATGTGGGCTGGCGGGCCGCGCTCCGGCTATCGGGCGATCTCGCCGGTCCGCCTGGATGACCCGCGAGGGTCGAGTTTCGGAGCCGGGGCGAGGCGCAGCACCTCGGCCTGGTAGCGCTCGTCCTCGCCAGCGGCGAGCATGGCGAGCGCGGGGCCGGCGCAGGCGGTGAGAAGGGCCTCGACCCACGGCCGCTCGCCGCCGGCGAAATCGCTCAGCACGTGACCCAGCACGCGATCCTTGTCGCCGGGGTGGCCCGTGCCGAGGCGCGCGCGGCGGAAATCGGGGCCGATCGCCGCGGCGATCGAACGGATGCCGTTGTTGCCGGCCGCGCCGCCCCCGGTCTTCATGCGAAATCGCCCGGCGGCCAGATCGATCTCATCGTAGAACACGATGACCTCGCTCGGCTCGAGCTTGTAGAAGCGCGCCGCCTCGCGCACGGAACGGCCGCTGTCGTTGTAGAAGGTTTGCGGCTTGAGCAGCAGGGCGCGCGCCGCGCCGGCGGCCGTGGCGATCTCGCCCTCGCGAACCAGGCCCTGAAACCGGCGGCGCTCCGGGCCGAAGGGCCAGCGCGCCGCGATGGCGTCGAGCGCCATCCAGCCGATGTTGTGGCGATTGCCGGCGTACTCGCGGCCTGGATTTCCGAGCCCGGCGATGAGCAGCATGTTGGTGAGCGCCCCTCCGCGCGGGACGCCGATGCGCTAAGCCGCCGGCGCGGCCTCGGCCGTTTCCGCCTCCGCGGCCTGCTGGGCCGACGAGCCGGCGATCGAGGCGACGGTGGCGGCGCGGTGGTGCGCGGTCACCTCGACACCTTCGGGAAGCGGGATGGCGTCGGCCCGGACGCTGTCGCCGATCTCGAGGCCGGCGAGATCGACGATGACCGCCTCGGGGAGGCGATCGGCCGGCGCGATGAGCTCGATCTCGTGGAGGTTGATGTTGAGGGCGCCGCCGCGCTTGAGACCCGGCGAGGCGTCGTGGTTGCGGAACTGCACCGGGATGGCGATGCGGATGCGGGCGTGCTCGTCGACCCGGAACAGGTCGAAATGGATCGGCCGGTCGGTGACCGGGTGGAACTGCACGTCCTTGGCGATCACCGGCTGGGTCTCTTCGCCGTACTTCAAGGTGACGAGGTGGCCGAGGAGCTGGCCGGTGTGCAGCGCCTTCTGGAAGCCTCTCTCCTGGACGCTGATCGCCACCGGAGCCTTGTCGCCGCCATAGAGCACGCCGGGCACCACGCCGCTGTCGCGCAGGCGCCGCGCGCTCCGCGAGCCGTCGCGGAGGTCGACGTTGAGGATGATCTCGGCCATGGGTGTTTCCGTGCGCGACGTGGCAATGCAGAAAGGCCGCGACGCCTCCGAAAGGGTCGGAGCGGCGCGGCCAAGGGTCGCGAACTCGGGGCGGCGAGGGGCGACGTGAGGCGCGCGATACACCGGCGCCGGCGCGAAGGCAAGAATCGTCGCCGCGACGCGACGGCCGAGCGTGACACGGGCGGCAGTTTGCGCCAACATGATGAGCGGGTGGACGATGCGTGCGAGGTCGTAAGATGGCTAGGCTCGCGGCTTGGCCCGCCCGCCCCCCGGCCGCCGCCATTCTGGCCGTCGCGGCTGGCTTCATTCTCTCGAGTTGCGACCGGGGCGGCAGCCCGGACCCGAAGCCGACCACGGCGCCCGTCGCACCAAAGATCGCACCCGCTGCATCGCCCCTGCCGTCGGCCGCGCTCCAGACGGCGCCGAGTCCCCCGCGGCGCCGCCCGTAACCCTCGTGCTGACCTGGATGCCGCCGGACCAGCCGCCGCAAACCACCCAGATGGGTTTCCGCGATCTCGCCGCCTGCGAGCGGGCTCGGGAGGAGGCGATCGCCGAAAGCCGGCGCCTTGCCGCCGAGGCAGGCGCGCCCGCCCGGCCCGCCGCGCCGACCGAGCGACACTATGTCGGCAACACCCTGATCTCCGGCGCGCCGCCGCCGCCGCCGTCCGCCGCCCCCATCGCCGCGCCGCGCGTCGCCGCGATCTGCGCAGGAGCTTGAAGCACCCGATGAACCCTCGCATCGCCCTGGCCTCGATCGCCACCGTCTTGGCGCTCGCCGCCGGCGGGACGCGCGCCGCCATCCCGCAGGTCCAGCACGTCATTGTCGTCATCCAGGAAAATCGCTCCCCGGATAATCTGTTTCACGGTCTCAACAGCCAGCTTCCCGCAGCCGATATCGCCAATGCCGGATTGAACTCGAAGGGACAGTCGATCCCTTTGACGCAGATCCCCCTGGCCGGCACCTACGACATCGACCACAGCCACCTGGCGTTCAACCAGATGTGGCAAAACGGCAAAATGGATGGCGCGGATCTGGAAAAATGTATTCCCCTGCCCAAGCAGAACTGCCCGGCCAATCCCCAGTTCGTCTTTGTGAATCCGGCCGACGTGGCGCCGTACTTCTGGATCGCCACGCACTATGGGTTCGCCAACCGGATGTTCCAGTCGAACCAGGGGCCGAGTTTCGCGGCGCACCAGTTCCTGTTCGGCGGCACATCGCAGGTCACCGCCCTCGATCTGTTTTTCGCCGCCAACGACACCTTGCCCGTTTCGGGGGGGAGCAACGGCTGTGACGCGCCCTCCAACAAATCGGTGGCGCTGGTCGGCCCCAAGCAGGCCACGCGGAAAGCCTTCCCCTGTTTCGAACACTCGACCCTGTCAGACTTGATCGATGCGGCGCCGCCGCTTTCGTGGCGCTACTACGCCCCCAACGAGGGTTCGATCTGGACCGCGCCCAACGCGATCAAGCACATCTGCAGGGCGGCGGGTATGCCGAAAGTCTGTTCCGGGCCGTCCTTCACCAACGGTGAGGTCGTCATCGATCCGCCGCAGATCTTGAAGGATATCAGCGGCGGCAAGCTGGCCTCGGTGAGCTGGGTCAACCCCTATGGCTTCGAGTCCGACCATCCGACCGGCAATGACGGCTCCGGACCGGCCTGGGTGGCGAGCATCGTCAACGCCGTCGGCCAGAGCGCCTATTGGCCGAACACCGTCATCCTGATCCTGTGGGATGACTGGGGCGGCTGGTACGATCACGTCCCCCCGCCGATCGATGCGAAATATCCGTGGTATGAGAACGGGTTCCGCGTCCCCCTGCTGGTTGTTTCGGCCTATACGCCGCCGGGCTACGTATCGACGGCGACCCACACCTTCGGCAGCGTCTTGAAGTTCATCGAGACCGCCTTCGGCCTGCCGCTGATTCCACCGGGCTTCTTCGCCGACGCCAGGGCGGATGATCTCTCCGACTTCTTCAACTTCAACGCCCAGGCGGCGCCGTTCACGCCCGTGCCTGGCGCACGCATGCCGGAGTTCTTCGATCAGAGAAAGCACCGGCAGAGCGATCCCGACACCGAGTAGCGCGTCCCCGATGATCAAACTGTTCGACGGTTTCGCGGCCGCCACGGCGCTCGCGATGGCGCTGGTTTCCGGCGGCGACGCGCGCGCCGCCATCCCCCAGGTCCAGCACGTGGTGGTGATCTTCCAGGAGAACCGCACCCCGGACAATCTCTTCCACGGCCTCGAGGCCTTCATGCCGGCCGCCGACATCGCCGACGCCGGCGTGAACTCCCACGGCCAGACGGTGCCGCTGGCCCCCGTTCCCCTGGCCAACACCTACGATCTCGACCACAGCCACAACGCCTTTCTGGCGCAGTGGGACAACGGCAAGATGGATGGCGCCGATCTCGTCCGCTGCATTCCGGTGAAGGGACAGGTCTGCCCGGCCAATCCGCAGTTCGGCTATGTGCCGCCCTTGCAGGTGGCCCCCTATTTCTGGCTGGCGACCCACTACGGCTTCGCCAACCGGATGTTCCAATCCAACCAGGGACCGAGCTTCCCGGCGCATCAGTTCATCTTTGGCGGCACGTCGCAGGCGGGCGCGCTCAGCCTGTTCTTCGCCGCCGAGAACCCCATTCTCGGCGCGCACGGCAGCGCCGGCTGCGACGCTCCGGCTTACAAGACGGTCACCATGGTCGGTCCCAAGCAGGCGACGCGCAACGCGTTTCCCTGCTTCGAGCATTCGACCCTGGCCGACCTGATCGACGCGCGGCCCGATCTCAGCTGGCGCTACTACACGCCCAACGAAGGCTCGATCTGGACCGCCCCCAATGCGATCCGCCACTATTGCCGCGCGGCGGGGACGCCGCCGGTCTGCGCCGGACCGCCATTCACCAATGGCGAGGTGGTGACCGATCCGCCGCAGGTGCTCCGCGACATCGCGGCCGGCCAGCTCGCCTCGGTGAGCTGGATCAATCCGGCCGGCTATTACTCGGATCACGCCAAATCGAACGACGGCTCGGGGCCGTCGTGGGTCGCCGCCATCGTCAACGCCATCGGCCAGAGCGGCTACTGGCCGAACACGGTCATCCTGATCGCCTGGGACGACTGGGGCGGCTGGTACGACCATGTCGCCCCGCCGCTCGATCCGAAATACCCCTGGTACGAGAATGGCTTCCGCGTGCCGCTGCTGGTCGTCTCGGCCTACACGCCGCCGGCCTATGTCTCGACGACGACCCACACGTTCGGCAGCGTGCTGAAGTTCATCGAAACGGCCTTCGACCTGCCGCTGATCCCCCCCGGCACGTTCGCGGACTCCCGCGCGGACGACCTCTCCGATTTCTTCACCTTCAATACGGGGCCGCGCCCCTTCGTCGCCGTGCCGACCGGCCTCGGCCCCGACGCCTTTCTCAACGACAGGCGACCAAGGACGGACCCCGATGACGACTGACCGGCGCCCCGAGGAGGCTCGCCCATGATCTTCCGCACCCTCACCGGCGACTACGCCTCGGGCTATACTCTGTCGCCCTCCTACGGCGGCCTTGCGATAACGCGCCCGGCCACCGTGGCCGGCGCGGCGGGGGCGCGGGGGGCGGACGGCGTCACCGCCCAGGCCGGGGCCGTCGGCGGGATCGGGGTCAGCATCGGGTTTCCCGCCGCCCTCGCCAACGCCGGCTCGGTGACCGGCGGGACCGGCGGCGCGGGTGGACGCAGCTTCTATGGTCCGGGGGAGGGTCACGTCTTCCGCGCCGGGGCCGGCGGGGTTGGCGGGGCCGGCGTCACCCTCGCGAGCGGCGGGCGGGCGACCAACAATGGCGCGATCACTGGCGGCGCGGGGGGCCTTGGCGGCCTGACCGTGCACGAGACCGCCAATTCCGCCAACGGCGGCTACCGTTTCTATGGCGGCGCCGGCGGCGCCGGCGGCGACGGGATCGACTGGGCCGGCGGCGCGGGCCTGGTCAATCACGGACGGATCGCCGGCGGCGTCGGCGGCCGAGGGGGCGGCGCCCGCTACGCCTACTACACCAACAAGAACCACGACGGCCCCGGCGGCGCGGGCGGCATAGGCCTCGCGGTCTCCGGCGCCGCGATGATCCAGAATTTCGGAACGATGGTCGGCGGGGCCGGCGGCCGGGGCGGGGTGGATTTTTATACCGGCGGCGCCGGCGGCGCGGGCGGCGCGGGCGTCGACCTGGCGGCGGGGGCGAGCCTCGTCAACGCCGGCCTGATCGGCGGCGGCGCGGGCGGCGCGGGCGGGGCTGAGGAACCCTTCGGGGGCGGCGGGGGCCAGGGGGGCGCCGGCGCGATCCTGCTGGCCGGCGCGCTCCTGACCAATGCCGGGGTGGTGCGCGGCGGCGCGGGCGGGGCGGGCGGCATCGCCGCCTTCGCGCCCGGCGGCGGCGTCGGCGTGTCGCTGGCGGCCGGCGCCAGCCTCGTCAACACCGGCGCGATCGCCGGCGGCGATGGCGGCGCGGGTGTTCCCGGCGGCTACGGCGAGATCGGCGGCGACGGCGTCTACCTGGCGGCCGGCGCCTCGACCAGTCTCGGCGGGGTGGTGAGCGGCGGAGACGGCGGCCGATCAATTCCCAAGTCCGGATTCCGGGTCGCGGGCGGACGCGGCGGCGACGGCGTTTTCCTGTCGGCCGGGGCGTCGCTGACGATCACCGGAACGGTGCTGGCCGGCATGGCGGGCGACTACGCGGCGGGCGGCATCGGCGCCTATGTGGGAGCGGGCGCCCAGCTCGGCTGCGCCGGCGCGATCACCGGCGGCGCGGGCGGCGCGGCCGGGTCGGGCGCCCCCGCCGGCGTCGGCGGGGCGGGCGTCTCGCTCGCCGGCGGCCGGCTGATCAGCTCCGGGACGATTCTGGGCGGGACCGGCGGCGGCGGCCGCGACGGACTGGCGGGCGGCGGCGGCGGAGCCGGCCTCGTGGTCGCCTACGGGAATGCATACTTGCACGGTGGCGAGGTCGTCGGCGGGACCGCGCTCGATGGCGGCGCGGGCGGGGCCGGGGTCGTGCTCGGCGGCGGCGAGGTTTTCAATGGCGCGACGATCGCCGGCGGCGCCGGCCAGGGGCCGGGCGGCGTCGGCGGCGCTGGAGTGGTCCTGAGCCTGGGCGAACCAAAGCTGAGCAACCAAGGCGTGATCCTCGGCGGCGCCGGGGCCGCCGGGGCCGGTGACGGCGTCGACGCCCTGTTCGGCGGCGTCGTCTTCAACGACTCGGCGAGCGCGCTGATCGAAGGGGCGATCGGGGTCTATGCCGGCGTCGGCGCGGCGCTCGTCGAGACCTTCGGCACGATCGCGGGGACCAGCGGCGTGGCGGTCGAGTTCGCTTCGACCGCCGATCGGCTGGTGGTCGAGGCCGGCGCGGTGTTCGAGGGGCGCGTGATCGGCGGCGGTGGGACGCTGGAGCTGGGATCCGGTCGGGGCGCGCTCGCCGGGCTCGGTTCTGCCTTCGCCGGCTTCGCCTCGTATCAGGTGGATTCTCGCTCGCAGTGGACGCTGGCCGGAACGACGGCGGTCGGATCGATCGCCAGCATCGCCCGCGGCGGCCTTGTGGCCGTCGGCCCGCGCCAGGCGCTGACCTTCGGCGGCTCGGTAACCAACAATGGACTTCTCGAGGCTTTCAACGGCGATCTCACCGTCGCCGGCGGGGTCACCGGAACAGGCTTTGTCTTCGTCAACGGCGGGACGGCGACGTTCGATGGCGCCTTCTCCGAGGCGACCCGCTTCGGCGGCGCGGGCGGGACCCTGTCGCTGGCGCGATCGCAGGGGTTCGCCGCGACCCTGATCGGCTTTTCCACCGCCGGCAGGACCACCCTCGATCTGCGCGACATCGCCTTCACCGGCGCTGGAGAGGCGAGCTTTTCGGGCAACGCCAGCGGCGGGGTTCTGACGGTCAGCGACGGCGTGAACACCGCCCGCATCCATCTGGCCGGCGACTACCTCGGCGCGACCTTCGTCAGCGCCGCCGACGGCCACGGCGGGGTGGCGGTGACCGCCTCCGCCAGCGCCCGATTCGCTCAGGCGGCGGCGAGCCTCGCACGCACCCCGCCGAGCCTAGTCGCGACTCCGTGTGCAGGCGCCTCGGGCGGTCCCGAGCCTGACGCGGCCGCCCTAAGAGCCGATCCAGACCGGCGGTTGACGCATCCGCTCCCAGGCGCCACGCGGGCCCTTTCGCTCCGCCCAGCCGCCGCCGCCACGGCGGGTTCGGCGTTCCGTACGTTCCGCTCACGACGGCATCAGCATGGCCCAACCGCCCAGCCGCGCCGCGACCGGCTCCGCCGCCGGCCCGGCGCTCAATCCCATCGACCAGGAGGCGGTCGCGACCGGCGAGCGGCGCTCGCGCTGGTCGCGCCTGCGCTGGCCGCTGATGATCGGCGGGCCGGTGGTCATCTTAGGCATCGTCGCCTGGTTCGTGATCACCGGCGGTAAGAGCGAGAGCACCGACGACGCCTATGTGCAGATCGCCAAGGCGCCGATCAGCGCCGCCATAGCCGGCCGGGTGGTCGAGATCGACGTCGTCGAGAACCAGGCGGTCAAGGCCGGCCAGGTGCTGTTCAAGCTCGATCCCGCCGACGAGGTGGCCGCCGCCCAGCGCGCCGACGCGGCGGTGGCCGCCGCGCGCCTGCAAACGAGCGATCTGCGCCAAGCCTACGAGACGCAGACGACGCAGCTGGCCGCCGCGGTGACGACGCAGGCCTACACCGCCCGCGAGGCGGCGCGGCAACGGGCGCTCTACGCGGCCGGCGTCGCCTCGCGCGATCAGGTCGACGCGGCGCAGCACCAGGCCGATCTGGCCGCCGACCAGGTCGTGGTGACGCGGCGCCAGGTCGCTCAGGCGCTCGCCGCCCTCGGCCCGGCGAGCGGCGCCCCCGACGCTTTTCCCGCCGTGCTGCAGGCGCAGGCGAGCCGCTCCGCCGCTCAGATCGATCTCCAACGCACCCTGGTGCGCGCGCCGGTTGACGGGATCGTCACCCGCGTCGACCAGCTGCAGGTCGGGACCTACGTCAATCCGGCCCAGACGGTGTTCTGGCTGATCTCCGGCCAGCCGTGGGTGGCCGCCAACTTCAAGGAGAACCAGCTGCGCAGGATGCGGGTCGGCCAGAGGGCGCGTGTTGTGATCGACGCCCTGGGCGGTCCGCCGCTCGCTGGCCATGTGGAAAGCTTCAGCCCGGGCGCCGGCGACACCTTCTCCGTCCTGCCGGCGCAGAACGCCACCGGCAACTGGGTCAAGGTGGTGCAGCGCCTGCCCGTGCGCATCGCCTTCGACCGCCCGCCGCCGCCGATGGGCGGCCGCGCCGGCCTCTCGGCCAAGGTGACGGTGGACGTGACGGGGCCGGGGCGGGCGGCCCAGCCGACCCGCTGAACCATGGCCTCGCCCAAGGACATCGCCAATCGCGTGCCGATCACCGTCTCGCTGATGGTCGCGACGGTGATGAATTCGCTCGACACCACAATCGCCAACGTCGCCCTGCCGCACATGCAGGGCAGCGTCTCGGCCTCGCCGGACCAGATCACCTGGGTGCTGACCAGTTATCTGATCGCCACGGCGATCATGACGCCGGTCTCCGGCTGGCTCAGCATCCGGCTGGGCCGCAAGCGGATGTTCCTGATCTCGATCGCCGGATTTACCGTCGCCTCGATGGCCTGCGGCATGGCCACGGGGCTGGGCGAGATTGTCGTCTTCCGCCTGGCGCAGGGGCTGTTCGGCGCCTCGCTCATTCCCCTGTCGCAGGCGACGGTGCTCGATCTCTATGCCCCCAGCGAGGTCGGCCAGGTGATGGCCCTGTGGGGCGCGGCGGCGATCCTCGGCCCGATCTTCGGACCGACGCTCGGCGGCTGGCTGACCGACAACTTCACCTGGCGATGGGTGTTCTTCATCAACCTGCCGATCGGCATCCTGGCGCTGACCGGCGTCGCCCTGTTCATGAGCGACGATCGCGGCGGCAAGGCGCGCAAGTTCGATTTCCTCGGCTTCGGCGCTCTTACCGTCTTCGTCGGGGCCTTCCAACTGGTGGTCGACCGCGGCCCCAGCCAGGACTGGTATTCGTCGACGGAAATCTGGGCCGAGACGATCATCGCCGCGCTCGCCCTGTGGATGTTCGCCGTGCAGACGCTGACCGCGCGCGAGCCCTTCCTCGACCGCGGCCTCGCCACCGACGGCAACTTCGTCAGCTGCTCGGTGTTCGGCTTCTTCATCGGCATCCTGCTGTTCTCGACCATGGCGCTCCTGCCGCCGATGATGCAGTCGCTAATGGGCTATTCGGCGCTGGGAAGCGGCCTCGCCACCATGCCGCGGGGCTTGGGCTCGTTCGTCGCCATGTTCATCGTCGGCCGGCTGATCGGCCGGATCGACACCCGCCTGATCCTGGCCACGGGGCTGGCGCTGAGCGCGATCAGCCTATGGTGGATGACGAAGTTCGACCTCGCCATGGACGTGACCCCGATCGTCGTGGCCGGCATCGTCCAGGGCTTCGGCGTCGGCTTGATCTTCGTGCCGCTGAGCACGCTCGCCTTCGCCACCCTGCCGGCGCGCCTGCGGCCGGACGGCGCCGGCGTCTACAACCTGATCCGCAGCCTCGGCGCCAGCGTCGGCATTTCGATCATGCAGGCGCTGTGGACCGCCAACACCGCGATCGTCCACGCCGGCCTGGTCGCGCCGCTCTCGGCCGACAACGCGGTGGCGCGGGCCGCTTTGGCCGGTTCCGGAATGAGCCCCGCCAGTCCCGCCGGCGCGGCGGCGCTGAACGGCGAGGTGACCCGGCAGGCGGCGATGGTCGCCTATGTCGACGACTTCAAGCTGATGATGGTGATCACACTGGCGGTGCTGCCGCTGCTTTTCTTCATGCGCGCCCCGCCCACGCCGCGCGGCGCCGCGGCCGTCGCGCACGAATGAGCCGCCTCGCCGCGCTCGCGGCCCTGGCGCTCGCCGGATGCGCCGCCGTCGGGCCAAATTTCGAGCGACCGGCTCCACCCGCCGCCGCCGGGTACGCAATGGCCGGCGATCCGACCCCGCGGCTCGCCAGCCTGCCGGCGAGCGCCGCCCCGGGGGGGCGATGGTGGCTGGCGCTCGGCTCGGCCCGGCTCGATGCGGTGATCGACGAGGCCCTGGCGGTCTCCCCGACCCTGGCGGCCGCCGACGCCACCCTGGCGCGGGCGCGGGCGCTGGCCGGCGAGGCCAAGGGCGCGCTTGCCCCGCGCGCCGATCTCGCCGCCTCGGCGGAGCGCGAGCGGATCAACCTGCAGGCGTTCGGCTTCAACGCCTTCCCCAATCCGACGATCACTCTCTACAGCGTCGGCGGCACGGTCGCCTACGATCTCGACCTCTTCGGCGGCGGTCGGCGGCGGCTGGAGGCGGCGCGCGCGGAGGGGGAGGTTCAGCAATGGCGGGCCAGCGCCGCGAGGCTCACCCTTTCCGGTGATATCGCCCTGCGCGCGGCGGCGATCGCCGGCCTGCGCGCCCGGCTCGCGGCGCTCGACGCGGTGATCGCCGACGACGAGGCGAACATCGCCCTGGTGCGGGCGGCGCAGGCGGCCGGCGGCGAGGCGCGCTCCGCCACCCGCGGCGGCGAGGCGCAGCTGGCCGCCGACCTCGCCCTGGCCCCGCCGCTGCGACAGCAGCTGGCGGCGGAGCGCCACGCCCTGGCCCTGCTGGTCGGCCGCTCGCCGGCCAGCTGGACCGCGCCGGACTTCGACATCGGCGAGTTCGCGCTGGCTCCGGCGCCGGTGAGCCTGCCAGCCGCCCTCGCCCGCCAGCGGCCGGACATCCTCGCCGCCGAGGCCGCCTGGCACGTCGACATCGCCCGGGTGGGCGTCGCCACCGCCGACCTCTATCCCGACATCCGCCTGACCGCGAACTTCACCCAGAGCGCGCTGACGCCGGGCGGCCTCATCTCCTACGACGCCAGCGGCTGGGCGATCGGCCCACAGCTCAGCCTGCCGCTGTTCAACGGCGGCGCCCTGCGCGCCGCGCGCCGCGCCGCGGTGGAGCAGGCGCGCGCCTCCCTGGCCGATTACCGCCGGGTGGTGCTCGCCGCCTTCGTCCAGGTCTCCGACGCGCTCGCCGCCCTGGCTCACGACGAGCAGGAACTGGCCGCCGAGGCGAGGGCGCAGGCCGCCGCCCGCGCCGCCCTGGCCGACGCCCGCGCCGCCTATCGCCTCGGCGGCGGCGCCTCGCTGGCGGTGCTCGATGCTCAGCGCCAGCTCGACCGCGCGCGGTTCGAGGCCGCCGCCGCGCGCGGCCAGCAGCTCGCCGACCTCATCCGCCTGCACGCCGCCACCGCGGGGGACTGGCCCTCGGACCCGGGCTGACCTTGAGGGCGACGCGGTTGCCGGAGCGCCCCCGGGCGCCCATCTCCATATCCATGAGCAAGCCGCCTCTCCGATCCGCCGCCGACCTTCGCAAGATCCGCGACAGCGTCGCCCTCGCCGGGCGCCTCTCCGACGGGCTGTTGCGGCTGGGCCCGCTGCGCCTGGGCCTCGATGGCGTGCTCGCTTGGATACCCGGAGTCGGCGATGTCTACAGCGCCGGCATGGCGGCCTTCATCCTGGCCCAGGGCGTGCGGGCGCGCGTTTCCGCGCCGGTGCTGCTGAGGGCGGCCGGCCTGATGGGCGCGCGCACCCTGGTGGGAGCGGTCCCGCTCGCCGGGGCGGCGGCCGCCGACCTCTTCACCGCCCACCGCTGGGCCGCGCGGATGATCGTCGCGGCGATCGACCAGCAGGCCGGCGAGCCGCGCCGCGCGCCGGAATGGCGCGGGGCCGGAAAGGCGTTCGCCACCGCCTGAGGCCGCCGCCTTGCGGTTCGGCTGGCGAGTGGACCAGGTTCCGCCGATGATCATGACCTTCGGCACACTGTCGGCTTCCAAGGTGTTGCGAGGCGCGGGCGTGCCGGAAGCGAGCGCCGAAGCCGTCGTCTCCGTCGTCGGCCACGATTGGCGAAGCGAACACCTGGTCACCCGCGAGGATCTGAAGGGCGATCTGGAAAAGCTGGAGGCGCGGCCGAAGCTGTTCGTCGCCTCCAGCGTGCTGGGCGGCGCGGGCGTGATCGTGCTGGCCCAGATCATCCTGAAGGCGCTCGGCGTCGCCACCTGAGGCGGGCGCGTCTCAGTCCGTTGAGTTCCCGAAGCACCGAGATTGTCAGCGGAGCCTCGTTCGGTTAGCAGGCGCGCCGGACGCTGGCTGACCGCCTTTGGCGTCGCTCATTTTCACACCTTTATCGCCACGCCGGCGCACGCGATGGCGGCGTGAGACAGCCACGCCAGCGCCAGCCAGGCGCGCCAGGAACAGGCGGGCGTCTGCCTGCTGGACCGCCGGCGATCAGCCATGCTCACGTCCCGGTCCGTTCACCCATCCGGCCACGGCCTTGCGTCGCCAGACGGTCGTCGAGGCGGTGATCTCTACCAGCCTCCCGAGGCCGGGTCGACGGAAGTGGGACCTACCCCGCATAGGGCTTCGAAACCGCCGGGCCTTGCCCAGACCTCCCTTGCCCACGGTCGCGGCGGCGCCCCTGCCAATAGCGATCGTGGCCCCGGAGACCGACTCGATGGTGGGCGGGGAGATTAAAAGCCGACCCCGCGATCAAGTGGAAGGGAGTTGGGTATGATGTCCCCAGAACTCCTTAACGTGTCTCAGGGACGGGGTGCGGTCCAGCAATCCCCCGGCATTCTTTTCGAACTCCAATGTCAGCTTCCCGCCGCCGCGCCAACGTCGCCTACCGGGGCGACCCGGACCTACCACGGAATGAACGGGGTGGGCGTCTAGCGGACCTCGACGCGGCCGCCCTGGTAAAAGGCGAAGGTTAGCCAACGTTGTCGAATTTTCTGACCTCCACGTCGCCTTCATCGAAGTCGTCGAGCAAGCGCGCATTGACGCCCATCTTGCCGAAATCTTCTCCAAGTGTCTGCCAGTGGGTTCCGCAGCCGCAGGTTGGGCAATGGTGAATGCCGATCATCCGGTCGCCCCAGACATAGGCTTTCGTCTCGCCCGAAATGCGCACCTGGTCGGGCGGGAAATAGGCGACCCGCCATGCGAGCCGGCGACAGAGGGAGCAGTTGCAGTCCGCAACCCAGGCCGGCTTGCTTCGCAGCTCGATGCGCACGCAGCCGCAATGGCAGCTTCCGTAGACAGCCATGGCAAATCCTACTTGCGGGTCGCGGCTTTCCGCAACCGGTCCGACATGGCGGTTGCGCCTGCGAGACAGCTCCCGTCTCCCCGCTCTGGCGCCAGACGCAAATGTCTAACGTAACGGGCGCCAAGTTCCGGAAATGGCGCGATCCGGCACAGGGCTTCGGAAGGTCGCGCGACTCGGCTACGAGCCCTTCGAAGCCCGTGAATTCATTCGTCTACGTCTCCGGCAAGCACCTGGCGAACCGCTTCGATCGCCCGGTTCACATCGGCATCGCTCGTGCGCCAGTTGCATATGCTGATCCGCATGCACCGACTGCCCCGGAACGTGACGCCGCCGAAGAATGCCTCTCCGGATGCATTGATGGCGGCGATCACCCGGTCGGTGCGTTGGTCGTGGTCAGTACATGTCGCCGCCGGCTTCTTCGACGGAAACCACACGAGGCCTTGGTTGAGGTTGGAAGGGCCGACGATTTCGGCGCCCGCCAGCGCCCCGATACCGGCGATCAGGTTCCGCGCATGACGACAGGTCCGCTCGACGAGCTCCGCCACGCCGCGACGGCCCAGTTCGCGAAGGGCGGCGTAGATCGGGAAGCCCCGCGCGCGGCGGGAAAATTCCGGGTTCCAATCGATTTGGTCTCGCGCCGCACCACCTTGTGGAAGGTAGCTGGTGGAGAGAGTCATCGCCGCCCGGTGAGCGGCCGCATCGCGAACAAAGGCAAGCCCGGAGTTGTAGGGGACGTTAAGGTACTTGTGCGCGTCCGTGGTCCAGCTGTCGCAGAGCTCGAGCCCGCGTGTCAGTTCACGATGTCTTGGGCTGGTCCGCGCCCAAAGCCCAAAGGCTCCGTCCACATGGATCCAGGCGGCGGCGGCCCTGGCCAATGGGGCGAGGCTCGCGAAATCGTCGAAGGCGCCGCGGTTCAGGTCGCCGGCCTGCAGCACCACAATGGTGGACGGGGCGCTTCCACCCAGGGCCCGCCGCAACGCCGCCGGTCTTACCCGGCCTTCGTGGTCCGTCTCAAGGGGCGCGATCGTGTCCGAGCCCAGGCCGATAAGCCGCACGGCCCGGTCGACCGAGCCGTGTCGCTCGGCTGTTGCGAGTATGCGAATTGGCGGACTGCCGCTCAGGCCTCTCCGCTCCACGTCCCAGCCGCGGTCGCGCAGAAGCGCGTGTCGGGCGGCGGCCAAACAGGTCACATGCGCCATTTGGGTTCCGGTGACGAACCCAACGCTGCATTCCGTGGGGAGGATGAAGAGGTCCTTCAGCCATCTGGCCGCTACCTCCTCCACCACCGACGCCGCAGGTCCGCAGGCGTGGATTCCAGCGTTCTGGTCCCAAACCGTGGTCAGCCAGTCGGCAGCCATGGCGGAGGGGACACCGCCACCGATCACCCAGGCGAAGAAGCGTCCGCCTTGCGAGCCGAGGATTCCCTCGGCGGTGTCCGTGACAAGGTCGTCGATGACCTCGCGCGCCGCGACTCCGCGGTCGGCAAGAGGGCGGCCGAGCCGTGCGCGCAGCTGATCCAAAGAAGCCGTCGTGGCGACCGCTCGGCGGTCCAGCCCGTCCAGCCAAGCGAAGGCGTGCTCTGCCGCGCGCTCAAGGACATCCTGCTCAGGAGATGGAACCGCCATTCTTGCTCGCTGTGGTGAAGCGTGAGGATGTTGTTGCCCGATCAATCGCCCAGGAACAACAGAATGAGATGCCCGGAAGGATACTGACGGCGTGATGCTGGTGGGAAGGATCGCCCTCCGTCTTTAGGGCGGCTCATCCACGTCGCTCCGGCGGACCGCCGCAAGCGATCGCATTCCCATGCGCGTGTTGGCGCTTCCCCGGTCATGAAGGTGTCCGATGTTTCGGCCGGCCGAATCGCCCGAGCACTCCAGGCGGGGAGGTCGCCTCAGGAATGAGGGCGCGTGGTTGGCTAACCGTCCGGGAAGTCTGCCACGACCGTCCCAAGGACTACTTTCCTACCGTCGAGCCCTCACGCCGACTTAAGCCGCGGATCTCCACAAAAGTCGTTCATTGCCTTGGGCTGCCAGCGCCATGTTCGGCTTTCCGGCGAGCCGCCAACTTCCGCTCGGGGCGCATCTCGGACCTGAGGTCATCGGCGATGGCGCGGCGGCGAGCTTCAGAAGCCAGCGGCCCTTGCCGTCGAGGGATCTGGCGTCGTGACGCGGCTGAAGGTCGTACGCTCCGAGCCGACGGCGGTGGCGCGGGCGGGTCAAGTGGGCCAGAGGCGACTTTCCCACCGATGCCGCCGGCGCGCAGGTGACGGACCTCATCGCATGAGTCCGGCCGCCTTCAGCGCCTTGGCGATCGTGTCCTGCACGCCCGTCGGCACGTGGGCCGCGATGGCATCCATGACGCGGGCGCCGACCTCGCCGCCCCCGAGCTCCACGCAGGGACGGGGATCGGACCGGCGAGGGGGCGGGGGAAGGCGACGACGGGGCGCCGAAGACTCGGCGCTCGCCATGGGCGGAGAAGCCAGCAGCTCGAGGCGGGCCGGCGGCGGCGACGGATCGAGGCCCCAGAACCGGGCGACTTCGCGCGAGGACGAAATCCCCGCCT
Organism: uncultured Alphaproteobacteria bacterium; assembly: GCA_963752245.1. Lineage (GTDB taxonomy): Bacteria > Pseudomonadota > Alphaproteobacteria > Caulobacterales > Caulobacteraceae > Acaudatibacter. Next base: position 56,361 of record CAVVXO010000004.1, read on the forward strand.
CGAGCATGAAGGGGGCGATCCGGCCGAGACCCTCGCCGCCTTTGGTCGCCAGCGGCACGCCGTGGCCGAGCGCGTCGATGATGTTCAGCTCGATCGCCACGTCGCCATTCCCCGGGCGGCGCCACACCGCGCGCGAGCGGCCGCCGCCGACTTCGGTCTCGTCGGGCGCCTGGGCGAGGCCCTGGGCGAGAGCCCACTGCGCCGCGATCGCCTCGGCGTTGCCGGGCGCCACCACAGCATCGGCGGCGCCGTGCCAGATGGTCAGCGGCGGCAAGGCCCGGCCCGGCGAGTTGCGCACCAGCCGACCCAGCCGCTCGCCGCTCGCGCCAGGAGGCTGATGCATGGCCGTCATGGCCTGGGCGAGGTCATCGGCGACGCCATAGGGCAGAGCGCCGAACACCGCGCCGCCGGCGAACAGCTCCGGATAGGTCGCGAGCATCGCCAGCGCCATGGCCCCGCCCGCCGACAGGCCGGTGATGAAGACCCGCGCGGGATCGAGGCCATCGGTCGCCAGCATGGATCGGACCATGGCGGCGATGGAGGCGGCCTCGCCGCCGCCGCGGCGGGTGTGCCGGGGGACGAACCAGTTGAAGCAGCGATTGGGATTGTTGGCCGCCGTCTGGCGGGGAGCGAGCACGGCGAACCCCAGGCGATCGGCCAGGGTCAGCCATCCGGCGCCCTCCGCGAAGGCGCTCGCCTCCTGGCCGCAGCCGTGCAGCACGACCACCAGAGGCGCGCCGCGATGCAGGCCGGGGGGCGCGTACCGGAGCATCTGGAGCTGGCCGGGGTTGTCGCCGAACTGCGCGACGAGGCTCATGGGGCCGCGGGGCGGCGGCGCGTCGCGCAGGTTCAGTCGGCCGGCCATCCAAGTCTCTCCAACGGAGCCCGGGTGGCGCCGTCGATAGAATGCTGCAGCGCACCATGAGTTGCCAAGGGCGGCCGGGGCGCGGCCCCTACCCAAATTCCCTGTCGCCCCGCAGCAATATGGTGCAGCGCAGCAACCTTCCAGGAGCCCGATCGTTGCTCCTTCCCCAAATCCATACGGAAGGAACCTCATGTCCTCTCTTCGAACCCTGCTGGCCGACACGGCCAAGATCGACCGTCTGTTCGAGCGTCTCGCCGAAACGACGCCCGGCGCGGTCAAGACGCGCGCCGCCCTGCTGGGAGAGCTAAAGACCGAACTGAAGTCTCACGCGAAACTCGAGCGGACCCAGCTGTTGCCGATCCTCGAGAAACACGCCGGGACCAAGGGCCTGGTCAAGGCGGCGTCGGCGCGGTTGGACGCGGTGGACGAGCAGCTGGCCCGCATGGGCCGGGAGCCGATGGAGGGCGACGCCTTCGCCGGCGCCGTGAGGGAGCTCAAGACGCTCTTCCACGCGCATCTGCGCGACGATCGCAGCGACCTGCTGCCGGCGGTGAAGAAGGCGCTGAGCGAGGAGGAGGCCGCCACCGTCGCCGAGAAGATGTCGGCGGCGAAGCGGGCGTCCGAGGCGTCGGAAAGGGAAGCCGCCGAAGCCCGCCGAACCGAGGCGCGCCGGGACCGCGAGCAGGCCGAGGCCCGCGACGCCGCGGCCGCCTTGGCCAAGCGCGCCGAGCGCAAGGCGGCAGCCGACGCCGAACACCTCGCCGCCTCCGTGGCCGAAGCGGCCCGCGTCCAATCGGAAACCGCCCGCCAGGCGATGGCCTCGGGCGTGCGCGTCGCCGATGAAGTGACGCAGCAGGCCGCCGCCGGCGTCGCCAAGGCCTCGGGCGCCCTGACGCGGGTCATCGACCAGGCTCCGAGCGCCATGGCGGCCGTGCAGGGGCTGCAAGGCGTCGCGCGCGAATGGATGAACTGGTTTCAAGCCCGAGCGAAAAACCAGCGGGACGCCTTCGCCTCCCTGGCGCGGTGCCGGACGCCGGCCGATTTCCTCGCCGCGCAGGCGCGCTTCGCGCAGGAGGACCTTTCGCTCCTTATGGAGAGCGGCGCCCGGATGTATCAAATCGCCGGCCGCGCCGCCCCGCGGCCTTGAGGGCACAACTGCACGAGGCGTCCGGGGCTGGACCGCGGGCGCCTCACCCGCGTTGGGCGGCGAGCAGGACCGGGCCGGGGGCGGACCGGCTCCAATGAGGGCGGCGTGGTCGGGCGCGCCGTTCGTTGCGACCGCGCGGCCGCGCGATGTCGATCCGGCGAGGATCCGTGCGAGCGGGCCGGGGGCATCGGGGGCTGCCCGCTCCGCCGCGCGCGGCAACCGTTGAGGGCCCCATGGGTTTGAGCGGCATCGACCGTCCCGGGGCGCCCGCTCCCGTCGATGGACACTCGTCGTCTTAAGGAGAACACCATGCGCTTAGCCCTGGCCGCCCTCGCGGTCCTGTCCCTCGCCGCCTGCTCGAAGGCGTCGAACGACGCAAACTCCGCCGCCGCGCCGGCGGACGCCACCGCGCCCCCCGCTCCCGCCGACACGGCCGCGGCGCCTCAGGCCGACGCCAGCGCCCCCGGCAACGCCGCGGTGAAGGATGTCCACCAGGAGAACGCCGGTCCGGCGGCGAGCGGGGCCAACTCCTTCACCGAAGCCCAGGCGCGGCAGCACATCCTCAACTCCGGCTACACCAGCGTCACCGGCCTCACCCAGGACAGCAGCGGCGTGTGGCACGGCACGGCGACAAAGAACGGCAAGGCCGGCCCTGTGTCGCTCGACTTCAAGGGCAATGTCGTCACCGGTCAGTAGACCCACTCCCTCCGACTTTCCTCAAGGACAAGACAGCATCATGACCAAGACGATAACGCGGTTGTTCGACCGCTTCGACGACGCCAAGGCGGCGGTCGCCGAGCTCGAGCGCATGGGCGTGCCCCATGACGACATCAGCATCGTGGCCAGCAAGGCCGACGAGGCCCGGGCCGACGGTACAGGGACCGGGTCGGCGGCGGACGCCGACGAACGGGCCCGCGAGGCGGGCAAGGACGCCGGCCGGGGCGCCGGGCTGGGCGCCGGGCTGGGCGGCGCGGCCGGCCTGCTGGCCGGGCTGGGGCTGCTGGCGATTCCCGGGTTGGGCCCGGTGGTGGCGGCCGGATGGCTCGTCTCCACCGGTGTCGGGGCCCTGGCGGGCGCGGCGGCGGGCGGCGCGACCGGAGGCCTCGTCGGGGCGCTGACCCATCACGGGGTCGACGAGAGCGACGCCCATGTCTATGCCGAAGGGGTTCGCCGCGGAGGCTCTCTGGTGAGCGCGCGGGTGAGCGAAGACCTCTACCCGCAAGCCGACGCGGCGCTGAGACGCTTCAATGTGGTGGATACCGCGGCGCGCGGCGCGGCCTACCGCTCGGCCGGTTGGTCGTCCTTCGACCCATTGGCGCCCGCCTACACGCCCGAACAGGTCGCCGCCGAGCGCGCGCGGTACATGCCGCAGCTCTGAACGGATCGGCTGGGGAGCGCGGTGACGCGCTCCCCACGTCCCGCACCTTTGGCGCTGCGCCGCCGGCGCCTGATGGAGGGCGTGGTCCGGCGGCGCGTGATCGATGGATGAGAGGAAGGACCTTTACCAGCTTCTGGGGGTGTCGCCGCACGCCGAAGAGGTGGTGATCCGCGCGGCCGATCAGGCGCTCTCGGCCAAGTACCGCGGCGCGGCCGAGCCTCGGGACGCCTGGGACGACCCACGGGCCAAGGAAATCGAGGCCGCCTATGCGGTGCTGCGCGATCCGGCGAGCCCACAGCCTACGATCGCCAGCGGGAGGGTCGGCATTCGGGAACGCCGCGGCCCCGGCGGCGGCGCTTCGACCGCGGGCGGACCTGCGCGAATCGCTCGAGGCGAGGGCTCCCGCGAAGCCACCGGACGCCCGAGGCCAACTCGCGATCATGGCCGTTGCGCTGGCCTGTGTCCTCCAAAAACAAAGCCGCGCGCCGGAAAACCAGCGGGTTGGCGCTCAGGTCCCGAAGACGCGGGCGTACTCGGCTTCGGGAACGCCGTAGGAGCCGTTCGCGGTCTCCTCGAGCCCTTCGCGATCGACGATCGTGATCACTCCGCGCCCGGTCCTGATGAGCAGCTTGCCCTCCAGGAAGTGCATCGCGACGGTGACGCCGGGCCGGCGCACCCCCAGCATCATGGCCAGGAATTCGTGGGTGAGCCACATCTCGTCGCTGTCCAGCCGGTCGCGGGCCATCAGCAGCCAACGAGCCAGCCGCTCCTCGATGTGGGCCTGACCGTTGCTGAGGGCGGTCTGCGCCGTTTGGCAGAGAAAGAGGTGGGTGTAGCGCAGCAGGCGTTCGCGCAGCGAGGCGCTCGCCCGCATCGCGTTTCGCAGCGGTTCGGCGGCGATGCGAAAGGCGGAGCCCTCGGCCTGGACGAAGCTCTCATTGGTGGCGCGATCATCGCCCAGAACGACGCTGACGCCGGTCATTCCTTCCCGGCCGACGAGACCCACCTCGATCAGGCGGTCACCGTGCGACCTGGCGACGATCGAGATGAAACCGCTCTCGGGAAAGTAGATATGCTCGACAGGCCGGCGAGGCCTCTCGACCACCAGCCTCAATTTCAGCGGCGCGGGCTCCAGGGCTGGTCGCAACAGGTCCAGGTCTGCGGCCGACAGCCCGGCCAGGAGGCGATTGCGCAACGGTGGCGGGGAAGACGGCATGACGGGCACCAGGTCGGCGACGCCGCGCGGGCTCGAAATCCCGCTCTCCGCGCCAAAATGGGAGATCAGCTATCGGCTCACCCTACGCTTCGGTCTGGCTCGTGCAAGCTTCTGGAGGCTCTGCCGGGACGGCCCGGACTCCCGGCTCCCTTGTTCGCCGCTTCCCATATCCGCGCGCTTGGTCATCGGCGCTCGCCTCGAATGGCGCCGACTTGATCGCGAAAAGTCGACGAAACTACGTACGATCCTTACATATCCAGCTATTTTGGCCCATATTATCTTGTAATCGTGGACCTAATACATAGATTATACCGCATGTTCTACCGTAAATTCCGGCGCGGAACGGTCGGGAGTGGCGGCAGGCTCTTGCCCATGGAGGAAAGAGAATGACGCCATCGGCACACCCCCTCGGTAACCGGCTGCTGGACCAGTTGTCGCCGAGAGATTTCGCGGGCTTGCGGCCGCATCTGCGGGGCGTCAACCTGGCGGTTGGATTGGTCGTCGAAGCTCCCGATCATCCCACCGGCTTCGTCTACTTCCCCGATAGCGGCTTCGCCTCGGTGATCACGCGCTCGCCGGAAGGGCGCAGCCTGGCGATCGGCATGATCGGCCGCGAGGGGATGACCGGCCACGGCCTGGTGCTGGGAGAAAGTGCGCCGCTCGACCTGACGATCGTCCAGGCGGAAGGACAAGGCTCGCGTCTGGACGCCGATACGATGGACCAGGCGATCGCCGGCAGCCCGTCCTTGCGCGACCATCTTCTGAACCACGTCCAGGCCTTCCTCTTCCAGGTGTCGCGAACGATGCTCGCCCATGCCACGCTCGCCGCCCAGGAGCGTCTGGCGCGCTGGCTGCTGATGGCGCACGACCGGGTGGACGGCGACCAGTTCGCCTTCGGCCATGAGCTGCTGGCGGCCAACTTCGGACTGCGCGGCGCGGGCGCGATGCTCGCCCTGCAGTTCCTCCAGGGCAGGGATCTGGTCGAGAGAACCGGGGGGCGGATCACCATCCTCGATCGCCCGGGCCTGCGGCGGGTCGCCGGCAACTCCTATGGCCCGGCGGAGACCAAATACGACCAAATGTTCGGCCCGAGCGGCGCGTCATCGTGATCTGCCGCTCGCCCGCCGGCAATCAATTCTCTGTCCCTTAGCGTACGCTGGGCATGCCCCGCAGCTTTCTCGGGCGCTGATTTGGGTGTTCTTGTCCGCGTGGGAGAAGATCACCCCCTGGTCGAGGCGGCGACCTTGGCGTTCGCCCGCCTTTAGCGGACGCCGCGCCGCCCGGCGCACTTCGGTTCCGGCACGCATCGCGCGAGCGGCTTGCCTGGCGTGAGGTTCCGGGCAAGTTCCGGGGACACAATACTTAACTCACCTTTTGCGCGCACTTCGGCTTGGGGCCGGGCTTCTGGCGCGCGAGGCGTCGCTCCAGGCCGACGACGAAGGCGGCCGAGCCGACGGGGCGGATAGCGCCGATGCGCCTCGCCGAGGGCGGCGCGAAGGCCATCGGCGGTGGAGGGGACCAGAATCAGATGGACGTGGTTGGGCATGAAGCAATAGGCCCACACCTCCACGGCCGCCGCCGCGCAGGTCTCGGCAAGCAGCGCGCGATAGGCGAGGTAGTCGTCGTCGCCGAAGAACACCTGTTGCCGGCGGTTGCCACGCTGGGTGACGTGATGCGCCACCCCCGCTGCCACCACCCGAGCCAACCGCGCCATGCCCGCGAATGTGCGCGCGAGGCGGTGGGAAGTCAATTAAGTATTATGTCCCCGGAATTAGAGGATCACCACCGTCCCGTGCCGCCAGTTCATCCGCCCGGTCAGCATCATGAACCCCACCGAGGCGACCGCGATCACCGCCACCACCGTAGCCACCGTGCCCAGCAGCGTCCCCTGCACCCAGCGGGCGGCGTTCAGGATCACGCCCGAGCCCGCCGGATCGGCGTAGCTGTCCTGGGCGAAGCATGGATTGGCGCCGCGAGCACCCACGCACTCGCCCAAACCAGCGATCGCGGACGCCTGCCGCCAACCTGCTTCATGAGTCCATCTAACCGCATCACCGGCAGACTTCCATAGCCTTGGCGCGCGGCCTCGCCTGGGAGCCTTGGACCGACCTTCCCCTGGCCAAGCGCCGCCGTTCACCCTAAAGCAATCCTTTCGGCGGCTGATCGCCGCCGGTGGGTCGTGGACGAGCGCGCTGGATCGACAGCGCTCGCCGGCGGCCAAGGGCGTGTGGCGTCGAGGGCTTTAGGCAGCGTGCAGCCGACCGATATCGCGGCGCCGGACACTTTCCACCGGGTGGTCGATTGCCAATGGGCCTGCCCGGCGCACACGCCGGTGCCGGAATACATCCGTCTGATCGCCGAGGGGCGGCACGACGACGCCTATATGATCAACTGGCGCTCGAACGTCTTTCCGGGCGTGCTTGGCCGCACGTGCGATCGCCCTTGCGAGCCGGCCTGCCGGCGCGGACGGGTGGAGGCCGAGCCGGTGGCGATCTGCCGGCTGAAGCGCGTCGCCGCCGACAACAAGGGCGATATCACCGCGCGCCTGCCGAAGCCGGCGGCGCGGGCCAACGGCAAGCGGATCGCCTGCGTCGGCGCGGGCCCCGCCTCGCTCACCGTCGCGCGCGATCTGGCCCCGATGGGCTACGAGGTGGTGGTGTTCGACGCCGACGCGCGCTCGGGCGGCATGATCAGGAGCCAGATTCCGCGCTTTCGACTGCCCGAGAGCGTCATCGACGAGGAGGTCGGCTACATCACCGGGCTTGGCCCGACGATGCGGCTGGGCGAAGCGGTGACCAGCCTGAAGGCGCTGCTGGCCGAGGGCTATGACGCCGTCTTCGTCGGCTCCGGCGCGCCGCGCGGGCGCGATCTCGACATCCCCGGACGGCGCGAGGCGGCCGGCAACATCCACATCGGCATCGACTGGCTCAGCAACGTTTCGTTCGGCCACGTCAGCCGCATCGGCGAGCGGGTGGTGGTGCTGGGTGGCGGCAACACCGCCATGGACTGCTGCCGCACCTCGCGCCGTCTCGGCGGCAGGGACGTCAAGGTGATCGTCCGGTCCGGCTTCGAGGAGATGAAGGCCTCGCCGTGGGAGAAGGAGGACGCTCTGCACGAGGACATCCCGATCCTCAACTGGCTCAACCCCAAGGCCTTCACCCACGAGGCCGGGCGGCTCACCGGCGTGCTGTTCGAGAGGGTCGCCGCGGTCACCGACGATCGCGGCCGCCGCCGTCTGGCGCCGACCGGCGAGCCGGACGTGCATGTTCCCTGCGACGACGTGCTGGTGGCGGTCGGCCAGGAGAACGCCTTTCCCTGGATCGAGCGCGACGCCGGGGTGGAATTTGGCGAGTGGGACATGCCGATCGTCGATCCGGAAACTTTCGGAACCAGCCACCCGCGCGTCTTCTTCGGCGGCGACGCGGCGTTCGGGCCGAAGAACATCATCTGGGCGGTGGCGCACGGCCACGCCGCGGCGGTGTCGATCCACCGGCTGTGCGAGGGTCGCGACGTGCGCGACCGGCCGCCGCCGGGCGTCAGCCTGGTCAGCCAGAAGATGGGCATCCACGAGTGGACCTACGACAACGACATCTCGAATGACTCGCGTTATCGCGTGCCTCTGCGCGACAAGGCCGAGGCGCTCAGCAATGTGCGGCTGGAGGTGGAGCTGGGCTTCGACGACGCCCAGGCTTTCGCGGAGGCGCAGCGCTGTCTCAACTGCGACATCCAGACGGTGTTCAGCGCGCCGCTGTGTATCGAGTGCGACGCCTGCGTCGACATCTGCCCGACCGATTGCATCACCTTCACGGCGAACAGCGACGAGGCTGAGCTGCGGCCGCGCCTGCATGCGCCGGCGCTCAATCTCGACCAGCCGCTCTATGTCTCCGAGACGCTGGCGACCGGCCGGGTCATGGTCAAGGACGAGGACGTCTGCCTGCACTGCGGCCTGTGCGCCGAGCGCTGTCCGACCGGCGCCTGGGACATGCAGAGGTTCCTGATCGACATCACCCAGGCGGCGGCGGCATGAGGGCGCAAGCAAACTTCCCTTCTCCCGCAAGGCGAGAAGGGAGGGAGAGGGGCGCGGCGCGGTGAGCGAGGTGATCGAGCCGCATTGCGCGCGAGCGTCGGTGACGCCGCTCGCCGCCGTCAACGACTTCGTCGTCAAGTTCGCCAACGTCAACGGCTCGGGCTCGGCCAGCGCCAATGGCCTCTTCGCCAAGGCGATCCTGCGCATGGGCGTGCCGGTGGCGGCGCGCAACATCTTCCCCTCCAACATCCAGGGCCTGCCGACCTGGTTCGAGGTGCGGGTGAGCGAGGCGGGCTGGCTCGGCCGGCGGGGCGGCGGCGTCGACCTGATGGTGGCGATGAACCCGCAGACCTTCGCCAAGGATATCGCCGGCATCGAGCCCGGCGGCTATCTCTTTTACAACTCCAGCAAGCCGCTGCACGGCGGTGTCCGCGACGACGTCACGGTGCTCGGCCTGCCGCTGACGACCCTTTGCAATGCCCACTATTCGCTGCCGCGCGAGCGGCAGTTGTTCAAGAACATCATCTACGTCGGGGCCCTGGCGCAGTTGCTAGGGATCGAGGAGGCTGTCACCGACGCCCTGATCGCCGAGACCTTCGCCGCCAAGCGCAAGCTGATCGACGCCAATCTCGCGGCGGTGGCGCTAGGGCGCCGCCACGCCGCCGAGAGCCTGCCGGCAATCGGCCTCGAGCTGCGCCGCGCCGACAAGATCGGCGAGCGCATCTATGTCGACGGCAACACCGCGGCGGGCCTTGGCGCGGTGTTCGGCGGGGCGAGCGTGTGCGCCTGGTATCCGATCACCCCATCGACCTCGCTGGCCGAAGCGTTCACCAACTCCTGCCAGCGCCTCAGGCTGGAGCCGGAGACGGACAAGGCCCGCTTCGCAATTGTCCAGGCCGAGGACGAGATCGCCTCGATCGGCATGGTCATCGGGGCGGGGTGGAACGGCGCGCGCGCCTTCACCTGCACCTCGGGGCCGGGGATCTCGCTGATGCAGGAGTTCATCGGCCTCTCCTACTTCGCCGAGATTCCGGCGGTGATCTTCGATGTCCAGCGCGGCGGGCCCTCGACCGGCATGCCGACGCGCACGCAGCAGTCCGACATCCTGATCGCCGCCTATGCGAGCCACGGCGACACCAAGCACCCGCTGCTGCTCCCTGAGGATCCGGCCGAGGCGTTCGCCTTCGCCGCCCTGGCCTTCGACCTCGCCGAACGGCTGCAGACCTGCATCTTCGTCATGCTCGATCTCGACATCGGGATGAACGACTGGCTGTGCCGGCCCTTCGCCCTCGACCCGAGCCGCCAACTGGATCGCGGCAAGCTGATGAGCCGGGCGGCGCTGGAGGCGGGCACGGCGTTCGGCCGCTATCGCGATGTCGACGACGACGGCATTCCCTGGCGCACCCTGCCGGGCACGCACCCCTCGCTGGGCGCCTTCTTCACCCGCGGCACCTCGCGCGATCCGGACGCCCGCTACAGCGAGGAGGGGCCGGTCTATGTCGCCAACATGGAGCGGCTCTTGAAGAAGTTCGAGACCGCCAAGGCGCTCGTCCCCGCGCCGGTCGAGCGGCCGGCGGCGCGCCGGACGCCGCATGCGGTGATCTATTACGGCTCGACTAGCCCGGCGATGGACGAGGCCCTGGCCCTGCTCGCCGAGCGCGGCCTTCACCTCGATGCGATGCGCCTGCGCGCCTTTCCCTTCGCGCCGGCGGCGCGCGCCTTCATCGCCGCCCACGAGACGGTGTTCATCGTCGAACAGAACCGCGACGCCCAGATGCGCGCCCTCCTGATCAACGAGGAGGGCGTCGATCCGGCCAAGCTGGCGCCGGTGCTCAATTACGACGGTGCGCCGATCACCGCCGCCTTCATCGCCGAGGCGATCGCCGAGGGGCTCGCCTCGGGAGACACCCGCCGGAGGATCGGCCTTTGACCTACATCGCCAAGCCGCGCCTGCACCACCCGCTGCTGCCGACCAACGGCCTGGGGTTCACGCGGCGCGACTACGAGGGCAAGGTTTCGACCCTGTGCGCCGGCTGCGGCCACAATTCCATATCGGCCGCGATCATCCAGGCGGCCTTCGAGCTCGACCTGCCGCCGCACCGGCTCGCCAAGCTCTCGGGCATCGGCTGTTCGTCGAAGACGCCGGACTACTTCCTCGGCGCCAGCCACGGCTTCAACAGCGTGCACGGGCGGATGCCGAGCGTGCTGACCGGCGCCAATCTCGCCAACCGCGATCTGATCTATCTCGGCGTTTCCGGCGACGGCGACAGCGCCTCGATCGGCCTTGGCCAGTTCGCTCACGTCATGCGGCGCGGCGTCAACATGACCTACATCGTCGAGAACAATGGCGTGTACGGCCTGACCAAGGGCCAGTTCTCGGCGACCGCCGACCCGGGTTCGAGATCGAAGAAGGGGGTCGAGAACCACGACCAGTCGATCGATCTCGTGGGCCTCGCCCTGCAGCTCGGCGCCAGCTTCGTGGCGCGCGGATTCTCGGGCGACAAGGCGCAGCTCGGACCGCTGATCAAGGCGGCCCTGACTCACAAGGGCGCGGCCTTCATCGACGTGATCAGCCCGTGCGTGCAGTTTAACAATCATCCCGGCTCGACCAAGAGCTTCGACTATGTCCGCGAGCACAACGCGGCGGTGAACCGGCTCGACGTGATCGTCCCGCGCGAGGAGATCGTGCTGGAGCAGACGCCGGGCACGCTGGAATACGTCGCCCAGCACGACGGCTCGGTGCTCGCCCTGCGCAAGCTGCCGGACGACTATGATCCGACGGACCGCGTCGTCGCCCTCGGCCATCTGCAGCGCCACCAGGAGCGCGGCGAGATCGTCACGGGGCTGATCTTCGTCGATCCCGACGCCAGCGATTTGCACGAACGGCTCGGCACGGTGGCGACGCCGCTGAACGCCCTTGGCGAGGCGGAGCTGGTCCCGGGCTCGGCGGCGCTCAAGGCCATCAACGCGGCGCTGCGATGATCCATCGTCCGCGATGAGGCGGGGGAGGGCGGGGCTGATATCATGCGCTCGCCGGCAGGGCGTTGAAGCGGGCGCAAGGTTCGGGCGCGTCAACCCGGCCTGAGGCGGCGCTCTGGCGAGAGCTTCGGTCGTGGCGGACGCGGCGGCCAGGTGTGCCACTGCGTCATGCCGGCCAGCGACGAGGCGGGCCACGTCTCCGGCCACGGTCGCCGGCGGCAAGCCGATCATCGAGGCGCGACCATCGCGGCGCGCAGATCCTCCACGAACGCCCCGAACCCCGCCGCCCTGGCGCTGGGATCGGGCGTCCGCAGGAGCGAGGAGGGGTGGACGGTGACGAAGGCGTGCACGCCGCCTTCGATCTCGCCGGCGGGGCCGCGCTCGCTCAGCACCTTGACCGGCTTATTGAGCACCGCGCGCGCCGCCGTGCCGCCCAGCGCCACGACGGTTCGCGGCCGCACCGCGCGCAACTCGGCTTCGAGCCACCAACGGCAGGCGCGCACCTCGCCGGCGTCGGGCGTCCTGTGCAGGCGCCGCTTGCCGCGCACCTCGTGCTTGAAGTGCTTGACCGCGTTGGTGAGGTAGATCGCGTCGCGCTCGGCCCCGGCGGCGGCGAGGGCGCGATCGAGCAGAGCTCCGGCCGGGCCCACGAACGGCCGACCGGCGAGATCCTCCTTCTCGCCCGGCTGCTCGCCGACCAGCATCACCGCCGCCCCCGCCGGCCCCTCGCCGGACACGGCCTTCGTGGCGCATCGCCACAGATCGCAGCGGCGGCAGGCGGAAAGGTCGGCCGCCAAGCTGGCCAGGCTGGCGGGCGCTGGTTCGGAACCGTCCGCGAGAGGCGGCCGGCCGCTCAGTCGCCGGCCTCCAGACTGGCGGGGCGGCTGGCGACATCGTCGATCACCCGGTCGGCCCGGCCGCTCGGCGCGCCGCTCGCAGCCTCGATCTCCGGCCGGTCCTCCAGGCGCGTCAGCGGCGGCGTGTCGGCATCCGGCTCGGCGACATCGCTCTCGCCTTCGGACCATTCCGCCGCCCAGTCTTCGCTCGTCTCGTCCTCGCCGTCGTCGGCCGCCGAGGTGAGATCGGGCACGTCCGGGATCTCATCGAAGTTGGCGATGTCCCGGCCATCGGGAGTGAGGTGCGTCTCGTCGAAGGTCTCGGCCTCGCTCTGCTCGTCGCGTTCGGGATAATCGCTCATGGCTCTCCTCGCCTCACCCCGAACTGAACCCGCGAGCGGCGAGCGCCGTTCCCGGAGGCGACCACGGGGCGAGCTTGCGTCGAGCGGGCGGAATCGGCGAAACTGTTGCGTCAACGGAGGATTGTTGGCCGACGTGCAGCTGGCGGTTATCCAGAAGGACGGCGAATGGGCCGTGCTCAAGGACGGCGAAGTGGTCCGTCGCGGCGGTCCGCGTTCGGCTTGCATCGAGGCGGCCGAGGCGATCGCCTTCGCGGCCGAGGAGAAGGGCCGGACGGTCGAGCTGGTGATCCAGGACTACCTGGGCGAACTCAAGACGCGGGTTTCGGGGGCGCGCTAGTCGTCGCTCCGGTATCGGAAGCCGGTGGCCGCTCGGGGTCGGCTTGCGGCCGGCCGGTGCGCATGGTCCCGGCGATCAGCCACCAGGCGATCAGGAAGGCGACGATCGTCAGACCGATCGAGATCGTCAGAATGCGGTAGATGCCCCGCCGCGCTCCGGTGCGCGCCTCCACTGGGCTCAGCACCGGCCCGTGCGGCTTCTCCAGCGCCGCCGCCGCGTCCGCCTCGGGATTGCTGCTCGCGGGCCCCGCCGGTTCGGGCATCTTGTCCTCCGCCTGTCCCGAGCAAACGGCGCGGCCCTGAAACCAGTTCCGTGAGCGGCCGCCGGCTGGCGGGGCGAGGCGCCCGGATGGCAACCACGCTGGACCCGGACCGCCCGGCCCGGACTGTTGCGCCCCTGGCTTGCCTTGGCCGGCCAGGCGCACCAGATCAATCCGCGCGCCCGCTCCGCCGTCTGAAAGTCCATCCCCTGCCCAGGCACGATCCCAACGACTTCATGTGGGGCGAGGCGCTCGACGCCCTGGCCCGCGCCGAGCGGCTGCATCGCCAGCTGTTCCAGCCCGCGGCGGCGCCGGCGCGTCAGGCGCGGTGGGAGCCGCCGGTCGACGTTCTCGAGACCGACAGCCATCTGCACATCGTCGCCGCCTTGCCGGGCGTCGCCGAGAGCGCCGTGCAGCTCTCGATCGAAAATGGTGTCCTCGTGATCGCCGGCCAGCGCGCGCCGCTCGGCGATCTGCGCGCCGCCATCGTTCACCGCCTGGAGCTGCCGCAAGGCCGGTTCGAGCGCCGCGTGCCCTTGCCCGCCGGACGCTACGACCAGATCGAGCGCGGCCTGCGCGATGGCTGTCTGGTCGTCAGCCTGCGAAAGGCGGCCTCGTGAGCGACACCGCCGTTCCCGTGACGCCGCCGTTGGGCGCCGAGGCGCGCACGCCTTCCCCGGTCACGGCCGAAGCGGTCGCCATCGCCAGCGGCGCTGGACCAGGGCCGGCGCCGAGCGACGCCTTCATCGTCGTGCCGGTCACCGGCCTGGTGCTGTTCCCGCAGATGGTGCTGCCGGTGGTCATCGTTGGCCCGGCCGCCATCGCCGCCGCCCAGCAGGCCGCCCGCGAGCAGCGCCAGGTGGTCGTCGTGCTGCAGCGAGACGGCGCCGGCGAGCGACCCGGGCCCGGTGAGCTGCACCGCATGGGCGTGGTCGCCAACATCCTGCGCTATGTCGCCACACCGAGCGGCGAGCATCATCTGATCTGCCAGGGAACCCAGCGCTTCGAGATCGCCGAGTGGCTGGACGGCTGGCCCTATCTCGCGGCCCGCGGCCTGCACATTCCCGAGCCCACGGACGACGGACCCGAGGTCGAGGCGCGATTCCTCAACCTGCGCGCCCAGGCGCTCGAAGTGCTGGAGCTGATCCCGCAGGCGCCGCAGGAGCTGCGCCAGACCGTCGCCGGCATCACCGCTCCCGGCGCCCTGGCCGACATGACCGCCACCTACATGGACATCGGCGCCGAGCGGAAGCAGGCGATCCTGGAGACCGTCGCCCTCGGCGAGCGGTTGGACAAGGTCTCCGCCCTGCTGGCCGAGCGGCTCGGCGTCCTTCGCCTCACCGCCGAGATCGGCCGCCAGACCAACGCCAGCCTCTCCGAACGCCAGAAGCAGGGCATCCTGCGCGAGCAGATGGCCGCGATCCAGAAGGAGCTCGGCGAGGACGCCGGCGCTCAAGAGCTCGAGGAGTTGGCCGTCGCCGTCGAGGCCGCCGGCATGCCGGACGAGGCGCTGCATCAGGCCCGCCGCGAGCTTTCCCGGCTCAAGCGAATGCCCGACGCCGCCGCCGAGTACGGCATGATCCGCGCCTGGCTCGACTGGATGGTCGCGCTGCCGTGGAAGGTCGATCCGCCGCCGCCGATCGAGATCGCCGCGGCGCGGCGCATCCTCGATGAGGACCACTTCGGCCTCGACAAGATCAAGACCCGCATCGTCGAATACCTCGCGGTGCGCAAGCTCGCGCCCGACGGCCGCGCGCCGATCCTGTGCTTCCAGGGGCCGCCCGGCGTCGGCAAGACCTCGCTCGGCCAGTCGATCGCCCGGGCCATGGGCCGCAAGTTCGTGCGCCTCAGCCTTGGCGGCGTCCACGACGAAGCCGAGATCCGGGGCCATCGCCGCACCTATGTCGGCGCCCTGCCGGGCAACGTCATCCAGGCGATCCGCCGCGCCGGCGCCCGCGATTGCGTCATGATGCTCGACGAGATCGACAAGCTCGGCGCCGGCATGCACGGCGATCCGGCCTCGGCCATGCTCGAGGTGCTGGATCCCGAGCAGAACGCCACCTTCCGCGACAACTATCTGGCGACGCCGTTCGATCTCTCGCGCGTGGTGTTCATCGCAACCGCCAATGCGCTGGAGACGATCCCGGGGCCGGTGCGCGACCGCATGGAGATCATCTCGCTGGCCGGCTACACGCCCGGCGAGAAGCTTCAGATCGCCAGGCGCTACCTCGTTCGCCGCCAGCTGGAGGCGAACGGCCTCACCGCCGATCAGGCGCGGATCGACGATGCCGCGACGAGCGCCATCATTGCCGGCCACACCCGCGAGGCCGGCGTGCGCAATCTCGAGCGCGAGATCGGCCGGGTGCTGCGCAATCTCGCCGTGCGCATCGCCGAGGGCGAGCTCGAGACGGTCGTGATCGGCAAGGACGACCTGCAGCCGATCCTCGGCGCGCCGCGCTTCGAGGGCGAGACGGCGCTGCGCCTCAGCGTCCCCGGCGTCGTCACCGGCCTCGCCTGGACGCCGGTCGGCGGCGACATCCTGTTCGTCGAGGCGGCCCGCCTGCCGGGCTCCGGCAAGCTTATCCTCACCGGCCAGCTCGGCGAGGTGATGCGTGAGAGCGCCCAGGCGGCCCTCACTCTGATCAAGAGCCGGGCCGTCGCTCTCGGCATCGATCCGGGCGACTTCGCTGGCCACGACATCCACGTCCACGTGCCGGCCGGCGCGACGCCCAAGGACGGCCCTTCCGCCGGCGTCGCGATGTTCATGGCCCTGGCTTCGCTGCTCACCGGCCGTACGGCGCGCGCCGACACCGCCATGACGGGCGAGATCAGCCTGCGCGGCCAGGTGCTGCCGGTCGGCGGCATCAAGGAAAAGGTCATCGCCGCCGCCGCCGCGGGCATCGGCCGGGTGCTGCTGCCGTCCCGCAACCGCCCGGACTTCGACGACATCCCCGCCGAAGCGCGCGAGAAGCTGGAGTTCATCTGGCTGGAAAGGGTCGAGGACGCCGTCGCCGCTGCGCTGGAGGAGCGATCCTCGCCAGCGGCGCCGGCGTAGGGGGAAGCCGAGGCCGGCGAGGACATCCGCGGTCCGGACGGGCGGTTGCGCGGACCGCCGATCTGCGGTCCGCATTGCCTCGACACGGAGCGTGGCCGTAAACCGGCGTCTGGTTTTAAGGGAGGGTTCGATGCGCCTGCTCTACCTGGCGGCGACGTGCGCCATCGCCGCGTTCGTCGTCCAGCCGATCGCCGCCCGCGCCGCCGGCGTCGACACTTCGATCATCGACAACAGCATCGCCCCCGGCGACGATTTCTTCGGCCATGCCAACGGCCTGTGGTTGAAGAGCGCCGTCATCCCGCCGGATCGCTCCAGCTGGGGCGCCGGGCAGGAGCTGGTCGAGACGACCAACAAGCGCCTCGCCGAGCTCATCGCCGCCGCCGGCGCCGCCCACCCGCCGCCCGGCTCGGCCGCCCGCCAGGTCGCCGACTTCTACGCCGCCTACATGGACGAGGCCGGGATCGAGGCGAAGGGCCTCGCGCCGCTGCGCGCCGACCTGGCCCGCATCGCGGTCATCGGCGACAAGACGGCCCTCGCAGGGGAGCTCGGCGCCGAGCTGCGCGCCGACGTCGACATCCTCAACTCCACCAATCTGCACACCAGCCGCCTGTTTGGCCTGTGGGTGGCGCAGGATCTCGACGATCCGGCGCACTACGCGCCCTTCCTGCTGCAGGGCGGCCTGGGCCTGCCCGACCGCGACTATTACCTCGATCCCTCGCCGAAGATGGCGGCGATCCGCGCCGCTTACCGCGCTCACGTCGCCAAGGTGCTGACGATGGGCGGAGTTGCCGGCGCCCCGGCCTTGGCCGCCCAGGTCGTCGATCTGGAGACGGCGATCGCCAGGACGCACGCCAGCCGCGCCGACAGCGAAGACGTCACCAAGGGCGACAACCACTGGCGCCGCGCCGATTTCGCCAGCCGCGCCCCCGGGCTCGATTGGACCGCCTACTTCGCCGCCGCCGGCCTTGGCGGCCAGCGCGCCTTCGTCGTCTGGCAGCCGGGCGCCCTCACCGGCGAATCGGCCCTGATCGCCAGCCAGCCGCTCGGCGCCTGGAAGGCGTGGCTCGCCTTCCACCTGATCGACCGCGCCGCGCCGCTGTTGCCCAGGGCCTTCGTCGAGGAAAACTTCGATTTCTATGCCCGCACGCTCAGCGGCACGCCGCAGCTCTCGCCGCGCTGGAAGCGGGCGGTGAACCAGACCAGCGATTCGCTCGGCGAAGCGGTCGGCGAGATCTACGTCGCCCGATACTTCCCGCCAGCCGCTAAGGCCAAGATCGAGTCCCTGACCGGCAATCTGCTCGCCGCCTTCGCCGACCGCATCGACCACCTCTCGTGGATGGCCCCCAGCACCAAGGCCGAGGCCAAGGCCAAGCTCAAGGCCTTGAAGATCGGCGTCGGCTATCCGGATCGCTGGCGCGACTACGCGGGGTTGCAGATCCGGCCGGACGACGCGTTCGGCAATGCCGAGCGGGCCGAGCTGTTCGACACCCGTTGGAACCTCGACAAGCTGAACCGGCCGGTGGACCGCGGCGAATGGGCGATGACTCCGCAGCTGGTCAACGCCGTCAACCTGCCGGCGATGAACGCGCTGAATTTTCCGGCCGCCATCCTGCAGCCGCCGTTCTTCGATCCGGCCGCCCCGGACGCGGTCAACTATGGCGCGATCGGCGCCACCATCGGCCACGAGATCAGCCACAGCTTCGACGACCAGGGCGCGATGTTCGACGCCGTCGGGCGGCTACGCAACTGGTGGACGCCGGCCGACTTCGCCCACTTCCGCGCCTCGGCCGCCGCTCTCGCCCGGCAGTTCGACGCCTATCGGCCCTTCCCCGATCTGGCGGTGCGCGGCCGGCAGACGCTGAGCGAGAACATCGCCGACCTCGCCGGCCTCGGCGCGGCGCACGAGGCTTTCCTGCGCGGTCAGGGCGGCGGCCAGGGGCCGAGCCGCGATGGCCTGACCGGCGATCAGCAGTTCTTCCTCGCCTTCGCCCAGTCGTGGCGCAACAAGACCCGCAACGCCGCCTTGCGCCGCCAGATCCTGACCGATGGCCACGCCCCGGCCCGCTACCGCGCCGACACCGTGCGCAACCTCGACGCCTGGTACGCCGCGTTCGGCGCGACGCCCGGCCAGGCGCTGTATCTCGCGCCGGACCAGCGCGTCCGCATGTGGTAAAGGGCGCCGCCGGTATCGCCGGCTTTCCAGCCGGCCTTCTCCGGCGCTTTGCGTCGGTGTTCAGGTAGTTGGGCCGCCGGGGCATGGTGGGTGCAGCAGGGATCGAACCTGCGACCCGCTGATTAAGAGTCAGCTGCTCTACCGACTGAGCTATGCACCCATGCGCCGCGTGGCGGTCCTTCGGGGGGGCCGAAGGGCGGCGGACCATAGGGGAAAACACCGCTCGCGCAAGCGCGTGCCCAGACTCTGCTCCGGCCGGGCGCGGGTTGGCGCTCATCGTCCGGATCGGCCAAGCGCCGCCAAGAAGAACCGGGTCACCGAGCGGTTGAACGCCACGTGGAAGGCGGCTTCGTCGAAGCCTGGTTCGTGCGCGCAAACCTCGGGCAGGCGGGCGGCCATCGCCGCCGAGCACGGCGCGATGAAGTCGAAATGACCGGCGTGAGGCACGACGTGCGCCTCGGGAGCATGCGGCAGATCCTCTCGCACCGCTTCGGCATAGTAGGGGTTTGGCAGGACCGGATCGTCTTCGCCACGCCACAGCTGCACCTTGGCGGTCACGTGGGCGAGACCGGCCTTGCCGAAAGCGAAGCCGATCGCCGGGGAGGCGGCGACCACCGCGGCGACCCGCCGGTCGTGCGTCCAAACCGGAGCGGCGGCGAGATCGAGCCTCGCGCCGGCGGTGATGCGGCAGTCGAAGAAGTCGGGATAGGCGCGGCAGTGGGGGCCAAAGCGCGTCAGGTCCGGTTCGCCGCCGGCGAAGGCCAGCACGGTGAAGCCGCCGGCCGAGAAGCCGAACGCGCCGATGCGGTCGGACCGCAGCCGGTCGCGGTCCTTCCAGCGGGTCAGCATGTAGTCGGTCAGCGCCTCGAGCTGCCGCGGCCGGTCCTCGAGGTGAATCGCGCGGCGGCTGTCGCGCCAGCTGTCGCCATCGTGGGTGACGGCGGCGGCGACGAAGCCGGCCCGCGCCAGGGCCTCGGCGGTGTCGTGGTGTCCGGCATACGAGCCGCCGTGGCCGTGCGACATGACGACGAGGAATAGCCCGCGACCCTTCACCGGCGCGTCGGGCGCGACAGTCTGGGAATCGAGCTCGATCGGCAGCGGCCGGCCGGCGGCGGCGGTCGGATACCAGACGCCCACCTCCAGCGGCGCGGAGTCGCCGTGACCGGCGATGGTGAAGTGCTGGAAACCGACGCCGGCGAGGGCCAGCCTCGGCGTCAGCAGGCTCAAGAGGGCGGCGACGAAGGCGGCGGTGTGCCGCATCGGGAGAGTGTGCAAGGGCCGGCTCCGATCGAAGGGGACCCCGTCCATCGTCGGTCGCTTGCCGCGGCGCCAGCGGACATTCGCCAACGGGCCAACGGGTTCGTCGGCCGGCGAACCGCGCTAAAGGCTGGCCATGCGGCCGGAGCCGAGGGAAGCACACCGATTGGCGGGCTGGCGCGAGGACATCGCCGCCGCCACGGCGCTCGCGGTCTTCCTGGCCGCCATCGGCCCGTTCGGCAGCTTCCTCAACGGACCTTTCTGGCAGAGGCTCATTTTCCAGCTGGTCTGCTGCTGGGCCGCGGTGGTGCTGATCGGCGCGGGCGTGCGCCTCGCCATCGCCAGGTTCAAATCTGGGCCGTGGTTATGGGCCGCGCTTGCCGCGACCGCCGCGATCGCCATGGCTCCTGTCGCGGGGCTGAACATCCTCATGGCGCACCTGCTGTGGCCGTTCGTCGAGCGGGTGATGACGCCGGCCAAATGGTACGGGGAGGGACTGCTGATCGCCGAGCCGGCCAGCTTCGCCTTCGCCTGGCTCGCCCTTCGCCGGCGGGCGAAGATCTCGCGGCGCGATGCGGCGGCGGCGGACGCCGGCGCGCCACGGGGGCCGGGCCTGCTGGCCGCCGAACCCGGCGCCGTGCTCTGCCTGCGCATGGAAGATCACTATGTCCGGGTGCATACCGCGCGCGGCGCGCATCTTGTTCTGGCGACCTTCGGCCAGGCGATCGCGGCGCTGGCGGGGACGCCTGGCCTGCGTGCGCACCGCTCCTGGTGGGTCGCCGACCAGGCGGTGGTCGGAGTCGAGTGGCACGGCCGCAATTTGCGCCTGCGTCTGGTCAATGGCCTGGCCGTCCCGGTGGCTCGCTCGGCCGTCGCCGAGGCGCGGGCGCGGGGCTGGCTGGAGAGGACAGCCCGAGGGTGAGCTCGGCGGCCCGCGCCGGCCCCGTCGCGCCGAGCCGAAGGGAACGGCTCGCCGCGTTCAACTATTGTTTACTTCCCCGCAACACTCGTGATCCCATGTTAGGAGACCGCTTCCGACACCTCTCCTAAATTCGCCGGGCCGCCTATGACCACCGTTCACCGCCGCACCGCCCTGACCGCCGCCTTGGCCGCCGCTCTCGCCGCGGCCGCCACGCTCGCGGTTTCGCCGCCGGTCGCGGCGCAGCCGTTCTGGCGGTCGGTCGGCGAGCCGAAGTTCACCGCCATCGTCATGGACGCGCGCACCGGCGAGATCCTCTACGACGCGAGAGCCGACAGCCCGCGCTATCCGGCTTCGGTCACCAAGGTGATGAACCTCTACGTGGTGTTCGGCGCTCTGGCCTCCGGCCGCATCCACCTCAACGACCCGGTGCTGGTCTCGCCACACGCCGCCGCCCAGCCGCCGACCAAGCTCGGTCTGCGCGCCGGCGAGACCATTCCGCTGGTCGACGCCATCCACGCCATGTGCGTCCATTCGGCCAACGACATGGCGGTCGCCGTCGCCGAGAAGGTCGGCGGCACCGAGGGCCACTTCGCCGAGATGATGACAGCCAACGCCCGCCGGCTCGGCATGCGCAACAGCACCTTCGTCAACGCCAACGGCCTGCCCGACACCCGCCAGCTGACCAGCGCCCACGATCTCGCCATCCTGGCGCGGGCGGTGCTGCGCGACTTTCCGCAATACTACGGCTTCTTCAGCCAGCAGGAGTTCACCTGGCGCGGCCGCACTTATGTCAACACCAACCACCTGCTCGGCAAGATGCCAGGCGTCGACGGCATCAAGACCGGTTTCACCAACGCCGCCGGCTTCAACCTCGCGGCCTCGGCGGTGCGCAACGGCAACCGGCTGATCGCCGTGGTCATGGGCAGCTCATCGGGCGCGGTGCGCAACGCCACGGTCGAGAACCTGCTGCTCACCGGCTTCGATCTCGAGGAGCGCCGCGCCCGCGGCGAGCGGCTGGCCTTCGCGCAAAACCTGTTCCAGGCCGGCGAGGTTTCCGGCCCCTCGGCCTATGCCCATTACGGTCCGGCCCTGGCCGGCCAGGGCGACGGCGAGGAGGATGGCATCGGCGCCGTGCTGGCCCGTCCGGCCGCGCCGGCCGCGCCGACGGCCGGCGTCAACCGGCCGCCGAGACCGCAGGCGCGCAACTGGCAGGTGCAGGTCGGGGCCTTCCATAGCCAGCGGCAGGCGCGGCTGGAGGTCGCGGGCCTCGCGCGTCGGTTCGCCGCCCTGTTCAATGACGCCGAAGGCTCGGTCGCCGGTCGCCGCGGCGCCTACCTCGTCCGCTTCGCCGGCCTGAGCCCGCAAGGCGCGCGCGGCGCCTGCGTGGCGATCCGCGGTCAAGGCCTGAACTGCGCGGCCATCGGTCCGGTCTAGAGGAGCCGTCCTAGGCGGTCGCGGCGGCGGCCATCGGCTCGGCGTCGATGAGGTCGAGGGCTTGCAGCAGCAGGCGCAACTCTTGCCGCGCCGCGACGTGGCTGATCGCCATCGGAACCGGGCGCACCTTGCGGGCCAGATCGCTGACCGTCACGCCGAAGGGGTAGAGCTCGCGATAGATGACCCGGTCGCGCAGCCCGGCGACGGTGCGAAAACCCACCCGGCGCGCGAGCGCGGCCAGTCGCTCGTCGACCCGGCGGCGATTGCGCGGTTCGACCGAGGCGAGCCGGTTGCGGGCCACCACCCAGTCGATCGCCGGCCCGGACCGGCTGGCGCGCCGCTTGCGCGCTTCCCACACCGCCAGGGCATAGTGGCTCGGCCGCGTGACTTCCAGGCTCACCGGATCGACCTGCCCCAGCACGGCGAAATCGACGAAGCTGTCGTTCATCGGCGTGACGATCAGATCGGCGAGGCCATGGGCGGCGCGCGCCAGGGCGGTGTCGGCGCCCGGCGTGTCGATGACCACCATGTCGGCCTCGGCATCGGGAGCGGCGCTCACCGCGGCGGCGAGGGCCTCGTCGTCGCCGGGCTGGCCAAGCACCGTTGGCAGCGGCAGGGCGGCGCCGTTCGCGCCGCTCCAGCGCGCCCGGTTGGCGAAGAAATCCGCCGTCGTCCGCTGCCTCTGATCGAGATCGAGCACCGCGACCCGCGCGCCCTCGTGCAGCAGCGCCACCGCCAGATGGGTTGCGATGGTCGACTTGCCGGCCCCACCCTTCTCGTTGCCGACGACGATGACGCGCGCCCGAGCCAAGCCCCTTCAAACCCCTTCTCGCGCCGGACCGAATCCCCGCTTCCGCCGGACGGGGCTGATTGCGACAGCGGCGGCGCGGGCGCAAGGCGGGTGGACAGGCGCGGGAGTCCGGCGATAGGGGGCCAATGCTCGCCGCCTCGCCCGCCGAACTGGCCACGGTCCGCACCGGCGAGGCCTTGCGCGAGCGGGTGGGCGCCTGGCGCGGGAAAGGCCAGCGCGTCGCGCTGGTGCCGACCATGGGCGCGCTGCACGAGGGCCATCGCTCGCTCGTGCGGCTCGCCCGGCGATCGGCCGACAGGGTGGTCGCCAGTCTGTTCGTCAATCCGGCGCAGTTCGGACAGGGCGAGGACTTCGGCGCCTATCCGCGCGACGAGGCGGCGGACGCCGCCGCCCTGGCCGAGTGCGGCTGCGACCTGCTGTTCGCGCCCTCGGCGGAGGCGATCTATCCGATCGGCTTCGCGACGACGGTGAGCGTCGCCGGACCGGCCGCCGAGCTCGAGGGCGCGGTTCGCCCGGGGCACTTCGCCGGCGTCGCGACGGTCGTCGCCAAGCTCCTGCTGCTCGCCGGCCCGGACACCGCGGTATTTGGCGAGAAAGACTACCAGCAGCTGGTCGTGGTGCGCCGGCTGGTCGCCGACCTGGCGATCCCGACCGAGATTCTGGCGGCGCCGACGATGCGCGAGCCCGACGGCCTCGCCCTCTCCTCGCGCAACGTCTATCTGAGCGCCGGCGAAAGGCGGGTCGCGCCGGCCCTGCACCGGGCCCTGGCGCGCGCCGCCGATCGGCTGCGCGAGGGTGGCGGCATCGCGGCGGCGGAAGAGGAAGGGCGCGAGGCGGTGCTCGCCGCCGGATTCGATTCCGTCGACTACTTCGCCGCGCGCGACGCGGAGACCCTCGCGGCGTCGAACACCGGCCCTCGACGCCTGCTCGCGGCCGCCCGACTCGGCCGAACCCGCCTGATCGACAATGTCGCGGTGTGAGCCGCGCGGCGGCTAGTCCGCGCCGATCAGCTGGCGGGTGCCGGCGATCTCGTGGGCCCGCACGCTGGCGCCGCTTCGCGTGGCGCCGGCGAGCGCCTTGTTGAACGCCGCCATGTGCGGGCTGGCGAAGTGGCCGTCGAGGGCCGCCTGGTCCACCCAGCGTTCGACGATGCGCATCAGATCGGGCTCCAGTAGATCGACGGCGAAGGCGTAGTCGATGCAGCCGGCTTCGGCCCGCGTCGCCTGGATCATCTCGGCGGCGGCCGGTCGAAGGCGCTCGAGATCCCCGGGGGCCAGCCGCACCCAGCCTTCGATGACGATCATGACGATGTTTCCTTCTCGTGTTCAGGTAAGGTGGGCGCCGCCGCGCGGGCTGCGACGGCGGCCAGTCGGCGAATCGCGGCGCGATAGGCCGCCTCGTCGCGAGCCTCGTGCTTGAGCCCCCCCGCGGCGGTGGCGATGAAGCGGCCGAAGCCCTTCGGTCCGCCGAACACGGCGAAGTCGAGCCTCGTCGCGGCCGCCGCCCGCCGCGCCAGCAGCGAGACCATGCCGAGGTCCAGCCGCGCCGCGTGCGCCCGTGTCAGCTCGGCGTCCACGGCCATCAGCTCGGCGCCGTGCGGTGAAGCGTGCAGCAGGCGAAAGAGCGGCAGGTCCTTGGCCAGCAGGGTCTCGGCGAGATTGTCGGCGAAGGCAGCCTCCTCCCGCCACGCCCCCTCGGCGGCCGTCAAGGCGTCGTTGGCGAGCTGTTCGGCAAGGTTGGCGAAGATCGCGGTCTTGTCGGCGAACTTCAGATAGAGCGTGGCGCGCGACACCTTCGCCGCCCGGGCGACGTCCGCCATGGTGGTGCGCTGATAGCCATGCCGCGCGAACAGCGTCAGGGCCGCCTCGGCGATCCGCCGTCGGGTGGGTTCGGACATGTCGGACATCGGCCGTGGACTATGCTCAGGCCGCGCCTGGCCGTCTAGTCGCGCGGTTCACAGGCGCGAGGCCGAGAGCGCCGGGCCAGCGACGCCGTCGAGCCAGGCGGCCCTCACCCCGAAGGCCTCGGCGAGCACGGCCGGCGCCAGGGCCTCGCGGGGCGCGCCCAGCGCCGCCAGCCGGCCCGCGGCGAGCACGGCGACCCGGTCGCAGAAGCGGGCGGTGAGGGCGAGGTCGTGCAGGCTGACCAGCACCGCCGCGCCGCGCGCCGCCTCCTCGCGCAGGAGATCGAGCGCCAGCAGTTCGCCGGCTAGATCCATGTCGGCGGTCGGTTCGTCGGCAAGCTGCACCGGCGCGGCGGTGACCAGCAGGCGGGCGAACAGCACCTTGGCGCGCTCGCCGGCCGAAAGCTCGAGCACGCCGCGATCGGCGAGGGAGTCGAGGCCGACCCGCGCCAGAGCTTCGACGGCCTTGTCGCGCGCCAGCGCCGGGCCGTCGAACGGCGCGCCGAGGGCGGCGACCTCCCGCGCCGGAAGGTTCCAGCCCACCGCCCGCTCCTGCGGCATCCAGGCAAGCCGCTCGGCGCGCTTACGCTCCGACCAGCGCCCGACCGGCCGGTCCGCCAGGCGAATTTCGCCGGCGAGGGGCCGGACGAGTCCGACGCCGGCGCGCATCAGGGTGGTCTTGCCGGAACCGTTGGCGCCCACCAGGCCGACGATTTCGCCGGGCGCGATCGCCAGGTTCACCTCCTCGATGATGAGGCGGCGGCCGAATCCGAGCCGGACCGCCTCGAACGCGAGCGCCGCGGTCACGATCGCCAGGCGCGCCCGGCCCGCCAGGCGAGGGCCGCGAACACCGGCGCGCCCACGAGCGCGGTGACGACGCCGAGCTTCAGCTCCTGTTCGGTCGGAATGGTCCGGGCGAGCAGGTCGGCGAGCAGCAGGATGGCGCCTCCGGCCGCCGCCGAGGGGATCAGCAGCCGCCGAGGATCGGCGCCGACGATGGGGCGGACGAGGTGCGGGGCGGCGAGACCGACGAAGCCGATCACGCCGGCGATCGCCACCGCCGCGCCGGTGAGCAGCGCCGCGCCAGCGACCGCCGCGCCGCGCAGCCGGGCCATGGGCAGGCCCGACAGGGCGGCCGCCTCATCGCCGAGGGTCAGCATGCGCAGCCCACGCCCGGCATAGGCGCAGAGGCCGGCTCCGATGACCGAGGGGACGATGGCGAGCGCGATGTCGTTCCAGTCGCGATTGGCCACCGATCCCAACATCCAGCCGAGGATTTCGCTGGCGGCCACCGGCGAGCGGGCGAGGTTGAACACCAGGGCGGTGAGCGCCCCGGCCGCCGAGGACAGGGCGACGCCGGCGAGGATCAGGGTCTGCGGCTCGCGCAGCTTGGCGGCCGCGAGGGCGGTCACGCCGCCGGCGGCGAGCGCCCCGATCAGCGCGGCCCCCTCGATCGCGAAGGGCGCGGCGCCCAATCCAAGAGCGATCGGAATGGCCGCCGCCAGCGCGGCGCACGCCGAAACACCAAGCACCCCCGGATCGGCGAGCGGGTTGCGCAGCAGTCCTTGCAACACCGCCCCGGCCAGCCCGAGGGCTCCGCCGACCAGGAGGGCCGCCGCCGCCCGGGGGGCGCGGATGGCGAACACGATCTCTCCGGGCGCCGAGCTCGGGTCGCGGAGCGCCTGGAGCCACTGGCTGCTCGACAGCGCCACTTCCCCGACCGCCAGCGACGCGACGCCGGCGAGCGCCAGGGTGGCGGCCAGGAGGCCGATGCCGACCCGGCTCACGGGGCGTCAGGCGCGCCGCGCGGCGGCGGCGAGGCGCGCGGCCGCCTCGCCGAGCGTCCAGCAGGGGCAGGCGAGCAGGGCGGCGGGCAGGGTGACGACGCCTCTGAGGTCGAGCAGGCGGACGAGGGCGGCCTGGCGGCCAAGCCCCCAGCGGGCCAGCGCTGGATCGGCGTCGAAGAACCCGGTGACGACGCGTGCCGGCGGATGAAGGATCAGGCTCTCGAGCGGGACTGACCGGTAGCCAGGGCGCGGTTCGGCGTCGCGATAGCCGGCGGCGCGCAGAAGAGCGCCCATCAGGGTGTCGGGTCCGGCCGTCGCCCCGCCGGCGGTGAGGTAGAGGGCGGCTTCGCCCCGCCCGGCGCCGGCGGCGCCGGCGAGCTGGCGGTTCAGCCGCTGGATCAGGGATCGGCCGGCGTCGGGCGCGCCGAGGGCGGCGGCGGCGGTGCGGATATTGGCGCGGATGTCCGCGAAATCGGCGGGGTCGGGGAGGGTGACGACTCGCGCGCCACGTCGCGCCAAGGCGGCGAGCAGGACGCCGTCGCCGCCCCAGGTGCGGAGCACGACGCTCGGGCGCAGGGCGAGCAGGCTCTCCAGGTCCGGGCGAACCTCTCGCAGGCCGGCGGCGTGATCGCGCAGGGCGGAGTCGGCCTGCCGGGCTCGCTTCGACAAGCCGACGATGTCGGCGCGTGGGGCCAGCGCCAGCGCGTACTGATCGGCGCACTGGTCGAGGGAGACGATGCGCCCGCCCGCCAAGGCGGGCCCGGTCAGGAGGATGGCGACCGCCGCGATGGCGGCGCCGCGCCGCGTCCCCGCCCGATAGCCGCTCACGCCCAGCTCAGTCGGCGATCAGGCCGTGCGACAGGCCCTCGAGCAGGACCTCGGACAGCTCCGCGTCCGGCGCCCAGGGAAAATTCGGTTTGGCGAGCCGCAGGGCGATGAGCCCGTGGCAAGCCGCCCACAGAGCCTGGGCGGCGGCCTCGGGGGAGCCGCGTCGCAGGCGCCCTTCGGCCGCGACCTGCCGCACCGCCGCGGCAAAGGTCTCGAAGCAGCCCTTGCCCAGCTCCAGCGTCGCGTCCATCCGGTGCGCCGAACGCACCACCGCGCTGGCGCAAAACACCAGGCGATAGGCGTTCTGGTGGCGGGCGGCGAATTCCATATAGGCGCGCAGCATGGCCTTCACGCGCTCGCCGGCGTCGAGCCGCCGTCCGGCGATCTCGGCGTTCAGCCGCATGAGTTCGCCCATCGCCTCCCGACAGATCTCCAGCAGGACATCGTCCTTGTCGCGGAAGTGCATGTAGAGGGTGGTCGAGGAGACGCCGACCTCGTCGGCGATCTTGCGGATGGTCGCCGCCTCGTAGCCCTCCGCGATGAAGATGCGTTCGGCGGCGCGCAGAATTTCGCCGCGCCGGGAGTGGCCCTCGCCCTTCGCCTTGCGCGAGGATCGGGCGCAGCAATCCAAGGTCAATGTCACGCCGGGTCTCGCCTCCCTCGCCACGCCGTCTGGTAGGCCGGGTGGGAGTTCGAACCCACGACCACTCGATTAAAAGTCGAGGGCTCTACCACTGAGCTACCGGCCCGAGCTAAGAGCCTTTTGTCATAGTGGAACGCTCGCCGCCGCCGCAAGGCGAAGATCGGGGCGGCGTGGGTGGCTTGTTGAGAAAGGATGACCGATGCGCGCTTTGGCGATCTGGCCGGCGATCGGCCTGGCGGCGAGCGCGAGCCTGGCCCTCGCCCAGCCGGCCAGCCAGCCGTCTCAATCTCCGCCGCCACCGCTGCTGGTGACGCCGGACAAGGCCGGCAACGCCAATGTGCAGAACGCCGTCGCCGCGCCGCTGCACGATCTCAACCTGGCGCGGCAGAAGATTCCGCCGGTGCTGCTCGCCGCGCTCGCCGACCCTTACGCGCCGCCCCGGCCGCTCTCCTGCGGCGTCATCTACGCCGATGTCGCCGCGCTGACGCAGGCGCTCGGCGGCGATTTCGACGAGCCGGATAATCCGCAAAATCCCTCGCTGACCACCCGGCGCGGCGTGGCGCTCAGCATCGTCCACGGCGCCTCGGAGCTGCTGCTGCCTTTCGCCGGCTTCGTCCGCACCCTCACCGGCGCGCAGAAGCATGACGAACTGGTGATCGAGGTGATCACCGCCGGCAGCGTGCGGCGCGGCTATCTCAAGGGGCTGGGCGAGGCCTACCGCTGCCGCCCGCCGGCCGCGCCGACCCACCATCCCCAGCCGGTCCCCACCTACCGCGAGGACCGCAAGCCGATGTACCCGGATCACTGAAGAGGCCGCTCCCACGCAAGTGAGCGCTCTCGTCCTGCTGTCCGGCGGCCAGGATTCCGCCGTCTGCCTGGCCTGGGCGCTGGCGCGGTACGGCGAGGTCGCCACCGTCGGCTTCGCCTATGGCCAGCGCCATGCCGTGGAGATGGCCGCGCGCCTGGAGGTACGCGCCGAGGTGGCCCGGGCGTTTCCTGATTGGGCGCCGCGGCTGGGTGGCGACGCGGTCATCGACCTGACGAGCTTCGGCGCGATCGGCGAGAGCGCGCTGACCGGCGGCGCGCGCCAGCGGTCGGATGGTCTGCCGGCGACCTTCGTTCCCGGCCGCAACCTGGTGTTCCTGACCTACGCCGCCGCCCTCGCCGAGCGCGCCGGCCTCGAGGTCCTGGTCGGCGGCATGTGCGAGACCGACTTTTCCGGCTATCCCGACTGCCGGCGCGAGACGCTCGATGCGCTGGAGCGCGCCCTGGGCCTCGGCATGGGCCGGCCGTTTCCCATCGCGACGCCGCTGATGCGGCTGACCAAGGCCCAGACCTGGGCGCTCGCCAAGAGTCTGGGCGGCGAGACTCTGGTGACGATCATCGTTGGCCACAGCCACACCTGCTACGGCGGCGACCGGTCCCGCCGGCATGACTGGGGGGCGGGCTGCGGCGCGTGCGACGCCTGCCGCCTGCGTGCGCGCGGTTGGGACGAGTGGGTGGCCTCGGGCCGGCCGGCGCTCGACCCATGACCTATTCGGTCAAGGAGATCTTCCTCACCCTGCAGGGCGAGGGCGGTCAGGCCGGCCGCGCGGCCGTGTTCTGCCGCTTTTCCGGCTGCAATCTGTGGAGCGGCCGCGAGGCGGACCGGGCGAGCGCGGCGTGCACCTTCTGCGACACCGACTTTGTCGGCGCGGACGGGGAGGGCGGCGGCCGCTTCCGCTCGGCGGAGACCCTGGCCGAAGCCGTGGCCAGCCGCTGGACCGGGGCCGGCGGCGAGCCACTGGTCGTCTGCACCGGCGGCGAGCCGCTGCTACAGCTCGACGCGGCGCTGATCGCCGCCTTCCACGCCCGCGGCTTCGCCATCGCCGTGGAGACCAACGGCACGCTGTCGGCGCCTCCGGGGATCGACTGGCTGTGCGTCAGTCCCAAGGCCGACGCGCCGCTGGCGATCACCTCGGGTCAGGAGCTCAAACTCGTCTTTCCGCAAGTCGGCGTCGATCCCGAGCGCTTCGCCGGCCTTGCCTTCGAGCGGTTTTTCCTTCAGCCGATGGATGGTCCCGAGCGGGAGAGGGCCACCGCCGAGGCGATCGTCTACTGCCTCGCCCATCCCCGCTGGCGCCTCAGCCTGCAGAGCCACAAGGTTCTCGGCATTCCTTAGAGACTCGCCATGACCGCGCCCGTGTTCGAGATCACCAAGGCGGCGAGCTTCGACGCCGCCCACCGCCTCGCCGACGACGGCGAGGGCCGCTACGGCCGGCTGCATGGCCACTCCTTCCGCGTCGAGGCGAGCGTCCGCGGGCCGGTCGGCCCGCGCGGCTGGGTCGAGGACTTGGCCGCGCTCGACTCGCGCCTGCGCGCGATCGCCGGCGAACTCGACCACAGCCTGCTGAACGACCACGCCGGCCTCGAGACACCGACCTTGGAAAGACTGTGCCTGTGGTTCGCCGAGCGCCTCGCGCCGCGCGCGCCGGGCCTCAGCCGCGTCGTCGTCTCCCGCCCCCTGGCCGGCGAGAGTTGCGCGCTGGAGGTGTCGGAGCAAGGATGAAAGTCCCGGGCTTCTGTTGCCAGGCGCCCGGGGGCCCCGCCTAGCGCGGCTGAGGCGCTAGGACTTTTAGAGGCGGATAAGTCCGCGTCGCATTACGCGGCGAGGGCGAATCCTTCAGCGAAGTTGTCGTTCGCAGTTGGTTTAACGGCCCGGAAACGGTGAGCCATGCCGGGAGAAAGCAACGCCTTTACACGTCTGTCGATGCTGATCGGCCCCAAAGCGCCCGGCGACAACCCGACGGGGCGAAAGAGGGATTGGTGGAGCCGCCGGGAATCGCACCCGGGTCCAGTCCGCTTATTGCGCGCGCGTTTATCTCCATAGTCCGGTCGCCCGGACGAGGAGGAAGATAGGCGCTCTCGCCCCACGTCGCAAACCCCCTTTTGGGCCGCGCCGGGCGGGGACAGAGGCCCCGGCGCCTCTTAAGAGTAGGGGTTGGCCTCCGGGATCATCAGCTGGCCGGTGTAGCGATAGCGTTCGGCCCCGCTCCAGGCGCTCGGCGCGCCGAAGGGATCGTAGGCGTAGATGCCGTTGGAATTGCCGCTCGCGTCCGAGAGGCCGACGATCGAGCCTTCCATGTCGGCGTGCAGCCAGGTGGGGGAAGCGAGCGTCGCACCCTCGAACCACACCAGCGGCTCGTCCTGGCCCGGGCCGGGCACATAGCGTCGCAGGGTGTTCCCGGAACCGTCGCTCTCCTCCACCAGGGCGTCGCCGTCGAAGAGGAAGCTCGTGGTCGCGCCGTTCGCGGCGGTGGTCGCGAGGCGGCCGAGCGGATCATAGGTCAGCGTCACCGGCGTCGGACCCGAGGCGGAGAGCAGGCGGTTCTCCGGATCATAAGTGTAGCTCGCCCGACCGTTGGAGCTCAAGTTGCCCCGCGGATCGTAGGCATAGGTCCGGCCGGCGACCGTGGCGTACTGGTTGAGGCCGTTGGGCTGGTAGGCGGCGCTCGCCGCGCCGGCCGCGAAGCTGTAGGCGTCGTTGCTGCTGGTCCGCGACCACACCTGAGGGGTGGGGCTGTAGGTGAAGGCGGCGGACCATTCGACATCACTGGCCGCGCCGGCGAAGTTCTGCGTCAGGTCATACGGATAATCCGCGCGGCTGTAGTTGGCATAGGTGCTCGCCCCGGCGCCGCCGGCGCGGCGGACGATCGTGCGGTTGCCGTAATCGTCATAGGTGTAGGCCGCCAACAGTCCCGGGCCGCTGGTCGCGCCGTTCTCCTCGATCGCCGTCACCCGGCCGAGCATGTCATAGACATAGTTCGCCGTCAGCGCGTTGGGCGCCAGGTCGGGCCAAGTGATCGAGAGCCGGTCGCCGGCCTGGTCGTAGCCGTATTGCAGAGCGCGGCCGAACGAGGTCGCCGTGAGCGGGCGGCCGAGCGCGTCGTATCGCCAGGCGAGGCCCGGCCCGGTCGGGCTCTGGTAGTTGGCCGACAGCAGCCGGCCGAGATTGTCGTGGCGGGGAACCGCACACTGATGAGCGTCACGGTCGGCTGATCCTGTCCGGCGCCACCGAAGAGGCCTCGAGTCTCAAAAGCGACCGCGTCGCCGCCGCGACATCGTCCGCCCGCATTAGGCTCTCGCCCACCAGCATGGCGGGGGCGCCGGCGGCGGCGAGGCGGGCGGCGTCGGCGGCCGTGGCGATGCCGCTTTCGGCGACCAGCAGGGCGCCCGGCGGGGCGAGGGGGGCGAGGGCTTCGGTGATCGCGAGGTCGGTGGCGAAGCTCCGCAGGTCGCGGTTGTTGATCCCGATAAGCTCTGCCCCGAGGTCGGCGGCGCGGGCCACCTCGGCGGCATCGTGGGTTTCCACCAGGGCGTCCATGCCGAGGCGGCGCGCCTCGGCGATGAGGTCGGCGGCCACGGCGTCGTGGATCATGGCGAGAATGACGAGGATGGCGTCGGCCCCCAGGGCGCGCGATTGGGCGACCTGCCAGGGATCGAGCAGGAAGTCCTTGCGCAGCACCGGCAGACGGGTGGCGGCGCGGGCGGCGGCGAGGTCCTCCGCCCGGCCCCGGAAGCTCGGGCCATCGGTCAGCACCGAAAGGCAGCGGGCGCCGCCGGCCTCGTAAGCGCGGGCGATGGCGGCCGGGTCGAAGTCGGCCCTGATCAGGCCGCGCGAGGGCGAGGCCTTTTTCACCTCGGCGATCAGGGCGAGGGTTCCGGGCGGCGTCGGCCGGCGCAGGGCGGCGAGGAAGCCGCGGGTCGACGGCGCGGCGCGGGCGGCGGCTTCCAGCTCGGCGATGGAAGTCCGCCGCTTCGCCTCGGCGACCTCGTCGCGCTTGTAGGCGGCGATGCGCGCCAGAATGTCGCCGCTCATGCCGGCGCGCGGCCGATGGCGATCAGGCGCTCCAGGGCCCCGGCCGCCGCGCCGGAATCGATGGCGGCGGCGGCGATCTCGACGCCCTCGCGCAGGGTCTCGGCGCGCGCGGCGACGAGGAAGGCGGCGGCGGCGTTGAGCAGCACGATGTCGCGATAGGGGCCGTGTTCGCCGTCCAGCAGGGCGCGCAGGGCGGCGGCGTTGGCTCCCGGATCGCCGCCGCGCAAGCTCGCGGGCGCGGCGCGCGGCAGGCCGACCGCCTCCGGCGTGATGGTGAAGTGGCGCAGCGCCCCCTCGCGCCAATCGGCGATGTGGGTCGGGCCGGTGGTGGTCAGCTCATCGAGGCCGTCGCCGTGCACCACCCAGGCGCGCTCGGCGCCGAGCGCGCCCAGCACGCGCGCCAAGGGCTCGATCCAGCGGGGATCGAACACGCCCACCACCTGGCGGCGGGCGCCGGCCGGATTGGTCAGCGGCCCAAGGATGTTGAAGATGGTGCGAAAGCCCAGCTCCTGGCGGATCGGCATGACGTGGCGCAGGGCGCCGTGATGAGCCGGGGCGAACAGGAAGCAGACGTTGGCCTCGGCGAGGGCCCGGCGCTCCTGATCATCGCTCATCTCCAGCTCGACGCCGAGCGCCGCCAGCACGTCGGAGGAGCCGGAGCGGGAGGAGACGGCGCGGGCGCCGTGCTTGGCGACCTTCACACCGCCGCCGGCGACCACGAAGGCGGTCGCGGTCGATATGTTGAGCGTATGGGCGCCGTCGCCGCCGGTGCCGCAGACGTCGATCACGTCGAAGGGGTGGTCGAGGGTGCGCGCCTCGCGGCGCATGGCCTTGGCGCAAGCGGCGATCTCGCCCACCGTCTCGCCGCGCAGGCGCATGGCGGTGACGGCGGCGGCGATCTGCGCCGGGCTGGGCTCGCCGCGCAGGCAGGCGGCGAAGAAGGCGTCGGCGTCCTCGGCCATCAGCGTCGCGCCGTCGGCGAGGCGGGCCAGCAGCGGCTTGAACGCGTCAGACATGAGCGAGGCGCTCGACCCCGGCGAGGTCGAGGAAGTTGGCGAGCAGCCGGTGGCCGCCCTCGGTGGCGATGGACTCAGGGTGGAACTGCACGCCGTGAATCGGCCGCTCCCGGTGCGCGAGGCCCATGATCTCGCCGTCGTCCGTCCAGGCGGTGACCGCCAGGCAGTCGGGGACGGTCGCCCGATCGACCGCCAGGCTGTGATAGCGGGTGGCCGAGAACCCGTCCGGCAGGCCGGCGAAGACGCTCTCGCCGCGATGGCGGATGGCGCTCACCTTGCCGTGCATCGGCGCCTTGGCGTGGATCACCCTGCCGCCGAACGCCTCGCCGATCGCCTGATGGCCGAGGCAGACGCCGAGGATCGGCAAGCTCGCCGGCGCGGCGGCGATCAGCTCGAGGCATATGCCGGCTTCCTTCGGCGCCTTGGGACCGGGCGACAGGAGGATGGCCTCGGGC
Source organism: uncultured Alphaproteobacteria bacterium (assembly GCA_963752245.1). Classification (GTDB taxonomy): domain Bacteria; phylum Pseudomonadota; class Alphaproteobacteria; order Caulobacterales; family Caulobacteraceae; genus Acaudatibacter. The sequence goes on from CAVVXO010000004.1 coordinate 90,909, forward strand.
GCGAGCGCCAGCGCCTCGGCGGCGGTGAGGACGTCGTTGCGCCGCACCTCGACCTCGGCGCCCAGCTCGAGCAGGTAGTGCACGAGGTTGTAGGTGAAGCTGTCGTAGTTATCGATGACCAGGATCATGCCGTCTGGTCCTGCCTCGATCGCCGGCGCTGCTCTCGCCGGCCTCGCAAGGATCGATGAACGCCAGGAAAAAGGCGATGGCGCGAGTGACGGGACTTGAACCCGCGACCTCCGGCGTGACAGGCCGGCGCTCTAACCAACTGAGCTACACCCGCGAACGGCGAAGCGGCCCTGATAGGTTGGGCCGATCGGAGGGTCAACTCGCCGGCGCCGCCGTCGGCGCGACGATGGCGTAGACCAGGATGGCGGTGGCGACCGCCAGGTTGAGGCTCTCGGCGCGGCCACGCATGGGGATTTTCACGGAGGCGTCGCACAGGTGCGCCAGGGCCGGGGAGAGACCGGCCTGCTCCGGGCCCATCAGCAGCAGGGTCGGCCGACGATAGGCCAGGGCGCGGAAGTCGGTCGCGGCGGTGAGTTGCGCGCCGACCACCTGGCCGGGCCAACCGGCGCGCCAGACGGCGAAGGCCTCGCGGTCGGCCCTGAACACCGGCGTGGCGAACGCCGAGCCCATGCTGGCGCGCACCGCCTCGATCGAAAAGGGATCGCAGCAGTCGCCGACGAGAATGACGCCACCGCAGCCGGCCGCGTCGGCGGTGCGCACGATCGTTCCAAGGTTGCCCGGATCGCGCACTTCCTCGAGGGCGATCCAGCAGGGAGCGGCGAGCGGATCGAGACGGGCGAGCTCGCCCCAGCGCTGATCGAACACCCCGAGCACCGTTTGCGGATTGTCGCGCCGCGAGACCTTGGCGAGGATCGCGTCGGTGACCTCCAGCGCCTCGCCGGCGACGGCGGCGGCGCGCTTGACCAGGACATGGTCGGCCATGCCGCCGCCGAAGAGCAGGGTGCGCGGTCGCCAGCCCAGGTCGATCGCCTCGGCCACGGCCTGCAGACCCTCGGCCAGGAACTGGCCGCTCTCCTCGCGCGCCTTGCGCAGGCGCAGAGCGGCGGCGGCTTTCACCGTGGCGTTGGCGAGCGAGGTGACCCGGCGCGGCGCGCTCACGACGAGGCGCTCCAGCGGGCGAAGTTGGAGAGGCCCGCCCCGCGCCCGCCTTCCGCCTCCACCAGCGCCAGCTCGCCCCAGGCGATGGCGCCGCCGCGACCGGGCGAGGGCGTCGGCGAGCAGGCTGGCCATGGCGAGGGCGGAGAACCGTTCGGAATAGGCGTTCAGCAGCAGGAAGGCGGCGCGCCCGCTCAGCAGCGCGGCGCAGCCGGCGATCAGCTCGGCGAGATCGTCGTGCAGCCGCCAGGTCTCGCCGGCGGGTCCGCGCCCGTATTTCGGCGGATCGAGAATGATAGCCTCATAGGTCGCGCCGCGACGGACCTCGCGCGCCACCCACTTGCGGGCGTCCTCGCAGATCCAGCGGATCGGCGCCGCGGCGAGCCCGGAGAGCGCGGCGTTCTCCCGCGCCCAGCCGACCGCCTTCTTGGAGGCGTCGACGTGGGTGACCCGCGCCCCGGCCAGGGCGGCGACCAGGCTGGCGACGCCGGTGTAGCCGAACAGGTTCAGCAGCCTCGGCGGCTCGCCCGTCCAGCGGCGCAGACCCTCGTCGATCCAGGTCCAGTTGGCCGCCTGTTCAGGGAAGACGCCGAGATGGCGGAAGGCGGTGAAGCGGCCACAGAAGCGCGCCTGCCGCCAGCGCAGCGGCCAGGTCTCCGGCAAGGGACGAGCGAAGCGCCAGCGGCCGCCTTCCTCCTCCTCGCCGCCCTCGAACACCGCGTCCGCGCCAGCCCAGTCGGCGTCCGCGAGACGGGGGCGCCAGAGGCATTGCGCCTCGGGGCGGACGATGCGGAAGGGACCGAGGCGTTCGAGCTTGCGCCCGCCGCCGCTGTCCTCCAGGGCATGGTCGGCCCAGCCGCTGGCGATCAGAGTGGCGCGGGAATCGACAAGAGCGGGGCGGGCGTCCATCTTCGCCCGGCAGCTTACACCGGAGACGAGGCGATGAGCGACGACATGCGCGCCGTGCTGGAGCGGCAGAAGGCGGCGCAGCTGCGCGACGGGGCGCCATCGGCGGAGCGGCGGATCGAACGGATCGACCGGTGCATCGGCCTGCTGGTCGATCACCGCGCCGATATCGAACAGGCGCTCGCCAAGGACTTCGGCGCGCGTTCGCCTGAGGCCACGGCCTTCACGGATGTCGCCTCCTCGATCGCGGCTCTCAAGCACGCCAAGACCCATCTGAAGACCTGGATGCGGTCGGAGCGGCGGCGGACGACGCCCGCCATCCTCGGGGTCTTCGGCGCCAAGGCGGAGATCCGCTATCAGCCGAAGGGGGTGGTGGGCGTGATCAGCCCGTGGAATTTCCCGGTCAATCTCACCTTCGCGCCGCTCGCCGGGGTGCTGGCGGCCGGCAACCGGGCGATGATCAAGCCGTCGGAGTTCACCCCGGCGACCTCCGAACTGATGGCGCGAATGTTCGGCTCGGCGTTCTCCGAGGAAGAGATCGCCGTCTGCCTGGGCGGACCGGAGGCCGGCGACGCCTTCGCCCGCCTGCCCTTCGACCACCTGATCTTCACCGGCGCCACATCGATCGCCCGCCACGTGATGAGGGCCGCGGCCGAGAACCTGACGCCGGTGACGCTGGAGCTCGGCGGCAAGAGCCCGGTCATCATCGGCCGCTCGGCCGACATGACCATCGCCGCCGCCCGGATCATGAACGGCAAGACGCTGAACGCCGGCCAGATCTGCCTCGCGCCCGATTATGTGCTGGCGCCGGCCGACCAGATGAAGAGCTTCGTCGAGGCGGCGCGCGCTTCGGTGAAGGCGATGTATCCGACGATGCGCGACAATCCCGACTATACCGCCATCATCTCGCAGCGGCACCACGACCGGATCACGGGGTACATCGACGAGGCGCGCGCCGCCGGCGCCGAGGTCATCGAGCTCAAGCCCGAGGCGGAAAATCTCACCCAGCAGGAGCACCGCAAGATCGCCCCGACCCTGATCATCGACCCATCCGACGGCTTGAAGGTGATGCAGGAGGAGATCTTCGGGCCGGTGCTGCCGGTGAAGAGCTATCGCTCGCTCGACGAGGCGATCGGCTTCGTCAACGGCCGCGACCGGCCGCTCGGCCTCTACTACTTCGGCAAGGATGAAGCGGAGCGGGAGCGGGTGCTGACCGAGACCACTTCCGGCGGGGTGACGGTCAACGACGTCATCTTTCACGTGGCGCAGGAGGACCTGCCGTTCGGCGGCGTCGGCCCGTCGGGCATGGGCAGCTATCACGGCGTCGATGGCTTTCGCGAGTTCAGCCATCGCAAGAGCCTCTATAGCCAGATCAAGATGGAAGGTCCGCTCAAGGCCATGCGGCCGCCTTATGGCGGCGCCATTCGCAAGTATCTCGCCGGGGCGATCGCCCGCTGAGGGCATCCGGAACCGGGTCGAGGGGCGGCATGGACGTTCTCGAGCGCCACCGCGTGTTCGGCGGCGAGCTGGCCAAGGTGGCGCACGTCGCGGCGAGCGTCGGCGGGTCGATGACCCTGACGGTGTTCACCCCGCCGGGCGCGGGGCCGCACCCTTACCTGATCTGGCTCTCCGGCCTCACCTGCACCAGCGCCAACTTCACCGAGAAGGCGGGCGCCTACCGCGCCGCCGCCGCGCTCGGCCTCGCCGTGGTCGCGCCGGACACCAGCCCAAGGGGCGAGGATGTCGCCGACGATCCGGCCTATGACCTGGGGCAGGGGGCGGGCTTCTACCTCGACGCCACCGAGCCCCCGTGGGCGGCGCATTTCCGCATGGAGAGCTATGTCACCGGCGATCTCATCGATCTGGTCGAGGCGGAATTCCCCCTGGCGCGTCGCCGGCGGGCGATCGCCGGCCATTCCATGGGCGGTCACGGCGCCCTGACGCTGGCCCTGCGCCATCCCGATCTCTTCTCCTCGATGAGCGCCTTCGCCCCGATCGCCGCCCCGTCGCGGTGTCCCTGGGGCGTCAAGGCCTTCACCGCCTACCTCGGCGAGGACCGCGCCGCCTGGGCCGCTCACGACGCCGTCAGCCTGTTGCGCGCCGGCGTGGCCAGGCGGCGGTTCGACGACATCCTGGTGGACCAGGGCGAGGCCGACCCCTTCCTCGCCGAACAGCTGCGACCCGAGACGCTGCGCGAGACCTGCCTCGAAGCGGGCCAGCCGCTGACGCTCAACCTGCGGGCCGGCTACGACCACTCCTACTACTTCATCGCCACCTTCATCGGCGACCATCTGCGCTTCCACGCCGAGCGGCTGCGATAGAAATTCCGAAGCCGGACCGCCGCGGCCCGGCGAGAGACGCCCGGGCTCCGGCTCTACTCCTCCGCCGCTAGCGGAGCGGCGGCGAAGGGGCGGGCGAGGAAGGCCGGGAGGTGGGCGCCGAAGCCGATCACCCGGCGATCGTCGCGATCATCGTCGGGCTCGACCTGACGCGACCGACGCTCCGGCTTGGCTCGGGCCGGACGGGGAGGCGGCGGAGACTTGGCGGCGGGCTCAGGCGCCGGCTCGGCCGACGGGCTCGGCGCGGACGTCGGCGTCAGCGGCTCCATCGGCGCCACCGAGGTCTCCGAGGCCGGGCGGCCGAAGCCGGTGCGGCGCGGCTTGCGGTCACGGCTCGGCGCGGCGCGTCGCTCGCCGAGCTTGGCCTGGTTCCAGTCGACCTCGAGCGAAAGGGTATCGGGCGTCACGCCGGTGAGCTTGACCACCTTGTCGAGGGCGCGGCCGTCCATCGGCGTCACCAGCATCAGCGCCTCGCCGGTGCGGCCGGCCCGTCCGGTGCGGCCGATGCGGTGAACGTAGTCGTCGGCGTGATGCGGCACGTCGTAGTTGAAGATGTGGCTGACGTCCGGGATGTCGAGACCGCGGGCGGCGACGTCGGAGGCGACCAGGAACTTCAACTCGCCGCTGCGAAAGCTTTCCAGTGTGCGAGTGCGCAGCGACTGATCGAGATCGCCGTGGATCGGCGCGGCATCGAAGCCGTGCTTCTTCAGCGAGCGGGCGACGACGTCCACCTCGGACTTGCGGTTGCAGAAGACGATGCCGTTTTTCACTCCCTCGCGCGCCGCCAGGGTGCGCAGCGCGAGGCGCTTGACCGCCGGTTCCGTCGACGGCACCGGCACGATGTGCTGGGCGATATTCTCCGCGGTGGTCGCCGGGCGCGACGCCTCGATGCGCACCGGATCGTGCAGGAACTGCTTGGTGAGGCGGGTGATCTCCGGCGGCATGGTGGCGGAGAAGAACAGCGTCTGCTTCTTGGGCGGCGTCAGCTTGAAGATGCGCTCGATGTCGGGGATGAATCCCATGTCGAGCATGCGGTCCGCCTCGTCGACGACCAGGATCTGCACCCCGGTCAGCAGCAGCTTGCCGCGCTCGAAATGGTCGAGGAGCCGGCCGGGCGTCGCGATCAGCACGTCGACGCCGCGATCCAGCTTCATCTCCTGATCGCCGAACGACACCCCGCCGATCAGGAGCGCCCAGGAGAGCTTCTGCCCCTTGGAATACTTCTCGAAGCTCATCGCCACCTGGTCGGCGAGCTCGCGGGTCGGCGCGACGACGAGCGAGCGCGGCATGCGCGCCTTGGAGCGGCCGGCGACCAGCCGATCGATCATCGGCAAGGTGAAGGCGGCGGTCTTGCCCGTGCCGGTCTGGGCGATGCCCAGGAGATCGCGACCGGTGAGGGCCACGGGAATTGCCTGCGCCTGGATCGGCGTGGCGGTCTTGTAGCCCGTCTCGGCGATCGCTTGCAGCGTCGCGGCGGAAAGGCCCAGGTCGGCGAAATCTGTCATTCAGTCTTGGCGGGAAGACGCTGGTGGAGGGGGCCGGGGATACCGGAAGCTCCGGCCTGGGCGTCGAGCGTCTTCGAAAAGCACGTGCCCCGGTCGCCGCCACACATAGAGGTTCGGCCGCCGAAGTCAATGAAACCGGAAGGGGCGGCGCGGGTCAGGAAGAGCTGACGAGCCCGCCGCCCAGCATCTCGGCGCGGCCGGCGACGCTCAGCTCCACCAGGGCGGCGGTGGCGGCGGCCGGGCTCACGCCAGCCCGGCGAGCCAGCTCGTCGATCGAGGTGGGTGTCGGCGACAGGGCGGCGGCGATCCGCTCGCGCACCGCCTCGTCGTCGCCATCCTCGGCGAACCGATCCGCCGGCGCCGGCTCGGCGGCGGCGGGAACGCCGGCAGAGGCTGGGTCGAGCACCCGCAGCACGTCCTCGGCGGTCTCGACCAGCACCGCCCCCTGCCGGATGAGGTCGTTGGCCCCGCGCGAGCGCGGGTCGAGCGGCGAGCCGGGCACGGCGAAAACGTCGCGGCCCTGTTCGCCGGCCAGGCGCGCGGTGATCAGCGAGCCGGAACGCAGCTCGGCCTCGACGACCACGACGCCCAGAGCCAGGCCCGAGACGATGCGGTTCCGGCGCGGGAAATCCTTGGCCTTGGCGACGTGACCGATCGCCCGCTCGGAGACGACGCAACCGCGTTCGGCGATGCGTTCGTAAAGGGCGCGATTCTCCTCGGGATAGGGCTGGTCGACGCCGCCGGCGAGCACCGCGACCGCCCCGGTGGCCAGCGAGCCGGCGTGGGCGGCCGCGTCGATGCCCCGCGCCAGGCCCGAGACCACGATCAGCCCCGCCTCGCCCAGATCTCGCGCCAGATCGCGGGCGAACCGCTGCCCGGCGGCCGAGGCGACCCGGGCGCCGACGATGGCGATCGCCGGCTTGGCGAGGAGACCGGCGTCGCCCAGCAGCCACAGCAGCGGCGGCGGCGCGTCGATGGCGGCGAGCCTCGCGGGGTAGGCGCTCTCGATGGAGGCGAGAGTGCGCGCGCCGATCGCCTCGCCAGCCGCCAGCTCCGCCTCGGCGGCCGCGGCGGCGGGGATCCGCAAGGCGTCGCCGCCGCCGGCGCGACGCGCGAGACCGGGCAATGCCGCGAGCGCGGCCGTCGCGGTTCCATGGCGGCGGAGCAGGTGTTCGAAGCTCGCCCCCCCGACCGACGGAGTGCGCGCCAGGCGCAGCCAGGCGATGCGTTCGGACCGGCCGAACTGGCGAGGCGTCTCGACGCTCAAGCCGCCTTGGTCCGGTCGCCGCCCATGCGCGGCTCCTCGCCGGCGAGCAGCCGGCGAATGTTGTCGCGGTGCCGAACGGTGATCAGCGCCGCCGCGAACAGCGCCAGCCACGGGCGACCGTTCGCCGTCTCGCCGAGCGCCAGGCACAGCAGCGGCGCGGCGGCCGCCGCGGCCAGCGCCGACAGGGAGGAGAGGCGGCTGACGGCGAACACGCCCAGCCAGATCGCGCCGGCCGCCAATCCCGCCAATGGCATGGCCGCCAGCAGGACGCCGAAGAAGGTCGCCACCCCCTTGCCGCCGCGAAATCGCAGCCAGATCGGAAACAGGTGCCCGATGAAGGCGGCGCCGGCCGCGAGCACGCCGGCGAGATCGCCGAGAAGGTGGCGGGCGAGCAGGAAGGCGACGGCGCCCTTGGCGCCATCGCCGATCAGGGTGATCAGCGCCAGGTCGCGTCGGCCGGTGCGCAGGACATTGGTCGCGCCGATGTTGCCCGAGCCGATCTGGCGCACGTCGCCGGCGCCGCCCAGCCGCGTGGCGATGACGCCAAAGGGGATCGATCCAAGACCATAGCCGCCGGCCACGGCGATCAGCGCCCCGAGACTCGCCGCACCCTCCGCTCCCCAGGTCATCGGCGCACCTTAGAGGCTCGCGCGAGGGGTGGGAAACGCCCGATCGTTGTTCCCGATCGGCAAACGCGGCATAGAGGGCCAGATGGCGTGGCGTCGCGGGAAGGCCGCGTCGCGCCGCTTGGGTGCGCCAGGAGGGCAAGGGTGCGGGCCGACTATCGCGCTTGGCTGGAGCAGCAATACGAACACGATGTCGCCGAGGCGCTGCTCAACCGCGCCATGCGGGTCGAGCGGCATTATGGCGACCTCGACCGCGCCTACGAGTCCGACCGGCTGGAGGCGGTGTTGGCGTCGCTGCGCTACAGCCCGCAGGACGAGCGGCGCCGTCGGCCCAATCCGTCGCGCATCCCGTTCGAAGGCAACATCCGCAGCAACATCAATGCCTTCCGCGCCGCCACCGATCAGTACCGCCGCTTTCGCGCCGAGGCGGCCGGCGCGCCGCGGCAGCAACGCGCCGATCCCGCGAAAGCCGCGGCCTCGGCGAGCGCCGGGCAGGAGGACGACGGCGGCCAGAAGGTCAACCTGGAGCGCGACCTGCAGGCGGCGCTGCGCGAGCACATCGATCAGCTCGAGCCGGGCCTGGTGCGTGATCGACGACGGCGTCGCCCACCAGGTGGAGTCCGGAACCATCGACATCACGGCGCGCGACTCGGAGGGCCGCACGGTGGTGATCCTGTTGAAGGGCGCCATGGCCGGGCCGCGCACGGTCGGCCAGATCCTCAACTTCATGGGCGAGATCCAGGCCGAGGATCCGAAGACGCCGGTGCGTGGGCTGCTGGTGGCGCCGAGCTTCGACCGCAAGGGCCGCTCGATGGCGCGCATGGCCCCGTCATTGTCGCTGCGTCGCTATCAGATCGACTTCCGCTTCATGACCGTGGACGAGGCGACGGCGTAGTCGGTGCAACCGAGAACGCGGGCGTCTCTGTCGCCCCCCGGTCAGCCGCGCGCGTCGTGCACGACGCGGCCGCCGGCGATGGTCAGGCGGACGCGGCCCTGGACCCGGCGGCCCGCGAAGGCGCAGTCGCGGAGGCGAGAGGCGAAGCGCCGCGGATCGACGATCCACGGCGTCTCGGGATCGATCAGCACGAGATCGGCGGGCGCGCCGGCAGCAAGGCGACCGGCCTCCGAGCCGATCAGCCGCGCCGGCGCGAGGCTCGCCACCTCGATCAGCCGCAACCACGGGATGCCCGCCTCGCGGTGCAGACCGGCGAGCGCGGCGACGAGGCACTCCAACCCCGCCGAGCCGGGCGCGGCCTCGGCGAAGGGCGCGCGCTTGGCTTCGGGCGTGACCGCGGCGTGGGCGGAAACGACGATGTCGACGACGCCGGTGCGCAGAGCCTCGACGAGGGCCAGCCGGTCGGACTCGGCGCGCAGCGGCGGGGCCAGGCGGAAGGCGGCGCGGTAGTCTCCGGCGTCGACCTCGTTGAAGGCGAGGTGGTTGATCGAGGCGCTGGCAAAGACCGCCATGCCTTCGTCCTTGGCGGCGGCGAGCGCCCGCAGCGGCTCGGCGGCGGTGATCTGATCGACGAGCAGCCGTCCGCCGGTCAGGCGCGCCAGGGCGAGATCGCGGGCGAGGCCGATCGTCTCGCTGGCGACCGGCTCGCTCGCCAGGCCGAGACGGCCGGCGAGCTCCCCCTCGCTGGCGACCGCGCCGCGATGGAGCCACGGGTCGACGGGCCGGTGGGCCACCGGAACGCCGAAATGAGCGGCGTAGGTCAGCAGGCGGCGCAACACCCGGCTGTCGGCGATCGGGCGGTCGCCGTCGGTCGCCAGCACCGCGCCGGCCTCGCGCATCAAGCCGATCTCGGCGAGGGCCTCGCCCTCCAGGCCGCGCGTCGCCGCCATCGCCGGGAGCACGGTGACGAGGCCGATCTGGCGGCCGCGCGCGGCGACGGAGGCCACAAGGGCGGGATCGTCCAGCGGCGGCCGGGTCGTCGGCTGCACCACCAGGGTGGTGATCCCGCCCGCCGCCGCCGCCCGGGCGGCGCTCTCCAGCGATTCCGTATCTTCCTCGGCCGGCTCGCCGGCCTGGACCCGGAGGTCGACCAGGCCGGGCGCCAGCAGGGCGCCGCCGGCCTCGATGACCTCCCCGTCGCCTCCAGGCGAGGGGTCCGAGACGCCGCGGATCACCTCGGCGATGCGCCCGTCACGGATCAGGACCGCGCCTGGCCCGTCGTAGCCCGACGCCGGATCGACCAGACGAGCGCCGGTGATCGCCAGAGGCCGGACGAGCCGGGCGGCGATCATCGGTTGTCCCGCCGCTCGGCGAGGCTGGCGAGCACGGCCATGCGCGCGGCGACGCCCATCTCCACCTGATCGGCGATAAGGCTCACGGCGGGGTCATCGGCGAGCTCGCTCGCGATCTCGACGCCGCGGTTCATCGGCCCGGGATGCAGCACCCGAACGCCGGCCGCGGCGCCGGCCAGGCGTTCGCGGGTCAGGCCCCAGAACCGGGCATACTCGCGCGGCGAGGGGATCAGGGCGCCATCCATCCGCTCCCTCTGCAGGCGCAGCATCATGACCGCGTCGGCGCCGGCTATGCCGGCATCGAGATCGTGATGCACCGCCGCGCCCCAGCGCTCGACCCCGGCCGGCATCAGAGTCGGCGGACCGACCAGCCGCACCTCCGTCCCGAGCAGGGTCAAAAGGGCGACGTTGGAGCGCGCCACGCGGCTGTGCAGGATGTCGCCGCAGATCGCCACGCGAAGACCATCCACGCGGCCGAAAGCGCGCCGCAGAGCCAGCGTGTCGAGCAGCGCCTGGGTGGGATGCTCGTGGGCGCCGTCGCCGGCGTTGATCACGGCGGCGTCCGTCCCGCTCGCCAGGAAGGCGGCCGCGCCGGCGGCCGCGTGTCGGACGATCAGCATATCCGGGCGCATGGCGCTCAAGGTCGCCACCGTGTCGGCCAGGCTTTCGCCCTTGGCCATCGAGGAGCCGCGCGGCCCGACGTTCACGGTGTCGGCGCCGAGCCGCTTGGCGGCGATCTCGAAGGACGCCTGGGTGCGCGTCGACGCCTCGAAGAAGAAGGTGACGACGAGCCGCCCGCGCAGCAGATCGAGCTTCTTCTCGCGCTCGCGACCAAAGGCGGCGAAGGCGTCGGCGAGATCGAGCAAGCCAAGGGCGGTCGGCGGGTCGAGATCGCCGGCGGAGAGGAAATGCCGATGGGGGAAGGGGAAGACCCGCGCGCGGATCTGCGGGGCGGCCTGGCTGGGCGGCGCGGTCACGGGGCGGAGTTTAGACGAGGAGCGTCGCAACGGAAACGGGCCGCCGCGCCGGCGTCGAGCGGGCTCATGGACGAAGGCGCATCGCGGCGGCGAGACACGAGGCGCCGGTCGCCAGCAGGATGCCGGCTGGAAGCCGGCGTTACGGTGGCGGCATGTGCCGCAGGCGGTCGAGGGCGCCTTGCAGGATCCAGGCGGCGGCGAGCTTGTCGACGCTGTCCCGCCGGCTGGCGCGGCTGGCGTCGAACTCGTCCACCAGCATGCGCTCGACGCCGGCGGTCGAGAGCCGTTCGTCCCAGAAGGCGATCGGAAGCTCGCGCAGGCGCAGCAGGTTGCGGGCGAAGGCGCGGCTGGCCTGGCAGCGCGGGCCTTCCGAGCCATCCATGTTCAGCGGCAGGCCGATCACGAGGCCGACGGCGCCGCGGCTTTCCATAACGGCGAACAGGGCTTCGGCGTCCCTGGTGAACTGCACCTTGCGGATGAGGGCCAGCGACGAGGCAACCCTCCGGCTAATGTCCGACACCGCGACGCCGATGGTCTTGTCGCCGACATCGAGACCGATCAGAGGCCCGGCGGCGAACGGCGGTGTAGCGAAGGCGGCGAGAGCGACGACGGCCATGGCGGCCAGCTTGCCAAGCCGCGCCCGCCGCGTCTAACCCCTGGCTCTCCCTGCTTCTCGCCACCTCAAGGAGCCGGCGTGACCATCGACGTCGAAACGGTGCGGCGCGTCGCCCGCCTGGCGCGCATCCGCGAGGACGAGGCGCGCCTGCCGGCGCTCGCCGAGGAGCTGAACGGCATTCTCGCCTGGATCGAGCAGCTGAACGAGGTGGACACCACCGACGCCGAGCCGATGACGACGCCGGTGGCCATTCCCCTGCCGATGCGCGCCGACGCGGTGACCGAGGGTGGCGACGCGGCGGCGATCCTCGCCAATGCGCCGGCGGCCCGCGCCGGCTTCTTCGTCGTCCCCAAGGTGGTCGAGTGAGCGACGCCGATCTCACGCGCCTCACGCTGACCGAGGCGGTCGCCGGCCTGCGCGCGCGGCGCTTCTCCAGCGTCGAGATCACCCGCGCGCACCTTCAAGCCATGGAAGGCGCGCGGCGGCTGAACGCCTATGTGCTGGAGACGCCAGACCAGGCGCTGGCCATGGCGGCGGCCTGCGACGCGCGGCTGTCGCGCGGCGAGGGCGGGCCGCTGGAAGGGGCGCCGATCGGGATCAAGGATCTCTTCTGCACCCAGGGCGTGCGCGCGACCGCCGGCTCGCGCATCCTCGGCGACTTCGCCCCGCCGTATGAATCGACCGTCACCGCCAATCTGTGGCGCGACGGGGCGGTGATGCTGGGCAAGCTCAACATGGACGAGTTCGCCATGGGCTCGTCCAACGAGACCAGCGCCTTCGGCCCGGTGGTCAATCCGTGGCGTTCGGCCGGCTCAAACCAGGATTTGACCCCGGGCGGCTCCTCCGGCGGCTCGGCGGCGGCGGTCGCGGCCGACATCGCCCTGGCGGCGACGGCGACCGACACCGGCGGCTCGATCCGCCAGCCGGCCTCGCTCACCGGGCTCGTCGGAGTGAAGCCGACCTACGGCCGTTGCTCGAGGTGGGGGATCGTCGCCTTCGCCTCATCGCTCGATCAGGCGGGGCCGATGGCCAAGACGGTGGCCGACGCCGCCCTGATGCTGCGCTCCATGGCCGGGCGCGATCCCAAGGATTCCACCAGCCTGCCGGTCGAGACGCCCGACTTCACCGCCGCCGTCGGCCGCTCGGTCAGAGGTCTGAAGATCGGCGTGCCGCGCGAATACCGCGTCGACGACATGCCCGCGGAAATCGACGCCCTGTGGGAGCGGGGGATCGCCTGGCTGAAGGACGCCGGCTGCGAGATCGTCGAGGTGGCGATGCCGCACACCAGATACGCCCTGCCGGCCTACTACATCATCGCCCCGGCGGAGGCATCGTCGAACCTCGCCCGGTACGATGGCCTGCGCTACGGCCGGCGCGGCGAGGGCGGCTCGCTGACCGAGGTTTATGAGGCGAGCCGCGGCGAGGGCTTCGGGCCGGAGGTCAAGCGCCGGGTGCTGATCGGCACCTACGTGCTCTCGGCCGGCTACTACGACGCCTACTACTTGAAGGCGCTCAAGGTGCGCCGGCGCATCGCCGACGATTTCGCCGCCGCCTTCGGGCAGGTCGACGCCCTGCTCACCCCGACGGCGCCCTCGGCCGCCTTCGCCCTGGGGGAGCGCGCCGCCGACCCGATCGCCATGTACCTCAACGACATCTTCACCGTGACGGTGAACCTCGCCGGCCTGCCGGCGATGAGCGTGCCGGGCGCCCTCGACGCCGCCGGCCTGCCCCTCGGCCTGCAGGTGATCGCCCGCCCCCTCGATGAGGAGACCATGTTCGCCCTCGGCGCCGCGCTGGAGCGGGCCGCCGGATTCGCGGCGAAGCCGGCGCGGTGGTGGTGAGGGATTGAGATTGGGCCCGGGGCGTCTCGCCCCGGCGGTTCGGCCGGGCCGGGACGGCTCGGGTCCAGATAAGCAACGAATTCTTAGATGGAAATCTTCCAATTTCGCCACGCCCCTGTCCGGCGACCCGATCCGCCTATGCCCAGGCGCCAGTGGACGCGCAAGGGCGGATCAAAGCCAGTTCTCCAGCCTCAGATCAGGCACGCGTAAGAATTCGCGTTCATTGTCGGTGACGAGAACGTCCCCAAGCGCCAAGGCATGCGCCGCGATCAGGAGGTCGTTGCCGCCGATCGGCGTTCCCGCCCGCTCGAGGTGAGCCCGCAAGCGGGCATAGTGACAATCCGCGGGCTCGGAGAAAGGCTCGACCGCGAGCCGTTCAAGCAGCGCCTCGATCCTGCGCACGAGTTCGCGCGATCCGCCCTTTGCCGCGCCGAACCTCAATTCGGCGGCGACGACGATGCTGGTGCGGACATTCGCCGCCCCGGCGCGCGCGAGGCGCTGAGCGGCGGCGCCGGAGGGTCGGCGGATGACGTGGGACAGGATGGGGGTGTCGAGAAGATACGCCACCGCGCCGTATTTAGAGCTCGACAGGCTCGGGAGCAGGATCCTCCAGGCTTGGCCAAGCCTCGTCGAGGTCGGACAGGGTGGCTAGCCACGCTGTCAGGGACAGCGTTGGCGCGGGCTCGATCACGAGAGCGGCGCCGGACCGCCGAATGGTCGCCCCGTCTCCGGGCAGCTCAAACTGCCTGGGGATGCGCACCGCCTGGTTGCGGCCGTTGCGGAACAGTTTGACCGGGCGCGGCGCGTCTTCGGTGTCTTGACGGGGTTGCGACATAGGCCGACGACATAGGCCGGCGCGCGCCCATGGGCAAGGGTGCTGGCGAAGTTCGCCGATGCCGCCGGGACGGCGGCGTTACGGGCGGATGTCTGTCACCTGCTTCGTACCGGCGGCGTTTCGCCGAACTCTTGTGGGGCTGCCGTTCACATCGCGACGAAGCGATCGTCGCTCAGCACGGGCTCGCCGTCGAAGCGGTAGGCGACGAGCGGGCCGCCATTGGCGAGGCTGTAGTCGACACACGCCACCCGGTGCGAGGCGGGTCGCGGCGTCTCGCGCGGATCGAACCAGTAGTGGCCGATGAAGGTCGGCTTTTCGGGAGGCGGGATCGGCTCGAAGTCGACGATCGGCAGATCGGGGATATCGGCCCGCGGACCAATATAGGCGGCGCGGTAGGTGGTCAGATCCGGATCCCACCATCGCGTGCGGATCGTGTCTCGAACATGGCCGTCCTTGTCGGTGAAGGTGACGCCGGGCGGCAGGGGAACCTCCATTCCCTTGAGCAGCACTTCCACGGCCTCGTACAGCGCGCCGTTTTTGCGGGCCGCCGCGTCGATGGTCCCGCGCTCCAGGCGCTGGCCGGACCGCAGGTGAGGGCGCAGCATCGCCATGTGCCGGGGGCTCCAGCAGGCGTGGACGACCTGGAAATCCGCCGCCTCGATCCACAGCGGCAGCTCGAGAAACCAGGCGATCCACGCCGCGTGCGCCGCGCTGTCGGCTCCGACCTCGCCGAGGAAGGCCTGATGCTGGCGCCGGTTCTTCTCGCCCTTGCGGCCGTGCCGCGGCCGCAGGAAGGCGCCTGGCTCGGCGGTGTCCGGGCTTGCCCAGGCGATGGCGTTGAACTCGTGGTTGCCCATCACCACCCGCGCGGCGCCGGCCTCGACCATGGCGCGGACCAGCTCGAGGGTGCGCAACTGCCCCGGCCCACGATCGATCAGGTCGCCAACGAAGATCGCGGCGCGCGAGGGATGGCGCCAGGCGCCGCCGCGTTCGGCGTAGCCCAGAGCGCGCAACAACGCCTCCAGCCGGTCGGCGTCGCCATGGACGTCGCCGATGATGTCGTGACCCATGGTCACCCGCTCCCCTTCGAGCGCGCCTTATGTCATCGCCCTGGCGCGGCCCGCCTCGATATTCCCCCGAGTCGCGCTAATCGGGATATGACGGATCATCAAGATGCGGGCGGGTAGCATGGTTGGGACGGGCTTCTCGCCGCGCCAGGGTCGATTCTGAATGCCCACGCTGCACTGGCTGACGCGCGAGGCCGATCTGTATATTGGGAACACAGCATCGGTTTGACTTTCCTCGTTGTCGTAGAGTGAGCGCCTGGGGTGGGCGGTGCGCGGAGGCGGGGCGAGCTGCTCGCGAAGGCTGGTAAGCCGGTCAGTGGGCGAAATGGGTGAGCGCGGCCACGGCGCTCAGGATGACGACGGTCTGGAAGCCGATGGGGCCGACCAGCCACTTGACCAGATCCGCCCTGAATTCGGCCATCTGGGCCTTCAGATGAAGCTCCAGCTCGCGCAGGTCGGATCGGGTCGTGATCTCGGTCGCCAGAACGCCGCCGAGCGCCTCGACCATTCGAGAGGCCTGGTCATGCGTGAAGGCGCCCTTCTCCTCGAGCGTGCGGGCGAATTTCAGCGTGTCGAAGGTTATGACGTTCACGTCGTCACCAGCTCCGGTCCGCTTCGTAGCCCGCGCTGGCGTCTTCGGCCATGATCGGGTCGTGGACCCCCCGGAGCCGGCTGATCTGCGCCGCCGGCGCAAAGACCGAAGGCCTCGTCTACAATAGTATTATGTCCCCGAATCCTGCGATAGTATTACCTCCCAGAATTCTCCCCAATTCTGATAGTATAGTTGCCGAGTTATTCCATGCTCGCCCTACGATGGTCCGGGGCTCTTAGCAGATCGCGGGGGCAGGCTAAGGTAGGACCGTTAAAATCCGTTGCGACGGAGAGGGGATTGGTTCAAGCGGGTATATTATGTATATCTCGCGGCCGATCGAGGCGCGGAGACGACCATGCAGGTCCAGATTTCGAAGTGGGGAAATTCCCTCGGTCTTCGGCTGCCCCGCGCGCTCGCACAGCATATCGGGGCGAGCCAAGGCCAAAAGGTCAATATCGTCGCCGAGGGGGCGAGGCTCGTCGTCGAGCCCCTCGCGCCGAGCTGGCGTCTCGAGGACCTGCTCGTCAACATGACGCCGGCCGAGGCTCACGCCGCCTTTGACTGGGGCGATGAGGTGGGCCGCGAGATCGTCGATGAATGAGGAGCCCTGGGGGCCAGATGCTGGCGATATCATCTGGACAGATTTCGATCCGCGCGTCGGCCGCGAGCAGAGTGGTCGTCGGCCGGCTCTGGTCATATCGCCGGCGGCCCTCTTTCACGCTTCGGCCTTCGCCATCGTCTGTCCAATAACCCGAACGGTCCGCGGCTTCGGGTCGAGCGTCCTGTTGCCCGAGGGCCTGACCGTGGCCGGCGAGATCCTCACCTATCAGGTTCGCGCCATCGACACTCAGGCGCGGCCGATCCGCGCCGCCGGATCCCGGGTCCCGGCGGCCATCCTGGCGGAGGTCCGCGGCAAGCTGGCGGCGCTCTGCGGACTGCGCGCCTGAGCCTCGCGCGGGCCGACCCGCTGGTGGTGACGATGGTCCGGGCGGCTCCGGCGAGCGCGGCGACCCTTACGTCTCAGTCGCGGCCGTCCGGAGCGCCGAGCGGGAACAGGTGACGGTACGGACGCGCCTCGTCGAGAGCGCGCGCATAGCTCGGCCGTGCGAGCAGCCGGTCGCGATAGGCCCAGACGTTCCGATGCCGCTTTGGGATCGGGTGGGTCCAATCGGCGTAGAGCAACGCCGGCGCGGCGGCGCAATCCGCGAGGCTGAACACGCCGGCCGCCGCCCATTCGCGACCCTCGAGCCAGCTGTCCAGCCACGCATAAGCCGTTTCGAGGCGGGCCCTGAGCGCCGCCTCGTCGCCGTGCGCCTGTCCGATGGCCATTCCGACGATGGTCTGAAACGGGGTCTGCAGATAGTTGTCGAAAAAGCGATCCAGCATCCTGACCTCCACGGCGGCGAGCCGGTCGTCGGGCATGAAGCGGGTCGGGCCGGGGTAGGCGGCGTCGATGTACTCGATGATGGTGGTCGCATCGAAGACCAGCCGCCCGCCGTCCGTCAGCACCGGGAACTTGCCGATCGGCCAGAGCGCGCGAAACGCCTCGGAGGCCGCCTCGCCTTCCAGAAGCTTCCGTTCGAAGGCAAGGTCGTTTTCATAGAAGGCCATGATCGCCTTCTGACTGTAGGACGACAGCGGATGGATGTAGAGCGAGAGCGTCACGGAAAGCCTACCCTGATGGTGACGGCTCGGGGAACTCGCGAGTCGCCGATTTCAGCGACATAACCTATGGGATATTCGGTGGCCATGACGTCGCTTTCGGCCTCGATCGAACGCCGCAAGGCGGAACTCGACGCGATGCGGCCGCTCGACCCAGCGGCGGTCGCCCATCTGCGGCGGCTGCACGATCTCGAGCTGACCTATTCCTCCAATGCGATCGAGGGGAACACGCTCACTCTGCGCGAGACCGCCGAGGTCGTCGAGCATGGGATCACGGTCGGAGGGCGGCCGCTGAAGGACCATCTCGAAGCCCTCGATCACTATGAGGCGGTGCTCTGGGTGCGAGACTTGGCCGAGGCCGACCAGCCTCTGGGCGAGAAAGAGATTTGCGAGCTGCACCGCCGCATCGTCGCCCGCAGCCAGCCGGGGATCGCGGGAGTCTACAGCCCGCACCGGCGGCGCGTGGCGGGATCGGCGGTGGTGTTCCCCAACCCCGCCAAGACGCCGGCGCTGATGGAGACTCTGGGGACATGGCTGAAAGCCGCGGCGGCGACGCCCGCCGCCGCTTTCGAGGCGCATTTTCGCCTGACGGAGATTCATCCTTTCGCGGACGGCAACGGCCGAGCCGCACGGCTGCTGATGAATCTCATCCTGATCCGGGGCGGCTTTCCGCCGGTCGCCATCCGGCCGCAGGATCGAAGCCGCTACCTGGCCACGCTGGAAACCGCCTCGGTCGCCGGCGACTTCGATGGCTACCGCCAGTTCATGGGCGAACGGCTGGACGCCACGCTCGCGGACTACCTCGCCGCCTTGCGCGGCGAGGTCTGACGCGCCGCCCTACTTGCCGGCCGGCAGGGCGTCGAAGTCCTTCTGGACCTTGGCCAGGGCGGCGTCGTCGATCTTGCCTTCGGAATAGGGCTCGATGTCCTTCAGCGTCATGCCCTTGGCCTGTTCGATGCGCGCATCGCTGGTCAGGCCGGGGAGATCCTTGTCGAGAATGGCCTTGGCGGCGGGATCGGCCATCAGGTCGCCGACGGTCGTCTTGTCGATGCTGTACTTGGCCGTCGCGGTCGCCGCGTGGGCGGAGACCGCGGCGAGGAGGAGGGCGATGCCGCTGAGGGCGTCGGTGGCGCGGAGCATAGGCGTTTCTCTTGGAAGCGTGCGAGCGCCCGACCGGCGCCAAGCGCCTAAAGGCCGATTTGCCGGGATTTGTCCAGCCTCGAGCCGAGGCCGGGGCGTCTCGCCCCGGCCGGGCTGGGGGGCTGGGGCGCGCCGGCTCAAGGTGCGTCGCGGGGCTGGATGCGATAGGGGAAGCTCATGGAAATCGCCGATCCAAGACACATCGCCGGCCGCGACGGGCCCTGGGAGATCGTGCTCGGGCTGGAGGTGCACGCCCAGGTGGCCTCGCGGTCGAAGCTGTTCAGCGGCGCGGCGGTCGGCTTCGGCGGCGAGCCGAACAGCCGGGTGAGCCTGGTCGACGCGGCGATGCCGGGCATGCTGCCGGTGATCAACCGCGTCTGCGTCGAGCAGGCGGTGCGCACCGGCCTCGGGCTGAAGGCGACGATCAACGCCTGGTCGCGGTTCGATCGCAAGAACTACTTCTATCCCGACCTGCCGCAGGGCTATCAGATCAGCCAGTACAAGGACCCGATCGTCGGCGAAGGCGAGGTTGAGGTGGAGCGCGACGACGGCTCCAGCTTCACGGTGCGGATCGAGCGGCTGCACCTGGAGCAGGACGCCGGCAAGTCGATCCACGATCAGGATCCAAACGCGACGCTGGTCGACCTCAATCGCGCCGGGACGGCGTTGATGGAGATCGTCTCGCGGCCGGACATGCGCTGCGCTGCCGAGGCGGCGGCCTACGTCAAGAAGCTGCGCACCCTGCTGCGCTGCCTCGGCACCTGCGACGGCGACATGGAGAAGGGCAATCTGCGCGCCGACGTCAATGTCTCGGTGCGGCGGCCGGGCGGGCCGCTCGGCACGCGCTGCGAGATCAAGAACGTCAACTCCTATCGGTTCATTCAGCAGGCCATCGAGTTCGAGGCGCGGCGGCAGATCGCCATCCTGGAGGACGGCGGCGCGATCTTGCAGGAGACGCGCCTCTTCGATCCGGTGCGTGGCGAGACGCGCTCGATGCGCTCCAAGGAGGAGGCGCACGACTATCGCTACTTCCCCGATCCCGACCTGTTGCCGTTGGAACTCGATCTGGCGTGGATCGAAGAGATTCGCGCCAGCCTGCCCGAGCTGCCCGACGCGCGGCGAGCGCGGCTGCAGGAACGCTACGGCTTGTCGCGCTACGACGCCGGGGTGCTGGTGGGCGAGGCGGCCCGCGCCGATTATTTCGAGACGGCGGCCGCGAGACGTGACCCCAAGCTGGTCGCCAACTGGATCAACAACGAGCTCTTGGCGCGCCTCGCCCGCGACGGGCTCGACATCGAGGCCAGCCCGATCCCGGCCGAGGACGTCGCCGGCCTGGTCCAGTTGATCGAGGAAGGCGTGATCTCCTCGAAGATCGCGCGCGAGGTGTTCGACCGCATGTGGGCCGGGGAGGGGACGCCGGCGGCGATCGTCGAGGCGCGCGGCCTGACCCAGATGAGCGATACCGGGGCGCTGGCGGCGATGATCGATCAGCTGATCGCGGCCAATCCGCACCAGGCCGAGGCGGTGCGCACGAAGCCGCAGGCGATCGGCTGGTTCGTCGGCCAGGTGATGAAGGCCAGCGGCGGCAAGGCCAATCCCGCGAGCGTGAACGCTCTGTTGCGGGCGAAGCTCGGCGGCTGAGGCATGCAGCCGGGGCGTCTCGCCCCGGGCGTTTGGCCGGGCGGGCCCGGCCCGGCTCCTGCTCGATACCGCCGTTATGCTCCCGATGCTCCCGCCCGCGTGAAATGCAGGTCCTGGTAGTCGAAGCTGAAGTCGGCGAGCGGCGAGATCGCCTTCAGGCTCGCCGATCGCACCGCGCCGCCGGCGGCGGTGAAGTCGACGTAGGCGTCCTCGATGTTGCGGTCGCGCCAACGGGTGCGGAAGCGTTGGCCGCCGAGCGGTTCCAGCGCGCCGTCCATGCCGGGCGTCTGGTCGAATTCAATCGTCAACGCGCCGCCTGAGGCTTGGGCGATCGTCATTCCGCCGTACCACGGATCGACATAGCGCCCCGCATAGGCTTCCGGCGGCAGGGCGGCGGCGCCGCTGGCGGTGGGCGGGGGAGTCGCCTTCAGCACCGCCATCGCCTTGCCCACCATGTCGGCCCGGGCCAGCTTCATCTGGGCGATCCAGTCGGTGGGGGCCAGGCCGAGGTAATGGTCGATCAGGTGGAAGGTCACCGCCCGGCGCGTCGCGCTATCCTCGGAATTGATCTCGACGGCGATGCCGGTCTTGGTCTCGGGGATCAGGTAGAGCATGGCCAGGGCGCCGAATACCGCGCCGCTATGCTCGACGATGATGTGGCCACGATAGCTCTCCACGAACCAGCCGAGCGCATAGTCCTGCAGGTCCGGCTCCATGCCCTTCATCGCCGCCGGCAGCTTGAACTCGTCCGGCGGGACGACGACGACCGGGCGCCACAGCTCGGCGGCCTGCGCCTCGCTGATGAGCCGGCCGCCGCCGGGCAGGGCGCCATGGGCCAGCATCACCGCCATCCACCGCGCCATGTCGCTGGCGCTGGCGTTGACGCCGCCGGCCGGAGCGATGACGTCGAACCCGGCCGGTTCGGGCAGCACGGCCTGGGGTCCTTCGCCGCGGAGGGGCCCGCCGGTGCGGGCGTGCAGGGCGACGCCATTGACCGCGTCCGGACTGAATCCCGCGTCGGTCATGCCGACGGGTACGAAGATGTTGGCGCGGACGAAATCCTCCCAGCGCTGGTGGGAGACGGCCTCGATCAAGGCGCCGGCGACGATGTAGAGGATGTTGTCGTAGGCGAACTTCTCGCGGAATCCAGTCGCCGGCTTCAGATAGCGCAGGGCGTGGACGATGTCGGCGCGCGAGCGGGTCGTGCCGGGGACGACCAGCAGGTCGCCTTCGCCGAGCCCCAGGCCGCTCCTGTGGGTGAGCAGGTCGCGCACCGTCATGTGGGCGGTGGCGTAGGGGTCGTACATCGCAAAGCCGGGCAGGCGATCGACGACGCGGTCATCCCAGCTGAGCTGGCCGCGGTCGACCAGGATGGCCAGGGCTGCGGCGGTGAACGCCTTGGTCTCCGAGCCGATCGGAAAGGCGGTGTGGGCGTCGACCGGGGCGGCCGCCCCGAGGCGTCGCACGCCATAGCCCCTGGCCAGCACCGGCGCGCCGTTCTCGACGATCGCCAAGGAAAGGCCGGGCGCGCCAAAGGCGCTCATCGCCTGGCCGACATAGGCGTCGATATCCGCCGGCGGCGCGGCGGCCGCACCCGCGGCGCAGGCGGCGGCGGCGGCGAAAGGGGCGAGGGATAGGAGTTCTCATTGCACGATCACCCGCTCGGCGACGGCTGAGATCCGCCCTCCACCGCCCCATACCGCCTCGCCGCACCAGACGCGGCCGTCGTGGTATTCCGCCGAAGGCGAGCGATCGCGCGCCAGCCATGGCGGTCCATCGAGATCGACGATGTCGCAGGACTGGCCGACGACGAACGCCGCCGCCATCGCCCAGCTCGAGCCGCCCATGTTGCCGACCATCAGGTCGAGGCCCAGGCGTCTGGCCGCCCGCGCCATGGCGAGCGCCTCGGTAAGCCCGCCGCATTTGTCGAGCTTGATATTGACCACCTTGTAGCGGCCGACCAGAGCCGGCAGGTCCGCCGAGCACTGCGCGCTCTCGTCGGCGGCCAAGGGGATGGGCGAGACGATCTCGTCCAATGCCTGGTCCTCGCCCGGCGGCAAGGGCTGCTCGACGAGGGCGACCCCGAGTCTGGCGAAAACCGGCAAGACCTCGCGCAGGCCGTCGAGAGCATAGCCGCCGTTGCCGTCGATGGAGAGCCACACATCCGGCCGCGCCCGCCGCACCGCCTCCACCCGCCTGGCGTCAAGGTCCGGCTCGCCGGTCAGCTTGAGCTTTATCGCCTTGGCGGCGGCGAACCCGAGCGCGGTCCTGGCCATCGCCTCTGGAGCCTCCGCCCCGCACGTCATGGTCGTGATCAAGGGTCGCATGGAGTTCAGCCCGGCGAGGCGCCACACCGGCTGGCCCGCGCGCGCCGCCTCCAAATCCCACAAGGCGCAGTCGAGCGCGTTGCGCGCGCCGCCCGGAGGCAGCCGCGTCTGAAGGTCCGCGCGCGAGAGACCCGCCTCGATCTCGCTTCGAAAGGCCTCGATCCGGCGCGTCATGCCAGGGGCGGCGTCATCGAGGTAATAGACCCCGGCGGCCTCGCCCCGACCTTGGCATCCCTCGGCTTGCAGGGTGACCACCAAGGTCGGCATGGCGTCGAACACATGGCCGGCGATCACGAATGGCGTCTTCATCCGAAGATCGTCGGTTCGAACGCTGAGCTTGAGCACGATGTGCGATCCTTGGCGACGTTGGCGTCAGACCGCGTCGCATCTCCATGTCGGTGCATGCATCGTTCAAATATGAAACGGCGTCAAACCAGCCGGCGCTGGCGCTCCCTTGCTTCGGAGGCGCGCTTCAGGCTGGCGCGCTTGCGCTTGACGAGCGCCCCCGATCTCGCTCGGGTCTCGGCTCCCGTCTCGGACGAGTCGCCCCCAAGGATGCGCATCGCCAGAGGATGAGGATCGAGTTGCGCCGTCGCATCCAGCCGCGCGTGCTCCGGGTGCGAATAGACGCACAACATCCGAGCCCCGCCGTCCGAGGCGCTGAGGTAGCGATGGGGTAGCGCGGCGTCGAAATAGACGCTGTCGCCGGGCTCGAGCACCACCGCCTCATAGCCTTCGCAGAGAAAACGAACGCGGCCGTCGATCACCAGCGAGAACTCCTCGCCGCCGTGCGCCTCGGCGTCATCGCCGGGTCCCTTGGCGCGGACCTCCACCATGCAGGGGAAGAAGTGTTTGCGCGCAAGGTCAGTGGCGAGGAAGTGATGCAGATTGTCGCGCACGTCGATCACCGGTCCGGCGCCGCCACGATCGACCACGCGGCGACCTCCCTTGCGCACGGTGGGGCCCGGGTCGACGAACAACTCGCCGATCGGCGCCTGGAGCCCGGCCGCGAGCTTGGCGAGCTTGCCGTAGGTCAATTCCGTCTGGCCGTTCTCGACTTTCCACAACATTGAAACGGAGAGGCCGGCCCGTCGCGCGGTCTCGGCGATCGACCAGCCGTGGCGCTCGCGCAACGCCTTCACCCGCAAGGAAAGCAGGCTCTTGTCGGCGGCCGTCGCGGAAGGCGCTCGTATGGCGGGTCTGGGCATTGCGGCCGGCTTATCCGCGCGCGGCGTATTGCGAAAGCCGCGACATGGGTTTCATATGTGAACATACCTCAAGGCGACGCCGTCTCGCGCGGCGCGAGGGCATGGGAGGCATGGTGAAGCAGGCCCGCTCGCGCACCGCCGCCCGCACCCTCTTTGGCCATCCGCCAGGCCTCGCGGTTCTGTTCTTCACGCAGATGTGGGCCGAATTTTCCTACTTCGGCTTGCAGGCGCTGCTGGTCTACTACATGACCCAGCGGCTCGGCTTCCCCCAAGCCAAGTCTTCGCTGATCTACGGCGCTTATGGCGCGGCGGCCTTCTTCAGCCCCTTCTTCGGCGGCGTCATCGCCGATCGTTGGCTGGGCCGAACCCGCTCCGTCATCCTGGGCGGCGGCCTGATGATGTGCGGCCACTTCGCCATGGCTCTTCCGGCCCTGCTTTTCCCGGCGCTGGCGCTGGTGGCGATCGGCAATGGCCTCTTTGTCCCGCCCCTCGCGGTGCAGGTGGGCGCGCTTTACGCCGATGACGATCCGCGCAAGGCGCACGCCTTTTCCGCCTATTACATGGGCATCAACCTCGGCGGCTTTCTCGCGCCCCTGGTGTGCGGCTCGCTTGGGGAATTCGTCGGCTGGCATTTCGGCTTCGCCGCCGCCGGCGTCGGCATGCTCCTGGGCCTCGTCCTCTATATCGCCTGCCGCGCCACCTTGCCGCCCGAGCCCGCGAGACGCGGCGCAACCGCCTTGCAACCGCGGGTTCGTCTCGCCGGTCAGGAGAGGCGCGACCTGGCGCTCATCGCCGTCCTGATCGGCGTCGTCGTGCTCTTCCGCATTGGCTACGAGCAGAGCGGCAACGTCATCGCCCTGTGGGTGGCGCACGACACCGACCGGGCGATCGAGCTCTTCGGCGCGCGGCTCACCATTCCCGCGACCTGGTTTCAGTCGCTCAATCCGCTGCTGATCATCGCCTTGACCCCGGTGCTGATCCAGATCTGGCGCGTGATGGAAAAGCGCCGCGGCAGCGCCAATCTCTTCTGGCGGATGAGCCTTGGCTGTGTCGTCTCCAGCCTCGCGCTCATGGTCATGGTCGCCGCGGCGATGGACCACGCCGCTCGCCACGCGCCGGTGAGCGCGCTTTGGGTCACCGGCTATTTCCTGCTGCTGACGATCGGCGAGCTGATGGTCATCCCCGTGGGTTTGACCCTGGTGAGCGAGCTGGCGCCGGCGAGCGCCGCGGCCATGGCCATGGGCGGCTGGTACATCGCCAA
Source organism: uncultured Alphaproteobacteria bacterium (assembly GCA_963752245.1). GTDB lineage: Bacteria > Pseudomonadota > Alphaproteobacteria > Caulobacterales > Caulobacteraceae > Acaudatibacter. The sequence goes on from CAVVXO010000004.1 coordinate 116,091, forward strand.
GTTCCTGGGCAGCCTCGCCGCGGGGGTCATGGGAGCCTGGTGGGGCAGGATTCCGGACACGCTCTTCTTCGCGATCGGGGCGCTTTCGGTGCTGGCGGGCGCCGGAGCGCTGTGGCGCCTGGGATACGCGCGTCCCGTGTTGGTGAAGCGAGCGCCGCCCTCCGATTGACGCGAGTCGCATATTGGGGGAGTATTTCAGATAGGAAAAGAATTGCGGCTTTTGCGAATGGTCCGCGCGACCAGGGCTCTGGGTCGTTTCATGGGGACACAGGAAACAATGAACCAACGGCGCCTTCGCCTCGCTCTCGCCGCGTCGACCGCCGTGAGCGCCGTCGTGGCCGGTTTCGCGGCCGTCGCGCAACAGCCGACGCAAGCGGCGCCGACCACGCTGAACGAGGTGGTGGTCACCGCCCAGAAGCGCAGCCAGAACCTGCAGGACGTGCCCGCGGGAATTAGCGTGGTCTCCAGCCAGGCGCTCGCGAAGCTGCACGTCACCAGCCTCGCCGATATCGGCGGCTACGTGCCCGGCCTGCAGGTGACGCCCGGCGGCACGCCTGGGCAGATCGTCCTCAGCCTGCGCGGCGTCTATCCGGTCGGCTCTGGAACGACCGTGGGAACCTACATCGACGACATTCCGGTCGGCGGCAGCTCGCTCTACTCCAACGCGGTCGGCTTCTCGTTAGACATGTTGCCTTATGACGTGAGCCGACTGGAGATCCTGAGCGGCCCCCAGGGCACCTTGTACGGCGCCAGCACCCTGGGCGGTCTGCTCAAATACGCCCTGATCGAGCCCGACCTGAACAGCTTCCACGCACAAGTCGGCGGCGACGTGCTCGGCGTCTCCGGCGCCGGCGGGGCGGGTGGGGGCGCCCGCGCCTCGATTGCCGCGCCCCTGGTCGCCGACAAGATCGGAATGATCGCCAGCTATGCCGTCGAAGACACGCCCGGCTACATCGACAATGTCGGCACGGGGGTGAACCATGACAACTTCGTACGCCAGCAGGGCGGGCGGTTCTCGCTGCTCATGCGTCCGGAAGACCGCTTGAGGATCAATCTGACGGCGCTCTATCAGAAAGTCGACGCCGAGGGCCTCGGGGAGATGGCGCTCGATCCGACCAGCCTGAAGCCGCTCTATGGCGATCTGAAGGATTACAGCGATCTGCCCCAGCCGTTCCGCAAGGAGATCACCGTGCTGTCGGCGCGCGGCGCCTATGATTTCGGGCCCGCGACGCTGACATCGATTTCCAGCTATCAATATAGCGATCTCACTGAGATCGGCGACGCGACTCCCCAGGTCGGCGAATTAGTCGAGATACTGGGCGGCCTGCCGCCGGGCAATGGGCGCTCGGCGTTCGACGAATCCATTCAGCTGAGCAAATACACCGAGGAGGTGCGGCTCGCCTCCAACGCGAACAATCGGCTCGAATGGCTGATCGGCGGCTTCTTCGACTACGAGCATAGTCGCCTGGGACAGACACTGACGGCGCAGGACGCGAGCGGCGCCTTCGTCCGGGATTGAACCCGTTGGAAACGATCTTCCTGCCGACGATCTACCGCGAATACGCGGGATTTGGCGACCTGACGATCCACCTGACCCCGAAGTTCGACTTGGCCGGCGGCGTCCGCTACGCCGCCAACAACCAGAACTACGCCCAGGTGACCGGCGGCACGATCGTTCCGCCGGCGAGCACCGGCGGCAAATCGTCCGAAGGCGTGCTGACGTACAGCTTCAACCCATCCTACCACTTCAACCGCGACGCCACCGCCTATGTGCGCATCGCCAGCGGTTACCAGCCGGGCGGGCCGAACGTCTCGATCCCGGGCGTTCCGCCGACCGTGAACGCCGACACCCTGACCAATTACGAAGTTGGCCTGAAAACACAGTGGCCGGCGCTGCGGGCAAGCTTCAACATCGACGCATTCTACATCGACTGGCAAAAAATCCAGGTCGCTGCACCGTGAGCCGACACCAACCCACCGGTGGAGCTACATCGCCAATGGCGGGACGGCCAAGAGCGAGGGAGTCGAGGCGGAGGGCTCGTTCAGTCCGGTGCGCGGCTTCACGCTGGGGGGCACATTCGCCTACACCGACGCGCGGTTCACCCAGGACATTCCGCTCCTCGCCTACCACAGCGGCGATCCGCTGCCGCAGACGCCCCGATACAGCGGCTCGCTGACCGCCGACTTCAGCCAGCCTTTGGCCGGCGATTGGACGGCTCATTTGGGAGGCGGCGTGCGAATGGAGAGCAGCCGCGAATCGAACAACTTCCAAGGAACGGTATTCCGCGAGCCCGGCTACGGCGCCCTCGATCTCAACGCCGATGTGAGCAACGGCCGCTACACCCTGCGGGTGTTCGCCAAGAACGTCACCGACGAGCGGGCCTTCGACAGCATCAGCGGCGTACGAAACGCCCTTACGGGCGAGTTCGCCAAGGTCAGCGGCGTGATCATCCAGCCGCGCACCGTCGGCTTGGCGGTGGACGCGAAGTTCTGATCGGGCGAACGCCGGTCGCGGGCTTGCGCCGATGCGGATCTTCTGCGCCGGGCTGAACACCGAGACCAACACCTTCATCCCTCAGCCGACCGGCCTGCGGGGCTTCGAGATCGGCGGCCTGCATCGCGGCGACGCCAGCCGCGCGGGAGACGAGGCGGCGAGCCTGGCCGCGCGGGTGTGGCGCGACTTGGCGGCGCGGGATGGGCATGAGTTCGTCGAGGGCCTGTTCGCCACCGCCCACCCCTCGGGCGAGACGCTCAAGGGCGTCTATGAGCAGCTCCGCGAGGAGATCCTCGCGGACATCGCCGCGCGCGGACCCTTCGATGTCATCCTGCTGTTCCTGCACGGCGCCATGGTCGCGCACGGCTATCAGGACTGCGAAGCCGACCTCGCCGGCCGCGTCCGCGCGCTGGTCGGGCCGGGGCCGAAGATCGGCGTCGAACTCGATCCTCATTGCCATCTGAGCCAAGCCCTGGTCGACAGCCGCCGAACGCGGTGGTGATCCTCAAGACCTATCCGCATGTGGACTACGCCGATCGGGCCGCCGATCTGTACGACATCTGCACGCGCGCGGCGCGGGGCGAGATCAGGCCTGACGAGCGCCCTGTTCGACTGCCGCATGATCGGATTTTACCCAACGGCGGACGAGCCCATGCGCTCGCTCGCCCAGGGGCTGCGCCGGGCCGAGGGCGAGCCGAGCATCCTGTCGGTGAGTTTCGCGCACGGCTTTCCGTGGGGCGACGTCTGGGACACCGGATCGAAGATGCTGGTGATCGCCGATGGCGATTCGGCCCTGGCGCGCGCCGCCGCCGAACGGCTGGGGCGGCGGATCTACGATCGCCGCGCCGACCTCCTGCCGAAGTATCCGTCCATGGCCGAGGCGCTGGACCTCGCCGCGAGGCTCGACGGCCCGGTGGTGCTGGGCGACGGCGGCGACAATCCGGGCGGCGGCGCGCCGGGAGACAATCCCGCCTTCCTCCGCCTGATGATCGAACGCGGCATGACGAGGCCGCCGCCTTCGGCTGCCTGTGGGATCCCATGGCCGTGCGCGCCTGCGCCGAGGCGGGCGTCGGGGCCGAGCTGGACCTGCGGATCGGCGGCAAGACCGGGCGGGTCTCGGGCGAGCCGCTCGATGTCCGCTGCGCCGTGCGCGCGATCCGGGAGGATCATGAGAAGGCCGGCCTCGGCGAGGCGCGCTCTCAGCTGGGCCTTGCGGCCTGGATCGAATGCAAGGGCATCGACGTGGTGCTGTGCTCGACGCGCAGCCAGACCTTCTCGCCCGAGGCGTTCACCGGCCTGGGCGTCGATCTGGGACGCAAGAAGATCGTGGTGGTGAAATCGAGCAATCACTACCGCAATCATTTCGCCGCCCTGACGCCCCACCTGGTCAATGTCGCCACGCCAGGCGCCATCCAGATGGACTTCGCCGCCATCGAATACCGCCGCCGCCGGCCGGAACCCTATTTCCCCAAGGACGCCGATCCCCTCGGCCCCGGCCGCGCGAGGCTGAGATTCACCGGCGATCTCCGCCTGTCATGAAATTCATTTCCACTATAGAGAAAGCCATGCGAAGCTGATGCATCGCCCAGGGCTGGAGCCGTTCTGGGGTGGAGATTGGGGCTATGACCATCAAGCTGACCGCCATCCGCGCCGCCATCGCCGCGACGCTTCTTCTCGCCTCGGGCGCCGCCTCGCAGGTTCCTTCCGAGACCAAGCCGATCCGCCCGCCCGCGGCGGCGGCCACCACGGCTCCCGCCGTCAGGCCGGCGCCGGCCGCCGCCCCCGCCCTCGACAAGCAGGATCTGGATGCCTGGCTGGACGGCTTCATGCCCTATGCGCTGTCGAGCGGCGACATCGCCGGCGCCGTGGTCGTGGTGGTCAAGGACGGCCAGGTGCTGACCGAGAAGGGCTACGGCTTCGCCGACGTGAAGAGCCGCCGGCCGGTCGATCCCGTGGTGACCCTGTTCCGCCCGGGTTCGGTCTCCAAGTTGTTCACCTGGACGGCGGTGATGCAGCAGGTCGAGGCCGGCAAGATCGATCTCGACGCCGACATCAACCGCTATCTCGATTTTAGGATCCCCCCGTTCCACGGCCAGCCAGTCACCATGCGCGACCTGATGACCCATACGGCGGGCTTCGCGGAGACGATCAAATACCTCTTCCCGGCCAAGGCTTCGGACGTGCTGCCGCTCGGCAAGCTAGTCAGCCGCTGGACGCCGAACCGCATCTTCCCGCCGGGGACGACGCCCGCCTATTCCAACTATGGCGCGGCGCTCGCCGGCTATATCGTCCAGCGCGTCTCGGGCGAGCCGTTCGACCAATATGTCGAGCGCCACATCTTCGCGCCGCTCGGCATGACCCATTCGAGCTTCCGCCAGCCGCTGCCCCCCGCGCTGCTCGCCAACATGTCCTCGGGCTATCTGCGCGCCTCGGCCGGGGCTCGGCCATACGAGTTCGTCGGACCCGCCCCGGCCGGCAGCCTCGCGGCGACCGGCGACGACATGGCGCGCTTCATGCTCGCCCAACTGAACAACGGCGCCTACGGCGGCGGGCGCATCCTGAGCGCGGCGACCGCGCAGCAGATGCATGCGCCCCAGGTCCAGCACACGCCGCCGCTGACCGGCATGGCGCTCGGCTTCTACCACGAGGACCGCCACGGCCATGTGATCATCGGCCACGCCGGCGACACCGAAGCCTTCCACTCCGACCTGCATCTGCTGCTCAACGACGGCGTCGGCCTGTTTCTCTCCATGAACAGCCAGGGCAAGGAGGGCGCCGCCCACACCCTGCGCGGCGCGCTGCTCGACGCGTTCATGGACCGCTACTACCCGGTTCCCCCGCTGGCGGAGCCGACGGTGGCGAGCGCCAAGGCGGACGCGGCCAAGATGCAGGGGACCTACTGGTCCAGCCGCCGGGTCGACAGCGGCTTTCTGCGCCTGATCAATCTCTTGAACCAGACCAAAGTGGTAGCGCGGCCGGATGGAACGCTCGTCGTCTCCGATTTCAAGGACGATGCCGGCGCGCCGATCGTCTGGCGCGAGGTTGCGCCGTTCGTGTGGAAGGACGCCAGCGGCCGGCACATGATGGCCGCCGCCCTGAAGGACGGCAGGGTCGTGAAGATCGGCTACGACTTCACCGCCGCCTTCATGGTGCTGCAGCCCGTGCCGTTCGCGATGAGCTCGGGTTGGAACATCCCTCTGCTGATCGCCATGATCGGGGTGCTTTTGCTCGCGGTGATCCTTTGGCCGATCCAGGCGCTGGTCCGCCGGCGGCATGGGGCCGCCTTCCCGCTGTCGGGCGCGACCGCGCGGCTTTATCGCGGCGTGCGCATGGCCGCGCTGATCGATCTGGTGGCCCTCGTCGGCTACGTGGTCGTCGTGCAGATGACCAGCACGAACCTTTCGCTGTTCGGACCCGCCCTGGATGCGTGGCTGCGGATGCTCCAAATCCTGTGCGCCCTCGGCGTTCTCGGAGCGGCTTTTGGCGTGTGGAACGCCGCCCGGGTGTGGGTGGAAGGCGGCCGCAGCTGGTGGGCGAAGACCTCGGCGACCGCCATCGCACTGGCGCTGCTCGCCTTCGTCTGGTTCGTCGTTTCTCTGCAGCTGGTGACCCCGTCCCTGAACTACTGAAGCGTTTCTAACTTCTGATTCGTTTCGTCGGCGGCCGGCTTGGCGCGCGCGCCTTCGCGCCCGAGCCGCCGGAGGTGGTTTTCAGGGACGGGCTGAGGCTCTAGGAGGACGTTCGCGAATTTGGCGTCCAGGGGAACAATCGACATGACCAGCCAAACTCACCGGGCGCTCGCCGCCGTGCTCGCGGCCAGCGCCGCGTTGCCGGCCGCGGCCCTTGCCCACGCCCCGGCTGGCCGACCGGCGCATGGCGGGCCGATGCTGCCGGCCTACACCGCCGCGCCGCCGACCACCTCCGGCAAATGGACCGCCATCGCGGGCTATCCGGGATCGACCCCCGGCACCTCGCTGCTGATGACCGACGGCACGGTGCTGGTGCACGAGGAATGCACCGCCGACTGGTATCGCCTCACCCCCGACGCGACCGGGGCCTATGTCACCGGGACCTGGACGAAGGCCGCTTCCATGCCCAGCGGCTACGGGCCGCTCTATTTCGCTTCCTCGGTGCTGCCTGACGGCCGGATGCTGGTGAACGGCGGCGAGTACAACGGCTCGGGCTGCCCGCCGTCGTCGACCAAGCTCGGCGCCCTCTTTGATCCCGTCGCCAACAGCTGGACGGCGGTCGCCGCGCCGGCGCACTGGAACTCGATCGTCGACGCCGGCAGCATCGTGCTGCCGAACGGCCAGGAGATGCTGCAGAATGTCATCAGCGGCACGATGGAGGCGCTCGCCACCGTCGCGCCGCTGCCGAGCACGACGGTGACCTGGACCCTCACCGGCGCCGGCAAGGCCGACAACAACGACGAGGAGGGCTGGACGCCGCTCGTCTCCGGCGACGTGCTGACCGTCAACACCAACAAGGCGTTGGGCCAACCCTCGACCGCCGAGCTCTATTCGCCGATCACCGGCAAGTGGACGCCGACCGGAACCGCTCCCAACGTGCTGGTCGACATCAATTCGCACGAGATCGGCCCGGCCGTGCGCCTGCCGAGCGGCGATGTCTATCAGACCGGCGCCAACAGCTGCGGCAGGGCGGGCTGCGCCGGCCACACCGATGTCTACGGCGCCGCGAGCGGGACCTGGAGCGTTGGGCCCGACTTCCCCACCATCGCCTCCCAATCCTATGATGTCACGGACGGGCCGGCGGCCATCCTGCCGAACGGCCATGTTCTGGTGCAGGCGAGCCCATCCTACACCTGCGGCTCGGCCTACTGCTCGCCGTCGCATTTCTTCGAATACGATGGCTCGACGCTCACCCAGGTCAACGACCCGGCTAGCGCCCCGCACACCGCCGCGTACGAAGGAAGGATGCTGGTGCTGCCGACCGGCCAGGTGCTGTGGGCCAGTTCGTTCGAGGGCGACCTTCAGGCCTATACCGCGCTCGGCAAGCCGCTCGGCGCATGGAGGCCGGTCGTGCGGCGCGCGCCCAAGACGCTCACGCGCGGCCAGAGCAACTACTCTCTCAGCGGCAAGCGCCTGCACGGCGTCTCCAACGGCGCGGGCTATGGCGACGACGCCCAGATGGTCTCGGCCTATCCGATCGTTCGCCTGACCAGCACCGTCGATGGCCACGTCTGCTTCGCGCATGCGCACGACCACACCGACAGGATGACTGAGTTCGACATCCCGGCCGCGGCGCCGCCGGCATGGGAGCTGCCGTGCACCGCGGGCGCGGCCAACCTGCAGGTAGTGGTCAACGGCATCGCCTCGGCCCCGGTCGGCGTGACGATCAAGTAGGCGGGTTCTTTGGAGTCGGGCGTCTCGCCCCGGTCGGGCCGGGATCGTTCGAGTCCGCAGGCGCTCTCACCGGCCGTCGCGATTTCCGATCCAATCGCCCGTTCGCGCGTTGGAGGCGGCGAGGGTTAAGGAGGTCGGGTCGTCGATGGAAGAACGTCGGTTCCATGTGTGCGCCCGGCATGTGCCGAGGCATCACGCCCGCGTTCTCATGGCGGCGAGCTACGAGGCCGCGGCGGTCGGCTATCTCGAGGATGTCTCCTCGGTGATCGGCGCCGAGGATGACGAGACGGAGGCTGGCGCCACAGTCCAGGTGATCGTCCGCGATCTCGAGCACGGCGGCGAGCACTGTTTCCGGATCGACCTCGACACCGGCGCCGCCTGGCCCTGCGCCTGACGCCAACCACGAGGAGACCAATCATGGCCTACCGTCCGACCTGGCAGGGGCACCTGAAGCTTTCCCTGGTCACCTGCCCGGTGGCGCTCTACACGGCGACCAACGCGGCCGGAGACGTCCACTTCAATCTGATCAATCCCAAGACCAACAATCGCATCCGCATGGTCACCACGGACCCGGATACCGGACCGATCGATCGATCGGACCTGGTCAAGGGCTACGAGGTGTCGAAGGGCCAGTACATCCTGCTCACCGACGAGGAGATCCGCTCGGTCAAGCTGGAGAGCACCAAGACGATCGACATCGAGCGGTTCGTGCCGGCGGCCGACATCGACCGGCTGTACTGGGACAATCCCTACTATCTGACCCCCGACGGCAAGCTGGCGCAGGAAGCCTTCGCGGTCATCCGCGAGGCGATGCGCCGCTCGGGCCAGATCGCGCTGGGGCGTGTCGTGCTTTCCACGCGCGAGCGCATTCTGGCGCTCGAGCCGCGCGAGCGGGGCATCATCGCCTGGTCGATCCGCAGCGAGGCCGAGGTGCGGCGGCCGGAGCAATTCTTCAAGGACATCAGCGACGCCAAGCCGGACGCCGCGATGATCGACATCGCCCAGAAGATCATCGACCAGCGCGAGGGCCCGTTCGATCCGGCGCAATTCGTCGACCGCTACGAGGCGGCGCTGAAGACCCTCATCGAAGAGAAGAAGAAAGGTCACCATCCGGTGACCGCCGCCGAGCCGGAGGACACCAACGTTGTCGACCTGATGGCGGCCCTGCGCGCCAGTCTTGAAGGCAAGGGCAAGACCGCGCCGGCCAGGCCGAAGGCGAAGCCCGGGGCCGCGGCCCACCGTCCGCCGGCGCGGCGCAAGGCCGGTTGAGCTGGCGCGCTTGGCCCAGGTTCCGGCGCGGCTCTACATCGTCCGCCACGGCCAGAGCGCCGGTAATGTCGCACGGGAAAAGGCCCGCGCCGCCCGCGAGACGCGCATCGATGTCGCGCTCCGCGACATGGACGTGCCGCTGAGCCCGGCCGGCCAGGCGCAATCGCGCGCCCTCGCCGCCTGGTTCAAGACCCTGCCGGAGGACCAGCGGCCGGACGTGGTGCTCACCTCGCCCTATGCCCGCGCGATCGAGACGGCGCGGATCGTGTGCGAGGCGCATGCGCTTTCGCCGCGCACCCTGCCGTGGCGGATCGACGAGCGGCTGCGCGAGCGCGAGTTCGGCGTCCTCGACCGGCTGACGACCCGCGGGATCGCCGCCGAGTTCCCCGCCGAGGCCGAGGCGCGACGGCGGGTCGGCAAGTTCTACCACCGCGCGCCGGGCGGCGAGAGCTGGTGCGACGTCATCCTGCGGCTGCGCAGCGCCATGCACACCCTCTCCCTCGCCCACGCTGGCCAGCGGGTGCTGATCGTGTGTCATCAGGTCGTGGTGCTGTGCTTCCGCTATCTGCTGGAAAACCTCGACGAGGCGGCCATCCTGACCATCGATCGCGAGGCGGACGTCGCCAACTGCGGCGTCACCGAATACGTCGCCGACGAGACCGCCGAGCCCACGGGCATGCGGCTGGTGCGCTACAATGTGACGGCGCCGATCACGGAGGCGGCCGCCCCGGTGACCGCCGCCCCCGACGCCAACGTCGCCCCGCGATGAGCGACGCGGTCGAGCTCACGCCGCTCGTCCTGGCGGACCATTTCCTTCCGGCGCTGCGGGAGGGCGGCGACAAGCACGACCGCGGCCGCGTGCTGGTGGTCGCCGGCGGGGCGGAGGTTCCGGGCGCGGCTTTGCTGTGCGGCGTCGCGGCGCTGCGCTCCGGCGCGGGCGTCGTGCAGCTTGCCGGCGCTTCGGCCTGGGCCATGCCGCTCGCCCTCGGCCTCCCCGAGGCGCGGGTGATTCGCGTGGCGTCCAGCGCCGAGGGCGACATAACCGCCGAGGCCGCCGAAGGGGTCGTCGCGCTCGCCGCCGAGGTGCATTCGGTGGTCGTCGGGCCGGGAATGCTCCACGAGGCGGCGGCTTGCGCCATCGCCGACGCCCTTGTCGCCGCCGGCGGGAAGGCGCGCCTCGTCATCGACGCCGGCGCGCTAGGCTATGCGGCCAAGGGCGATCCCGCCAACCCGCCGATCCTGACCCCTCACGCCGGCGAGGCGGCGCGCATGCTCGACCTCGAGCCCGCGCAGATCGAAGCCGATCCGCCCGCCGCCGCCCTTCGCCTGGCGGCCGAGCGTATCGCGGTGGTCATTCTCAAAGGCGCCACGACGCACATCGCGACGCCGGACGGCCATCTCTGGCGCCACGCGGGCGGGGTGGTCGGCCTCGGAACCGGCGGCTCCGGCGATGTCCTGGCCGGCGCGATCGCCGCGCTCGCCGCGCGCGGGGCCGACCCGCTCGCCGCGGCGATGTGGGGCGTCGCCATTCACGCGCGCGCCGGCGCGGCGCTCAGCGAGCGGATCGGCCGCGTCGGCTTCCTCGGCCGCGAGATCGCCGAGGCGCTCGCGCCGGCGCTGGAGGACGCCTCGGCGCGCTGAGCCTTGGATTCGGGGCGTCCCGCCCCGGCCGGGACGGCCCCGCTCCAATGGGCAGCCGAGGGTCACGGGATCGCAACAGAAGGGTTCCAAGATCGCGGCGCCGGGTCCACCATTGGGTGGACCGGCTAAGGAGGAGGACTTGAACATGGCCATGCTCCCGGACGACGGCCGCTCGCCGCGCACCCTCGCCGGCCCGGTCTTCTCGCAGCCGCAGCCCACGGCTGACCCCACCACCTTCCTCGTACGCCATCCCTCCGACGCCGCCGCCTATGCGGCGATCGACGAGCTCAATCGCGAGCACAAGCTGGCGCCGATGCCGTTTCCGCCGCCGCGCGGCGGCGCGGCGGAGCCTCGGCTCGACCTGGCGGCGGTGTTCGGCGGTAATCAGAACGCGATCGCGGCGATCACCCACAATGGCCAGATCGTCTGGCACGCCACGGGCGATTGCGGCAGCACCCGCGGGCCCAACACTCAGAACGCCGTGACCGACAAGATGATCGGCGATTTTGACGAAACCAATCCCGCCGAGGTCCCCCAATTCGCGCTGCTGCTCGGCGACATCGTCTATAATTTTGGCGAAAGGGAGTACTATTACGATCAATTCTACGAGCCTTACCGAAACTATCACGCCCCGGTGCTGGCCGCCGCCGGCAACCACGACGGCATGATCTCGCCGCTGGCGCACGCCACCAGTCTCGAGGCCTATCTGCGCAACTTCTGCAGCAATCCGGCGGCCGGCTTCGTCGTCACCCCGGAGGCCGGCGGCCTGTCGCGAACGGCGCAGATCCAGCCGGGTGTCTATTTCACCTTCGAGGCGCCGTTCGTGCGGATCCTCGTCTTCTACAGCAACACCTTGGAAGATCCTGGCGTCATCGCCGACGACACGATCGGGCGATCGCAGCTCGACTTTCTCGCCGCGGCGCTGCAGCGGGTGAAGGACGAAGGCTACACCGGCGCCCTGCTGTTCGCCCATCACCATCCGCAATACGCCATGGGCGGCCAGCACGCCGCCAGCACCGTGATGCGCCAGCAAATGGACGCGGTCTGCGAGCGGCTCGGCGTATGGCCGCACGCGGTGCTTTCCGGCCATGCCCATTCCTACCAGCGTTACACCCGCGGCCGGCCGGACGGGACCGAGATCCCATACGTCACCTGCGGCAACGGCGGTCACAACGTCCAGCGCCTCGCCACCCACGGCGGCGTCGCGCCGCGCACGCCGCAGATCATCGAGTCGACCGGCGGCGAGCAGGTCACCTTCGAGAATTACGACGACCAGAATTATGGCTACCTGCGCCTGATCGTCGATCCCAGGCAATTGCGCATCGAATACCATCCGGCCAGCGACGGCCGCGCCGCCAAGACCCCGGACGACAGCGTCACCATCGATCTGGCCAGCCGCAAGCGGACGACCTACACGCCCAACGACATGGGGTTCGCCGCCGGCGCCGAGGCGATCCGCGCCGCCGCCGCCGCCCAGAGGCCGCGCCAACGTCACCGCCGCCGCCATCCGCCGAGCGACGGCGCGGCGTGAGGCTCTGGCCTACCCTCGAGCCTCCAGCCGTTCGGCAAAGGCGCCGAGCAGGTCGCGCCACCATTCGGCGTGGCGCCGAAGGAAGGCCGCCTCGGGGAAACCATGGCGGGCGACGTGGCCGGCGGGCACGCTGTCCCAGCCGAGGTGTTCGACGGTGACGCGCGTCTGCGCCTCGCCCACGGGCTCGAAACGGACCTCCACCCGGGTGATCTGGCCAGGGGCGAAGCTCGCCTGGCGCCAGTCGAAGGCGAGGCGCTCCGGCGGCGACCAGACGCGCACCTTGCCTATCTCCAACGCCTTGCCGTTCTGGTAGGCGACGATCAGCCGTCCCGTGGGACCCGGTTCGAAGGCCAGCCTGCCCGGGTCGCCGCGCGATTCCGCCGGTGTGAAGGCGAACAGCGCGTTCGCTCGCCACCAGGCGCCGATCTCCTCGGTGAAGACGGCAAAGGCGCGCTCGGGCGTCGCCGCCATGCTCAAGGAGACGAGGATGCGCGAGGTCACGCCCCGCTGTCCTCCGGCGAGGCGGACTCCAGGTGATCCTTGAAGGCAAGCAGCTGCTCGGTCCACATCCGCTCGGCGATCGCCAGCCACGCCTTGAGATCGGCCATCGGCTCGGGCAGCAACGAATAGATCCTGAGCCTGGCGTCGAAGTCGGGATGGGCCTCGGCGACGAGGCCGGCGCCGCGCAGCACCTTCAGGTGTCGGCTCATGGCGGGAGGTGGCAGGCCGGTCTCGCGCGCCAGCTCGCCGGCCGGCCGGGGCCGCTCGCGCAGCAGCTCCACCACCCGCCGCCGCCGCGGATCGGCGAGGGCGGCGAGCGTCCGGTCGAGCGCGGCGCCGGGCCGGCTCAAATCCAGCCCGTGATCTTCAGGCCGCTCGCCGCCTCGGCCTCCTCCCGCGAGACCGCTTTGACGGTCTGGCCCACCGTCCAGACGTGCCCTTCCGGGTCGCGGCAGCGATAGCTGCGATCGCCGTAGAACTGCGTTTCGGGTCGCGCGAAGATCTCGGCGCCGGCCGCCTCGGCTCTGGCGCAGTGCGCGTCGATGTCGGTCTCGATGTGGATATGGATCGCCTGGGTGTTCTTGCCGCCGAGCGAGAGCGGGCTCTTGTACTCGTCCGACCATTCGGAGCCCACCATGACGGCGCTGTCGCCCAGCCGCATCTGGCAATGGGCGACCTCGCCTAGCGCGGTCTCCAACAACATTTCGATTTCGAAGCCGAACGCTGCCCGCAGCCAGGCGATCGCGGCGCGCCGGTCGCGGTAAACGACGGCGGAGGTAAGAGAGGGATGAGACACAAGCGGTTCCTTTCGATATGACGCAATAGTTTGCGATTTTAGCAACTGTCGGTCAAGGCCCTCGGCGTGGGCGCGCGGGCGATCCGGGCGCGCCCATCGCCTCGACGCCGGCCGCGTTGCGCCCGGCCAGGGCGGCCTTTAAGGTTCCCGCGCCGCTCACCGCCATCATCTTGTCCCGCGGAGCGGGCATCGCCGCCTCTCCGCCCGCACGGGAGTTTTCACGCTTGGTCGATTTCGTCGAGGAGGTCGAGGAGCGGCTGCGCTCCGACCGTTATCGGGAGCTCGCCCGGCGGACGTGGCCATGGGTCGCCGCCGCCCTCGTGGCGCTGATCGTCGGCTGGCTCGGCGTCTGGGCCTGGCAGTCATGGCGCGACCGCGACATCGGCAAGGCGTCGATCGGTTACGAGGCGGCGATCACCGCCCTGGCCCAGGGCGATGAGACCGGCGCCTTCACCCGGTTCGACCAGGTCGGCCGCTCCGGCCCGGCCGGATACCGCGCGCTCGCCTTGATCCAGCAAGGCAATCTGCGGCTGGCGGCGGGCAAACCGCCGGAGGCGGCGGCCTTCTATGATCGCGCCGCCAAGGCGGCGCCAAACGCCATCTTCGGCGACCTGGCGCGCCTGCGCGCCGCCCAGGCCCTGCTCGATACCGCTGCTTACGGCGACATCGCGGCGCGGCTCGCGCCGCTGATCGGCGAGGGCAAGCCCTTCACTTTGGCCGCGCGCGAGGCGCTGGCGCTCGCCAAGCTGCGCGCCGGGCAAGCCGCTTCGGCGCGCAACGACTTCAGCGCCTTGACCCTGACGCTGGGCGTCAGCCAGGCGATGCGTTCGCGCGCCCAGGCCGCCATCGCGCTGATCGACAGCGGCGAGGGACGGCTGGTCGGATCGACGGCGCAGGCCGCCGCCGCGCTCCCGGTACAAGCCTCGATGCCGCCGGGCGGCCAGTCTCCTGGCCCCGCCGGTCCGAACGCCGCCCCCGGGAACGCCGGAGCGGGCGCCCCTCAATGAGCAAGTTGCGATGGGCGGCCGCCCTGGCGGTCGCCGGGCTTGGACTGGCGGCCATGGACCTCGGCGCCTGCTCGACGGTTTCGAAGGTCGGCAGCCTGTCGCCGTTTCACAAGAAGACGCCGAAGAAGAAGATCTCCGGCGCCCGCATACCGATCCTGGCGCTGAATGATCAGCTGCAGGTTTCCGACACGCTCAAGGGACAGGACTTCTTTCTCCCGCCGCCGACGCCGCAAGCCGATTGGCCGCTGCCGGGCGGCGCGCCCTCCCAATCGATCGAGAATGTCGCGGCGGCGCCGAATTTCCAGGTGCTGTGGCGGCGCAGCGTCGGCGCGCCGACCAGCCGGCGCCATCACGTCACGGCGCCGCCGATCGCCGCCGGCGGCCGCATCTTCGTCATGGACGGCGCCGCCGACGTCTCCGCCTGGGACGCGGCGACCGGACGCCAGATCTGGCGGGCCAACATCATGCCGAAGTCGAAGCGAAACCGCGAGGCGTGGGGCGGCGGTCTGGCGTTCGACAATGGCGCGATCTTCGCCTCGTCGGGCTTCCGCGAACTGGTGCGAACTCGACGCCGGCACCGGCGCGATCGTCTGGCGCGCGAACACCGATGCGCCGCTGCATGCGGCGCCGAGCGTCTTCGGCGGGCGGGTATTCGTCGAGGACGTCAACGACGAATTCTTCGCCTTCGACGAGACCACCGGGGCGCAGCAGTGGACCTACCAGGCGCTCACCGAGCCGGCCCGCATCCTCGCCGCGACCAGCCCGGCGATCGACAACCAGACGGTGATCGCGTCGTTCGCCTCGGGCGAACTCGTCGCGCTCCGCTCGGAGAACGGCGCCGAACTGTGGAACGTCGGCCTGTCGCGCGCCAACCGCAGCAACGCCCTGTCGGAGATTCGCGACATCGCCGGCCGACCGGTCATCTACAAGAACGATGTCTACGCGGTGAGCCATTCCGACGTGTTGGCCGCCGTCGACCTGCGCACCGGCTCGTCGCGCTGGACCTTGCCGGTATCGGCGTTCACCACCCCGTGGCCGGCCGGGGACGTCGTCTATGTCATCGACCAGACCGGCCAGGTGATCTGCGCGGCGCGCGAGAGCGGGCAGGTCTACTGGATCACCGACCTGAACGCCGGCCTTAAGCGAAAGCAGCGCGCCTACTGGTCATCGCCCTTGCTGGCTTCGGGGCGGCTGATCACCGTTTCCAGCAAGGGCGAGGCGGCCGCGATCGACGGAAAGACCGGCCAGGTGGTGCGGCGGGTGCGCCTGAACGCCCCGGCGCTGCTGGGGCCGATCGCGGTGAACGGCGCCGTCTATGTGCTCACCGAGGCTGCCCAGCTGATTGCCTTCCGCTGAGCGCCTGGAGCGCTGGCTTCCGACCATGCTGACGCTCGCCATCGTTGGACGGCCGAACGTCGGCAAGTCGACGCTTTTCAATCGCTTGGCCGGACGGCGTCTGGCGATCGTGGACGATCGGCCGGGCGTCACGCGTGACCGGCGGGTCGGCTTCGGCCGTCTCGGCGACCTCGACGTGGGCTTGATCGACACCGCCGGCTTCGAGGACGTGGCGGACGAAAGTCTGGAAGCGCGCATGCGCCGGCAGACGGAGCGGGCGGTCGCCGACGGCCGATGTCGTGCTCTTCGTCATCGATGCCCGCCAGGGCGTGACTCCGGTCGACGGCGTCTTCGGCGAGCATCTGCGGCGGGCGGGCAAGCCGGTGGTGCTGGTCGCCAACAAGGCCGAGGGCGCGGCCGGCGGCGATGGCCTGCTCGACGCCTTCGCACTGGGCATCGGCGAGCCGGTGGCGATCTCCGCCGAGCACGGCGAGGGGCTCGCCGATCTCTACCAGGCGGTCCGGCTCGCCGAAGCGCGGCTCGGGACAGAGCAGGGGGACGACGCCGCTGCCGCCGGAGGGGACAAGGACAAGCCGATCCTGGTCGCAGTGATCGGCAGGCCCAACGCCGGCAAGTCGACCCTGATCAACCGCGTGATCGGCGAGGACCGCTTTCTCACCGGGCCGGAGGCCGGAATTACCCGCGACGCGGTCTCGGTCGACTGGCGGTTCGGCGAGCGGCGCTTCCGCCTGGTCGACACCGCCGGCCTCAGGCGCAAAGCGCGGGTGGAGGAGGGGCTCGAGACGCTTTCCGTCCGCGATTCCCTGCGCGCCATCACCTTCGCCGAGGTGGTTCTGCTGGTCATGGACGCCACCCATCCGCTGGAGACCCAGGACCTGCAGCTCGCCGATCTGGTCGAGCGCGAGGGGCGGGCGCTGGTCTTTGTACTGAGCAAATGGGATCTGGTGGCCGAGCCGGGAGCCCGGCTCAAGGCGCTGATCGCCGAGACCGAGCGGATGCTGCCGCAGCTGCGCGGCGCGCCGGTTTTGGCGCTGTCGGCCGAGACCGGCGCCGGGCTCGAGCGGCTGATGCCCGCGGTGCTGGCGGCGCACGGCGAATGGCGGGCGCGCCTGAAGACCCGCGACCTCAACGACTGGCTGCGCCTGGCCGTCGAGCGCCATCCGCCCGCCGCGACCGATGGGAAGCGGCCGAAGCTCAAATACATTTCGCAGACCAAGGCGGGGCCGCCGACCTTCGTGCTGATCGCCAGCCGCGCGGCGCAGATCACCGAGAGCTATCGCCGCTACCTGGTCAATTCGATCCGCCAGAGCTTCGATCTCAACGGTACGCCAATCCGCCTCACGGTCCGCGCCGCCGCCAACCCCTATGCCGCGACCAGCGACGACCCGATCAAGGCGTTCCAGGCGCGGCGGCGGCGCGCGCGGTCCGCCACGTCCGGAAGGAAATGACCTCGTCCGGAAGGCCTGGATCGTTCGTCGCCGATGCGAGCTCGACGATCAACGGGCCGATCTGATCCGCATCGGGCAAGGTGTCCGGGTCTTCGCCGGGATAGGCTTCCTTGCGCATCCTTGTCCGCATGGCGCCGGGGTCGAGCAGGATCACCCGAAGGGGCGAGCCGTCGACCTCTTCGGCCCAGCAGCGCGCCAGCGCCTCCAGCCCAGCCTTGGTCGCGGCATAGGAGCCCCAGAAGGCGGCTGGCCGTCGGGCTCGGCCGGAAGTGAGGAAGATCACCCGGCCGCCGTCGCTCGCCTTCAGCAGCGGCTCCAGCGAACGGATGAGGCGGAACGCCGAGGTGAGGTTCACCGCCACCGCCTGGTCCCACACCTTCGGCGGGATGTGGCTGGCGGGCCGCAATCCGCCCAGATAGCCGGCGGCGTGGACGAGGATGTCGAGCCGGCGGTGGCGCTGGAAAATCTCGTGGCCGAGTTGGTCGACCCCGGGGGCGTTCGTCAGATCCATGGCCACCAGGCTCGCCTGCTCGCCGCCGGCCCTCTGAATAGCGTCGTCGAGCTCTTCCAGCGCGCCCTGGGTGCGGCCGAGGGCGATCACCTTGGCGCCGGCGGCGCCCAGAGCCAGGGCGCAGGCGCGACCGATGCCGCGTGTCGCGCCGGTCACGAGGGCGACGCGATCGCGGAGCGGAGGGCTCATGCGGGCTGGGACCTGAGCGGCGCCGCGGGCGGCGTAGCGCCGGGCGATCACCGCGCAGGCCATCAGCTGCAGCTGGTGGAACATCATCAGGGGCAGCATGATCGGGCCGGCCATCGCCGGTGGGAAGAGGATGCTGGCCATCGGCGCGCCGGAGGCGAGGCTCTTCTTCGAGCCGCAGAAGATCACGGCGATCTCGTCGGCCTTGCTGAAACGCAGCAGACGGGAAAGGGCGAGAGCGCTCGCCAGCACCAAGGCTAGCAGCAGACCGCAGGCAAGGCCAAGCTCGACGAGGCGCGCGGCCGACACACGCGACCACAGGCCGCCGACCACCGCGGCCGCGAAGGCGCCATAGACCACCATCAGGATCGAGCCGCGATCGACAAGGCCGACCAGCCGGCCGTGGCGGCCGATCCAATCGGCCATCCATGGCCGGGCAAGCTGGCCGGCGGCGAAGGGCAGGAGGAGCTGCAGGCCCACGGCCTCGGCTTCGGACAGCGAGACCCCGCCGCCGCGCCCGCCGATCAGGGCGGCGGCGAGCAGGGGCGTGACGATCACGCCCAGAAGGTTGGAGCCCGACGCGGCGCACACCGCGGCCGCCACATTGCCTCGCGCCAGGGCGGTGAAGGCGATCGACGACTGTACCGTCGAGGGTAGACAGGCGAGGAAGAGAAGACCGCTCGCCAGGGACGCGCCGATCAACGGCGCTCCGAACTGGCGGAACAGCAGTCCGAGCAGGGGGAACAGCCCGAAGGTGAGGGCGAGGATGGCCAGGTGCAGCCGCCAGTGCGCCGCCCCGGCGATCACCGCCTCGCGCGAAAGCCGCGCGCCATGCAGGAAGAACAGCAGGGCGATGGCGATCTTGGTGGCGAAAGCGAAGTCCGCCGCCGCACTCCCGCGCACCGGCCACACGCTCGCCAGCGCCACCATGGCCAGGATGGCGAGCAAATAGGCGTCGGGCATGAACCGGATCGTGGCCGCCCTCGCCCGCATTCTTTCCTTGGCTTGCGGACCAGAAGATCCGCGACCCGGATCCTCAGGCATCCACCAGAAACGACAGCTGCCGTTCGACGCTCTCGTGCCGCGCCTCGGCGATCTCGCGGTCCAGGAGGCGTGTCGGGTAATCGCCAGTGAAATAATGATCGGTGAATTGCGGTGTTGTCGGGTCGCGCGCGCCGACGCCCATGGCCCAGTACAGCCCGTCGACCGACAGGAAGGCAAGGCTGTCGACCTCGAGCAGGTCCGCCATCTGCGGCAGGGTGCGGGTGGCGGCGAGCAGGCGATCACGGTCAGGCATGTCGATGCCGTAGAAGTCCGGCCAGCGGATCGGCGGAGAGGCCGAACGCAGGTGCACCTCGCGTGCGCCAGCCTCGCGCACCATGCGCACCACCCGCACCGAGTTGGTGCCGCGGACGATCGAGTCGTCGATCAGCATCACCCGCTTGCCGGCCAGCACCTGGCGATTGGGACTGAGCTTCATGCGCACCGCCAATTCGCGCGCGTCCTGCGTCGGCTGGATGAAGCTGCGCCCGACGAAGTGATTGCGGATGATGCCCATCTCGAACGGCGCGCCGCTCTCCTGGGCGTAGCCGAGCGCCGCCGGCACGCCGGAATCGGGCACCGGCACGACCACGTCGACCGGCGCGCCGCTTTCCTGGGCCAGCCGCTGGCCCATGCGCTTGCGCACCTCATAGACCGAGCGGCCGTTCACCACGCTGTCGGGCATGGCGAAGTAGACATATTCGAAGACGCATGGCCGCGGCTGGCGCGCCGGGAAGGGCCGCAGCGATTCGACGCCCTCCTCCGAAACCACGACCATCTCGCCATGTTCGACGTCGCGCACGAAGCGCGCCCCGACCATGGCCAGAGCCCGGGTCTCGGAGGCGAACACCGCCTTCCCCCCGAGATCGCCCAGCACCAGCGGCCGGATGCCGAGCGGGTCGCGCACGCCGATCAGCTTCTTGTTGGTGAGCGCGATGAGGGCGTAGCCGCCCTCCACCTGGCTCAACGCGTCGATGAACTTGCCGGTGAACCGGCGGGCGCGCGAGCGGGCGATGAGGTGCAGGATCACCTCGGAATCCGAGGTCGACTGGAAGATCGCGCCATCGGCGACCAGCTCCTCGCGCAGGGCGAGGAAGTTGGTGAGGTTGCCGTTGTGAGCGAGGGCGACGCCGCCGGCGCGCAGGTCGGCGAACATCGGCTGGCCGTTGCGCAGGAAGCTGCCGCCGGCGGTGGAGTAGCGCGTGTGGCCGATGCCGGCGGCGCCAGGAAGGCCGCGGCTGAGATCGCCGGAGAAGGCGTCCGAGACGAGGCCGAGGCGCCGCTCGCTATGAAACGCCTGACCGTCGAACACGGCGATGCCGCAGGCTTCCTGGCCGCGGTGCTGCAGCGCATGCAGGCCAAGGGCGACGACCCCGGCGGCGTTGGGAACGCCGAAGACGCCGAACACGCCACATTCCAGGCGAAGGCGATCCTCGCCCGTTTCGGCTTCCAGATCGCTCAAGACGCCCTCTCCACGACAACCGCCATCCCGCGACGGACCGGCGGCGCGGCCGTCGAGCCCTGGGCGGCTCGATCGTGCAGGGCGGCGTTCGCCCAGCGCTCGCCGACGGGCGCGACGGTGCGCAGCACCGCGCCGGAGGCTTCCGCCAGAGGGTACAGTCTCGCCGCCGCGATCCAGGCCGGCGCCCGGGCCGGCGGGGCGACGGCGTCGACCAGCAGCATCGCCATCCCGACAACGACGAGGCCGCGCGCCAGACCGACGCCGGCGCCAAGGGCCCGATCCAAGCCGGAGAGTCCCGCCTGCCGCACGCCACGCACCAGGGCGCCGAAGGCGACCCGCAAGGCGACGTAAATGACGAGGAAGTCGATCAGCAGCCCAGCCCAATGCGCGAGCCACGGTGCGGAGAAGACAGGCGCCAGCAAGGGCGCCGTCACCCGGGACGCGGCCAGCGCCAGAACCACGGCGGCGACGAAGGCGATGGCCCCGGTGACTTCCCGGGTCGCGCCGCGCGCGAAGCCGATGAGACCGGAAATCAGCAGCACCGCGCCCGCGACCAGATCGAACGCGGTCAGGCCCACGGCTGGCTTTCCAGTGCGGCCATCGCATCGGCGAGGCGCTTGACGCCGCGCGCGCGGATGCCGGCCCCATTGGCTTCGAGGCCGGCCGGGGCGAGGGCGCGAGAAAAACCCAGCTTGGCGGCCTCCTTGAGGCGGAGCTCGGCGCGGCTCACCGGCCGCACGTCGCCCGACAGGCTGATCTCGCCGAAGACGACGCAATCCTGGGGCAAGGCGATGTCCAGAACCGAGGAGGCGAGGGCGGCGGCGGCCGCCAAGTCCGACGCCGGCTCCCCGACCCGAAGGCCTCCGGCGACGTTCAGATAGACGTCGCGCGACGAAAATCCAAGCCCGCAGCGGGCTTCCAGCACCGCCATGACCATGGCGAGCCGCCCACCGTCCCAGCCGACCACCGCCCGCCGAGGCGTTCCGTACGCGGAGGGCGCCACCAGCGCCTGAAACTCCACCAGCACCGGGCGCGAGCCCTCGATGCCGGCGAACACCGCCGAGCCCGCCGCCCGCGGCCCCTCGCCCCCTAGAAAAAGCGCCGACGGATTGCGCACCTCGGCGAGGCCGCTCTCGCCCATCTCGAAAACGCCGATCTCGTCGGTGGGGCCGAACCGGTTCTTGACCGCCCGCAGGATGCGGAATGGGTAGTTGCGCTCGCCCTCGAAGGCGAACACCGCGTCGACCATGTGCTCGACGACCCGCGGACCGGCGATCTGCCCGTCCTTGGTGACGTGGCCGACCATGACGACCGCCGCGCCGCCCTTCTTGGCGCGGCGGACCAGCTCGCCGGCGCAGGCGCGGACCTGGGTCACCGAGCCTGGACCCGCCTCATGCGCGTCGCTCCACAAAGTCTGGATCGAGTCGATCACCACGAGGTCGACGGCTTCGCGCTTCAGCGTTTCGATGATCGGTCGTAGCTCCGTCTCCGCCGCCAGTTTCAGCGGCGCCCCGGAAAGGCCCATGCGCCGCGCGCGATCGCGGATCTGCTCGAGCGCCTCTTCGCCCGAGATGTACACGCATCGCGCGCCGGCCCGGGCCGCCGCCGCGGCGACCTGCAGCAGCAGTGTCGACTTGCCGACGCCCGGATCGCCGGCCAGCAGCGCCGCCGAGCCGGCGACCAGGCCGCCGCCGCACACCCGGTCGAACTCCTCGACGCCGGTCAGTAGTCGCGCGGGCGAAGCGGTGGCGCTCTCGAGGGTCTCGAACTCGAGCCCGCCGCGCCGGCCACCGCGGCTGGGCGCCAGGGCGCCCGGCGGTCGGGCGGTGAGTTCCTCGACGAGGCTGTTCCAGGCGCCGCACGCGTCGCACCGCCCTGACCATTTGGCGTGAACCGCGCCGCAGGATTGACAGGCGTACACCGCCCCGTCGCGCGCCATGGTGTTCCGTCTCGATTCGCCGACGGTGGATCATAGCAGGATCGCGCTAGCGCCCGGCGCCATATACACCCGCATTGAAACGCCGCTCGCCGCCCCGCGCCGCGAGCCCCTGGAGGTGCTGGTGGCCGACAATCCCCTGCCGCGGTTCGACGAAGCGGCCGCTCGCGCGGACGGCGCGATGATCTCTCGGATCAGATGGTCCCGGTCGCGGGAGTTCGCCCGTCTGACCGCCGCTCAGGCGCTTTGCGGCGCGCCCGTCGTGGTCAGCCGCGATCTTGCCAACGTCCGGGACATCTCCGGCCTGACGCTGGAAAGCTGGGGCGAGGAACGGACCTGAGTCCCCGGAGCGCACCGTCGCCGCCTTTTCCCTCCCGGGTGGCGGGCATTCTCGTCCGCACCGAAACAGAGTGGCGGCGAATCGACGCCGAGCCGCCGGGGCGATGGGCGGCCCTGACCACCTATGCCCTGACCCTCGCGCTCGTGCAGGCGCTCGCCCCTCTGCCGCTGCGCTTGAGCATGCCACATGCGCCGGTCGCGGCGATCCTGACGCTCTCATTCGCGAGCTACGGCGTCTCGCTGCTGGGGGTCGCTGTCCTGGCCGCGGTGATCTGGGCCCTGGCGGCGCGCCATGGCGGCGAACCGGACGCCGAGCGCGCCGCGCGCTTGGCCGTTTACGCAAACACCCCCGCTTGGTTGACCAGCGCCATCCTCGCCTTTCCGATCCCCGGCTTCCTCGTTCTCATCGCCAGCGCCTATGGCGTCTATGTGCTGGCGCTCGGCCTGCCTCGGCTGATGCGCACGCCGCCCGGCGCGGGCTTCAATTACATCGTCTCCGTGGTGATCGTCTCGATGATGATCAGCGTTGTCTCCACCTGGTTTATGGCGCTCTCCGGCATGTTGCTGGCCCCGGACGCGCCAGCCCTGCTTGGGCATCGGTAGGCCGCGCCTCGGCGCCGACGTCCAAGAGCATGGCGGGTCATCGCGCTCCGAAGGCGTCGTCCCGGCTGCGATTGGAGAACTTGGTCAGATCTTCATTGTAATGGAGGCGCACCGTGCCGATCGGCCCGTGCCGCTGCTTGCCGATGATCACCTCGGCGAGGTTGCGGATCGGATCGAGCTTCTCCTGCCACTCCAGGTGCTCGGCCGTCCCCTCTTTGGGCTGTTCGCGGCCGACGTAGTAGGCCTCGCGGTAGATGAACATGACGACGTCGGCGTCCTGCTCGATCGAGCCGGACTCACGCAGGTCCGAAAGCTGCGGTCGCTTGTCCGGCCGATCCTCGACCTTGCGGGAGAGCTGAGCGGCGGCGAGCACCGGCACCGACAGCTCCTTGGCCAAGGCCTTGAGACCTTGGGTGACCAGGCTCACTTCCTGCACCCGGTTATCGATCCGCCCGTCGCCAGCGGTGACCAGCTGCAGATAGTCGACCACGATGAGGTCGAGGCCGACGGTGCGCTTCAGCCGGCGGGCGCGAGCGGCGAGCTTGGCCAGCGCGATGCCGCCCGTGGCGTCGATGTAGAGGGGCGCCTCGCCGATCTCGCGCGCCGCATCGCGAATGCGGCCGAAGTCGCTGGCGGTGATCTCGCCTTTGCGAATCTTGTCGGAAGGCACCTCGGTCACCTCGGCGAGCAGGCGCATGGCCAGTTGCTCGGCCGACATCTCGAGCGAGAAGAAAGCCACCACGCCGCCGTCCACCGTCTTGCGGCCGCCATCGGGTCGCGGCTCGAAGGCGTAGCGCCGGGCCACGTTGAAGGCGATGTTGGCGGCCAGCGAGGTCTTACCCATCGACGGGCGCGCCGCCAAAATCAGCAAGTCCGAGGGATGCAGGCCCCCCAACATCTGGTCGAGGTCATTGAGGCCGGTTGAGAGGCCGGCGAGACCGCCGTCGCGGCGATAGGCCTCAGCCGCCATGTCCACCGCGCCGGCCAATGCCGAGCCGAAGTCGACAAGGCCCGCCGAGGCGCCGCCGATCTCGGCGAGATCGTACAGCTGCTGCTCCGCCGCCTCGATCTGCTGGCGGGCGGAAAGCTCCGGATCGCCCTCGGCGGCGGCGACGGCGATATCGCCGCCGATGCGAATGAGGTCGCGCCGCAGAGCGAGATCATGGATGACCCGGCCATAGTCGGGTGCGTTCGCCGACGGCGGGGCTCGATCGACGAGGTCGGCGAGATAGCGAACCCCTCCCAGGTCGACGAAGGCCGGGTCGCGCTGGAACTGCTCGGCAAGGAGGATCGGCTCGGCCAACTGGCCGCGCCGCACGTGCCCCTGAACCGCATCGTAGAGCCGGCCATGGAAAGGTTCGTAGAAGTGGCGCCCCTGCAAGGCATCGCTCAGCCGCTCGTAGGCGGCGTTGTCGAACAGAAGGATGCCGAGCAGCGCCTGCTCGGCCTCGAGGTTGGCCGGCTGGTGGGCGATCTCGACGGGTGCTTCGCCATCCAGGCCGCCAGAAGCGCGCAGTTCGATCAGCGGAGCCAGGGCCATGGCGGTGGATAGCACGCTCGCTGGCGCTTGAGCGGCGTCATTCCGCGCCGCTCACAACAAGGCGCGGGCCTGTGGACATCCGTCGGCCGGGCGAGGGCGCCATCGCCCAGGGAGTCGCTGGACGCTCGCCCGCCTTCGGTCTAATGCCGCCGCGGGCGCGACGCCGCTGGGGCGGCGCGGCGGCCCTTGCGGGGAGGCCAAGCATGGCCAGAAGTGCGGAGAATGGACAGGGGGTCGTCCTCGTCGCCTCGCGCGGCGATGTCGCGCTTGGCGACCCGCGGTTCATCGTCAGAATCGGCGAAAAGTATTTCCTGACGTTCGGGGCTTGGGAATACGAAGCGGCGCAGGCCAAAACGCCGCGGCAGGAGCGAGGCTGCCATGAGATCGCCGAGCTGTTCCAGGCTTTACCGAAGGTCGAGGCCGCTCACCTGCGGCATCCCGACGAGCACGACCTCACACGCGGGACGGCGATCAAACCCAAACCGAACACGGCGATCAAGCCCCCTCGACGGCGCAAAGGCGACCGGGACGGCGACGACAGCTCAAGCGCCGGGCAGCCGCCGTCCACTGACGGGCCGTCGACCGTCGACTAGAGCGGCCAGCCGCTTAGGCGCCGTGCTGGCGGTGGCGCGGTCCGCCGCCGCGGACTGCGGAGTCACCCGGTTGGCCGACATTACCGGCCTCGACAGGATCGGTATTTCGGTGTTCCAGGCGGTGCGGCCGCTCGGCCGCGCGCTTTCGGTGCATCAAGGCAAGGGGCTGACCCCTGACGCCGCTCGCGTCGGCGCGCTGATGGAGGCGGTCGAAAGCGACCACGCCGAACGCTTTGATGGCGAACGGCGCACCGCCGCCTTTGCCGCCCTGCCGAGCGACGAGCGGGCGCCCAGCCTCGGCGACTTCGCCGAGGATCGCGCCGAGACGCCTGATGCGGGCGAGCCGATCGCCTGGACGCCGGCCCGACGGTTGCGCGATGGCTCGCGCCTGTGGGCGCCGTTCGACTGCGTTTCGCTCGACTACACCTATCGCGCCGATGAGCGCCTCGATCGATCAAGCAACGGACTTGGGGCTGGGGTGGATCTCCCGGCGGCCATTTCAACCGCGTTGCTGGAACTGCTCGAGCGCGACGCCTTCTGGCGCTGGGCCAATCTGGACGAGGCGGCGCGGGCCGAGACGGAAATCGACGGCGACACCCTGCCGCTCCCCTGGTGGCGGATCCTTGTCCGGAAACTTGATGGCCTCGGCATGGATGCGCGCCTGTGGAGCGCGACGCCTTTGATCGCGGCGGTGGTGATCGTTTGCGAGATCGTGGAGCCGCTGGGAAACGGAGAGCGGCGGCGGAGCGTCGGGGCCGCTTGCCGCCTGGATTTCGCGGCGGCGGTCGCGGCGGCGGTCGCCGAAGCGGCGCAGTCGCGCCTGACCACCATCGCAGGGGTCCGAGATGATATCCTGGGTCCAGACCCGACGGTGCGCCCGCCGGGCGCGCTCGGCCTCGCTTTTCCACTGCCGCCGACGGTTGCTCCGCTGGATTGGCGGACGGCGGCGGCCGGTGAACCCCTGGCGGACGCGGACGTCATCGGCCTCGCCCGGGCTCTCGCCGATGCTGGCCATCGCGACGCCGCCATCGTCGATCTCTCCCGAGCCGGATCGCCTGTTCGCGTCGTCAAGGCCTTTGCGCCCGGGCTGGCCGCCTTCGCCCGTTCGCCCTCCCGGTCGGAATGGCGCCGCTGACCTCGTCCGCGCGCCGCATCTTGGTTTTCGCGGGACCCTCCATCCGTCCCCGCGATCGCCAGGACGCGGCGAAATTTGAGTGGCGCGGCCCGGCGGTCGCTGGCGACGCCATGGCCTTGCTCGCCGAGCCCCCCGCTGTCGCGGTGTTGATCGACGGCCTGTTCGACGACCAGCCCGCCATCCGTCACAAGGAGCTCCTGGAGCTGATCGCCGCCGGAGTCGCGGTCATCGGCGGCGCCAGCATGGGGGCGCTGCGGGCGGCCGAACTCCACACCCTCGGCATGATCGGGGTGGGAGCCATCTTTCGGGCCTACGCTGGCGGACGGCTCGAGGGCGATGACGAGGTGGCGGTGGCGCACGCCCCAGCCGAGTGGGACTACGCGCCGTTTGGCGAGCCGCTGGTCAATATCCGGGCGACTCTGCTCGCCGCCGTTCGCGCGCGCGTGCTGTCGAAAGCCGGCGCCCGCCAGTTTCTGCGCATCGCCACCGCGCAATTCTACCAGGATCGCACCTGGCCGGGCGTTCTGCTCGCGGCTCGGGAAATGCCCGCCCTGTCGTCCCACAGCGATCGCCTCGAGGCGTGGTTGCCAGGGGGGCGGGTCGACCTGAAGCGCATCGACGCCCAAGCCTGCCTCGACGCGGCCTTTGTGGTCGCGCCGCCGCCTCGGTCGCCGCCGCCGCCGCGCACGCTGTTCACCGAGGTCTTGCGAGCGTCGCTCAGCCCAGCCGCCAGCTGTCGCTGATCATGGCGCCAGCGCCGCCCAAAAAACGAGCCTCGGTCGCCTCATCGGCGAACGGATGGTGTCCAGCGATCCAGCTGAGGACCGCCGCGGCGGTCATCGGGGTTTCGGCCGGCCAGATCGCCGCCACCCGCGCGCGGGCGACCTCGGCGACGGCTTGGCGGGTATCGCGTTCGCCGCCCAGGTAGGCGTTGATGGCGACGTAGAGTCTGGCCCAGGTGTCGGCTTCGGCGATCAGGTCGAAGTAGCTGCCCGCCAGGGCATGGTCGCCGCGCACCATCGCCAGCAGGCCAAGATCGGAGAAGAACCCGTCCTGGGGCGCCGGATTGAGCAGCAGGCAACGGTCGAGCAGGTTCTGAGCCTGGTCGTTGTCGCCGAGGAACACCAGACCATAACCGACCTCCATCACCCGCGTGGCGTGGAAGGGATTCAGTCGCAGCGCCTGATCGAAGTGCAGCCGGGCGGGGCGCCACTGGCGGCGGCGCAGATAGCTCCACCCCGTGGCGGTATAGGCGTTGGCGAGGCCGCGATCGAGCGCCAGGGCGGTCTTGGCGAGATCCAGCGACCGCGCCCGCTCGGTCGCGCCACTGGCGCCGGCCAAGGTGCAAGCAAAGTCGGTGTTGTAGAGCGCCGCCAGTGGCAGGTAGGGTAGGGCGAAATCGGGATGGTCGGCGATGATCGCTTCGAGTTCGGCCGCCGCCGCGCGCGCCGCCGCATGACCGCGGGGGCGCGCCGCCGCCTCTCGCGCGACCAGATAGCGCTGATGGAGGCGGTCGCTCGGCAGGTTGCTTGGCCGGCGCAACAGGTCGGCGTGAATGGTCGGTAGCACCACGCCGACGGCCCGGGCGATGACCTGATCCACCGCAGCGACGAAACCAGCCTCCGGCACCGGAAACGGCTCGGACCAGATCACCGCGCCGTTCTCCGCCCGGCGCAGTTGGACGTTCAGCGAATATCCTCGGGGGGCCGGCCGAAGCCGGGCGCCGAGTTCGAAGAGGCCCGCCCGACTTCCGGCGCGGCGGGCGTTATCGAGCGGCGCCGGGTCGGCGACCACGCGCAGGTCGCGAAACCGCGACAATCCCGAAATGATTTCGTCCCGCAGGCTGCCAGCGAGTGGGGCGGCCGATTCGCCGGGGCCCGCCTCGAATGCGGCTACCACCACCAGCGGCGGCCCGGCAGCGTCGCCAAGGCGGGTGGCGCCCTCGATCTTGGCGTCGCCGACTTCGCTGGCCAGCGCGGCGCGCAGAACATCCAGCCTCCCGTGGCCGGTCGCCGCTGTCTCGTTCACGGCGCCGGTGACGGCGTCGGCGCGGAGGGCCGCGGCGACGACGGCCTCCTCGAGCGGTTCTCGCCGCAGGAAGGCCTCGGCCAGCCGGCGCGCCGCCGGCCACTCGCCCGCCAACTCCAGAGCCTCGAGCAACGCCTTCACGCCGGACGACAGTTCGCGGGCGAACCGGGCGCGGCTTTGTTCGAGCCAAGCCTCGAACGGGCCGCGCAGCTCCAGGCCCTCCAGCAGCGGCGCCGCGCCGATCAGTTCTAGAACAGCGGCAGCCCCGACGGCGTCGCGTTCGGCAAACGCCTGGTTCATTTCGTCGATATCGGAAACGAGGGCGCCAGGTTTCAGCCGCACCCATTCCCGGTCGATGTCCAGCAGGTCGAGCGCCGCGGCGGCCAAGGCCTCGCGAGTTTCGAGAAGGCACTGACGCAAGCTGGCGCGCGCCTGCGTTTCACCGCGGTCGCCCCATAGCAGGGCGCACAAGCGCTCACGCCCGGCGCCACGATCCTTCGCAAGCGCCAGGTAGCCGATCAGCGCCCGCCCGCGACGGCTGCTGATCTCGACCGCCGCGCCGGTTCCGGTCTGCAAGGCGAAACGGCCGAACAGTCGCACGCGCCCTTGCTTCGTCGGCGCTGTGGTCATGCGCTCCGCAGCCTCGTGCCCACCGTCCAGGCTAGCCGCCAATCGAAGGTTGCGCCACCGTCGATGTCTTCGGCCGTCCGCCTAGTCGACGAGAGCCCGCTCCACATCGGCGAGCCGGTCTTTGCCGAACCACATCTCCGCGCCGACAAAGAAGCTCGGAAGGCCAAACACCCCCTCCGCCACCGCCGCATCGGTCGCCGCGATCAGCTCCGCCTTCACGGAAGCATCGCCGGTCATTTCGAGGATCGCCGACGCCGGCGCCGCCATCGTGGCGATCGCATCGGCGACCACCGACGGTTCATCCATTTTGCGCCCTTCCTCCCACATCGCGGAGAACACCCGCTCCACATAGGGTTCGAAAAGTCCGAGCCGGCGCGCGGCCACCGCGCCGCGCATGATCAGCAAGGTGTTCACCGGAAAGTGCGGGTTGGGCCGGAACCGATCAACCCCGTGGCGAGCGATGAAGCGCCGGGTTTCTTTGGCTTCGTAAGCGAGCTTGCCGGCCACCCCGGCGAACGCCTGCATGGGCGAGCGGTTGTTGGTCGCCTTGAAGACGCCGCCGAGCAGCACCGGCTCATACCGGAAGCAGGCGCCCGTCCGCGTTTCGATCGCCGGAATGACCCGATGGGCGAGGTAGGCGTTGGGGCTGCCGAAATCGAACAGAAAGCGGGCCGTGCGGCTCACCAGGGTTCTCCGTGTGGCCGAAGGTCCATTTCGAAGGTCCAGGCGTCGCGCGGCTGTTGGTGCAACCGCCAGTAGGTTTCGGCGATCGAGGTCGGCGACATCAGGGTGTCCGGAGACAGGCTGGCCAGCGCCTCGGCGCCCCGCGCCGCGGCGATGCGTTGCCGGACGAAGGCGGTGTCGACGCCGGCGTCGACGACAAGGTGCGCGACATGAATCCCCTTCGGTCCCAGCTCGCGCGCCATCGATTGCGCTACCGCGCGAAGGCCGGCCTTGGCGGCGGCGAACGCGGCATAGCCGCTCCCGCCGCGCAGCGAAGCGGTCGCGCCAGTAAAGAGGATCGAGCCCTCGCCCCGCGGCGCCATCCGCCGCGCCGCTTCCCGACCGGTGAGAAAGCCGGCGGCGCACGCCATCTCCCATACCTTGCGGAAGACGCGCTCGGTGGTCTCGAGAATTGGAAACTGGACGTTGGCTCCGACATTGAAGATAGCCGCCGTGAGAGGCTGCTCGGCATCCGCCTCGTCCATGAAGGCGGCAACCTCGCTCTCCCGCCGAGCGTCCAAACTCCGCGGCTCGAAACGGCCGCCGGTCGCGGCGATGCGCTGGGCGAGCGGCGCCAGCCTGTCGCCATTTCGCCGCCCGCCGAAGACGCGATAGCCGCCGGCGGCGAAACGCTCGGCGATGGCCGCGCCGATGTGGTCGCCGGCGCCGACGATCGCCACCGAAGCCGGCCGCTCCGCCCGGTCCTCCATTCAGCCGCCGTCCCTGCGCTGCCGTTCGTGGCGGCGAATAACCTCGGTAATCAAAAAAGCGAGGAAGCTCTCGGCGAATCGCGTGTCGATGCCAGCTTCGGCCGCCAAGGAGCGCAGGCGCGTGACCTGCTGCGTCTCTCGGTCCGGATCGGCGGGCGGCAGACCGAGATCTGCCTTAAGGCGTCCGACCTTCTGCGTGAACTTGAACCGCTCGGCCAGCAGATGGATGAGCGCCGCGTCGATGTTGTCGATCGAGTGCCGCAATTCACCGAGCTGTTCGGCTGATCCCCACGACGGGCGCGACCCGTCGGGCGCGGAGTGCTCAGGCGACAGCGTCGAGCCGATCATCCATCTCGGCTTGCGGCGAGCGTGCGCCCGCGTCAACCACGCGGATCGCCCGGACGTCGGCCAGAGCCGGTCGCGACTCACCCCGATGGCGCACGGCGGTGAAGTGCAGCCGCGGCACTCCCAACACGCTGACCCAGGTGGTTTCCAACGCGGTGTTGTCGCTCAGCATCGTGAAACGCGTCCGGTGCCGCGATGAAAGCAGCCGACGGCGCCGGCGGAAACTGAAGACGAAATCGCCGCCCGCGCCGTGCATCGCGATATGCCCCGATCCCGCCTGCAACTCGGCGATGATGTAGCGGCCGGGGTCGGCTTGGCTGAGAACCCACCGCCAGGCCTGCACTTCCCCGTCATCGTAGGTCAGGGTCTCGTCGACGCAGATCGCCTCGCGAGTGCGGTGGCGCTGGCCGATCGTGTCGATCACGCAGCGCCGCACGATCCGTCCGAACGGATCGCGGTCGATGCCGAAGCCACTACCGTGGCCGAGGAAAAACCGGTCCGGCAGAAACAGCGGTTCGCGCCGCCGCGATAGGCTCGCCGACATCAAAAAAAGCCTGCAACGACGCCCCCAGCCAGCGAGCTCGTCGCCAGAGCGTCAGAAACCGCCCATTAACATCAAGTCGCCACAAATCCGCAACGGTTTGGCCAATTTAGACGGGCGCGCCGCGACGCGGCGGAGCGTCGCGCCGGGGCGTTCAACGGCCGAAGCGAAGCGCGTCGATGCTGACCGCCACGGCGGCATGGTCGCCGACCGGCGCGCAGAGCGCCGCGGCGCCTTCGCGATAGCCGCCAGTCCCCACGCCGGCGAACACCGCTCCATGGATGCGCCGATCGATCGACCCGGATGAGGACGCCGAAAGGTCAGGGCCCGCCGGAGTGGCGCCCGGCGGCGGCGCTACGTCTCTGTCCGGCGAGGGGGCGAGGTCGAACACGGCGCACGGGCTGGCGGGCGCGGGGCCGCGGTCATCGAATGCCGGGCGGCCGCCCAGCGCCAAGGGAGCGACTTCTTGAGGGCTCGCCGGAGGGGCCGCCGCGGACCCGCCAGCGGTCGAGATCGCTTCGTCGGCGACGGCCGCGCCGGCGGCGGCGATGGCGAGGCCGGCCAGCGCAAGGGCAATGGGGCGACGCATGGCGAACTCCGGGAATCCTGACCCCGGCGGCACTCTAGTCCCGTCGCGGTTCGTGGCCAACGGATCACGACGAGCTGGTCAGTCTCCGACGATCCGCTTCACCCGCGACGCCAGCTTCTCCATGGCGAAGGGTTTGCTGATCACCTGCGCGTCCGGGGGCAGGGTTCCGGCCCTGATGGCGGCATTCTCGGCATAGCCGGTGATGAACAGCACCTTGAGCGAAGGGCGGCGCTCCCGAGCCCGTTCGGTCATCTGCAGGCCATCCATCCCACCGGGCAGCCCGATGTCGCTGATCAGCAGATCGATGCGGGCATCGGACATGAGCACCTTCAGCCCGGCAACCGCCTCGCCCGCCTCGATCGTGTCATAGCCCAGCTCGCTCAGAGTGTCCGCGATCAGCATGCGCACGGTCGGCTCGTCGTCGACGATCAGCACCGTCTGGCCGGCTTCGCCGCGCGGCGCCGCGTCGCTGCGCGGGGCTCCGTCCTCGGCCGGGGACTCGCCGACGTGTCTTGGCAGATAGAGCTTGACGCACGCGCCCCGTCCCGGCTCCGAATAGATGCGCGCCTGGCCGTTCGACTGCTTGGCGAAGCCGTAGATCATCGAAAGGCCAAGGCCGGTTCCCTTGCCGGCCGGCTTGGTGGTGAAGAAGGGGTCGAACACGCGCGGCAGGATGTCGGCGGGAATGCCGGCGCCGGTGTCGCTAACACCGATCCGCACGTACTGTCCGGGGGTCAGTTCGCGGCGGCGGCCGGCGTCCTCGTCGATCAGGCAGTTGCAAGTTTCGATCGTCAGTCGGCCGCCGGCCGGCATGGCGTCGCGGGCGTTGATCGCCAGATTGAGGATGGCGTTCTCGAGCTGGTTGGGATCGCATAGACAGGTCCACAAGCCCTCGGAGGCGACCGTCTCGAGAGCGATGCCGGGCCCGAGGGTGCGGCGGATCAACTCTTCCATGCCGGCGACGAGGCGGTCGGCGTCGACCGGCTTTGGTTCCAGCGGCTGGCGCCGGGCGAAGGCCAGCAGGCGATGGGTCAGCGCCGCGGCGCGGCTGGCGGCGCCCTGGGCGGCGGCGACATATCGCTCCACCTCTGCGATGCGCCCTTGCGCCAGGCGAGCGCGCATCATCTCCAGGCTGCCGGAAATCCCGGCCAGCAGGTTGTTGAAGTCGTGCGCCAGACCGCCGGTGAGCTGACCCACCGCCTCCATCTTCTGCGCTTGGAAAAGCGCTTCGCGCGAACGATCGAGCTCCAGTCGCGCCTGTCGCCGCTCCGTGAGGTCCCGCGTCACCTTGGCGAAGCCGATCACCGCGCCGTCATCGTTGCGGATCGGATCGATCACCACCGCCGCCCAGAAGCGCGTGCCGTCCTTGCGCCGCCGCCATCCTTCGGAGGCGAAGCGGCCGCTCTCGGCCGCCTCCTTGAGCGCCCGTTCGGGCACGCCGATCGCCAGGTCCTCGGAGGTATAGAAACGCGAGAACGGCTGACCGATGATCTCGTCCGCGCTGTAGCCCTTGATCCGCGCCGCTCCGGGATTCCAGCTCGCCACCCGGCCCTGGGCATCGAGCATGAAGATGGCGTAGTCGGTGATCGACTGCACCAGCCGTTCATAGGCGGCCGCCTCCAAGACGTCGCCGCGGGATTGAACCTGCCCTTCGCCGGTCATCATCCACCTTGTCGCACGACCGTTCGGCCGATGCACACGGATCGAGCCCAGTTCGGACGGCCGCGGGTTACGCGGAGGTCTCTTGGCTTCACGTCTGCAAGAACGCGGCGAGCGCCGTCTCCAGTTCCAACCATAGCGCCCGAATCGGCGGTGTGGACCGAATGGGGGCGTCATAACAGGCGATCTTGGGCCGGCCAGCGAGGAAGTCGGGCCCCACCATCCTTCGCCGGCGCCGTTTGGTCGGCGGCGCCCGGACCACTATCTCTTCAGGCTTGCTTGGCGCGTTGCGAAAGGATTGGGAATTGGCCGGCGGCTGGACTCGCGATGGCGCGGTGCTCGACCAAATCGACGACACCATCCTGGATGGCGTCGCCGCCGCTCGCGCGCGACTGCCGGCGGGCGAAGGCGCCAGCCACTGCGACGAATGCGGCGAGCAGATCCCCGAGGCGCGCCGCAGGGCTTTGCCGGGCGCCCGCACCTGCGTCGCCTGCCAGTCGGCGCGCGATCGGCGCGTCGTCACGACCGGCATCAACCGCCGCGGCAACAAGGACAGTCAGTTGCGCTGAACCCGAGCCGGCGAATCGAGCGGCGCCCGTCGCCAACTATGGAGCGCGGTCATCCAAATACTTGACGATCGCCTCGGCCGACTGCTCGGCCGAGAGGGTGCTGGTGTCGACCCGGATCTCGGCTGACTTCGGGCTCTTCGTACGGGCTATCGATGCCCGTGAAATTGGCCAGCTCGCCACGCCGCGCCTTGGCGTAGAGGCCCTTGACGTCTCGCTGCTCGGCGATGGCGAGCGGCGTTTCGACATAGACCTCGATGAACTCGCCGTCGCTCATCATGTCGCGGGCCATCCGCCGCTCGGAGCGAAACGGGCTGATGAACGAGACCAGCACGATCAGGCCGGCGTCGGCCATCAGCCGCGCCACCTCGGCGACGCGGCGGATGTTCTCCACCCGGTCGGCGTCGGTGAACCCGAGATCGCGATTGAGGCCATGGCGAACGTTGTCGCCATCCAGCATATAGGTGTGTTTGCCCTCGGCGAGCAGCTTTTTCTCGACCAGGTTGGCGATGGTCGACTTGCCGGCCCCGGATAGGCCGGTGAACCACAGCACCGCCGGCTTCTGCTTCTTCGCTTGCGCACGGCTCTCCTTCGAGACATCGATCGCCTGCCAATGGATATTGTGCGACCGGCGCAGCGCGAAGCGGATCATCCCGGCCCCGACCGTCGCGTTGGTCATCTTGTCGATCAGGATGAAGCCCCCAAGATCGTGGTCGCGCTCATATGGGTCGAAGGCGATCGGCCGATCGAGGCTGATGTTGGCGACGCCGATCTCGTTCAGTTCCAGCTGCCTCGCCGCGAGGTGCTCGAGGGTGTTGACGTTGACCTTGTACTTCGGTTCGTCCGGCGTCGCGGTGACCATCGAGGCGCCGGTCTTCAAGCCATAGGCGCGGCCGGGCAGCATCGGCTCGGCGGCCATCCACACGATGGTGGTCTCGAATTGATCGGCCACCTCCGGCGGGGCCTTGGCGGCGGCGATCACGTCGCCGCGCGAGCAGTCGATCTCGTCTGTGAGGGTCACGGTGATCGACTGGCCAGCCACGGCGCGCTCCAGGTCGCCATCCTTGGTGACAATCCGCTCGATGCGGCTTTCCCGCCCGGAGGGCAGCACGCGAATCGGATCACCTGGCGAAACGCAGCCGGACGCCACCTGGCCCGAAAAGCCGCGGAAATCGAGATTGGGCCGGTTGACCCACTGCACCGGCAGGCGAAACGGTCCCGCCTGCAGTCGCCCGTCGTCGATCTCCACCGTCTCGAGATAATGGATCAGCGAGGGGCCATGGTACCACGGGGTGCGCTCGCTCCGCCCGGTAATGTTGTCGCCCTTCAGCCCGGAGATCGGCACGGCGAGGATATCGGTCAGGCCAATGTCGCGGGCGAAGTCGCGGTAGTCGCCGACGATGCGATTGAACACCGTCTCGTCGAAGTCGACGAGGTCCATCTTGTTGACCGCCAGCACCACCTTCTGGATGCCGATCAGATGCACCAGATAGCTGTGCCGCCGGGTCTGCGTCAGCACACCCTTGCGGGCGTCGATAAGAATGATCGCCAGGTCGGCGGTCGAGGCGCCGGTGACCATGTTGCGGGTGTACTGCTCATGTCCGGGCGTGTCGGCGACGATGAACTTGCGCTTGTCGGTTGAGAAGAAGCGGTAGGCGACATCGATGGTGATGCCCTGTTCGCGCTCGGCCGCAAGGCCGTCCACCAGCAGCGCGAAGTCAATCTCGCCACCCTGGGTGCCGACTTTTTTGGAGTCTGCTTCCAATGCGGCCAGCTGATCCTCGAAGATCATCTTCGAGTCGTAAAGCAATCGGCCAATCAGGGTCGACTTGCCATCATCGACGCTGCCGCAGGTTATGAACCGCAGCAGACTCTTGTGCTGGTGCGCCTCGAGATAGGCGTCGATGTCGGTGGCGATGAGGTCCGAGACGTGGGCCATCAGAAATACCCCTCGCGCTTCTTCTTCTCCATCGAGGCGGCCTGGTCGTGGTCGATGGCCCGGCCTTGCCGCTCCGAGGTGGTGGTCAGCAGCATCTCCTGAATGATGCGTGGCAGGGTGTCGGCCTCGCTCTCGACCGCGCCAGTCAGGGGATAGCAGCCGAGGGTGCGGAACCGCACCTTCCTCATCATCGGCGTCTCGCCAGGCTCCAGTCGCATGCGATCGTCGTCGACCATGAACAGAATGCCGTCTCGCTCCACCACCGGTCGTTCTTCCGAGAAGTACAATGGCACGATCGGAATGTTCTCAAGATGAATGTACTGCCAGATATCGAGCTCCGTCCAGTTCGATATTGGGAAGACCCGCAGGCTTTGTCCTTTGGTGATACGAGTGTTGTAGAGATTCCACAGTTCCGGCCGCTGGTTCTTAGGATCCCAGCCGTGGCTTGGGGTGCGCACGCTGACGACGCGCTCCTTGGCCCGACTCTTTTCCTCGTCGCGCCGGGCGCCGCCGAACGCCGCGTCGAACTTGTACTTGTCGAGCGCTTGTTTGAGCCCCTGCGTCTTCCACATGTCGGTGTGCAGCGGCCCGTGGTCGAAGGGATTGATGCCCTGCGCCTTGGCCTCTGGGTTCTGGTGCACCAGCAGCTCGAAGCCCAGCAGATCCGCCATTTTCTGGCGCATCTCGTACATCGCCTTGAACTTCCACGTCGTGTCGACGTGTAGCAGCGGGAAGGGCGGGCGCGAGGGATGGAACGCTTTGGCGGCCAGGTGCAGCATCACCGCCGAGTCCTTGCCCACCGAGTAGAGCATCACCGGGCGTTCGCACTCGGCGACCACCTCGCGCATGATATGGATGCTCTCCGCCTCGAGGCGCTGAAGGTGAGTGAGCACCGTCGGGTGGAAGCCGGCGCCATCGGCGCGGTTGGCGGCGGCGACATCGTAGGACATGGAACGGATGATCCGTTGAGAATTGGATTGGCGCGCGGCCGACGAGTCCCGCCCTTGAAAGCCGCGTCGGATGGCGCCCGGCCTGATAGGCGAGGGTCGGTCGCGACGCAAGGTTACCGGCCGCCCAGCCCGCGCGCCAGCCGATGAGTTCGGTCACGCCGCCCGGAGCGGAGGCCGAAGCCCTCTATGAACGGTTCGTCTGGCGCCATCTGCCGCGCAACTTCGCCGGCCACTTTCTGCACGGCATGCTGGGGATGACCGGCTTTCGCCTTTTCAACGCCCCGACCTTCCTGCCCGTCTACCTCCATCTGATTTCCGGCTCGGATTTCATCGTGGGCCTTGGACAGTCGCTCCAGCAGCTGGGGCCGGTGATCTCGCCGATCGTCGGCGCGACACAGATCGAGCACCGCAAGCGTGTTCTGCCGGCCGCCATGCTTCTGGGCACGCTCATGCGCGTGCAAATCCTCGGCGTGGCGCTGGCGGGCTTCGTGTTGCACGGCGCGCCCCTGGTCGGCGCCGTGCTGGTCTTCTTGTTCCTGCTGGGCCTGTTTTCCGGTTCGCAGCAGGTGGCCTTTCAGCTGCTGCTGGCCAAGGTCATTCCGATCGCCCGCCGAGGCCGGCTGCAGGCGTTGCGCAACATGACCGGCGGCGCGATCGCCGCCGCCCTCGCCTGGGCGGCGGGGCGCTGGCTGGTTCAGGGTAATGCCTGGGGCAACGGCTACGGCGTCACCTTCCTGCTCGCCTTCGTCCTCACCAGCCTGGGGCTCACCGCCCTCCGCTTGCTGATGGTCGAACCAGAGCCGCCGGTGCTGCGGGCCCGCGCACGGGTGCTCGATCGCGTGCGCGAGTTTCCGGCCCTGCTGGCCGCCGACCGGAACTTCCGCAACTTCCTCATCGCGCAGGGATTGGCCACGGGCGCGCGCGTCGCCGCGCCCTTCTACGTGTTGTTCGCCGGCCGCTGGGCGTCGCTCGATGGCGCGGCGCTTGGGCTATTGTCGCTGGCCTATCTCGGGGCCGACACCCTGACCAATCTCGCCTGGGGCCTCTGCGGCGACCGGTTCGGCTTCCGCGCCACCTACATCGTCGCGCTGCTGGTGTGGAGCTTGGCCACCGCCCTGCTGCTCGCCGCGCCGTCGCTCGCGCACGGGCGCCTCGCCATCGAGACGCTGATCCTGACCGCCTTTTTCGGTCTCGGCGCGGCGCAGTCGGGCTTTCTGATGAGTTCGCAAACCATGGTGCTGGAGTTTGGAGCGCGCGAGGACACGGCCATGCGCCTGGCGATGGGAGCGAGCGTGCAAGGGCTGATGGCGGCGTTGGGGCCGCTCGTCGGGGGCGTGATCGCCAGCCGTCTCGGTTATGGCGATCTCTTCGGTCTGTCGATCGCCCTCCTACTCGCCGCCGTCGCGGTGTTGGTGTTCGCCGTCGCCGAGCCGCGCGGGCGAGGGGGTTTCACGGCGCCGACGGGGGCATGATAAGGCCGCCGCCAAGTTCCTGAAGACCAAGCGGACAGGGGAGAGACCACCGCCATGCGCATCGGCGTGCCCAAGGAAATAAAAACTCTGGAATTCCGCATCGGCGCGACGCCGGGCGTTGTTCAGCGCCTCCGCCACGAAGGCCATGAGGTGTTCGTCGAAGCTGGGGCCGGCGCGGGCATCGGACTCGCCGATCAAGCCTTCGCCGATGTCGGCGCGACCATCCTGCCGGACGCCGACGCGGTGTTCGAGGCGGCCGACATAATCGTCAAGGTCAAGGAGCCGCAAGCGGTGGAGATCGCCCGGCTGAAACCTCGCCATATCCTCTTCACATATCTGCACCTCGCGGCCGATCCGGCGCAGACCAGGGGGTTGATGGAGTCGGGCTGCACCGCCATCGCCTATGAAACGATCACCGACCGCGCCGGACGGCTGCCGCTGCTCGCGCCGATGAGTCAGGTGGCCGGGCGGATGGCGGTCGACGTCGGCGCCTATCATCTGCTGAAGCCCGCCGGCGGCCGCGGCGTCTTGCTCGGCGGCGCTCCAGGAGTGATGCCGGCCAAGGTGCTGATCCTCGGCGGCGGCGTCAGCGGCAAGCATGCGGCGCAGATGGCGCTTGGGCATCGCGCCGACGTCACCCTGTTCGATATCTCGGCGCCGCGGCTCGAGGAACTCGACGATCTGTTCGGCGGGGCGGTGAAGACCTGCCAGTCGACGCACGACCTCGTCGCCGAGGCTCTGCCGACCGCCGACCTCGTCATCGGCTGCGTGCTGATCCCCGGCGCCGCCGCGCCCAAGCTGGTCACCCGCGCCGACCTGGCGCGCATGCGGCCAGGAACGGTGCTGGTCGACGTGGCCATCGACCAGGGCGGCTGTTTCGAAACCAGCCACCCGACCACCCACGCCGATCCCACCTTCGTGGTCGACGAGGTGATCCACTACTGCGTCGCCAACATGCCGGGCGCCGCGCCGCTCACCTCCACCTACGCCTTGAGCGCCGCCACAACCCCCTACATCTGCGCCTTGGCGGGCAAGGGAGTCGACCGCGCCCTCGCCGACGATCCAGGCTTCGCCGCCGGGCTAAACATCAAAGACGGCAAGGTGACGTACAAGGCGGTGGCCGAGTTCGCTCGGCATGTGACTATCCCCAAGCAAAGCTTCAGCAGGCGATCGCATCGAACATCGGCGACACGAGTGTGGGGTGGCCTGCTGCCTCGTTTTCTCGCAGGGCCTCCTCCGCTTCGAAGTGAAGCTGGCCCTCCTGCGTCATCCACAGCAGAGCGCAAGTGTCGAGAAGAATTGGGCGCATCAGTCCATTTCCGTCTTCCACCGCTCCCCGGTCGGTGCGGTGAGATCGGCATCGTCGGCTATTCTGACCGTCCCGCCGAGCTTGGCCCTGAGTTGGTCGATCAGGCTCGACGGTCCTGCGGCTTGCGTCTCGTCGACGACTTCGATCCAGTGGCGCACGGGGATGGGAGCGTCGGTGGCGAGGTGAAGCCAGCACCCGATGTTGGCCGTCACGATCTCGTCGGGATCGCCGGCGGTGAGGGCGGCGAGGGTGTCGCGGCGCAGCGCCTTGGCCCACCGCGGATGCAGCAGCGATCCGGCCCCGGCGGAGCCGCAGCAGCGTGGCGCGCCGGCCGCGGGGGCGATGTCGTGGCCGAGCTTCGCCAGCAGCGCCGCGACCCGGCCGCCGAGCTTCGGGCCGTTGGCGAGGGTGCAGGGGTCGTGCACGGCGATCCGCCGGCGCCTCGGTGCGCGTGAGCGCGGCAGGTCGGCGCCCTCCAACACTTCGACCGGGTCCCGCACGGCGGCGGCGATCCGGCGGGCGCGGTCGCGCCAGGCGGGCTCGTCCGCCAGCAGGTCGCAGTAGTCGCGGACGAAGGCGGCGCAGCCGCTCGCGTTGATCACCAGGGCCTCGGCGCCGCCGTCGAGCGCCGCTTCCCAGGCCGCGACGTTGCGCCGCGCGCGCGCCCGGGCGGTGGCGAAGGCCTCCAGGTGGGCGTCGATTGCCCCGCAGCAGCCAGGCGCCTCGTCGACGGCGACGCCGATCCGTCCCAATACCCGGCGGGTGGCGACGTTGAAATGCGCCGCCGCGCCCGCCTGCACGCAGCCGCCCAGCAGCAGCATCCGCCTTTCACCCTCCTCCCGCTTCAGGGGAGAGGCGGTCGTGAGGCGGCCGGATGGAACCCTCGCGCGGCCAGTCAGCCGCAGCAACGGTCGCAGAACCATCGGCCGATGCGCCAGCCAGCGGATCGCCGCCCTCGCCAGGCGGCCCGGCAGGGGACGCGGCGCGACCTCGGCCAGGCGTTCGCGGCCGACATCGAGCAGCCGGTGATAGTCGACGCCGGACGGGCAGGCGGTCTCGCACGCGCGACAGGAAAGGCAGCGGTCCAAGTGGCGGCGGGTGGCCTCGCCGGCCGCCTCGCCCTCCAGCAGCCCTTTCATCAGATAGATGCGGCCGCGCGGGCCGTCACGTTCGTCGCCGGCCAGGGCGAAGGTCGGGCAGACGGCGTTGCACATGCCGCAATGGACGCAGGCGCGCAGCACCGCCTCGGCGGTGGCGCCGGCGGCCGTTTCGGCGAGCGGGTTGGCGATCCTGACCTGCACGGGCGTCGGCTAGAGTTCCGGGTAGATGCGGCCGGGGTTGAGGATGCCGCGCGGATCGAAGGCCGCCTTGATACGGCGATGCAAGGCCATGAGCGCCGCCGGCAGCGGCGGGAATACCGCCTCGGACTGGCGGGCGCCGCGGAACAGCACCGCGTGGCCGAACACCCGGGCGGCGCTTTCGTGCATGTTCTGGCGCGACGAAGCATCGGAGAACCAGATCAGGCCATTGGCCCAGTCGATCAGGGAGCGTCCCACCAGCAGCATCGGCGGCCGCTCGGCGGGCAGCACGAGGCGCCACAGGCGCGGCTCGGTCAGGGGCGGGATCTCGAGGCGGCGCAGGCGATCCCACCAGACCGGGTCGTCGTCCTCCCCGCCGATGTCGCGAGCGGCGCGCGCCACGGCGGCGCTTGGGCCAGCCAGGCGAACTCGCACAAGACCTTCGGCGTGGGCCGCCCCGGTGAGCGGCGAATGCGCGCGAAGGCCGATCAGCGCCGGGGCGACGTCGACCCAGTCGACATCGATTTTGCGGACGACCCGCGCCGCGGGCCTCGGCGCCACCCGCAGCGACACATCCAACAGCACGCCCAGCGTCCCCAGCGCCCCGCACATCAGCCGGAAAAGGTCGAATCCGGCGACGTTCTTGAACACCGTGCCGCCGAAGCGCAGCCGCCTGCCCCGGCCGTCGAGGACAGTCACGCCGAGAAGGTAGTCTCGCGCCGCCCCGGCGAACGGCCTCGCCGCTCCCGCCAGGCCCGAGGCGATCGCCCCGCCGATGGTCGCGCCGTCGCCAGTATGCAGGGGCTCGAACGGCAGGTGCTGGCCGCGCTCGGCGAGCGCCGTCTCGATCTCGCCAAGCGGCGTCCCAGCCCGCGCGGTTATGACCAGCTCGCTTGGCTGATAGTCGAGGATGCCGCGATGGCCCGCGACGTTCAGCGGTTCGCCGGCGACATGTCGGCCGTACCACGCCTTGGTGTCGCCGCCGACGATGCGCAACGGCATTGCGGCCTCGGCGGCCGCGCGCACGCGGTCGGCGAGCGCGACACTCCCGTCGGCGTCGGCGCTCACAGCCGCTCGATCTCGGGGAAGCGCAATCGCCCGCCGTGGACGTGCATGGCGCCGAACTCGGCGCAGCGGGCGAGCGTCGGGATCGCCTTGCCGGGATTGAGCAGGCCGGCGGGATCGAAGGCGGCCTTGATCGCGGCGAAGGTCTCGATCTCGCCGTCCCCGAACTGCGCGCACATCTGATTGATCTTCTCGCGGCCGACGCCGTGCTCGCCGGTGATCGAGCCGCCGGCGGCGACGCACATCTCCAGGATGGCGCCGCCGAGCGCCTCCGCCCGCTCCAGCTCGCCCGGCTTGGCCGCGTCGTAGAGGATCAGCGGATGCAGATTGCCGTCGCCGGCGTGAAAGACGTTGGCCACCGGCAGGCCGTGTTCGACCGAAAGGCGGGAGATGGCCTCCAGCACCGCCGCCAGTCGATGTCGCGGGATCGTACCGTCGATGCAGTAATAGTCCGGCGCCATTCGGCCCATGGCGGGGAAGGCGGCCTTGCGTCCGGCCCACAAGCGCTGGCGTTCGGCATCGTCGTCGGCGACCCGCACGAGCGTGGCGCCGGCGGCGCGGCAGATCCGCGCCACCGCCTCCAGCCCCTCGGCGACGTCCTCCCGCGCGCCGTCCAGTTCGCACAGCAACAGGGCGGCGGCGCGGGTCGGGTAGCCGGCGGAGACGTACGCCTCGGCGGCGCGAATGGCCATGGAATCCATCATCTCGAGACCGGCGGGGATGACGCCGGCGGCGATGATCTCGGCAACCGCCTCGCCGGCGGCGGCGACCTCGGCGAAGGCCGCCATCATCAGCCGCGGCTCGCCGGGCAGGGGCAGCAGCCGCACGGTCACCTCGGTGATGACACCCAGCAGGCCCTCCGATCCGGTGATCAGCGCCAGAAGATCGTAGCCTGGACAGTCGAGCGTCTCGCCGCCGATCCGCAGCACCTCGCCGTCCAGGGTCACCACCTCCAGCGCCTGGAGGTTGTGCACGGTAAGGCCATACTTCAGGCAGTGCACGCCGCCGGCGTTCTCGGCGACATTGCCGCCGATGCTGCAGGCGATCTGCGAGGAGGGGTCAGGGGCGTAGAACAGGCCGTGCGGCGCGGCCGCTTCGCTCACCGCCAGATTGCGCACGCCCGGCTGCACCCGCGCCAGCCGCGCCGCCGGATCGATAGCCAGGATGCGGCTGAACCTCGTCATCGCGAGCAGCACGCAGCCGGGAAACGGCAGGGCGCCGCCGGAAAGCCCGGTGCCGGCCCCGCGCGTCACCACCGGCGCCCGCAGCTCGCGGCAGACCCGCAGCACCTGGACGACCTCGGTGGTATCGTCCGGCAGGGCGACCACGCCTGGCAGGCCGCGGTAGGCGGCGAGCCCGTCGCTCTCATAGACCCGCATGCCCTCGACGGCGGTAATCAGCCGCTGGCGCGGCAGTATGCGGGACAGCCGCGCGATCAGGCCCGCGCGATCGACGGGTTCGAAGGTCGGATCGAGACGGCTGTCGAATTTGTCGAGCACGGAAGCTCCTACACATGACCGGCATGGCCGCGCTCGTCGCGGCCATCCTTGGCTCCCCTTGGCGAAGCCTAGCAAGCGGGGGCATGGATCGCCGGCCCTATCGCCCGGCGGCGCCGGTCATTTCAGGGGTAAAGCCGGCCAACGATCAGCCAGCGAGCGGTGATGGCAGCGGAACCACAAAACGAAACAGCGGCGCCCTGGTGGCGGGGGGCGGTGATCTATCAGGTCTATCCGCGCAGTTTCGCCGATGCGAACGGCGATGGCGTCGGCGATCTGGCTGGGATCACCGCCAAGCTCGACTAT
This sequence comes from uncultured Alphaproteobacteria bacterium, assembly GCA_963752245.1. GTDB lineage: Bacteria > Pseudomonadota > Alphaproteobacteria > Caulobacterales > Caulobacteraceae > Acaudatibacter. The sequence goes on from CAVVXO010000004.1 coordinate 160,469, forward strand.
ATCGCCTCGCTCGGCGTCGACGGTCTGTGGCTCTCGCCCTTCTTTCCCTCGCCGATGAAAGATTTCGGCTACGACGTGGCCGACTATCTTGGCGTCGATCCGCTGTTCGGCGCCCTCGCCGATTTCGATGCCCTGGTCGCCCGCGCCCATGGCCTGGGTCTGAAGGTGATCATCGACCAGGTCTATGCCCACACTTCCGACCGGCATCCATGGTTCGCCGCGAGCGCCGCGGCGCGGGAGGGGCCGAGGTCCGACTGGTACGTTTGGGCCGACGCCAAGGCGGACGGATCGCCGCCGAACAACTGGCAGGCCTCATTCGGCGGGCCCTCGTGGACGTGGAGCCCGATCCGCCGGCAGTACTACTTCCACAATTTCCTCGTTGAACAGCCGCAGCTGAACTTCTGGAACCCGGAGGCGCGCGCGGCGATGCTCGCGGTGGCGCGCTTCTGGTTTGAACGCGGCGTCGATGGACTGCGATTGGATGTCATCAACTACATCGTCCACGACCCGGCGCTAACCGACAATCCGCCGCAGCCGCGCGCCAGGCCTCCTGGCCTGCCGACATCGTTTCAGCGCCACGTGTTCGACCGCTCGCGCCCCGAGGCGCTCGACTTCGTGGCCGACCTGCGCGCCTTGGCGGATGAAAGCCCCGGCCGCATGCTGGTCGGCGAGGTCGTCGACGAGCCGCCGCTGCCGCGCCAGCGCGAATACGTCGAAGGCCCGGACCGACTGCACACCGCCTATGGCTTTCACTTCCTAGCCGCGCGGCGCGCCAGCCCGGCGCTGTTCGAGGACGCGCTGCGCGCCTGGGCGGACTCCTCCGGCTGGCCATCGTGGTCGCTCGGCAACCACGACGTCGCCCGCTTCGCCACCCGCCTCGCCCGCTCGGGCGATCGGCGCCAGGTGCGAGTGCTGATGGCGGCGCTGATGTGCCTGCGCGGGACGATCTTCCTCTACCAGGGGGAGGAACTCGGGCTGCCACAGGCGGAGCTCGGCCTCGCGGCCTTGCGCGACCCCTTCGACATCGCCACCGCCGGCCAGGGGGCCGGCCGCGACGGCGCCCGCACGCCCATGCCCTGGACCGCCGAGGGCCCAAGCGCCGGCTTCTCCGCGAGCGCCGAGACCTGGCTCCCGCTCGACCCTGCCCACCGTCCTCTCGCGGTCGCCGAGCAGGAGGCCGACCCCGCCTCCATGCTCCACTTCACCCGCCGGCTGATCGACCTGCGCCGCGCCTCCGGCGCGCTGCGGTTGGGAACGGCGGAGATCGTCGAGGCGGGGCAGGAAGGCGTGCTGGCGTTCACCAGGAGGCGCGGCGATGAGGCGCTGTTGTGCGTTTTCGAACTGGCCGGCCGAGCCTGTCGGCTATCGGACATGCCGCCCAGCGAGATCGTCTTCGCGCTCGGCGCGTCGCTATTGCACGACGAAGAACTGTCGCTCGAGCCATTTGGCTGCGCGATGTTGAATGGCCGCCCGCGTTCCTGACTTTTCGATTGCCGGCCTCGCCGCCGGCCATGACGGGGATGAGAGGCAAGCATTCGTCTCACCTCCGACCGTCATCGCCCGGTGCTCGTTCGGACGATCCATGCCTGGCGCCGAGCCCGTCGAGCGGACAGTTTACCCGCGAGAGTTGCTGTCCTGTCTACCCTTGGGCGTAAGATAAACCAGCGCCGCCGTTCATGGGAACAATCCGCGCGACGCCCTCGTTCTCACGCCTGCCTTGGGGGGCGTCCGGAGAGATCGAGGAGCCCGATGGCCGAGGACGCCACCGTCGAAGCCTTGAAGAGCGACGCGCCGCTCACCGCGGCGGTGCACCAGCGCGACATCGCCGAGGATGCCGCCGAGGATCTTGGCTGGGATCGCGCGACCCTGGTCGGCCGCACGGTGACGATCAATCGTCCGCGCTCGGAGCTTTACGCCTTCTGGCGCGACTTCGCCAATCTCGGCCGGGTGCTGGAAAATATCGAATCGGTCACCGCGCGCGACGAGCGCCGGTCGCACTGGGTGGTCAAGGCGCCCGGTGGTCAGGTCGTCGAGTGGGACGCCGAGGTCATCGAGGACGAGCCGGACCGGCGGATTGCCTGGCGCTCGGTCGAGGGAGCCGACGTGCGCAACGCCGGCGTGATCGAGTTTCGGGAGGCGGCTCCCGGCCGGGGCGTGATGGTCAACGCCACCATGGCCTACGAGCCGCCGGCCGGCGAGCTCGGCAAGGCAATCGCGAAGCTGTTCCAGAAGGAGCCGAAAATGCAGACCAGGCGCGATCTTCGCCGCTTCAAGCAGCTGATGGAGACCGGCGAGATCTCCACGTCCTCCGCGCCCGACGCTGGCCCGCGCGGCGGCTGAGGCGGCGGCTGAGTGAGTCTTGGCTCTGTTTTTCGCCTCCCCACCGTGCGTCTTCCCGGAAAGATCCGCGGAGCGCGGCTCGTCCGGGATCCTAGAAGTCGATCCCACCTTGTCCGCCGTCCCCCGCGCCCCGTGTCGCAATCCTCCGTCCCGGCTCCGCGCGCCCGTCGGCGCGGCCGGGACGGCGCACTCTTGTTGATTGAAATCTCTGGGAAATAAAACAATGCGCGCCCTCACCTGGCACGGCAAGCACGATGTACGGATGGAGACCGTACCCGATCCAAAGATCGTCAATCCGCGCGACGCGATCGTCAAGATAACTTCGACGGCGATCTGCGGCTCGGATCTGCACCTCTACGACAGCTACATTCCGACGCTGCATAAGGGCGACATCCTTGGCCATGAGTTCATGGGCGAGGTGGTCGAGACCGGTGCGAAGAGCACCTTGAAAGTTGGCCAGCGGGTCGTCGTCCCTTTCGTCATCGCCTGCGGCCAGTGCTTCTTCTGCCAGAAACAGCAGTTCGCCGCCTGCGACAACTCGAACCCGGCTGAAAAGGCCGACATGAGCGAGGTGCTCTACGGCTACGCGATGACCGGCTGCTTCGGCTATTCGCATCTGACTGGCGGCTACGCGGGAGGCCAGGCGGAATACGCGCGCGTGCCCTATTCCGACGTCGGCCCGATCGTCATCGAGGACGGGGTGGAGGACGACAAGGTGCTGTTCCTCTCCGACATCCTGCCGACCGGCTGGATGGCGGCGGAAAACTGCGCGATCGAGCCCGGCGACACCGTCGCGGTGTGGGGCTGCGGACCGGTCGGCCTGTTCGCCATCCAGAGCGCCAAGCTGATGGGCGCGCACCAGGTGATCGCCATCGATCACTATCCGCATCGCCTCGAACTGGCGAAGTCGATGGGCGCCGAGGTGATCGACTACCACGACGTCAAGGTGCGCGAGGCGCTCGCCGAAATGACCGGCGGAATCGGCCCGGACGCGGTAATCGACGCGGTCGGGCTGGAGAGCCACGGCTTCGCCATCGACAATGTCATCGATGCGGTAAAGACCAGCGTGAAGCTCGGCACCGATCGCGGCCACGTGCTGCGCGAGGTGATCCTCGCCTGCCGCAAGGGCGGACGCGTTTCCATCCCCGGCGTCTATGGCGGCATGGTCGACAAGTTTCCGATCGGCGCCCTGATGGAGAAGGGCTTGTCAGTGAAGACCGGCCAAACCCACGTGCAGAAATATACCCGCAAGCTGCTCGACATGATCGGCGAGGGCAAGATCGATACCACCTTCCTGATCAGCCACCGGTTGCCGCTCGAGGAGGCTCCGAAGGGCTACAAGATGTTCAAGGAAAAGCAGAACGAGACCACGAAGGTAGTTCTAAAACCTGATTGGCAAAAGGAGGCCGCGTAAACATCATGGACGATGCTAGCTTCACATCCAGGACATTGACCGGCGAGGGCGCCGCCGGCTCGGCTCGGAGCGGCCGGCCGCTGGCTATCGTTACCGGCGCCTCGTCGGGCATCGGGCTCGAGCTTGCCCGCCTGGCGGCCGAGGATGGCTATGACCTCGTCATCGCCGCCGATCGGCCGGAGCTGCGAGCAGGTCGCGGCCGACCTTCGCGCTGGCGGCGCGGACGTGCGCGAGGTGCAATGTGACCTCGCCACGACCGAGGGCGTCGACAAGCTGCTGGCGCTCGCCGAAGGTCGCGATGTCGAGGCGATTTTCGCCAACGCCGGCCATGGCCTCGGCCATGCTTTTCTCGACCAGCCGTTCGACGAAATCCGCTCGATCATCGACACCAATGTCACCGGCACGCTCTATCTGCTGCACAAGGCGGCTCCGGCGATGAAGGCGCGCGGCCATGGCAAGATCCTGATCACCGGTTCGATCGCCGGGCTGATGCCTGGAACCTTCCAGGCGGTCTACAACGGGTCCAAGGCGTTCATCGATTCCTTCGCCTTCGCTCTGCGCAATGAGCTGAAGGACAGCGGCGTCACCGTCACCTGCCTTATGCCCGGGCCGACCGACACCGACTTCTTCGAGCGCGCCGAGCTGATGGATACCAAGGTCGGCGCCGGCAAGAAGGCCGATCCCGCCAAGGTGGCCAAGACGGGCTACGAGGCGATGAAGAAGGGCGAGGGCGATGTCGTCGCCGGCTTCATGAACAAGCTGCAGGCCGCGGTGGCGGCGGTCACCCCCCAGAGCGCGCTGGCGGAAATGCACCGCGGCATGGCCGAGCCCGGCTCTGCCACTAAGTGACAGGCACACCAGGTTTTGGAGTGAGGGCCGTCTCGGCCCGGCAATTCGCCTGCTCGACACTCGCTCGAGGCAGGCTGCCTAAGGCGAGACGCCCAGGCTCCGGACGCGCGACGCCCTGAACGCCTCGCCTAGTCCACCACGCCCAGCCGCTTGAGCACCGGCAGCTTGCGGCCGGCGAGGGCTTGCGCCTGGGCATCCAGCTCCTTGAGGTTCGCCTCCGGCCCCTGCAGCACTTGGCCGTCCTTGATGATCGCCTGGTTCTGGCCGGCGAGCACCGCCCAGGCGTCCTTGGCCCACTCGCTGGCGGTCTTGAGGCCCCGCGCGCGGGCGCCGAGGAACATCTGCTCGAATCGCCCAAGCGGCACGCCCGCGCCGATCACCGGCGAGGCAAGGCAGGCGACATCGCCGCTATGCCGCGCCTGATCGATGAGGGCTTCGTTCAGCGCCCGGCACCTTGGCGCCGCCAGCTCCTGGTCGGCTTGCGACTGCACCGGGTGGGCGTGGCCGGCGCCGACCAGCACCGCGACGGTCTCCATCAGGGCGCCCTGCGGCAGGTTGGCGAGGCTGGCCGCGGCGCCCAGCTCCGCCAAGGGCTTGGGGCGCCCGTCGTCACTGGCCAGCGCGTCGATCACCGGTTGGTAGATCTCCGGCTTCAACCCAACCTTGCCCAGCCCGGCGTCGACCTCCAGCGTCACGTCCGCTTCGGCGACCACCAGGGTGATCGCCACGGCGTTCAGCCGCTCGCTCTGCTCGAGCCCCGAGAGCCGCCGCCCGCCGCGCACATGGATGTCGCGCCGGAACTGCTGGTTGAGCATGAAGTCGCGCACCGTTTCGCGCAGCACGCTGTAGGGTATGCCGCGTAGAACCTCCTGCTGCGCCGCCGTCAGGTTGAACCCGTCGAGCTGATCGAGCAGGCCGGCCGGACAGGCGTAAGCGGTCTTGGCCTCGCCCAGCCAGCCATGCAGGTCCGAAAAATACATCGGCGCCCAGTCGCGATTGAAGTATTCGTGGGCCACATAGTTTCGGTTCTGACCGGCGATGGCGTCGAGCCGACCCTTCGCGGTCGGACTGGCGGCGAAATAGCGCGCCTCGACTTCGGCCAGCTTGGCGCCGAAGGCGATCGCCCCATCGATGCGGCCGACCACGCCTTGCGCCTCGCTGCCGGCGGTCTCCGCGTGCAGGCTGAGGATGTGGCGCAGCGGCATGCCGCCGGCCCAGCCAGGCAGGGTGTTGTAGCTGATATAGACCGCGCCGCCGACCGCCAGGCGCCGACGCAGAATCTCGATGATCGCCCGGCGGTTGTCGTCCGACACCCAGCTCCACACGCCGTGCAGCAGGATGTAGTCGAACCGCGGCAGGTCGTCCCGCGCCAGAAGGTCCTGGAAGCTGTCGTCGAAGAAGTGGGCGTCGGCGCCGGACCGCTCGGCCAGCCGGCGGGCGTTCGCCGCGTGCGCCGGGTTGAAGTCGGCGCCCCAGAACTCCCCCGGAGCGGCGGCGGCGTGGATATTGGCGGAAAGTCCCTGGCCGAAGCCGAGCTCGAGATAGCGCCGCGGCCGCCGCTCCGGCGGCTGGCAGCCGGCCATCAGCAGCGCCAGGTCGATCAGCCCCGGCGCCAGCTCGCGATAGTATCCATGGGTGTAGTCGATCTCGGCGACATAGCCGCTCGTCCAGTCGGTCATGGCGTCCCCCTCCGGCCTCCAACGACACTGTCCGGAGCGCCGGCCTCCAGGCCGGCCTCTCTGCAAGAGCCGGCGTGGACGCCGGCGCTCCGAAGAGACGCGCTGAAGGCTCCGCGCTCCAAGGCGTCCTACAGCCTCACCAGCATCTTGCCGAGGTTCTCGCCCTTGAACAGCTTCAAGAAGGCGACGGGGGCGTTCTCGAGCCCCTCCTCGATCGTCTCGCGCCACTTGACCTTGCCCTCGCCGATCCACTGGGCGATGTCGCGGGCGAAGGCCGGCATCAGGTCGTTGTGGCTGGAGACGATGAAGCCTTGCAGCCGCAGCTGCCTGCCCACCGCCAGGATCAGGCCGCGCACCCCGGGGCCGATGTCGGTGGCGTTGTACTGCGAGATCATGCCGCAAAGGGCGAAGCGGCCCATTGGCTTCGCGTTCAGCAGCGCCGCCTCCAGATGGGCGCCGCCGACATTGTCGAAATAGACGTCGATGCCGCCGGGCGCGGCGCGCGCCAGGGCGGCGGTCAAGTCGGCCTCGGCGCGGTAGTCGATCACCTCGTCGACGCCGATCTCCTTCAGGAATGCGGTCTTCTCCGCGCCACCGGCCGAGCCGATCACCCTGTGGCCCTTGAGCTTGGCGATCTGGCAGACCACCTGGCCGACCGCCCCGGCCGCCGCCGAGACGAACACCACGTCGCCGTCCTTCAACGCCGCGATCTTCAGCAGGCCGACATAGGCGGTCATGCCCGGCATGCCGGCGACACCGAGAAAAGCCTGCGGCGGCAGCCCGTGAGTTTCGAGCTTCCGCACCGCCGCGGCCGAAACCGTGAAGCCCTCGCGCCAGCCGAAAAAACTCTCCACGAGATCGCCTTCCCGCAAAGACGGATCGCGCGAGGCGACCACCTCGCCGACGGCGCCGCCCTGCAACGCCTCGCCGATCTGGAACGGCGGCACATAGCTCTGCACATCGTTCATCCGCCCGCGCATGTACGGATCGACGCTCATCCACAGGTTGCGCACCCGCACCTCGCCGTCGCCGGGCTCGGCCAACTCGACCTCGGCGAGTTCGAAATTCTCGGCCGTGGGTTCTCCCCTTGGCCGGCTCTTGAGGCGAACTTCCCGCGAAATGGCCATGGCGGCGTTCCTCTGCTGACGTGCTTGTCGCTCCTGCTTAACCCCATGGCGGCGCCAGGTCCAAGGTGCGGCGCCGGCGTCGGCGTGTTAGGCGCGGCGAATGAACGGGGCATTGCGAGCCGGCGTGGTCGGAGCCGGGGTGTTCGGCAACTATCACGCGGCGCGGTACGCCGCTCGCGAGGACACCCGCCTTGTCGCCATCTTCGATCCGCACCCCGAGCGGGCTCGCGCGGTCGCCGAACGGCACGGCGCGGCGGCCTTGGAGAGCCTGGAGGCCCTGCTGGCGGCGGTCGACGTCGTCTCGATCGCCGCGCCGGCCCACGCCCACGCCCGGATCGCCCTCGCCGCGCTGAGGGCCGGCAAGCCGGTCTATGTCGAAAAGCCGATCGCCACCGCTCGTCGAGGATGCCGAGGCCATCTCCGAGGCGGCGCGGGCGGCGGGCCTGCCGGTCGCCTGCGGCTTCCTGGAGCGGGCCTTCTTGCCGGCGATCGGCCTGGACCGCGTGGCCGAGGCGCCCTCGCGGATCGAGGCGGTGCGGCGCGGTCCCCCCTCGCCCCGCTGCCTCGACGTCTCGGTGGTGGTCGACCTGATGATCCACGATCTCGATCTCGCGCTGTGTCTGTCGCGAGGCGAGGCGGTGACCGTGGAGGCCGAGGGTGCGCGGATCGCCAACGCCCTCCTGGACGAGGCGCGCGCCGAGGCGATCTTCAGCGATGGTCTTGTCGCCACCTTCGAGGCCTCGCGCGTCGCCGACGAGCGCCGGCGCTCCTGGCGGATCGCCTTTCCCTCGGGGACGGTCGAAATCGATCTCATCGCCCACCGGCTGATCGGCGGCGAGGCCCTCGGGCTCGAGCCGGGGTTCGGCGACGCGGCCATGGTCCGCGACCGGCTCGGGGAAAGCGTCGACGCCTTCCTGGCGGCCGTGCGAGGCGAGGGCGCCCCGCTGGCCGACGCCGAGGCCGGCATCCGCGCCCTCGACCTGGCCCTCGCCGTCGAACGCGCGGCGGAGGAGGGGTAGCCGCGCGGACATCCGGTCGGTGCCGCCGCCTTTCAGGCGGCAGTTCGGCTGGAACCTCGCGTCATGCCTCTTCAGGTCAGCTTGTTACCGCACCAGCTCGCGCATCGCCGCCTCGAGGCCCGGCGATGGTCAGCGGGAACATGCGCTCGTGCAGCAGCTCGCGCATCACGCCGATCGAGGGCGTGTGGCCCCAATGGCGTTGCGGCGTCGGGTTGAGCCAGGCGACGCTGTCCCAGGCGCGCGCCACCCGGTCCATCCACACCGCGCCCGGCTCCTCGTTCCAGTGCTCCACCGAGCCGCCGGGATAGGTGATCTCATAGGGGCTCATGGTCGCGTCGCCGACGAACACCACCTTGTAGTCGCGGCCGTACTTGTTCAGCAGGTCCCATGTATCGAGCTTCTCGCTGTGCCGGCGGCGATTATCCTTCCACACCGCCTCGTAAAGGCAGTTGTGGAAATAAAAGAATTCCATGGTCTTGAACTCACTGCGCGCCGCGCTGAACAATTCCTCGCATAATTTTATATGGCTATCCATTGATCCGCCGATATCGAAAAACAGCAAGACCTTTATCGTATTGCGCCGCTCCGGCTGCATGACGACATCGAGATAGCCTTTGTTGGCTGTCTCCTGGATCGTGCCCTTCATGTCGAGTTCGTCCGGCGCGCCTTGCCGGGCGAACTTGCGCAGGCGTCGCAAGGCGATCTTGATGTTGCGGGTGCCGAGCTCGACGCTGTCGTCGAGGTTCTTGTACTCGCGCCTGTCCCACACTTTGATGGCCCGCCCGTGGCGGCCCTTGTCCTGGCCGATGCGCACGCCCTCGGGGTGATAGCCGCCGGCGCCGATGGGGAAGTTGCGCCCCGAGCCGCGGGCGTTTTCGTCGTCTTCGCCGCCGTCGCCGCGATCCTGGCGCATCCGCTCCTGTAGCGCCTCCATCAGCCTGTCGAAGCCGCCCATCGCCTCGATCTCTTTCTTCTCCTCCTCCGTGAGGAAGCTTTCGGTAAGGCGCTTCAGCCATTCGGCTGGAATGTCCTTGATGTCCTCGCGCTGCAGCAGCTCCAGACCCTTGAACACATGGCCGAAGACGACGTCGAAGCGGTCCAGATGCTTCTCGTCCTTCACCAGGGCGGCGCGCGAAAGATAGTAGAATTCCTCCACCCGCCGGCCGATCACCGAACGGTCCATGCCCTCCATTAGCATGAGATATTCCTTCAGGGTCACCGGCACCTTGGCGGCCTTGAGCTCGGTGAAGAAGCGCATGAACATCGGCGGGCTCTCGATCGCAGGGGTGACCGCAGCATGGGCGCCGGCCGCGCCCATGTCCAGGGCGCCCGGTCCGTTCGGCCAAGACGGCTGATCGGCGGCGCCAAGAACCCGAGCTTACAAAACTCGCGGCAATGCGCCGGTGAAGAGATCAGCGCGCCGCCACGCGCCGGGCCTTTTCTCAGCCCGCCAGCCAGTCGGGGAAGGGGGCGGGCGGCGGCGGCTCATTCAGTTCGGGGCGGCCAAGGGCGCGGGCCAGGGCATTGTAGAGGGCGCGGCGCTGGCGGCGGCTGACGCTGGTGGCGGGCGCCACGGCGTCGGAGGCGTGAAAGGCGCCGGGCAAGACGATCAGCTCGGTCGGCACGCCGGCCGCGACCAGCCGTCTGGCGAAGTCGATATCCTCCTCGACGAAGAGGTCGAGCGTTCCCACGGCGATGAAGGTCGGCGGCAAGCCGGCGAGGTCGCCGAGCCGCGCCGGAACCGCCCCGGCCGGCGCCGCCTCGCCGCCCGGCGGTCTGCCGAGCAGGGCGGTCCAGCCGGCGACATTCAGCTCTGGGCGCCACAGCCAGGTTCCGATGTGCGGCGGCGCCGTCCGGCTCGAGGCGGTGCGGTCGTCGAGCATGGGATAGGTCAGCGCCTGCAACAGCAGCGGCGGATCGCCGGCGTCGCGCGCGGCGATCGCCAGCATGGCGGCGTGGCCGCCGCCGGCGCTTTCGCCCATGATCGCCACCCGCGCCGGATCGACCCCGAGCGCCGCCGCCTCGGTGCGCAGCCAGCGCAGCGCCGCCAGGTTGTCGTGCAGCGAACCGGGAAACGGCGTCTCCGGCGCCAGACGGTAGTCGACGCTGACCACGACGCAGTCCAGCGCGTGGGCCAGCACCTGCAGGTCGGCCACGCCGTCTTCGGCGGAGCCGGCGATGTAGCCGCCGCCGTGCATGTGCAGGATCGCCGGACGCCGCTCGCCGCCGGCGTTGACCACCAGCACCGAAACCTCCACGCCGCTTGGCGCGGGAACCCGCCGGGTCTCCACCGCGGGCGCGGCGAGCCTCGGCTTGGCGATCATCCGGGCGCGGAAGCCGGCGAGCGCGGCGGCGTCGAATGGCCCGTCCAAGGCTGGAAACAGCGGCAGGATGGCGTCGAGCGCCGGCTTCAGCTCGGGGTCGAGTAGGGTCAGGGGATCGATGGTCGGCATCGCGCTCGCTCGCTCGGAAATCGGCCGAGCCTAGCACGGCAGGGGCGGCGGCGCGCCTCGAGGCCTTTTTTAGTCGCGCAATCCGCCAACCCGTTCGAGGACGGCCCGCTCGGCGCCGGCGCGCGCACTCAGCCGCCAAGCCTCGCCACGAATCCGCAGCCGATCGACAACGATCTCGCGCCAGCCCTGGGGAAGGACGACCCGGCCGCTCGGCCAGCCGGCCGGATCGCCGTCGCTGACCACGATCCTTGGGAATCCGAGCAGGAGCGAGCTCAGGAAGCCGCCGATGTTGGCGAAGAACGGGCCGGCGCGCGGCTGCTCGGGAAAGACGTCCGAGCGGTACTCGAGGGTCTGCTCGAACGGCTTGGCGCAGAACATCCCGTAACCTTCCTCGAGCAGCCGGCTCGCCAGAGCCTCGTCGCCCGTCCGAGCAGCCCAGACGCCGAACAGCGCCGAGAGCATCGGGCTGCCTAGATAGCCGTTCGCCTGCTCGAGGAAGAAGCGCAGGGTCGCCTGCTCGACGGCGGGCTCAAGCGGCATGTCCAGCGGGAAGACCGCCATCAGCGGATCAGGGGTGGCGGCCTTTTCCTCGGTCCGGCGGTAGCCGTCGTGCGGCAGGATCACCTCGCCGCGCATCGGAACGACCATGCGCTCGGCGACCGAGCGCCAGCGTGGATTGGCCGATTGGCCAAGGCGCTTGGCGGCGCGCTCGGCGGCGCGCAACGCCAGCTGCGCCGACATGTTGGTGAACACCGCGTTGTCGGCCGGCTTCTGCCGCTCGGCGATTCCCATGCTAGCGCGAATCTCGAAGCCGCGCGGGCTCTCCACCACCCGGCTGACCACCCACTCGGCGACTTCGCGCAGGACCGGCCAGGCCTTTTCGCGAACGAACGTTTCGTCGCCGCTCGCGTCGGCGAAGAAGGCAAAGGCGCGCGCCACATCGAGCGAGACATGGTCCTCGCGCCAAGCGGCGGTTCCGGGCGGCGGCGCCGCCTCCTCGCCGGTCGAGGGCGCGCTCTCCCACGGAAACTGAGCCCCGAGCCGGCCCTTCAGCTTGGCGTTGCGCCGGGACGCCGGCAGGTTGCGGCGGCGATAGTCGAGCAGGGTCTCGGCCGCCGCCGGCTGCAGCAGGGTCAGGGGCGGAACACAGAAGCTCTCTATGTCCCACATCACGTGGCCATAGTAGTAATGATAGTTTCGCCACGTCGCCATGCCAAAGATCGATGTCGACGCCGCCGACGACGCGTGGGTGGAAGAGATCAGATAGTAAAAGGCGGCGTCGGCGCGCGCCTGCCAGACCGGATCGGCGCCGATCAGCTGGATGCGGCTGCCCCACAGATCGGCCCAGCGGGCGCGGTTGGCGGCGCGAAGGGCGTCGAAGCCGATGTCGGCGCTCAAGGCCACGAGGCGGTTCGCCTCCTCGTCTGGCGCGCGGTGCAGCACGCTCGGAACCAGCGACGCCAGCTGGTGAAAGCGATACCGCCGCCCGCTTCGCCCGCGCCAAGCGTATTCGCTCCTGAGCCCCGAGCCGTCGAGCGGCGGCCGTTCGGGCGCGAGCCGCTCGGTCGCGGATCGGCTGACACAGGCGATGCCGACGCTCGCAAGGGCGCCCGCGCTTTCCCAGCGCAGCGAGCCGTCGCAGCCGGCGGTGGCTTCCCCAGGCGCCTGTCGGTCGTGGCGGGCGACCCGCCCTTCGATTCCGCGGATGTCGACGACGGCGCGGAAGCGCAGGTCGCAGGCGCCCCGCGCCTCGAGGCTCACCTCCTGGCAGACCAGGCTCGGGTGATCGCGGCTGCAAAACGTCGTCACCTCGATGAAGACCGCGTGGTCGCGCGGCCGGAACTCTAGCCGGCTGGTCAGCTCCGCGGTGGCGAAATCATAGGCCTGCTCGCGCACCCGCGCCGCCCCGGGGGCGTCGGAGAGCCACACGCCGTCGACCGCGATGTCGCCGGCCAGCGGATAGGGAGCGACGGCCGCGGCCTCGATGTGTTTGACCGGATGGACGCCGGAGTAGCCGTTGACCAGCGTCATGCCGCTCGACAGCGGATTGTCGCGCACGCGCAGGCCCACGAGTTCGTTCGACAGATAAGCCGGCAGACCCCGCTCGTCGCCTTCTCTCAGCGGCGGCGGACTGATCGGAGCTGACATCAGGCGAGCCTCCCGCCGCTTCGGCCGACCAATGCCCGACCTCACATCGGCGGCGTGCTGTCCTCGGTGACGCGCGGCGCCACGCGATCGCGGTCACCGCGGCGCAGGCCCAACAGTCCGAGGAGCCCGATCAAGCCGAAGAGGCCCCATGGAAAGCCGTTGTGGCCGGGGGTGGTGTCGGTGCCGCCCGCGCCGGTCGCCGCCGCCGTCGTGTCCCCCGCCGCTCCGCCGCCGCCGGCCACCGCCGCCGTGTCGCCGCCGCTGGCGCCGGGCGTGGTCATGGCCGAGCCGCCCGCGCCAGGAACCCCAGCCCCCGCGGTCGCGCCGCCGTTGACGCCGCCCGCGGTCGTTGCGCCCGCGCCCGTCGCGCCCATGCCGGCGCCGGCCGGTCCGCCGCCGGCCATGGTGGTCGATCCGCCCGCGCCCCCGACGACTCCCGCGCCCGATCCGCCGCGGCCCCCCGCCGCGCCGCCGCCGCCGACAACCATGCCGGACCCGCCAGGCGGGCCGCCGGGGACCATGCCCGGCCCGCCGCGCCCGCTCGTGCCGGCGCCGCTCGAGACGGTTCCGCCGCCAGAGCCGCCAGCCGCCGGTCCGCCCGGAGTTTGGGCGAGCGCCGTCGTGGCGATCAGGAGGGCGCCGGCCAGGACGGCCGGGGCGTGGATCTTGCTGGTCATGGGGAAACTCCGGGGCAGGGTGTGTCGATCGCCACCCCCCGCGCGGCGCTGAACGACGGGCGCCGGCCGATGTTCCCCTACGCCGGGTGCGCGCGAGCCTCCCAGTTGTCGAGCCCCGCGCCCCCGTTCCACACGCGCATGATCCCTCGCCTCGCGCTTGCGTCACCCCGGGGCTCCGCTCGGAGGCGCCCCCCGTCGTGCGCCTCCCCTCGGAATCGCCACGCTCCGGCGCTATGCCCACCCGCCCGCGCCCTGACCGCAAGGATTTCTCGATGAACGCCGCCCCTCTCGCCGCCGCCCGCGCGGCGATCCCGTCGCTCTATCGCGAGGCGGAAACGGCGGTGTTGGAGAGGCTCGCGCCGCGCGCAAGCCTCACGCCGGCCGAGCGGTCGCGGGTGCTGGCGACTGCCGAGGACCTGCTCGCGCGCCTGCGCGCGCCGGGCCGCGGCGGCTGGATCGACCGATTCCTGCAGGAATACTCGCTGTCGAGCGAGGAGGGCGCGGCGCTGCTCGGCCTCGCCGAGGCCTTCCTGCGCGTGCCGGACGCCGCCACCGCCGATGCCCTGATTCGCGACAAGCTCGGCCAGGGAGACTGGAAGGCGCACGTCGGGGCCGCCGACTCGGTGGTGGTCAACAGCGCGACGCTGGGCCTGCTGCTCGCCCGGTCGCTGGCCGAGGCCCCGAGCCGCAGCCTGCGCGGCCTCGTGGCGCGGATCGGCGAGCCGGCCGTGCGCGTCGCAGTCGCCGGGGCCATGCAGCGGATGGGCGAGGCCTTCGTGCTCGGCCGCAGCGTGCCGGAGGCGCTGCGCCGCGCCGACCGCGGCGCCAACCGCGCCTTCCGCTATTCCTTCGACATGCTCGGCGAGGCGGCCCGCACCGCCCGGGACGCCGAAGCCTATTTCCAGTCCTACGTCACCGCGTTGAAGGCGGTCGGCGCCGAGGCCGGGCAGGGCGACGCCATTTCCCGCGACAATGTTTCGGTGAAGCTCTCGGCCCTGCACCCGCGCTACGAGCCGCTGCAGGCGAGCCGCGCCGTCCCCGAACTCGCCGGCAAGCTGATCGAGCTGGCGCGCATCGCCAGGGCCGGCGGCGTCGGCCTCACGGTCGACGCCGAGGAGAGCGACCGGCTGGAAATGTCGCTCGACATCATCGGGGCGGCGGCGCGCGATCCCTCTCTCGCCGGCTGGGATGGGCTGGGCATGGCGGTGCAGGCCTATCAGCGTCGCGCCAGCGCCGTGGTGGGATGGGCCGAGGCGCTGGCCGCATCAACCGGCCGTCGCCTGATGGTCCGCCTGGTCAAGGGCGCCTATTGGGACAGCGAAATCAAGCGCGCTCAGGAGCGCGGCTTGCCTGACTATCCGGTGTTCACCCGCAAGAGCGCCACGGATGTCAGCTACATGGCCTGTGCGCGCCAGCTGCTCGCGGCGCCGCACATCTTCCCGGCCTTCGCCACCCACAACGCCCTGACGGTCGCCACCGTGCTGGAGTGGGCTGGCGAGCGGCGCGACTTCGAGTTCCAGCGCCTGCACGGCATGGGCGAGGGGCTGTACGAGGGGCTGATGGCCGAGCGCGGCGTCGCGGTGCGCGTCTATGCGCCGGTCGGCGGCTACCGCGACCTGCTCGCCTACCTGGTGCGCCGCCTGCTGGAGAACGGCGCCAACACCAGCTTCGTCCACCAGATCGCCGATCGCGAGATCAGCGATGCCGAGCTCCTCGCCGATCCGGTCGCCGAGGCCAGGGCGACCGGCCTGACGCCGCATCCCGCCATCCCCTTGCCGCCGGACATGCTGCCCGGCCGCCGCAACAGCGCCGGCTTCGATGTCTCCGACGCCGAGGCCGTGGCCAGTCTCCAGGTCTCCATTGAGGCGGCGTCGCGGACCAGGTGGCGCGCCGCGCCGATGATCGACGGCCGGGCGATGGCCGGGGGCGGGCGGATTGTCGCAAATCCCGCCGACCATCGCGAGATCGCCGGCGAGGTGGTCGAGGCCTCGCCCGCCGACGTGGCCGAGGCGGTCGCGGTCGCCGACCGCGCCCAGCCCGGCTGGGCCGCCCGGCCGGTGGAGGAACGCGCCGCCGTGCTGGAGCGCCTCGCCGACCTGCTGGACCGCGACCGCGCCGCCCTGATGGCGCTCGCCATCCACGAAGCCGGCAAGACGTGGCCGGACGCTGTCGCCGAGGTTCGCGAGGCGGTGGACTTCTGCCGCTACTACGCGCTGGAGGCGCGGCGGGTGTGCGCGCCGCAACGACTGCCCGGACCGACCGGAGAGACGAACGAGCTGAGCCTCGTCGGCCGGGGCGTCTTCGCCTGCGTCTCTCCGTGGAACTTCCCGCTGGCCATCTTCCTGGGCCAGATCACCGCGGCCCTGGCGGTCGGCAACGCCGTCGTCGCCAAGCCGGCGCCGCAGACGCCGCTGATCGCCGCCCATGCCGTGCGCCTGGCGCGCGAGGCCGGCGTTCCCGCCGATGTGCTGGCCCTCGTCCCCGGCGGAGCCGAGGTGGGCCAGGCCCTCGTCGCCGACCGGCGGGTCGCGGGCGTCGCCTTCACCGGCTCGACGGCCAGCGCCCGTCGCATCGCCCGTGCTCTCCTCGATGACGAGAGCCGGCCGATCTCGCCGCTGATCGCCGAGACCGGCGGGCTGAACGCCATGCTGGTCGATTCGACCGCCCTGCCGGAACAGGTTGTCGGCGACGTCATCACGTCGGCCTTTCTCTCGGCTGGCCAGCGCTGCTCGGCCATGCGTCTGCTGGCCGTTCACGAGGACATCGCGCCGGGGCTGATCGAGATGTTGACCGGGGCGATGGACGAGCTGGTCATCGGCGATCCGGCCGATCCGGCGACCGATGTCGGCCCGGTGATCGACGAAGCCGCCCGCGCCGGCATCCAGGCTCACCTGGAGCGCTGGCGCGACCGCATCGTCCATTCCGTCCCGCCGCCGGCCGCCTGCGCCAGCGGGACCTTCGTGGCCCCAACCTTGATCCGCTTCGAAACGATCACCGATCTCGACCGCGAAATCTTCGGCCCGGTGCTGCACCTGGTGACCTGGAAAGGCTCGCTCGACCGGGTGATCGACCAGGTATCGCGCTCCGGCTACGGCCTGACCATGGGGCTGCACAGCCGCATCGCCCAGGTCGCGCGAGACGTGCGCGCCCGCGCCCGGGTGGGCAACCTCTACGTCAACCGCTCGATGATCGGCGCGGTGGTCGGCGTCCAGCCGTTCGGCGGCGAGGGCCTGTCCGGCACCGGGCCCAAGGCCGGCGGCCCGCACTACCTGCCGCGCTTCTGCGTCGAGCGCACCGTCACCATCGACACCACCTCGGCCGGCGGCAACGCCTCGCTGCTGAGCCTGGAACCCTGAGACGTCCGAATGGGCGCCGCTGGAGGAGCATCGCCCGCCTCATTCGAGACGATGCTCCCTCGCCCTCCCGACTCAGGCGCGGCGACGAGCCCCGCCGCGCGGCAAGGCGAAGGTCGCCAGCACGTGGCTGCCGATCCTGCGGCCCTGGGCGATGCCGGCGTCGGCGTCCGCCTGCCAGTGAACGCCGATGTAGATGCGGCTCTGGGCGTTGGCGCTCTCCGCGTCGGTCAGCGAGGTGAAGGTCGCCGGCATATATGGACGGATGTAGCCATAGACGTCGCGGTTCAGGCCGTTGAACTCGTCGGAGACGAAGGTGAACGGCGTGGAATCGGCCATGTAGGCGCGCAGGACCTGGAACATCGCCGCGCCGATGGTCGCGTGGCCGGACGGATACGCCGGAAACGGTGGGGTGAGGTTCGGACCGGCTGTGTTGGTCGCCTGGGCCCCCAATGGGTACCAGGTCGGATTGCCGCCGGGGGCGCCCGGCCAGCGGATGCCGGTCACCGGCCGCCAATACTTGTAGTGATACTTGGCCTCCCAGGCCGAGACGGCGGCGTCCGCCATGGCGACATTCACCTGGGCAAGAAACTTGGCCAAGGCGGCCGGCGTCTGGACTCCTTGGGCGATGATCAACTGCCGGGCGAGCATGTTGTAGAGTCTGGGCGGCGCGCAAAGCCCCGGCGTGCCGTCGTAGGACCAGAACTTGCCCATGAAGGTCTGGTAGTCGGTGCGGGTTGTCGGCGTGCCCATCATCGGATCGCCACCGAGGGTGGCGACGGCGGCGAACTCGGTCTGATAGACGGAGCCGCCGACCGGCGGCGGCGCCGGCGGCCGGAAGGCGGCCTGATTGACGAAGGTGAACGGCGTCACCTTGCCCCAGTTGCCGCCGAGCGCCACCATGATGTTCGAGACTGGATCCACGTCCCAGGCGCCATAGTGGTGGCTTGGCCTATAGTCGTCGGGAATGGTCGGTTCTTCGAGGTTGGTGTGGTCGTTGCCAAGCGCGGCGAGCAAGGCCAGGAAGGCGAGCGAGCCGACCAGACGGCCGGCCTGGATCGCCGCTGGGCTGGCTTGAATGTTGGCGAGGTCGGCCTGCAGCAGCCCGTCCAACTGGGCTGTCTGCGGCGGGTAGAGATGGACCTGGGCGTCATGCGATGCCTGCGCCACCGCCGCGTCGACCGACCAGGCGGTCGCCCCGGTGCGGAAGCCGGCGAAGCTGCGGTAGCCCGGGTAGGCGGCGTTCACCACCTCGAATACCGCG
Organism: uncultured Alphaproteobacteria bacterium; assembly: GCA_963752245.1. Lineage (GTDB taxonomy): Bacteria > Pseudomonadota > Alphaproteobacteria > Caulobacterales > Caulobacteraceae > Acaudatibacter. Next base: position 178,792 of record CAVVXO010000004.1, read on the forward strand.
ATCTGCACCACCGCCATCGCCCGGCTGGACTTATGCGGGCCGAATTGCTGGTGATAGAGCCCGCCCTGGGCCGGCGGCACGTAGTCGAGGGCGTTGGTGTCGAGGGCGATCTCGTGCCACAGTAGGATGCGATCGCTGAGGCTGATCGCCACCCGCGGAAGCTTGCGCGGCGCGGCGGCGCTCTGCGCCTGGCGGGTGCGCTGGATGGCGCTTTCCTGATGGCTGAGATAGCGCTCGATGTCGCGCCGCCCGCCGCCGGAAAGGGTCGACTGATCCGCGGCCCAGGCGAGCGGCGGCAGGCCGGCCAGCGCCATGCCGGCGGCGCCGGCCCGCAGCATCTCGCGACGCCTGGGCGATCCCATGAGTTCGTTCATCGTCCGTTTCCCCTCTTGCCGGCGGAAACGGAGCGCGCCGCGGCGCGGCGGCCCCCCGCCTTTGCCGCGGACACTGGCGCCTCTCCTTCCGGAGCGTCAAGCAGTCGATGAAGGCGGCGAGGTCCGTCGTCGTCGTCGGGCTCGGCGCGATGGGTTCGGCCGCCCTGCTGGCTTTGGCCCTGCGCGGGGCGCGGCCGCTCGGCATCGACCGATTTGATCCGCCGCACCCGTTCGGCTCCAGCCATGGCGAAAGCCGCATTACCCGCGAGGCGATCGGCGAGGGCGAAGACTATGTGGCGTTGGCGCGCCGGGCCATGGCGCTATGGCGGCGGCTCGAGGCGGAGACCGGCCAGCGGCTGCTGGAGCCGACCGGCGTCCTGGTGATCGACGAAGCTGGAGCGCGGGGCCCTGGTCCGGCGGCGCCGGGCCGACGCGGCTCCGCTCCCGTGGGCGGCAAGCCGGATTTCTTCGACCGGACCCTGGCGGCCGCCCGCGGTTTCGCCATCGCCCACGAGGTGCTCGCTCCCGACGAGGCGCGCCGCCGTCACCCGGCGCTGGCGGTCCCGGAAGGGGCGCGGGTCTATTTCGAGCCTGGCGGCGGCGTGCTGCGTCCGGAGGCCTGCATCGCCGCCCTGCTCGCCTCGGCGCGGGCGAATGGCGCCGAGGTCCGGACCGGCGAGCGCGTGCTGGGCATCGAGGAGGATGGCCAGGGCGTCGTGGTCGTGACCGACCAGGGCCGTCACGGCGCGGACAGGGCGATCGTTTGCGCCGGGGCCTGGACCGCCGAGCTGATTGGAGAGCGGCTCGGCGCGCGCCTCGCCGTCCACCGGCAGCGGCAGCACTGGTTCGCGCCGTCCGAGCCGGCGATGTTCCAACGGGATTGCCTCCCGCCGTTCATCTGGATGCATGGCGCGCGGCCGGACGATTGGTTCTACGGCTTCCCGGAGCTGGCCCCCGGCGGCGGCGTCAAGCTGGCCAGCGAGCGGTTCGTGGACGAAGTCGACCCCGAAGCGCCGCCCCCGCTCGACGACGAGACAGACGCCCTGGCGCTGCTGAGCCGCCACGCCGCCGGCCGCGTAGTTGGGTTGTCTGCTCGACGCCTGCGCTCGACCGCGTGCCTGTACACCATGGCGCCGGAGAGCAGGTTCCGAGTGGGCTGGAGCGTGCGCGGCGTCCTCGCGGTCTCGGCTTGCTCCGGCCATGGCTTCAAGCACGCCCCGGCGATCGGCGAGGCGGTCGCCGCCTTGGTGCTCGATGGCGTCCCGCCGGCGGCCCTGCGGCCGTTCGTTCATCGCGGCTTTGGCGCCACGGAGTCGGACCGCCTATAGCCGCTCGCCCTCCCGCCGCAGCCATCCAGGTTCATTCATGTCCGACAGTGTCGAATCCGACGCCCAGCTCGCCCGCCGCATCGCCGAGAGCGCCGGCGAGATCCTCGTTGCCATCCAGCGGTCGAACCTGTTCGAGGACAAGGCGCTCGGCAAGGTCGGCGATCGGGTCGCCAACGCCTTCATCATGGAGGCTCTGGCGCGCCATCGCCCGGACGACGCGGTCCTGTCGGAAGAGGAGAAGGCCGATCCGATCCGGCTGGTCAGCGAGCGGGTATGGATCGTCGATCCGCTCGACGGCACGCGTGAATACGGCGAGCGTCGCACCGACTGGGCGGTTCACGTCGCCCTGACGGTGAACGGCGCACCGGCGGCCGGCGCGGTCGCGTTGCCGGGCGTTCCGCAGGTTCTCGACACCGATGCGCCACCCGCTATCCCCCCTCTGAACGGCGGACCGCTGCGCATGGTGGTGAGCCGCACGCGCCCCGCGGCCGAGGCTGTGGCCATCGCCGAGCGCCTGGGCGCCGAACTGGTCGGCATGGGATCGGCGGGCGCGAAGGCGATGAGCATCCTGCGCGGCGAGGCCGACATCTACCTGCACACCGGCGGGCAGTACGAATGGGACTCCTGCGCCCCGGTGGCTGTGGTGAAGGCGGCTGGCCTGCACGCCTCGCGGGTCGACGGCTCGCCTCTGGTCTACAATGCCGAGAACCCCTACCTGCCCGACCTGCTCATCTGCCGGCAAGACCATGCGGATCGCGTGCTCGGCATGATGCGGGAGCTGGCGCGCGGCGCCTGACCCGATGGAGCTCTGGGCGGACTTCCTAAACAATCAGGGCAAGCCGATCCACAAGTGGGAACACTACTTCCCCATCTATGAGCGGCACTTCGGCCCGTGGCGCGGGCGTTCGCTGACCTTCCTGGAGATTGGCGTCGCGCGCGGCGGCTCGCTGGCCATGTGGCGGCGCTGGTTCGGGCCGCTGGCTCGCATTGTCGGAGTCGACATCAATCCGAAATGCCGCGCCCACGAGAGCGACGGGATCGCGGTTCGGATCGGCGATCAGTCCGATCCAGCCTTTCTCGCCCGCGTCGTCGAGGAATTCGGCGCGCCGGACCTCGTGCTCGACGACGGCAGCCACCAGATGGCGCACCTGCGCGCCAGCTTCGACCATCTCTACCCCGTCGTGCCGAAGAACGGGGTCTACATGGTCGAGGATCTGCACACCGCCTATTGGCCGAAGTTCGGCGGCGGCCTCGGCCGGCCCGACAGCTTCATCGAATTCGCCAAGGGCCGGATCGACGCCCTCAACGCCGACCACGCGGCCGGCGCGCTGGCGCCAGATGATTTCACCCGTCAGACGTTCGGCCTATTCTTCTACGACAGCGTCGTGGTGTTCGAAAAAGGCCAGGTATGGCGGAAGGCGGCCCCGGCGATCGGCCGCCGCTGAGGCACGCGCCGCGACGGCGAAGAACGCTCCGAGGTCGGACGCTACCGCGCGGTGACCGGCGCCTGACGCAGCGCGCACAGCTCCCGCCGCAGGTCGGCCTGGCGGAACGGCTTGGCCAGTCTCGGATATGGCAAGTCCAGGTGGGCGCCGGCATAGCCGGTGATCACCAGCACGCCCAGCCCCGGCGAAATTTCCCGCGCCCGGCGAGCCAGTTCCACGCCGTTCATCGTCGGCATGGCGTAGTCGGTGACCAGGATATCGAAGGCGTTTGGCCCGGACAGGCGGCCAAGGGCCTCGGTCGCGCCGCGCGCTTCGACGACGCGGTGGCCAAGCTCGCGCAGCATATCGGCGCCACTGGCGCGGACGATATCCTCGTCGTCGACCAAGAGGATGGCGAGCGGTTCATCCGTCTCGACAGCGGCCGCCTCGGCCGGCGGGGTCGCGGCGGTGACCGCCGCGGCGTCCACGGCGCGCAGGTAGAGATCGGCGCGTGTTCCCTGGCCCCGCTCGCTGCTCAGCTTGAAAAATCCGCCCAGCTGGGCGGCAAGTCCGTGGACCATGCTCAGGCCAAGCCCGGTGCCCTTGCCGACACCCTTGGTGGAAAAGAACGGATCCATGGCGCGGGCCAGGGTATCGGCGTCCATTCCGACGCCGGTGTCGATGACCGAGATCCTCACGTAGTCGCCGGGGCCGGCGCCCACCTTGTCGTCCGCGGCGATCGTGGCGGTATCCACCGTCAGGGTGAGCACGCCGCCCTCCGGCATCGCATCGCGCGCGTTCACGGCCAGATTGAGAAGCGCCAATTCCAACTGGTTGGGGTCGGCCAGCGCAAGCCGGGACGTGGACGGGGCCATGATCCGCAGGTCGACGCCCGCGCCCACGGAGCTGGCGATCAGCTCTCTCATGCCCTCGATCAACGCCGCGATGTCGACGGGACCGGTCTCCAGCGCCTGGCGGCGGGCGAACCCCAGCAACCGCTGAATCAAGGTCTTGGCGCGCTCGGCCGCTTGCAGGGCGCCGTCGGCGAGGCGCGCGGTGCGCGGATCGTCGCCATGCCGCCGCCTGACGCTATCCAGCGCGCCGGTTATCGGGGTGAGCAGATTGTTGAAGTCGTGCGCGACGCCGCCGGTCAGCTGGCCGATCGCCTCCAGCTTCTGGCTTTGATGCAGCTGCTGCTCGGCGCTCGCCAGCCGGCGCTGCTCGTCGATTCTGTTCGGTCACGTCATAGACGAACTGGTAGGCGCCGATGCGCTCGCCGCTTGGCCTATGCAACGGGCGGTATCTCATTTCATAAAAGCGACGTTTGCGCGACGGATCGCCGAACTCGGCCGTTTCGGTAAACGCCTCGCCGGTGAGCGCCCGCGACCAGACGGCCTGCACCGCCGCGCGATGTTCGGGCATGTCGGCGAGAAGATCCAGCATGTGGTCGCCGACCTTCGGCCGGATGCCGAAGATTGCCTCGAACTCGTCCGCCGAGGCCTTGTTGATCGCCAGCCAGCGGAAATCGAGGTCGACCACCTGGACGAGGGCGTCGGCGCCCTCGAGAATGTCGGCGAACAGCGCCTTCTCGGCGATCGCCGCGGCGACGCGCCGCTCGAGGGTGTCGTTGAGAGTGCGCAGCGCCTCCTGCGCGCGCTGCTGCTCGGTGATGTCGACGTTGGCGCCGAACCAGCGGACGACTTGCCCGTGCGCGTCGCGGACAGGATGCACACGGGTGAGGAACGTCCGATACTCGCCGGACGCCGACCGCAACGGAAAGACCATCTCCTGCGGCTCGCCGGTGGCGATGCCATGTCCCCACTGTTGGAGCACGCGCGGCAGGACATCGGGGTCGTGGACCGATCGCCAGCCCCAGCCCTCCATCTGCCGCGCGGTCGTTCCGGTGAATTCGTACCACCGTTGGTTGTACCAGAAGATGTGGCCATCGGCCCTGGCCATCCAGCACAACGCCGGCATGGAATTGGCCAGGCCGCGAAACTGCCGTTCGCTTTCGCGCAAGCTCTCCAGCCGGGCGCGCGCCTCGTATTGCCGGCGCCGACCGCGCAGAGCCGCTTGCGCCAGGCTGACGAGCGTGGTCGGATGAAAGGGTCGCTCTAGAAAGGTGACGTTGCCAAGCAGCTGCAGGTGACGCTGGGCGGCGGGGTTGCGCTCGACTCCGCCGCCGATGGTGAGCAGGATGAACGGCAGGTCGGACCATTCCTCCTGATCCTGGATCCAGCGCGACAGCGGTCGAAGGTCGGCGGTGGTGATCGATTCCTCGGTGAGGGCGACGAACCCCGCCCCCGCCTTAAGCCCGGCGATCAGCTCATCGAGAGAACCGCACGCCGTCGCCTCCATACCCGCCTCGGCCAACATGGCGGCGGCGACCGCCGAATCCCGCCCTCGCGGCGCGAGCAGCAGTCCGCGCTCGGAAAGCGCGCCATCGGTCATGAGTCGCGTTGGTCGAGCAGACCGGCCTCGCCGACAATCACCGGAACGCCGCGCAAGATCCCCTGGAATCCGGTGAGCGGCGGCCCGAGCGTCACGCCGCGCCCGCCGATCTGATATTCGCGGATGGTGTTCTCATGCGCGCCGGCGCGCTTCTTGACGACCGAGATCGCGCGGCGCACCCGCCCCATCGCCTCGAAGTAACGCAGCATGACGACGGTGTCGGCGAGGTAGGTGAGATCGACCGGCGCCTTCATCTCGCCCATCAGCCCGTGCTGCGCCACCGTCAGGATGGTCGTGGCGCCCTGACGGTTCAGGTATTGCAGCAGCTCGTGCATGTGCAGCACCAAGGCGTTCTCGCCCGGCATGGACCACTGATAGCCATTGAGGCTGTCGATCACCACGGTTCGGGCGCCTTTGGACTCGACGGCGCGGCGGACCCGTTCGGAAAACTCGCCGGGCGTCAGCTCGGCGGCGTCGACCTGTTCCAGCCGCAAGCAGTCGTCGGCGATCATCGCGTCCAGATCGATGCCGAGGCCCTTGGCGCGGTCGATCAGGAGGCCGCGCTCCTCGTCGAAGGCGAACATGATGGACCGCTCGCCGCGCGCCGCCGCCGCCTGCAGGATCGTCAGGGCCAGCAGCGACTTGCCGGTACCCGCCGGGCCGAGGATCAGCACCGTCGAGGCGCGGTCGACGCCGCCGCCCAGCAGGCTGTCCAGCTCGGCCGATGGGGTCTTCAGCACCTCGCGCGTAAACGGGCGGCGATGTTCGGCGGAGACCAGCCGCGGAAAGACACGCAGGCCGCCGGTATCGATGACGAAGTCGTGAAAGCCGCCGCGATACTTCTTGCCGCGGTACTTCAGCACACGCAGCCGGCGCCGCTCGGCGCCGTAGTCCGGGGCCAGCTCCTGCAACTGTAACACGCCATGGGCGACGCTATGGACGGTCTTGTCGCCGACCTCGGTCGTCAGGTCGTCGAGCAACAGCACCGTGGTGTTGCGGCGCGCCAGGAAGTGTTTCAGCGCCAGCACCTGGCGGCGGTAGCGCAGAGAACTTTGCGCCAGCAGCCTGATCTCCGACAGGCTGTCGAGCACGAGGCGATGTGGGTCGACATCCTCGACCGCCGCGAAGATGCGGCGCGTCGCTTCACCCAGCTCCAAGTCAGAGGAATAGAGCAGGCTTTGCTGTTGCTGCTCGTCCAGCAAGCTCTCGGGCGGAACGAGTTCGAAGATCGTGCCGGCGGCTAGCGACCAGCCGTGCGAGGCGGCGGCGGCGCTCAGCTCGTCCTCGGTTTCCGACATGGTGATGTAGAGACAGCGCTCGCCGCGCCGCTGGCCTTCCAGCAGGAATTGCAGCGCCAGGGTGGTCTTGCCGGTCCCAGGATCGCCCTCCAGCAGATAGGAGCGGCCGCGGTCGAACCCGCCGGCCAGGATGTCGTCCAACCCCTCAACCCCGGCCCCGGCCGGCTCCGCGCCGCCGTCTTCCCTCGCCTCGTTCGTCATCGCGCCACCTCCAGCCGATCGCTTGCCCTCGCGACGCACTTCGCGCCGCCGCTTTCGGCGGCCGCCCTCCGCGCCGGCGGCGAATCACGCAAGGCGTCGCGCATGGTCCATCAACGAACCGGAGCGGTTTCGGTTGACCAAATCGATCGCGGCCAGGCGTTTGCTCTCTGGATCTCGGGGGCGCCTGAGCGGCCAGCCGGAGCGGAGGTTTGATCCAGGGCCGAGTTGTCGGGTCCTGAAACGCGCACGCTGAATTCGCGGGGGCCCGTGGAGCGCAGCCCCGCGCCCGAAGGCTCAGCGCTGCATCGACAGCATCTGCGCGGCGCTTGGCATCATGGTCTGGTTGAGGTTGGCCATGATCCAGATCGAGCCAGCGACGATCAGGAACACGATCAAGAGTCCGTAGGCCAGCGCCAGAACATTGTTGGTGTTGTCCGGACCTGTGGTGATGTGGAGGAAGAACACCAGGTGAACGCCCATCTGGGCGATGGCGAGGGCGATCAAGGCGGCGCCGACGCCCGGACCCCAGATCAGGTGCGAGGCGGCCGCGCCGAAGCTGGCGATGGTGAGGATGGTCGAGAAGCCAAGTCCGATGAGGTAGTTGCGAACCCAGTGGCCCGCGCTTTCGCCGGGCTCGTCGCCCGGAGCGTGATCCTCGTCCCATGCCGCGTCGTGCGGTTCTGTGATCGAGGCGCCAGGGCGCGTGTGGAGCTCGGAGTGGACGTCGCTCACGGCAGCGCTCCCATCAGATAGACCACGGAGAAGATCGCCACCCAGATGATGTCGAGAGCGTGCCAGAACAAATTGAAGCAGATCAGCCGGTGCACGATCTCGCGGCGAAAACCTTTCACCTGCAGCTGCGCCATCATGGTGCCGAGCCAAAGTAGGCCGCCGGTGACGTGCAGGCCGTGCAGCCCGACCAGGGAAAAGAAGGCGGTCAGGAAGGCGCTGCGCTGCGGCGTTGCGCCGCGCGCGGCGAGGCCAACGAACTCATTGAGTTCGAGCCCCAGGAACACCGCCCCGAGCAGGCCGGTGATCAGCAGAAATATCTGCGTCCATAGCCGATTGCGCAGATTGGTCGCGGCGTAGGACAGACCCACCGTGAAGCTGGAGAGCAGCAGGGCGGCCGTCTCGATCGCCACGCGCGTGGGCTCGACCACCTGCCGGGGACCAGGTCCGCCGGCCGTCGCCCCCAGCAGCACCGCGTAGGTGGCGAAGAAGCAGGCGAACATGACAATGTCGCTGAGCAGGAAGATCCAGAAGCCATAGGCGACGATGATCCGCTTGCTCGCCGGCCAGGTATCGCCGTGACCCGTGCCGGGGATCAGCTGGCGTTCGCCGTGCGCCGAATGGCCGAGCCGATTGGGGTCGGCGCGGACCGCCCGGATGGATTCCAGAGTGGCGGGGATCTCGGCCTGGCTCATTCTCAGACGCCCCCCGCTTGGGCGACGCTCTCCAGCACCGCCTGACGGCTCGCGCGTCGCGCCCGATCGACCCGCTCGACCTCCTCGGCCGGGATCTCCACTTCATTCACGTCCCGCCAGGCAAATACCACGAAGCCGGCATAGGCGCAGACGAAGCCGAGGGCGGCGAGCCACCAGATGTGCCAGATGAGAGCGAAGCCCATCAGCGTGGCGAAAAAGGCGGTGATGAAGCCCACCGCGCTGTTCCGGGGCATTTCGATCGGCTTGTAGTCGGGTAGCGGCGTCAGGCTCTGTGACTCGACGGCGCGCGTCTTGATGTTCCAGTAGGCCTCCTCGCCTTCGACATTGGGCAGGACGGCGAAATTGAAGACCGGGGCCGGGGAGGGGGTCGCCCATTCCAGCGACCGGCCGTCCCATGGATCGCCAGTCACGTCGCGCAGCTTGTCGCGCTGGAGAATGCTGACCAGCAGCATGGTCACCTGGCAGACGATGCTGACGACGATCAGGCCGACGCCCACGAGCGACAACTGCAGCCAGGGGCGCCACGCCTCGACGTCGATGTGCTGCAGCCGGCGGGTCATGCCGAGGATGCCAAGCCAGTAGAGCGGCGTGAAGGTCACCCAGAAGCCGAAGAAGGCGAACCAGAAGGCGGCCTTGCCCCAGCCCTCGTGAAGGCGGAAGCCGAACGCCTTTGGGAACCAGTAGTGCAGGCCGGCGAAGAGGGCGAACACGACGCCGCCGACGATCACGTTGTGAAAGTGGGCGACGAGGAACATCGAATTGTGCGTCAGGAAGTCGGCCGGCGGCACGGCCAGCATCACGCCCGTGACGCCCCCTAGAATGAAGGTGAAGATGAAACCCAGCGACCAGTACATCGCGGCGCTTAAGCGCACCCGGCCGCCGTACATGGTGAAGATCCAGTTGTAGACCTTCACGCCCGTGCCGACCGCGATGATGCTGGTGGAGATGCCGAAGGCGGTGTTGACATCCGCGCCCGCGCCCATGGTGAAGAAGTGGTGTAGCCAGGTCATCATCGAGACGATGCAGATGAACATGGTGGCGGCCACCATCGAGCGGTAACCGAACAGCGGCTTACCCGAAAAAGTCGAGAATATTTCTGAAAAGATGCCAAAGGCTGGCAGCACCAGAATATACACTTCCGGATGTCCCCAAGCCCAGATAAGGTTCATGAACATCATCGGGTTGCCGCCCGCCGTGTTCGTGAAGAAATGGAACCCGAAGATAGCGGTCGAGCGTCAGCATGGCCAGGCAGGCGGTGAGCATCGGGAAACACCGCCACGATGATCAGACTGGAGGCGAAGCGCGGTCCAGGTGAACATCGGCATGCGCAGATAGCTCATGCCTGGGCAACGCATCTTGAGGATGGTGGTGACGAAGTTCACCCCGGTGATCAGCGTGCCTATGCCGGATATCTGCACCGCCCACAGGTAGTAGTCGACGCCCACGCCCGGCGAATAGGCAGCCTCGCTAAGCGGCGGATAGGGCAGCCAGCCGGTGCGGGCGAATTCGCCGATGAACAACGATACATTCACCAGAAGGGCGCCCGTCGCTGTCAGCCAGAAGCTCACGGAGTTGAAGGTGGGAAAGGCGACGTCCCGAACCCCCAGCTGAAGCGGCACGACGAAGTTCATGACGCCGATCACCAGCGGCATGGCCGCGAAGAAAATCATGATCGTCCCGTGCGCGGAGAAGATCTGGTCGTAGTGTTCGGGCGGCAAGATAGCCGCCGGAATGGATCGCCACCGCCTGCTGGCCGCGCATCATGATCGCATCGGCGACCCCGCGCACGAGCATCACCGCGCCAAGCAGGAAGTACATGATGCCGATCTTCTTGTGATCGACGCTGGTGATCCACTCACGCCACAAGTAAGGCCACCATCCCTTGACCGTGACGAGCGCCAGGACGCCCAGCAACACGGCGATGACCACGAGCGAGGTGATCATCGGGAGCGGCTGGCTGAAGGGGATCGCCGACCAGGAGAGTTTGCCAAACATGTTTCTAGCCTGCCCCTTGATCAGGTCCGACCGCCGGTGGAGACCTCACGGCCGGCGTGAGCGCCGTTTGCCGGCTCGGGCCCCGGCCCTGGCGGCACGGCCCCCGTCGCGATCGCCTGAAAGAGGCTCGGGTCCACCGCGCCATAGCTGGCGGGCGCCACGTTCTGGCTCTGCCGGGCGAGGTTCGCGTAGGCCGCGCGGTCGAGCGGCGGTCCCGCGCCCCGCGCCGCGCTGGCCCAGGCGGCGAACTCGTCCGAGGGCACGGCGCGGGTCGTAAAGCGCATGTCGGAGAAGCCGTCGCCGCTGAAGTGTGACGACTGTCCGTCGAGCACGGCCGGCTGATCGGCGCGCAGCCACAGTTGCGAGATCATGCCGGGCATGGCGTAGATCATCGAGCCCAGCCTCGGCACGAAGAATATGTTGAAGACGCTCGCCGAGGTGATCTTGAAGTGCGCCGGCGCGCCGACCGGCAGGACGAGCTGATTGACCGTGGCGATCCCCTCCCGCGGGTAGATGAACAGCCACTTCCAATCGAGCGAGACGACGTCGACCTCTTCGGCCGCCGCCGTGCCCGGCAGCGGCTTGAACGGATCGAGCCGATGCGAGCCGATCCAGATGACCCCGCCCAGGAACAGGATCACGAGCGTGGGAATCGCCCAGGTCACCGCCTCGATCCGGCCGGAAAAGGCCCAGGTCGGCTTGTAGGCGTGCCTTGGCGTTGGAGGCGCGAAAGCGCCACGCCATCCAGAAGGCCATGGCGATGGTCGGGATGGCCACCGCCAGCATGATCAGGAGCGCGTCGATCAGGATGGTGGCGTCCTGCGCGCCCACCGGGCCGACCGGGTCGAGAACGCCGGCGCAGCCGCCGAGTGACCCGGCGGCGACAAGGAGCAGCCATCGCCTCGGGGCCGCCCTCATCGATCGCTCACGGTGATCGATCTTGCCCAACTCATGGCGCGACGACCTCGCGACCCCGGTGAATGTTCGTCGCAACCATTGACGGCTGGCGAGGTTCCGCGCCTGAGCGGCGCGGGCGACAGGCGCGTTCAGCACACTACGCACCGGCGGCAAGGCCATGGACGGCGAACCAGGCGAGCATGCGCCGCCAGCCGTCCGCCGCGTCGGCGGCATTGTAGCTGGCGCGGTAATCGGCATGGAAACCATGGCCCGCGTCGGGATAGACGATGATCTGGCTCTCTGTCTCGCCGGCGGCGGCGAGCGCCGCGCGCATCGCCGGAACCTGCGCGGCCAAGGCATCCTGGCCGCCGTAGAAACCAAGAACCGGCGCATGCAGGTGGGTTGCGCCTCGCGAGGGCCACAGGCGCTTACCGTCGTCCGGCTGGCCCTCGGGAGCCATGCGGCCGTACCAGGCGACGCCGCAGCGGAAGTCGGCGAATTCCTCGCAGGCCAGCCACGTGACGCCGCCGCCCCAGCAGAAGCCCGTCACCGCCAGGGCGCCGGCTTTGACGAACGGCTGTGCCTTCAGAAAACCGAGCGCGGCGGCGACATCGCCCATGACCTGCGGGTCCGAGGCTTGCTTGACGATGTCGACCACCGCCTTCAGGTCGGTCAACGGCGAGGGATCGGCGACGCGCACGAAAAAGGCGGGCGCCAGGGCGACATAGCCAAGCTTGGCGAGGCGCCGGCAGACATCCTCGATGTAGGCGTGCAGCCCGAACACCTCGGAGATCACCAGGACGGTCGGGTGTCTGCCGGGCCCGGCGGGTCGCGCTAGATAGCCGGGAAGGGAAAAGTTCCCCGAGGGGAACCGGACCAGGCCGGTCACGAGCCCGAGCGCGTCGGTGACGATCGGCTCGGCGGCGGCGGAAAGGCCTGCCGCCGCATAGCCCGCCAGGGCAAAGCCGGCGAGGGCGCGCCGGGTCGGTGCGGCATCGTCTCTCGTCGGTCCCTCGGGACGGCTAAGCAGGGTCATTGGCGGTTTCAAAGGCGGGGGGCTGGCGGAAGCGCTGGGCGCGGGCGAGGGCGGCCTCCGCTTCGGCGACAAAGGCGCGAACGATGTCGCCGGCCGGGCGAACGTCGCGCACCCCGCCGGCCGATTGACCCATGGCAAAGCAGGAGCGCTCGGAATCCAGACCCTCGGTCTGGCCGCCGATGCCGCCCATCACGCCGTTCTGGATCGAGATCCCCGCCTGCATCGGGAAGGGTTGGATATCGAGGGGGCGCGCCTCCCAGTCGTCGACATAGGGGTTGCGCTTCACCCGCATCGGCTTGCCGGAATAGCAGCGGGTGCGCGTGGTGTCCTCGTCGGAGGCGGCGAGAATCGCTTCCTGGTAAAGCGGCGCGGCGTGCGCCTCGGGCGTGGCGATGAATCGGGTTCCGACCCAGGCGCCCACCGCGCCCAGGGCGAGGGCGGCGGCCAGCCCCCGGCCGTCGTGAATGCCGCCGGCGGCGATGACCGGGATGGCGACCCGCTCGACCGTCTGGGCGACCAGCGGCAAGGTCCCGACCAAGCCGGTGTGACCGCCGCCTTCCGACCCCTGGCAGATGACCGCGTCGCAGCCGGCCTGCTCGGCCTTCACCGCGTGGCGCACCGCGCCGCAGACCACCATGACCTTGAGGCCCGCGCCTTTCAGCCGCTCGATGATCGGCGAGGGGACGCCCAGCCCCGCGACGAAGGCGCTGGCGCCGCCGGCGATGATCACGTCGACCGAAGCGGTCAGCGCATCGGGGGTCGCGGCGAGCAGGTCGACGCCGAACGGCTTGTCGGTGATCTCGCGCACCCGCCGCATCTGGCCGGCGATGAACGCCGGCCCGCGCCCGGCCATGCCAAGCACGCCATAGCCGCCGGCCGCCGAGACGGCTCCCGCCAGTTCCGCCCACGAAACCCCGCCCATGCCGGCGAGCATCACCGGATGCTCGACGCCGAGCAGATCGCAGAGGGGAGTGTGGAGCGTCATGGCGCCAATCAGAAGATCGCGTAGCCGCCATCGATGAGAAAGCTGTCGCCCGAGTGATAGGCGGACGCGTCCGAGGCGAGGTAGACGGCGATGCCGCCGAAGTCGGTCGGCTGACCCCAGCGGCGGGCCGGCACCCGGCCGATCACCTTCTCGGTGAACGCCTCGGACGCCTGGGCCCGGTCGGTCATTTCGGTCGCGATCCAGCCCGGCAAGATCGCGTTGGCCCGCACCTTGAAGCGGGCGTGCTCGACGGCGATCGCCTTCATCATCGAGATCACCGCGCCCTTCGTCGCCGCATAGGCTTGGTTGCGCGCCGCCCCCTCGATCGCCGCCAGCGAGGCGGTGACCGCGATCGAACCGCCCGGATCGCCGGCGCCGGCCCGCTCGATCATGTGGCGGCAGGCGGCGCGGCAGGTGAAGAAGGCGCCCTCGAGGTTGACCGCCATGACCCGGCGCCACGTCGTCAGGCTCATGTCGGCGAACGACGGGGAGGCCAGGCCCATGCCGGCATTGGCGAACACGGCGTCGATCCGGCCCATCTCCTCGACCGCCGCGGCGAACGCCGCGTCCACGACCGCCTCGTCGGCGACATCGACGGCGCGAGCGATGGCGCGACCCTCGCCATCCGCCAGGCGGGCCAGGGCCGCCTCGTTGGCGCTCGCGTCGCGGCCCCAGATCACCACGTCGGCCCCCGCCGCCGCCAGGGCCTCGGCCATGCCAAGGCCGATGCCGCGGTTGCCGCCGGTCACCAGGGCGACCTTGCCGGTCAGATCGAAGGGCGCATAGGCCATCGGGTCCTCCCGCTGATGAGTTCCGGCGGCACCAAGCGGCTTTGCCGGCGGCCGGTCAAGCCGGGTCGACGAAGAGGTCGGCGAGCGTCTCGCCGCCGGAGCGCGGCAGATGGCACGTAAACGTCGCCCCGAGTTCCGGCTCGCTCTCGAGCGACACCCAGCCGCCATGCAATTCGATCAAGGCCTTGACCAGCGGCAGCCCGAGACCGACCGGACCGCCGGCGGCGAAGCGGTCGAACGCCCGCGCCTGTACATCGAACGGAATCCCGCGGCCGTTGTCGGCGACGGCGATCCGCGCCTCGTTTTCCGCGAGTTCGGCCGACAGGCGGACACGGCCGCCTCGGGGCGTGTGGCGCAGGCCATTGGCGATGAGGTGATCCAGCGCTTGGCGCAATCTGACGGCGTCGGCCTCGATCGTCACGCCGCCGACCCCCGCGACGGGAGCGACTTCGAGGGTGACGCCCGCCTCACGGGCCGCCGGCGACCGCGCCTCGGCGGCGGCGGCGAGCAGCTCGTCGAGGGCCAACGCCTGTCGTTCGAGCGCCAGCTCGCCCGCGTCCAGTTCCGCGAGGGTCAGCACGTCCTCGATCGAGGCGGCGAGCTGGCCGGCCGCCGCTCGAGCCGAGGCTAGCCAGGCGCGATCGCGCGGATCGGCGAGCCGGCCGGCCCGTTCGATCAGGTCGCAGTAGCCGAGGACCGTGGTCAGGGGGATGCGCATTTCGTAGCCGACGCTGGCGACAAAGGCGCCCCGCATGCGCTCGGCCTCGGCGAGGGCCGCTTCCTTGTCGGCGAGCGCCTCGGCGAGGCGCCGCGCGGCCGTGGAGTTGGCGAAGCCGATCAGGGTGGCGCCGTCCGGCAGGGGCCGGGATGTCCAGCTTGCCCAGCGACCGTCGGAAAGGCGCAGTTCGCCGCCGCCGGCCAGACGCACCCCCGGATCGGCGTCGGTGATGCGGCCCTTCAGGTCGCGCCAGAAGGCAAGGTCGTGCAATACCGCGACGCACCGCGCCGTGACGCCGTCGAAATCCGGTTGCTCGGCGATCTCGGCCGCCGTCAGGCCGAAGAACTCCACGAACGCGCGGTTGTGCATCGCCAATCGGCCGTCGCCGCCGAACACCGCCACCGCCTCGGCAAGGCCGTCGAGAACCGCGCGATGCACCTGCGCGAGGTGGTTTGTCCGGCTGACCAGCGCCGTTTCGCGCGTGATGTCGGAAAACACCAGCGCCAGTCCGCCGCGCGCGAGCGGCTGGTCGGCGAGCTTCAGCAGCCGCTCGTCGGGCAGACGCCACAGCGCTGGCGGGCTCGGAGTTGGCTGGCGATGACGCGCCAGCTCGCCGGCCCTGAAGGCCGCGTAGTCGCCGGCTTCCGGCAGCCGCCGGCGTCGGCGCAGGCGATCGAGCCACTCGCCATGACTTGGCCGGTTCGCCAGCCACGCCGGGTCGAGATCCCAGAGGGCGGCGAAGGCGGTGTTGTGCCAGGTCAGCCGCTGGTCGGCGTCGAACAGCGCCACGGCGTCCGCCGTCGCCTCGAGCAACGCCGTTTCGTCGGCGAGCCCGACCGCCGGGCGGCGCGATGGCGGGCTGCGCGCCGCCGGCGCGGCGAGCGTCAGGCGCAGCCACGAAAGCAGGCCAGCCGAACGGCCGGCCACGGCGATCCGGCCCCGCGGCGTATCGATGTTCGCGTCGAACCATGCGCCGCGATCAGCAAGTGCGTCGACGGCCGCCGGGCCTGCGTCCGCCCGCTCCGCCACGCAGGCGAGGATAGCCAGCGGCGCGGCTTCCGCCGGTAGTTTCAGCGCGGCGAGGCAGGCGCGCGCCGTCGATCGACGGGTGATCAGGCGCGGCGCGCCGTCGAGCAGCAGCACCAGGCCGCCGAGCTCCGAAAGCGCCGCGCGGGCGGCGAGGCGTTCGCGCTCGGCCGCTCCCATCGCCCGCCTGGCGCGACGTTCCGCTCGGCGACTTGGCCTGACACCACCGCGCAACCGCTTCTCGCTCGCCCGCGACTCCTTCGCGCCGCGCCAGGCACATAGGCGAAACCGGCAAGGGCGGCGAGCCGACCGCGTTCGGCCCTCCCTTTTCCTCTTGGCGCGGAATCGTGCGAATGCCCCATGGCCGCCTCGGCGGAGTGAGACACAGGGAGGCGCTGTTCACATGGATCATCTCAAAGGCACCGCGATCGTCAGCCTGCTGGCGCTGCTGCTCTACGTCTGGATGGGGGTGCGGGTCGGCCAAGGGCGCGGGCGCTACAAGATCGAGGCGCCGGCGATCCACGGTCATCCCGATTTCGAGCGGCTGGTGCGCATCCAGGCCAACACCCTGGAATGGCTGCCTATCTTCTTGACGGCCCTGTGGCTGTTCGCCGTCTATTGGAACGACAAGGTCGCCGCTGTCCTCGGGCTGGTGTGGATTGTCGGCCGCTTTCTCTACATGAGCGGCTACGCCCGCCAGGCGAGCGCCCGCAGCACCGGCTTCCTCATCCAGATGGCGGCCACCGCCGTGCTGCTGTTCGGCGCCCTGGGTCGGCTCGTCTATCTGGTCGCCACCCACGGCTGACCGGCTTTCCTTGGCGGGAGCGGCGACGCGATTCACCGCCAGGCCTAAGGGCGTTTCACACGCTCAGGCGCTGGCGCTTCCCGGCTACGCCGCCGTCGCCGCCAGGGAATCGCGGACCCGGCGCAGGGTCGTCGTACTCGGCCGAGGCGCGGGACCGCGCGGCGCATCGGCGAGAGCGGCGCGCGGCTGGGCGTCGAACAGGGCGGCCAGTTGCTCCGTCATCGCCCCGCCCAGCTGCTCGACATCGACGATGGTCACCGCCCGGCGATAGTAACGGGTGACGTCGTGCCCGATGCCGATGGCGATCAGCTCCACCGGCGAGTGCGTTTCGACCTCGCCGATCACCCGGCGCAGGTGGCGCTCGAGATACTGGCCGTTGTTCACCGACAGGGTGGAATCGTCGACCGGCGCGCCATCGGAGATGACCATCAGTATGCGCCGCTGTTCGGGTCGGCCGAGCAGGCGTTGGTGCGCCCAGATCAGCGCCTCGCCGTCGATGTTCTCCTTCAGCAATCCCTCGCGCATCATCAGGCCGAGGTTCTTGCGCGCGCGCCGCCAGGGCGCGTCGGCGCTCTTGTAGACGATGTGGCGCAGGTCGTTCAGGCGGCCGGGGGAGGGGGGCTTGCCGGCCTTCAGCCACGCCTCGCGCGCCAGCCCGCCCTTCCAGGCGCGGGTGGTGAAGCCGAGGATCTCCACCTTGACGGCGCAGCGCTCCAGGGTGCGGGCGAGGATGTCGGCGCATACCGCCGCCACCATGATCGGCCGACCGCGCATCGAGCCTGAGTTGTCGATGAGGAGGGTGACCACCGTGTCGCGAAATTCGGTATCCTCCTCCTGCTTGAACGACAGCGGCGCGGTGGGGTCGACGATCACCCGTGTCAGCCGCGCGACGTCCAGCAGGCCCTCTTCGAGATCGAAGCTCCAGTTGCGGCTCTGCTGCGCCAGCAGCTTGCGCTGCAGCCGGTTGGCGAGGCGCGCGACGACGTTCGACAAGCTGGCGAGCTGCTGGTCGAGGTAGGCGCGCAGCCGCCCGAGCTCCTCGGGATCGCACAGGTCCTCGGCGGCGACGATCTCGTCGTGCGCGGTGGTGAACACCTTGTAGGCCGGCGCGCCGCCGCCGCCCTGGCGGGCGCTGGGCCGGGCCGGCCGCTCCCCCTCCGCGGTTTCGCGCTCGTTCTCGGCCTCGGCGTCGTCGTCGGACTCCACCGCGGCGCTTTCCTCGCTGTCCTCCGGCTGATCGGCGGCCTGACGGTCGTCGAGCCGGGCCGTCTCGGCGTCCTGCGCCTGGTCCTCGCCCTGACCGTCCTCGCCGCCCTCGGGCGCCTGGCTGTCGTCGTTTTCGCCGGCCTCCTCTTCCGCGGCGCCCGCCTCCAGCTCGGCGTCGAGCGACAGATCGCCGATCAGCCGTCGGGCGAGGGCGGCGAAGGCGCGCTGATCGTCGAGCGACTCGCCCAGCCGCTCCAGCGCCGCGCCGCCGCGCGCCTGGATGTCGCCGCGCCGCGCCTCGACCAGGGCCCTCGCGGCGTCCGGCGGCGGCGCGCCGGTGAGGCGCTCGCGCAGCAGCAGCCCGATGACATCGGCCAGGGCCGCCGGCGGCGGCGCGCCGGGCGCCACACGATCGAGCCCTCTGCGCCTGGCGGCGTCGTCCCAAGCCGCCGCCAGATTGCCTCGGACGCCCGCGAGCGCCCGCGCGCCGATCGCCTCGATCCGCGCCTGCTCCAGGGCCTCGAACACCAGGGCGGCGTCGGCCGCCTTGGGCCGGCCGCGAGCATGCAGGCCCTCGTCGTGGTGGGCGAGCCGCAGGGCCATTTGATCGGCCAAGCCGCGCAGCCGCCGCGTCTCGCCACTCGCCAGATCTCGCGGTGGATGCGGCAGCACGGCGCGATGGCCGACGAGGCTCGGCCCGTCGCCGGAGAAGCTAACCTCGAGGTCCGGCTGCTCGGCGAGCGAGCGGGCGGCGTGCGCCAGGGCGCGCTTGAAGACTTCGACGGGCGTGTCCTTGTGAGCCATGAGGCGTGATAGCGCGCCGGGCGTCAGGATGGGAACGGCATGGCCGACGTCTTCGTTTCCTACGCCCGCTCGACCAAGGCTCAGGCGCGGCGCATCACCGAACGCGCTCGCCTCGATCCATGGCGCTAAAATGTGTTCGCCGCCAGTCGCTTGGGCTGGGGCCACAGGCGGAGACCGACGAGGCGCCGCCGGTGATGGAGGGCGTCGCGCGGGCTGACCCCGCGATCCAGCCGCCTCACAGAGCGGCGCTGATCGCCGCTAGGCGATGGCTGAAGGTGTGGTCGGCGAGGACGCGTCGGCGGCCAGCGGCGCCGACGCTGGCGACGCCCGCCGGATCATCGGCGACCCTCGAGGCTATGGCGTTCAACTCGTCGGTGTCGCGCCAGACGAACACCTCGCGGCCAGGCTCGAAGCAGAGGGCGAGATCAGGCTGGTCGTCCGCGACCACGGCGGCGCCGGTAACGCAAGGGGCGAAGCTGCGCTGGTTCAGGCCGACGAGCACATGCAGCTCGTTGCGCGCGTTGAGCACCGCGCGGTGACGGCCGTACAGCCCGCCGAGCTGATTCGCCGGCAGGCGGCGCGGATGAATCTCGTGCGCCGCCCCGTCGGCCGTCGTCCAGCCGGGACCGTGGATCACCACGGTCCGACGGACCGATCGAACCACCGCGCGGCGGTGATCGGTCGGATTGGCGATGAACAGCAGGCGCGGGTCGCGCGGCCCCGCCGGCGGGCCCGAGGCGGCGGCGGCGCCCTCGACGGCGTGCGGCAGGAACACCGCCGGCGGCCCGAAGCCGAGATGGCGGTGCCGGGCGAGGAGGCCGGAGTCGGTGTAGCCGATCAGATCGTAGAGGTTGGCCAGCGGCCGCGCCGCGCCCTCGAACAGATCGCCGGCCCAGCCGACGAGCGGCGGCCGCCCCGGCGCCGCCGCCAGCCGCTCGAGCACGCTCGCCGGGCAGTGGAAGGCGCCGATCACGACAATCAGCTCGGGCGCGAAGCGCCGCGCCGCCCGGGCGATCGCCTCGGCTCGCGGCGCGCCCAGCCGTTCGGAGAACAGCGCCGCCTCCGCGGCCTGTGGCAGACGGGGATCGCGGACGTGCGCCACCATGAGCTGATGACCATTGCCCCGCCAGGCTTGGGCGGCGTCCTCGAGCCAGTGAGTGACGCCCCGGCGGCGGCCGATCAGCAGCAGCCGCATGACGAACGCGGACGGTCTGCCTCGGTCAGTGCGCCGCCGCCGCCGCCTTGTCTGGCGCGGCGGTCAGCCGCCAGACCCGGCCGTCCGGCGCGGTCGCGACGTAGGGGCCGCCGGCCGGCCCGGTGAAGGCCAGCGGCTTGGTCTTGGGGCCGGCGAGCACCGGCGCGCCGTGGCTGCCGACGCTCCAGGTGGTGATCGCCTTCAGCGGTGGAAAGGCGCGTTGGCAAGCGATCGGCGCCTGCACCGCGCGCGACGGTGGATTGCCGCCATCGGCCAGGGTGAGGGTGCAGTCGATCCGCCCGCCGACCTCGGCCAGCCGCCATGCCCCCGCGACCGCCGAACCGCTGGCGCCCGGCTTCATGCCCGGGCCCGGTTGGGCGAAAGGTTGCGGGATGGTCGCGGGCGGCGGAACCGGCCGCGGCGTCGCGACCGTCGGCGCGGACGCGGCGGCGAGGGGTGCTCTGATGGCCGGGGTCGCGGCGATCGCCGGGGCGAGGATCAGCGCCAGCATTGCAACTTCCTCCCGCGCGGACGTGGAACCTAGCCCTCTGGGAGCCTCGACACAAAACGGTCGCGCTCCGGAGCGGCGATCCCCTGGTCCGCACGCTGCGAAACGGGGAGGCGGAGGCGAACGAGGACGTCCGCGCAGCGGCGGCGCCCCAGCGCTTCAGGCCACCCGCACCCTGGCGGCGCTCTCGGGCAGGTCGCCGCCGAAGGCGCGCTGATAGAACTCAGCGACGGTGGGCCGCTCCAGCTCGTCGCACTTGTTCAAGAAGGTGAGGCGAAAAGCCAGGGCGAGGTCGCCGGCGAAGATGTCGGCGTTCTGCGCCCAGGTGATCACGGTGCGCGGGCTCATCACCGTGGAGATGTCGCCGTTCATGAAGGCGTTGCGGGTCATGTCCGCGACCCGCACCATCGCGGCGATCCGGCGCCGGCCCTCGGGCGTGTCGTAGGTCGGCGCCTTGGCCAGCACGATCTCCGCCTCGACGTCGTGGCTCAGGTAGTTGAGGGTGGTGACGATCGACCAGCGGTCCATCTGACCCTGATTGATCTGCTGGGTGCCGTGATAGAGGCCGGTGGTGTCGCCGAGCCCGATGGTGTTGGTGGTCGAGAACAGCCGGAAGTAGGGGTTCGGCCGGATCACCCGGTTCTGATCGAGCAGGGTGAGCTTGCCCTGCGCCTCCAGCACCCGCTGGATCACGAACATCACGTCCGGCCGGCCGGCGTCGTATTCGTCGAACACCAGCGCCATCGGCCTCTGCAGGCACCACGGCAGCATCCCCTCGCGGAACTCCGTCACCTGCTTGCCGTCGCGCAGCACGATCGCGTCCTTGCCGACGAGGTCGATGCGGCTGACGTGACTGTCGAGATTGACCCGGATCATCGGCCAGTTCAGCCGCGCCGCCACCTGCTCGATGTGGGTGGACTTGCCCGTGCCGTGATAACCCTGGATCATCACCCGGCGATTGAAGGCCAGGCCGGCGCAGATCGCCAGCGTCGTTTGCGGATCGAAGCGGTAGGCCTCGTCGAAGTCGGGCACGTGGCTGTCGCGGCTCGAGAAGGCCGGCACGCGCATGTCGCTGTCGACCCCGAACACCTCGCGCACCGAAATCTCGCGGTCGGGAACGAGGGCGAGGAGTTCGTCCTCGGCAGGATCGACAGCCATGTCCATGACGCCGCGGGTCTAGACCGCCGCGCGCCGGCAAGGCAAACGGCGCCGGCGCATGCGTCGCGAAGGCCCGCTATGCGCCGATACGGCCATGCCCGCCCCTTCGCGGCCGGCCGCGGAATTGTCGTCGGCGAAGAGCACTTTTTTGATCCGTACCCCCCTCGGGTCCTCGGCCGGATCTCTGGCGATCGCGAGGCCCTTGGCGGCGGCGCGGCGGAGCTATATCGCCGCTGGCCCGCCGCAGGAGTGATGCGATGATCCACGGAGATGTCAGCGCCCGAGCTCGAGCGGTTCGAAGCGCAATGCTCGCGCTGATCGCCGGCCTGGCGTGGGCTCCCGGCGCCTGCGGAAACAACCTTGCTTTCACGACCGCCCGATCGCCAGCGATCCACGGTCTGGTGGCGATGGGGTCCCTCCGATGGATGCGAACCGGCACGCCGCCGCCGAACGCTCTCGAGGAGCCGCTTGCCCATCCTGGACTTTACAAGGCGGCCGTCTGCGATCTGCGCTGGAGTGATCTAGAGCCTACCCAGGCCGGTCCATTGCAGACGCGGAGTCTGGACGCCTGCCTTGCTCGAATATCCCAATACAACCGGGATCATCGTGCGACCCCGATGGGTGCGAAATTAAGGGTTTACGGCGGCGAGTTCGCGCCCGCCTGGACCAAGAATTTGGAGGGTTCGCCGGTCGATCTGCTGGTGGGTGGGTCCGCCGAAAAAGGCGCCTTCACCATCGGCCACTGGTGGTCCTCGCGCTACCGGGCGGCTTGGGCAGATATGCAGGCGCGGCTGGCCAAGGCCTACAACGCCAATCCACTCGTTTTGGAGGTGGCCGTCACCGGCTGTTCTGTCCGAACCGCCGAACCCTTTATCGTGCCGGCTGGTCCTGTCGGTCGCCGTGTTTTACCAGCGGCCGGCTACAATGATAACCTCGAGATCGCCTGTCTCCGCGACTGGCCTTTAGCGTATAAGTATTGGACGCGCCCGGCGCTTGATTATACGTTCAGTCCGTTCATGCCCCTGAATGGGAGCCCAGGTTCCGTCGACAACGGTAAAGTCCGGGCGGTCATGGGCGAATTTCGCGCCCTGGTCGGCCCCGGCGCGGTGATCAGCAACCATGGTCTCCAGCAGCCGATCCCGCCTCGCAACATCGGCGTCTACACCGGTTTGGCCCATTTCGGCGCACCAGTCGCGTTTCAGTTCGTCAACCAGCAGCAGCAGACTGACGCCGCCTTCGCCCTTGGCAAGTCCTACGGCATGACCGAACTCGAGGTGTTCGACTCCAGGGCGGCGGGCGGTTTCGCCAACACCGACGCGACCCAGCTCAAGGCGTGGTCGGCCGCGCTCGGCGGCTATTGATTCCTGGCCATCGGTAACCCGGGGGCCCAGTTTCCAAGCCAACTCCGCGTCCACCAATGCAGAGAAAAGCGCGCAGGAAGTATTGTTTGCCAGGAATTCAACCCCTCACGCCAGCTTGGCTTTGCGCAGCGTCTGATAGGCGCGCAGCACGCGTTGCAGCTTATGTTCGGCCGAGCGGTCGCCACCGTTGGCGTCGGGGTGGCAGCGCTTGACCAGCTCGATGTAGCGGGCGCGGATCGCCGCCCCGGCCGCCCCCGCGTCCAACCCCAGATCGTCGAGGGCGGCGCGCTCCAGCTTGCCGAGCCGCGGGTCGGCCGAGACCGGCCCGGCGGGCGGCCGGCCGGCGCCGAACAGGCCGAAGGCGTCCTTGAACGGCCCGCGCCGCCAGGCCGCCTCGCGGTTGCGACCGCCGGAGTGCAGCGACCAGGTCGGCCGGCCGCCGGTGGTCAGCTCAGCCTCGATGCGGGCGCGGATCTGCGCCTCGCTGAGCCCTTCGAAGACATTCCAGGCGCGATTGTACTCGGCGGCGTGCGCCTGGCAGAACCAGTAGGGATCGGCGGCTGGCTGATCGACGGCGCGGGGTCGCCGCGGCGCGGGGGTAATCGCCGGCGCGCGGCAGCCGGCGTGGTCGCAAACGCGCGCGTCTTCCCGCGTCGCCTCGGGCGCCGGCGGGCGCACGCGAATGTCGACGAATTCGCGGACGATATTGAAAGGCCGCCGTCATGGCCCGAGTATGAGGGCGAACCGCCGCCGTTCAAGAATTGACAACCAAGAAAAGGAGGCCATCTCCATGGGCGCGGTCGCCGAGGCGATCCGATCGAAGCTGCGAGCCGCCTTTTGTCCCACCCGGCTCGAGGTCGTCGACGAGTCCGCCCGCCACGCCGGGCACGACGGCGCGCGGCCGGGGGGCGAAAGCCACTTCACCGTCGAGATGGAGAGCGCCGCACTCGCCGGCCTTTCGCGGGTCGAGCGGCAAAAGCGGGTGCACGCGGTGCTGGCCGACGAACTCGCCGGCCCGGTGCACGCCCTCTCGCTGAAGCTCGGCGCGCCTTAAGCCGCCGCCGTCCCGCCCAACGGCGGGCTGACGCGGAGTTGGGTGATCTGGTTGCGCTGCCGCCGAACGATCTGGAAGCGGTGGCGGTGGAACAGGAAGGTCTGGCCCGGCTCCGGGATGGCCCTGGCCTCGTGAATCACCAGGCCGGCGACGCTCACCGCCTTGTCGTCCGGCAGGTCCCAGTCGAGGGCGCGGTTGAGGTCGCGGACACTGACCGTCCCATCGACCAGCACCCAGCCGTCGGCCTGGCGGCGCACGCCGAGAATCGCCTCGTCGTGCTCGTCCTCGATCTCCCCGACGATCTCCTCGAGAATGTCCTCGAGAGTCACGAGGCCTTGCAGGGCGCCGTATTCGTCGACCACCAAGGCGAAGTGGCTGTGGCGCTTCAGGAACCCGTTGAGCTGGTCCTTGAGCTTGGTGGTTTCGGGTATGAACCACGGCTCGCGGGCGATGGCGGCGATGTCGATGCGGTCCGGCTTGCCGTCGCCGGCGGCCAGGGCGCGCAGCAGGTCCTTGGCGTGCAGCACGCCGACAATGTTTTCCGGCTCGCCGCGCCACAGCGGCAGGCGCGAGTGTTCCGACTCGAGCGCCCGGGCGATCGCCTCGCGCGGCGGCAATCCGGCATCGACCATAGCGATCGAGCGGCGGTGGACCATCACCTCGGCGACGTCCATGTCGGAAAGGTCGAGCACGCCGCCCAGCATGCGCCGGTCGCCGCTTTCGACCAGGCCCTCGGCGTGATGGTACTCGACCGCGCCCCTGATCTCCTCGTGCGCCGCCAGCACGTCGGTGGCCATGTCGAGGTCGACGCCGAAGAGGCGCAGGGTGTGGCGCACCACCCACTGGATGGCGAAGATAACCGGCCCGAGCAGCCGCACCACCCACAGCATCGGCGCCGACAGGGCGCGCGCGACATCGTCGGCCTTGGTGATCGCCAGGGTCTTGGGCAGCACCTCGACAAACACGACCACCAGCACGGTCATGATCGCCGTGGCGAGCGCGACGCCGAGGCCGCCGGGCGCCAGGCGCGTGAGGAACTCGGTGGCCAGCGCCGAGCTCAGGATGTTGATGACGTTGTAGCCGATCAGCACCGCGCCGATCATCGTCTCCTGGTCTGCGAGCAGGCGGTTGACCCGCCGCGCCGCCGGATCGCCGTCTCGCTCCATCTGGTGCATGCGCCCGCGGCTGGCGCGGGTCAGCGCCGTTTCGGCCGCCGAGAAGATCGCCGACACCGCCAACAGGGCGAGGATCAGCAGCACGATGCCGGTGGCGGCGGCGATCATGGCGCGGCGTCCGGACGCGGTTCGACAGGAGCGGCGGGTCGGTGTTCGGATTGCTCTCGACGCCGAGCTTGCGGGCCCGGCCATGACGGTCGCCAGGGTGAAGCGGCTGGCCGGACGCGGATCAAGACGCCGTACTCTCGCTGGCGAGAAACCCGCGCACCTCCGTTGGGTCGCAGTCCCGCGCGACGAACGCTTCGCCGATCCCGCGCGTCAGAATCAAGGTGAGGCGGCCTTCCCGCGCCTTCTTGTCCTGCCGCATAGGGTCGATCAGGGCCTCGACGTTCAGGCCGGCGGGGGGACGCGTCGGCAGGCCGGCGGCGGCGATCGCCGCTTCGGCCCGCTCGGCGTCGCCGATCGGGCAAAGGCCCACCCGCGCCGAGAAGCGGAAGGCGAGAACGCAGCCGAGCCCCACCGCCTCGCCGTGCTTCAGAGCCTCGCCAAAGCCGGTCGCCGCCTCGAGGGCGTGGCCGAAAGTGTGGCCAAGGTTGAGCACGGCGCGCGGACCACCGGTCGTCTCGCGCTCGTCCATCTCGACGATGCTCGCCTTCA
Organism: uncultured Alphaproteobacteria bacterium; assembly: GCA_963752245.1. Lineage (GTDB taxonomy): Bacteria > Pseudomonadota > Alphaproteobacteria > Caulobacterales > Caulobacteraceae > Acaudatibacter. Next base: position 204,684 of record CAVVXO010000004.1, read on the forward strand.
GAGCCACGGCCCGCCGCACCGCCTCGGCCAGCGTCGCCGGCTCACCGGCCTGCCCGCCCGCGCCGTTCGCCTCCAGCCAGGCGAAGAAATCGAAGTCGAGCGCCAGGGCGATCTTCAGGATCTCGGCGAAGCCGCAGGCAAGCTCGCGCGCCGGCAAGCTCGCGAGGACGCCGATGTCCGCCAGCACCCGCCGGGGCTGGTGAAAGGCGCCGATTAGGTTCTTGCCGGCGGCGGTGTCGATCGCCGTCTTGCCGCCGACCGATGAATCCGCCTGAGAGAGCAGGGTGGTCGGGATCTGGACGAAGTCGACCCCGCGCTTGATCACCGCCGCGGCGAAGCCGGCGAGATCGCCGATCACGCCGCCGCCAAACGCCAGGATCAGATCGTCGCGCTCGAGGCGCTCGGCCAGCAGGCGTTCGCACAAGGCTTGAAAGCCGGCGAAGCTCTTGCTGGCCTCGCCCGGCGGAATCTTAACCACGGCCGCGGCGGCCAGGCCGCTCGCCCGCAGGCCGGCGGTCAGCGCCGCGCCGTGCAGCCGCCAGGCGGTCTCGTCGGCGACGACGAACAGGCGGCCGGCGTCCAGATCGCGCAGGTGCGCGCCGGCGGCGGCGATCAGCCGCTCCCCGATCCGCACTTCGTAGGTCCGCGGGCCGAGCCGGACCGGGACGGCGAGGGTCACGAAGGCGCGGCCTCCCGGGCGCGGGCGTCCAGCGCCTCGAGTTCGGCGCGCCGTTCGCGCAGCCGCGCCTCGGCGTTGCGCGCCGCCAGCGCCTTGATGATCGCCTCGACAGCCACCTGATGGGCGCTCTCGCCGGTCTCGACGATGATGTCGGAGGCGGCGAACGCCTCGTAGCGCGCGGCGGCCTGCTCGGTGAGCACGCTCAGCGGATCCTTGCCGATCAAGAGCGGCCGGGTGTCGCGCCGTCCGACCCGGCGGGCCAGCACCTGCAAATCGGCCTTCAGCCACACGGAAATCGCCTTTTCGGCGATCAGGGCGCGCGTCGCCTCGTCGTCGAACGCGCCGCCGCCGGTCGCCAGCACGTGCGGCGGTCCGTTCAGCAGCCTGGCGATCACCCGCCGCTCGCCATCGCGGAACGCCGCCTCGCCAAGCTCGGTGAAGATGTCGACGATCGAGCGGCCGGCGGCGGCCTCGATCTCGGCGTCGGCGTCCTTGAACGGCATGCCGAGCGCGCTGGCGAGGCGCCGCCCGATGCTGCTCTTGCCGACCCCCATGAGCCCGACGAGGGCGATGGTCTTCTTGTTGAAACTCGAAAATCCAGCCATGACCCGGCCAGGGTTTACACCAGCGGCGACGCGCGCGCCAATGCGGTCGCTCAAGGGGGCGAGGGAAGCGCGATGACGGCTCTCGTGGTCTGCCTCGACGGCACCAACCAGCAAAAGCTGCAGCCCAGTCCGACCAACATCGCCCGCCTGTTCGACTCGCTCGGCGGCGCGGCGACGGATGCCGGCGAGGGCTCGTTCGAGGCGAGCCTCTCCGCCGGCGGCCGCGGCAAGTATCTCCCGGGGGTCGGCTCGCTCGGCGACCCGGTGCTGCGCGTGCTCGGCAATGTGTTCGGCGACGGCATCGCCGAGCCGATCATCCGCGGCTACACCTTCCTGTCGCGCAACTACAGCGGCGAGGAGGACCTGTTCATCGTCGGCTTCAGCCGGGGAGCGACGGCGGCGCGGGCGCTGGCCGGTTTGGTGGTTGGCGAGGGGCTGCTGAACCCGGCGGCCTACGATCCCTCGGACAAGACCGCCGCCTACGCGCGCGCCGTCGCCGCCTGGTACCAGTACCGCCTGCCGACCCCCGATTTGGCGCAACAGGCGCGGCTGGCGGTGATCAGCGGCACGATCGGGCAGCCGGTTCCAAGGCTCGGCGAGGGCGATCTCACCGCGCCGCCGCCGATACGCGCGGTCGGCGTCTTCGACACGGTGAGTTCGCTCGGCGCGCCGCACCTCGATTCGGACGGCGAGGCGCGGTACGATTTCTCCATCTGCAACACCGATCTCAGCCCCCGGGTGGCGAACGGCTTCCACGCCCTGGCCGCCGACGAGATGCGCGACCTGTTCACCCCGACCTTCTGGGCCGCGCGCGACGGCGTCGTTCAGCACATCTTTCCCGGCTCGCATTCCAACGTCGGCGGCGGCTATCCCGAGCGAGGCCTTTCCGACGGCGCCCTGGCGTGGATGCTCGCCTCCCTCGCGGCGGTCGGCCTGCCGTGCGACGCCGCCCGCGTGCAGCCGGCGATCGCTCCGCGACCTTTGGAATTCGCCCGGGACGACGGCGCCACCTTCCCGTTCAACCTCACCCCGCGCCGCCCGCGCGCCTTTCCCGTCTGCGCCGAGGTCGACGCCTTTCTGCGGCGGCGCCTGAATCAGCCCTGCGAGAGCCTGCCGCGATCGGTGGTCGCGCCGTACCAGCCGGCGGGCCGCTACGCCGACGGATCCGCCCTGGCGTGACGCGCCCGGCCGCCGGCCGTTGGGTCGAGGCGTTCATCGAAATGATGGCGGCCGAGCGAGGCGCGACGGCCCACACCCTGACCGCCTACCGCCGCGATCTCGCCGATGCCGAAGGCTTCTTCCAGGCCCATGCCGCTAGCTTGCCCGAGGCGACGGCGGAGGATGTCGAGGCATGGCTGCGATCTCAAGGCGAGCGGGGTCTCTCGCCGGCGACGGCGGCGCGGCGGCGTTCGGCGATCCGCCAGTTCTACCGCTTCGTGCTGGGCGAGGGCTGGCGCGCCGACGATCCCTCCCGCCGGCTGGAGGCGCCGCGCCGCGGCCGGCCGCTGCCGAAGGTGCTCAGCCGTTCCGAGATCGAGGCGCTGCTCGCCGCCGCCGCCGCCCGCGATGGCGCGCAAGGCGCGCGGCTCGCCTGCCTCTTTGAACTCGCCTACGCCGCCGGCCTGCGAGTTTCCGAACTGGTCGGGCTGAAGCTGGCGGCGCTGGCCGCCGATCCCGCCTATCTGATTGTCAATGGCAAGGGCGGTAAGGAGCGGCTGGCCCCGCTCAACGATCCGGCGCGGGCGGCGGTGAAGGCCTATCTCGCGGCGCGCGCGCGCTTTCTTCCCAAGGGCCGGGGGGGCGGCGGCAATCCATGGCTATTCCCCTCGCGCGGGCGAAGTGGCCGGCTCACCGAGCGGCGCGTCGCCCAGCTTTTCGACGAGGCGGCGCGGGCCGCCGGCATCGATCCGGCTCGGGTCAGCCCGCACGTCCTGCGCCACGCCTTCGCCACCCACCTCCTGGAAGGCGGCGCCGACCTGCGCGTCGTGCAGACCCTGCTCGGCCACGCCGACATCGGCACGACGCAGATCTACACCCACCTGACCCAGGAACGCCTGGCCGAGGTCGTCGCCACCAAGCACCCGCTGGCGCGGCGGCGCGCGGGCTCGTAAAGGCGGTCGCCACATGTCCGTGACCTTCCTCGATTTCGAGCGGCCGATGGCCGAGCTCGAGGCCAAGATCGACGAGCTGTCGAAATTATCGCACGACGGGGCGGATGGCGCCGGCGCCCTCGACGCCGAGATCCTCGCCTTGCGCGAGCGCTTGGCGGCCAAGCGCGCCGAGGCCTACGCCAACCTCGACGCTTGGCGGAAGACCCAGATCGCCCGCCACCCGGCGCGGCCGCACTTCGTCGATTATCTGGCGGCGCTCTTCACCGAGTTCGTCGAGCTGCGCGGCGACCGCGCCTTCGGCGACGACCAGGCGATCATCGCCGGCATGGGTCGGTTCCGCGGCCAGCCGGTGATGGTGATCGGCCAGGAGAAGGGCCACGACGTCACCACGCGGCTCAAGCACAACTTCGGCGCCGCCCGCCCCGAAGGCTACCGCAAGGCGATCCGCCTGATGGATCTGGCCGAGCGTTTCGGCCTGCCAGTGGTCACATTCATCGACACCGGCGGCGCCTATCCCGGCATCGACAGCGAGGAGCGCGGCATCGCCGAGGCGATCGCTCGCGGCGTCGAGCGCTGCCTGACGCTGGGCGTGCCGATCGTCGCGCTGATCACCGGCGAGGGCATGAGCGGCGGGGCGATCGGCATCGCCGCCGCCAACAAGGTGCTGATGCTCGAGCACTCGATCTACGCGGTGATCTCGCCGGAGGGCTGCGCCTCCATCCTGATGCGCGACCGGGCGATGGCCGAGGGAGCCGCCAAGGCGATGAAGATCACCGCGCAAGATCTCCTGCCGCTCAGGATCGTCGATCAGATCATTCCCGAGCCGATCGGCGGCGCCCACGCCGATCCGGCTGGCGCGATCGCCGGCGTCGGCGACGCCCTCGCCGCCGCCCTCGACGGCCTCGTCCCGCTCGCGCCCGATTCCCTGCGCGAACAGCGCGCCCAACGTTTCTACGCCATCGGCCAGAGGTGACCGCCGGATCGCGGACAGTCCCCGTCCGCGCTCCTTCCCGGCCGCGCGACGCGTGTGGGCTGGCGCGGCGAGGCGGCTCTGTTCGTCGGAGCGTGGACGCCCTCGTCCACCCTTTTTTGCTGCCCGCGTCAGCCTTCGGCGTGGGGCAGGGGCGGGGCGTTCCATCCGGCCAGATCGAGGCGGTAATCGCGGGCGCCGTCCGGCCCGTCGGCGATGCGCGTGAAGCCCAGGCGGTCGAGCAAGTCGGCGACCATGCCGTTCTTCGCCGTTGGTCGGTAGCCGGCGAGGATGGCGACCGCGCCGGCCGCCCGCGCCGCCGCGGCGAGACGCGCCAGCATCGCCTCCTCGACCTTGCGGCCGAGCACGCGACAGCTCATCAGCCATGAGTTCGACATCGGCGAGGCGCTCGCCTTCGCGCTCGATCAGCCGCGCGATCACCACGGCGATCATGCCAAGATCGCCGAACCGGTCGGCGAGCCGCGCCTGCAGGGTGATGACGCCCGGATCCGCCTCGAACGCCGCCACCTCGGCCTCGGTGTAGCGCCGGGTGGTGAGATTGAACTGGTTCGTCTTGTTGATCAGCTGAGCGATGCGGCCCCGGCCGCCGGAGTCGAACGGCTTGGCCGAAAGGCGCATCTGCAGGGCGGAGAGATAATCGCCGATGTCACGGACGCTGGCCCGCACCTCGGCGCGCTGGGCGTCGCCGGCGTAGGAGGCGGCGCGCGCCCGATCGTCGGCGGAGAAGGCGACGGCCTCGAAGTAGCCGGCGGCGGCCAACAGGCGCGGGAACCACGCGGGATCGTCGGGAAGCTCGGGGATCGCCACTATCGGCAGGGCCGCGCGGGCGGCGGCGCGCTCGGCGGGATTGTCGTCCAGGAGCACGAGGGCGTCCAAGCCGATGTTCAGCGTCTCGGCGATCGCTTCCAGATTGCTCGCCTTGTCGCGCCAGTTGGCCTGGAATACGGCGACGTCGGCGAGCTTCAGAGCCATCTCCGGATGGCCGGCGAAAGCGCCGCGCGCCACGGCGTCGTCGTTCTTGGAGGACACCGCCAGGATCACGCCGCGGCTCTTCAGATCGAGCGCCAGGTGCTGGATGGCGAGGAACGCCTCACCGCGCGGGCTGCCCTCGCCCAAGGCCAGGTTCTCCACGCCGTCATCGCCGACCACCCCGCCCCACAGGGTATTGTCGAGATCGAGCACCAGGGCCTTGCGCGCCTTTCCGCGCGCCGCGCCGAGCAGCCGTCCCACCCAGTCGGCGTAAAGGCCGGCCAGCTCGCTGGCGAACGGCAGCTTGTAGGCGAGGTGGCGCACCGGATCGAACCAGCGCTGGGTTCCCACCGTCTCGGCCAGGGCGGCGACGTCCAGCACCAACGCCCCGCGAGCATCGGCGAGCGCCAGGATGCGCGCGTTCGTCTCGGCGATCAGCCGCCGGCGCGCGCCGGCGACGCGACCGTCGAGGGAGCCGAACAGGGTTTCGGGCGGAACGGGCAGGGTGCAGAGGATCGCCATGCCGCCGGCGTTGGCGACGAGACCGTCGAGCAGCGCCTCCAGGCGTTCGCTCGCCGCCGCAAGCTCCGCGGCGGCGTTGTCGAGCACCGGCCGATCCAGCCCGAACCAGCGGTGATCGAGCGCCAGCAGCACCGCGTCGGCGCGGGCGCGCGCCGTTTCCGAAGCGGGATCGAGCGCCTGCTGCATGGCCTGGTCATACGGCGGCAGGACGAGATCGAGAGCGACGCCGTGCCGCGCCGCCGCCGCCGGCAGATGGTCGGCGACGAAATCGAAGGTGGCGTTGCTCAAGGCGACCAGCCGTAACCGCGCCAGCGGCTGGAGATCGACGCCGGCGAGAAGCCGCTCGGCGACGCGGCGCGACAGCCGCCGCGCCTTTCGCGCATCCAGCGCGAAGCCCGCCAGCCGCTGCAACGCCGCGCCGCTGCCCGCGGCCGCGCAAGCGTCGGCGAAATCCGCCGGCGGCTCTGGCAGCCAGGGAAGAGCGGCGAGGTCCACGGCTTCATTCTCTCCGGCGGGAGAGCGCCGACTCACCCCAGCTTCGCGGCGATCAGGTCGATCAGCTGGCCGACCGATTCGGGCGCGGCGATCTCCTCGGTCTCGAAGCGGATGCCCAGCTCTTCCTCCAGCGCCACGATCAGGCGGACGTGATTGGTGCTGTCCCAATCGACCACGTCGCTGGCGACCATGTCGTCGGTGAGCACGATCGTCTCGTCGTCGAGGATGTCGCGCAGCAGGTCCTGCACCTTGGCGCGGATGTCGTCACGGGTCATGGTCGAGGGCTTTCGATAGGGACGCGCGTCAAGGCTTGCGGCCAAGCACGATGCACGAGAGCGTCACGCGGCGGCGGATCGCCTGCTCCAGAGTCTGACCGGTCTGGGGAAATGCCTTGGTGTCGATCACCTCCAGGCCCGCCTCCTCCACCAGCCGTCGGGCGTGTTCCGGATTTTCGACCAGATAAATATGATCGGGCATGGGGCTGTTCGCCGGAACGTTGATCCAAAGATAGCCGCCCGGCTTCAGGTGCGCGGCGGCGGCGCGCATGGCGCCGACCGGATCCTCGGTGTGCTCGATCACCTCGCTCATCACCACGCTGTCGAAGGGCGGGATCTCGGCCGTGCGGGCGGTGTCGAAAAGATCGCCGAGCCGCAGTTCCACCGGCCGGTCGATGCCCATGCTGGTCAGGGCGCGGCGGGTGTTGGCGATGCTGGTGGGGCTGACGTCCCAACCTTCGATCCGGCCGAGGCCCGGCTTGGCGGCCGCCCAATGCAGCAGGGCGCCGTGGCCCGGACCGATCTCCAGGTGGTCGGCCCCCTCTGGCAGTCGCGGCAGGTAATCGTCGACGAAAGCGGCGAACGCGTGCGCGTGGTTCGACCAGTAGACTCCCGAAACGATCACCCCGTTCATGTACTTTTGCATCAAGGGCGCGTTGGCGTAACACTCCCTTTCGGCGTCGGCGAAACTCGACAGCCGGTACTTCTTGTGTCTCTGAAAATATATCTCTTCCGGCAGAGTGATTTTCTCGCACGTGTATTGATAATCGGCGATCAGCCGGTCGATCCCGCCATCGACATCGCGCGCGATGAGGAAAATGATGCGGGCAAGATCGTCGGAGACGCGCATCACGTCGGGAGGGCGCTTGGCGAGGCTCTTTTCGACATACCTCTCGTGCTTGGGCCAGAGAGCGATCAGCCGCTCGCTCAGCCGGTCCAGGTGGGGATAAGACGACATGAAAACCGATCGAGGGGTGGCGCGCCGGCGAGGGCCGGTCTTTAGGTGAAGGGCTTGCCGGGAACAAGGCGAGCGCCGCGGCGCTCACGCCGCGACCGTGGCGGGGCGAGCCTCTCCGGCCAACGAGAGCACGAACTCGATGAGCGGCGTGGCGACGATCGGCAGGAAGTGATCGCTGTAGTGTCGCAGGTCCTTCTCGATGGCGCGCTCCACGCCAATGTCGAGAACCAGGCTTCGAGGCTCGAAGAACGGCAAGCCGAGGTCGCGCGCGGCTTGCGTGGTCTCGGCGTGGAAGCCCGGCGGCCAGCTCAGCGCCCTGCCGTCGGGCATGTAGGCCCAGGTGAAGCCGGCGACTCCCACAGGCATCGCCAGAGACTGCACGAGGCGTTCGAGACCATCTCGGACGGGCGCGACATAGCTGACGGCCTCGCGCAACACCCTGACGATCAGGTCGGCTCGCGGCAGGGTCGCCGGAACGAGCGGAATCAGCGCTTCGGCGGCTTCCGATCGGGCGGCGGGATCGAGCGCGATGATCCCCTTTTCGAACCAACGGGCGCCGAGCTTGGCGGCCTCGACGCCGAGTTCGCGCAACGGGGCCATGAGCTGCTGCAGGGGCCGGCGATTGATGAAGATGCCGTCGATGACGATCTCCACCGAGGTGTTCGGCTCGACAAGCGCCACGTCCGCTTGGCGCAACGGCGAATTCGCCGGGGTGGGGGCGCTGGCCGGACGCATGTTGCACAGCGACAGCAAGTCCTTCGGAATGGTCTTTTCGCCGCGCCAGCCGGCGACCGCCTGCAGCATCTCGCCGGTGGTGTAGGTGAAAAACGGAGGGCCCTTGACGCGGTAGCCGCCCGGCGCTCCCCTCCACGCGTCCGGGTCGCGGAGCGAGCGGCGATGGAGGGCCCGCACCAGCGGCGCCCGGACATTGCAGCCGCCGAACACGAGCAGCCGGACATCTTGCATTCACGTCGATCCTTGCCGCCGCGACAGCTATCGTCCAACGCCTTTTAGCGCTTTTCGCGGGGCGATGGCGAGGCGCGCGCGGTCCGGAGCGGTAGAGACAACCGGCTCCGGCCCTGTTATCCCCCCCCCCCGCCTCTGCGGCCTCGCCGGGGGGCGCCTAAGACGACGTGGGATGCGACATGACGGCTACCGAGGCGTTCGTCATGGGCGGCTGCAACTCGATTTTCCCAGCCCGGGTTTTCGCCAGGGAGCGAAGACCGGCGGCCAATTCCACGCAGCCTTCCGGCCAGCGCGAAGTGCGCCTCAACCCCAGCAGCTTCTTCCTCCACACGATCGGAGAGATGGAGCAGGCGATCGCCTGCTTTCGGGGCGAACGAACGATCCCCGCCGACCTCTACGGGTGCTGCGGCTTGAGCAAGGCGATCGCCCCATCTCCCCGGACCGACCCCCTGACGCGCGCGGACTTGGTGCTCGTCGAGCCGACGACATGGGTGGAGATCACCCTCGACGGCTATTGTCTCAACCGGGTCTGGGTCGTCCGCGTGCTCGAGTTGCTCAAGTCACTCGGGCCCGATGCGACCGCGCTGCACAAGGCCTGGTTTCTCCGGTTCATCAATGTCCATGACCAAGAGGGGTGCTTGGCGGCTGGCCGCGCCCTGGCGCCGCTGATTCCAGAGGAGCTGCCAGGTCGCGCGCTGCTGGTCCGATTGGTCACCGACGCGAGATCCTCACGCCGTGACATGCGCGAAGGTCTCGCCAACCTTTGCGATCGCCTCGAGCGCCCCCTGGGCGTGGTCGCCTGCACCTGGGCCTACATGGCCGACGGGCGCCCGATCAGCTGGCCGGCGGGCTTTCACGACGAGATCGTGCGGGCCGCCAGGGATCTCGGCCTGCCGCTGTTCGAGCCGCGGACTCTGCTCGAGAAGACGGATCTGCGCGTGTCTCTCGACAAGGACCTTCGCCACTACAGCGAAGCCTTCATGCCGGTGATCGGCGATGCGCTGGCCGAGTTCGCGCTGGAGCTCGCCGCAGGCTCCGCCGGCGCGCGCGCGGCGGTCGCCGGCGCATGAGGCGGGCTCTATCTCGTCACACCCTCGAGCGTGTTCCCGAGCGCCAAGCCGGTTCCATGTAAACGGAACACGCTCTGGCGCACGGGTCAGGCGATCGCCGGCCGAACCAGGCGCACCGCCGACAGCGCGGCGAACCTTTCCAGGCTGATCGACGTCGCGTCGGCGCCCGAGGCCGTCGTCAAGGCGGCGGTCGCCGCGGCAAAACGTTGGGTGGCGGCGGGCCCCGCCGTCACCAGGGTTCCTCCACCGCCATCGCTTGTCGCGGTGAACACATCGCCGAGGTAGTTCCCGATCAGGGTGATCCTGGCCGTGTGCGATCCGTCGGTGACCGTCAGCACGCCCTGGCTGCTGGTGCCGCTGAAGCTCCCCTCTCCAGAGCCGATGAAGCCGATGTCGCGCAGATCGAGCTTGTCGCCGCCGCCGGCGGCGAAGCCGCTGATCGCGCCGGTGTAGCCTTGCGACTGGGCGAGGCTGAGCACGCCGTTCGCGCCGGTGAAGCTGACGGCGCCGGCGAAGCTGGCCCCGAACGCCAGGGTTCCGGCGGCGATCACGCCAGACTGGGTCGCGGCGACGGCGCCGTTTGCGGTGAGAACCCCCCCGTTCGCCTCGACTTGGCCCGATCCGGCTAGGGCGCTTTGGATCGTCGCCCCGCCCTCGCCGCTCGCCTCGATCAGCCCCGCGTTGACGATTGTCGCGGCGCCCGTGTCGATCACCAGGGCGTTGACGCCCGTGGCGTCGATCACGCCCTTCTGTGCGTTGAAGAGCTGCAGGGCGCCGGCGCCCAGCTGTCCGGCGCCGGAGATCCTCGCGGAGTTGGCGAGCATGGCGCCCGCCGCGCCCGTGATCCGGTTCCCGGCCGAGTCGGTGAGCGTCACCGCTCCGCCGGTCAGCTGGACGCCCGCGGCGCCGATCAGGAGGTTGCCGGTCGTCACAGTCAGCCCTTCGGCGAACACCGATCCTTGCAGCGTCGCCGTGTCGTGATCGAGCAACACGTGGTCGCCAAAAAAGAACCCGCCGGTCGCGCCCGTGCCATTGAAGGTCTGGTTGCCTCCGAAGAAGGTCGTGCGCGCCGGACCGCTCACCTGACCGGCGAAGGAGCCGGTCACGCCCGAGAACAGCAGCGCCGCATGGGCGTAGATGCTCGCCCCCATGTTCGTATCGAACTGGCCCGTCACCCGCGTCGCCGCGTAGGTCACCAGGTTGGCATAGGCGGCCAGGCTGTTGACCCCGGCGATCGCCCATTGACCGCCGGCGATCTCATAGGTGGCGAAGCCGCTCACCGTCGCGGCGACCGAGCCGGAAACCGTCGCGCCGGCGCCGATGTTGGTCAGGGTTCCCGCGCCGCCGCTCAGCTCGACCGAGCCGTTGCCGCCGATCACCGCGCCTTGCAACTTGGCACCGCTCTCGAGCACCAGCACGTCGCCGGCCGAGTGGAAAACGAGCGCGGCGGTGACGCCCGCGATCGTTCCGGCGTCCACCACCATCGCGCGCCGCGCGCCGACGTCGACGCCGACAGAGCCGGAGATCAGGCCGCCGGCGGCGTTGGTCAAGCCGCCGTAGTAGGGCATGGAGACGCCCTCGCCCTGGCTTCCGGCGTTGCCTTGGTTTCCGCCGATGTAAGCCGCTCCTCCCGCGCCGCCGGCGCCGCCCAGGATCGTGCCGCTGTTGATCAGGACGCCGTCGATGCTAACACCGGCGCCGCCGGCGCCGCCATTCGCCCCATACGCCGAGCCGAAGCCGCCGGCGCCCCCCGCGCCGCCGACGATCCGTCCGCTGTTGGTGAGATCGCCGCCGCGAAGCTCGAGACCCGCGCCGCCGGCGCCGCCGGGGTCGCCGCTGTAGCCGCCGCCGCCCGCGCCGCCGCCCCCGCCGGTGATGGTTCCGCTGTTCGTCGCCGTCGCGTCGATCAGATCGCCGCCGGCGCCCCCCGCCCCGCCGGAGGTTGGACCGTAGGAAAGGGTCGAGCGTTCGCCATCGCCGCCGGCCCCGCCGGTCATCACGCCGGAGTTGGTGAAGCGCGCGATGCTGGCGCCGCCGCTGACATCAACTCCGTCGGCGCCCTGGCCGCCATAGTAGCCGCCGGCGCCGCCCTGGATTGTCCCGAGGTTGCCGAGCGAGCCTCCGGAAACGAGCCGCGCTCCGGCGCCGCCCCGCTCGTAGAAGCCCACGCCCGCGCCGCCGGCAATGAGACCACGGTTGATGATCGAGCCCGACTGGGCGATGACTCCGTATCCGCCGAAGGCGCTGGAACTCGCCGATCCGCCGCGGATCACGCCTCTGTTGCTGAGCGTCAGCGCGCCGCCCGCGTCGACGCCGTCGCCGCCTTGGCCGCCCACCGCGCCGCCGAGCCCGTAGACATGACCGCTTGCCCCTCCGGCGCCGCCGAGGATCGCGCCGCTGTTGTTCACCGCCCCAGCGCCGAGAAGCTCGACGCCGCCGCCGCCATCGCCGCCGTTCCCTTGGAAGCCTTGATAATTGTAGCCGCCCCGGCCACCCGCGCCGCCGCTCAGCTGGCCGAAGTTGACGACCACGGCGCCATTGGCCCCGAGCAGGCCCGCGCCGCCGACACCGCCCGCGCCGGCCTGTTGCGACGCATTGCCGTTCGCGCCGGTCCCGCCGCCGCCGCCGCCTACAGTCCCCTTGTTCCGCAGCGTGCCCGCCGCGCCGAACAGCACGCCCGCCCCGCCTGACCCCCCGTCGAGGTTGGAACCGCCGCCCGCGCCGCCGACGCCGCCATCGATGAGGCTGGAGTTGCCCACCCGTCCGCCGGCGGCGAGATCCACCCCGGCATAGCCGCTCGCGCCCAGGGCGGCGGCGCCATCCTCGATCCGCCCGTCGTTGACGATGACAGCCGGGTGTCCGGCGACCACGCCGGGCCCCTCGACGAGGCCGGCGGCGGTGATGCTCACGAGCGTGATGCGTGCGCCCAGGGAATAGCCGGCGCTGTATGTGCCGGAGATGATCTTGAACGCCACGGCGGAACTCTCCCGGATGAACGCGGCCGGCGACGTCCGCCACTCTGACCTCTTCCGGCAACCCTACGACGGGGCGGGAAAGCAAGAAAGGCGAAAATCTTGGCGTTTGGTCGTCTTTCGCGGCCGATTTGGATTGGGCTAGGGGCTTGGCGAAGGCAGGTTGCGGAGGAGGCTTCCGGCATGCGGCGTGTGGCGGGAAGGCTGCGGGCGGGGCTGCTGGCGGTGGTCGCGGCGTGCGGCGCGAGCCAGGCGGCGCCGCCGGGATACCGCAACGCCGGCTACTGCTTCGGCCCCGACGATGGGGCGCGGGCGCCATTCCGCATCTTCCGCTACCCGTCCAAGCCGCCCCTCACCAACGCCGACGTCGGCTTCAAGTGGTACCCGATGACCAATTCCACCGGCACCGGAGCCTCGGCGGTGATCGCCGGAACGGCGACCAACATCCGGCGCAACTGGTTCCTGTGGGCGAATCTCTGCGACTACAGTCCGGGGTTGAACAATTGCCATCAGTTCCGCCATCTGCCGGATGGCCGGCCCGGCTTCGGCCAAGGCAATCCGCCCCCCAGGCCGATGATCTATGATCCGACGACCCACGTCGTTGGTCTATTCGCGTTCCGTTCCTACACCGCGGCCAACGACTGCACCCTGGCGCAGGCGGCGTGGGCGCTCGGCTATCCCGACGCGAAGATCCGCCAGCTGACGGTCGGCAGCGGACTGACGATCGCGACGGATCGCGCGCGCGTACCCTTCATGGATCATGACGCGGACGGCATCTATCACGACATCTGCGTCATGCCCGACGCGCGGCTCACCCCCGCGGTGAAGGGGGTGATGCTCGACTACGAGGTGCACGACGGCCGCACGCCGCGCATCGCCCGCGACTTCCTTGTCGCGTTCGCCGGTCTGGTGCACGGCGCGGGACGCGAAGCCATCCTCTACACCAACCCGCTCGACGCCAGCGGTCAGCAGCTTTCCGCCCTGAACCGCTCCAACCTCAACGACATCCAGGCGGCGTTCGACATGACGACCATCCTGCTGCTGCGCAGGGATGCGACCGCCGACTTCGCCCGCGAATACGCCATCCAGCGAAGCCTGCTGGAGGGTCCGCGGCCAGTGAAGCCGCCGCTGATCACCTTCGACCTCGCGCGCTCGACGCTGGCCGACGCCGCCGTGACCCGGGCGATCATTCTGCGCGACCGTCTGCCTGGGGTCATCCTGTTCCAGAAGACCGCGCGGTTGGACGGGCCTTGCGACACGGACGCCAATCGCAAGATCGCCTGCTTCGTGTACGGACGATGCCAGTAGCCACGTCCTCGCCGAGCGTCTCGTCGTCAGGAAGGAGCATCCATCCATGACCTCCAAGATCCTCACGGGAACCTACACCGCGGGCTACACTCTTTCCGCCGGCTATTCGGCGCTGCGCATCGAGAGGACCGGCCTCGTGCTGGGCGTCAATGGGACGGCCGGCGCCCCCGATCATGGGCCGGGCTCGGGCGGTGCGGGCGGTCAGGCGGGGACGGGGGTCACGGCGGCGGCGCCCGTCGTCAACCTTGGGACCGTCGTCGGCGGCGCCGGCGGCGCGGGCGGCTATGGGCTGTACTACGGCGGATATGGCCGCGCGGGCGGGGAGGGCCTCGCGATCACGCGCCGGGTCATCATGGCGAATGCAGGTTCGATTACCGGCGGGGCGGGGGGTTACGGCGGCTACGGCTACGTGACGGGGGGCGGCTTAGGAGGGGCGGGCGGGGCAGGCGTCCTGGCCACGATAGGGGGTGTGCTGAGGCAATCGGCGGGCGCGATCGACGGCGGCGCCGGCGGCGATGGCGGCGGTACGGGGCTTGGCGGTGTCGCGGCTGGGGACGGCGGCGCGGGCGGCGCTGCGGTCTTGATGGCCGGAGCGGGCACGGTGGTCCTGACGGGCGGCAGCCTTGTCGGAGGAACCGGCGGGGGCGGCGGCATCCACGCGCGACAGTCTCCGCTCACGCCCGGAAGCGACGGTGTCGGCGGCGCCGGCGGCGCTGGTGTCTCAATCGTGGGAACGGGTTTGGTCCAGTGCGCCGGCGTCATTGAAGGGGGCGCGGGTGGTTTCTTCTACGGTCGCGGGGGCGATGGGGTGGCGCTCGCTCAAGGCGGCTCCGTTTTGAACAGCGGATTTATTTCGGGCGGACGGGGCGGAAGCGCCAACGACGGCGGCGCTGGGGGCATCGGCATAGCTTTGTCCTTCGGCGCGGTCGCCAATGCCGGAACGGTCCAGGGCGGAGCGGGCGGCGCAGGCGGCGATGGCTTCTATGCCGGCTACGATGGCGGCGCAGGCGGCGCATCGATCATGATGGGGACCGGTGTCAACGAAGGAACTGTCACGAACACGGGCCAGCTGTTGGGCGGCGCGGGCGGAGCCGGTAGCTACCCGGTGAGCTACGGCGACGGTGGAACGGGCGGCGCCGGCGGCGCTGGCGTCATCTTCGCTGGCGGCGGCTTGCTCAACAATGCTGGCACGATCACGGCCGGCGACGGCGGCCAAGGTGGTCAGAGCTACGACGGCCATGGCGGCGCCGGCGGAGTCGGAGGGGTCGGCGTGTCACTGGCCGGAGCGGGGCTCTTAGCGAACAATGACGTCATTTCGGGCGGAGCCGGGGGCGGCGGAGGCGGCGGCTACAAAGCCTACGGCGGAGCCGGGGCGGCTGGCGGGGCTGGGGTGGCGCTCTCCGGCGGCGGAACCCTGATGAATACGGGCCGGGTGCTCGCCGGCGTCGGCGGTGTGGGCGGTGTGGGGACTCGGTCCCAGGGTGCGAATGGACGGGCCGGCGACGGCGTCTCGCTGAGCGGCGCTGGCGCGGTCGTCAATGGAGCGTCTGGCGCGACAACGGCTGTCATTGCCGGCTACGTCGGCGTCTACGCCGGCGCGGCCAGCGTGGCGACGGTGACCAACTTCGGATCGCTGATCGGCTCGGGCGGTCTCGCCGTCCAGTTCAAGTCGGCCGCCGATCGGCTGATCGCCGAGGCGGGGTCGAGCTTTGTCGGCGCTGTCGAGGGCGGCGGCGGCACGCTGGAACTGGCCAACGGCTCGGGGACGATCTCCGGCCTGGGCGCGGTGGGAACGGTGAGCGGGGCCGAGGGGATCACCCTCGTGGGCTTCGGCCATTACGTGATCGACGCCGGCGCGAGCTTCACGCTGAGTGGAACCAACACCCTGGCTGCTTATCAGCAGGTCGCCAACTACGGCACGATGCTGGGGAACCTCACGCTGGGCTCTGCGACCGACCACGTGGTGCTGGGCGCGGACTCGGTCTCCGGCACGATCTACGGCGGCGGCGGCACGCTGCGGCTCGCCGGCGGAAACGGGATCCTGGACATCAAAAGGCAAGGTTCTGTTTCGGGCTCGGCCTCCGCCCGGTTCGTCGGTTTTGCAACCTACGTCATTGGCGCGGGCGGCTCGTGGCGCTCGTTCGCGCCAATCCTGACCAGCGGCAAGAAAGTGGATTGCGAAGGCAGGCTCCAGATGATCGGCGCCATCCGCAACGCCGGCCTTATCGAGGCGACGCTCGGCGGTCAGGTCATCCTCACCGACGCGACCGTCAGCGCCGGCGGGACACTCGAGGCGGCGCCCACGTCCACCCTCATCCTGAACAAGGCCACGGTCCAGGGCGGAAGCCTCGTCACTACCGGCACGGGCCGCATTCTCCTGGGCGCGGGGGGCGAGACCCTCGATGGAACTTTCGGGGCGGTGAACGTCCAGGGCCGCCTGTCGCTCGTGGCCGGCGCCGCCGCGACCCTCGACGGCTCGATCGGTCTCGCTGGTGAACTGACAATGTTCACGGGCAGCCATCTGACGATCGCCAACGCCGGCGCCACCCTTTCCGGCGGCGGCAAGATCTATCTCTCCAACAGCACGCGAAACCGCGTTGTCGGCCAGAGCGGATCGGCGACGCTGACCAATCTCGACGACCGAATTTTCGGCGCCGGCGACATCGGCGGCGGACAGATGAGCCTCGTCAATGGCGGGGTGATCGCCAGCTTCGGCGCGGCCGGACTGACCGTCGATACCGGCGCGGCGACCGTCCAGAACAGCGGGACGTTGGAGGCCGACCATGCCAGCCTGTCGGTCAGGAGCGTCCTCGCCAATGCCGGCAAGCTCGAGGCGGTCGGGGCCACGCTCAGCCTTTCGGGCGCGGTCACCGGCGGCGGCGCGGCGGTCATCCTCGCCCAGGGCGCCATCGTCGCGGGCGGCGCCTTCAGCGAAAACGTCGCCTTCGTCGGCGGGCGAGGTTCGCTCACTCTGGCGCAGTCGCAAGGCTATGCCGCCACGATCAGCGGCTTCTCGCGCGCCGGTGGGACCTCACTCGACCTGCGCGACATCGGCTTCGTTTCGGCCCGCGAGGCGAGCTTCAGCGGCGGCGTGCTGACGGTGAGCGATGGGACGCACACCGCGCACATCAATCTGGCGGGGAACTTTACCGGCGCGAGCTTCATCGCCGCGAGCGATGGCCACGGCGGTGTCGTCGTCAGCGCCAGAGCCACGCCGCACGCCTTCGCCAGCGCCATGGCCGAGCTGGGCGAGGGCGCGCCCGGCGCCAGCATTGCCCATGACCCCCGCTTGACCTGGGGCGATGCCGCCGCCCGCTTCGCTCTGCCTCGCCCCTGACGACCGCTCAACAGAGACAACCCCGATGACCACCAAGATCCTCACCGGAACCTACACCGCCGGCTACACCCTGTCGGCGGCTTACAGGGCGCTGTCGATCACCGCCTCTGGCGCGGTGCTCGGCTCGGCCGGAGCCAATGGCGCGGTGTATGCCGCCGGCGGCGCTGGTGGGGAGGGGGTGGTCCTGCCGGCCGGCGGCGGGCTCGCCGATCAGGGGCTGATCGTCGGCGGCGCGGGTGGAGCCGGCGGCGCCGGCTCGGCCAGTCAGGCGGCGGGCTTCGGCGGCGGCGGCGGGACGGGTCTCTTCATCGGCGCGGCGACCCACAAATCCTCCGACTATGTGTCCGGCTCGATCACCGGCGGCGCTGGCGGGGCGGGGGGCGGATCACCGGCCAGCCGGACCGGCAACGGCGGCGCCGGCGGTCTTGGCGCCTATGTCACCAACGCGTGGCTCATGATCGGCGACACGGGCGCGCTCGCGGGCGGTGCGGGCGGCCAGGGCGGCGATCTCTCCGGCCTATTCGGCAAGGGCTCGATCGTTGGCGACGGCGGCGTCGGCGGAACGGCGGTGACGATTGGCGCCGGCGGCTACGTCGATAATTTCGGCTCACTCGTCGGCGGCCGGGGCGGCGCGGGCGGCTTGATCGAGGGCGAGCCGTCGCAGAACGGCGGAGTCGGCGGGCGCGGGGGCGATGGCGCCAGCCTCGCCTCCGATACGCGCTTGACCAACTTCGGGCTCGTCACCGGCGGGCGCGCCGGCTTTGGCGCCATCAAGGAAACCTTTGTCACTGGGCAGGGAGTCGTGGCCGCCGCGAGTGATCGTATCTACAACGCCGGCTCGATCATCGGCGCGGAGGGCATCCAGGTTAGCGGCGCTGGCGGCTCGATCGAGAACGCTGGCGGCGTCATCGCCGGCCAATACCGCGCCGGCGTCGAACTCGACGCCGGCGGCTACGTCGCCAACTTCGGCGCCGTGATCGAAGGCAGGGACGGCGTCGACGCGCTGTTCCACGGCGCGGCCACCATCATCAATTCAGGCACGATCGCCGGGGGGCGCGGCGCGTATCAGTCGGCGGGCGCGGGGATAGAACTCACCGGGGGCGGCGAGGTGCAGAACAGCTCCGGCGGGCTCATCGTCGGGGCGGTTGGCGTGCACGCCTACGGCGCGGCCGCCACCCTGATCAACTCCGGCACGGTGGAGGGCGGCGCCTACAACGGGCCGCCCGGCGGCGACGGATCGGGAGTTTATTTCCACGACGGCGGCGTCGTGAACAACCAGGGCGTGATCGCCGGGGGGGCGGGAGCGATCGCACTGGCGTTCGCCGGCTCCGGATCGATCGCCAACGGCGGGGCGATCGTCGGCGGCGGCGGTTTCGACGGCGCGGTCGGCGGGACCGGCGTAAACCTCGAAGGGCCGGTGTCGATGACCAACACCGGCCAGGTCAATGGCGGGCTCGGCGCAGCCTTTAGCCGCAAGGTCGCTCGCGGGGGGGCGGGGCTGTCGCTCGCCTTGGGCGCCAGTCTGACCAACATGGGTGTCATCGACGGGGGTATTGGCGCCGGCGGCGTGGCGTCCGGCAAGGGCGGGGCCGGCGTGCTCGACGACTACGGCGGCGGCGTTCTCAACCAGGGACTCATCGCCGGCGGCGTCGGCGGCGGCGCCAGGGGCGTGGGCGGTATCGGCGTGTCGCTGATCGGGAGCGGCGAGGTCACCAACCTCGGCACGATCCTGGGCGGCGGGGGCGCCCTGTCCGGCCCCGGGTTCTCGTTCAGGGACGGCGGGACGCTGGTCAACGGCGCGTTCGGTCATTCCGCCACCATCGGCGGCTCCTTTGGCGTGGTGGCCAACGGCTCGGCGGCGACCACGATCATCAACTACGGCCTGATCCAGGGCGCGGTGAAGTCGGTGCGCCTCTACTCGGCCAGCGATCGCGTGGTCGCCGAGGCCGGCGCCACCTTCATCGGCGCCATCGTCGGCGGCGGGGGAACCTTGGAGCTGGCGGCCGGCTACGGTTCCGTTCGCGATCTCAACGGCATCGGCACGATCACGGGCGGCTTCGTTTCCGCGCAGTTCCTCCAATTCGGCGACCTCGTCATCGACGCAGGCACGGAGTGGCGGTTGACGCAGGCCTATGGAACGCTGACCAGCACCACCGACCTGACCAACGATGGAACCTTGCTGATCGACGGCTCGGTTGGCGCCAAGACATTCGTCAATAATGGAGTGATTTCAACGAGTATTTACACCGAGCTGCTGTCGGCGGTCACCGGCTCGGGGTCAGCGGTCATCGCGGTGGGTGGTTCGCTGACCTGCGACAACGCGTTCAACCAGTCGATCTCGTTCACGCCTTTCGCGGGAGTTTACAGCTCTCTCACCCTTGCGAAGTCGCAATCCTACACCGCGACAATCAGCGGCTTCTCGGCGACTGGCGAGAGTTATCTGATCCTTAGAGACATCGCCTTTGTCTCGCCGAACGAAGCGAGTTTCAGCGGCAATTCCTCGGGCGGCGTGCTGACGGTGAGCGATGCCGCCCACACCGCGCGGATTCACCTGGCGGGCGATTACCTCGGCGCGACGTTCAGCGTCGGCGGCTACGGATCGGGAGTCATCATCACCGCGAACACCGGAAGCGGCGCCGCGACTCACGCCTTCGCCGCCGCGATGGCGCAAATTGGCGGCGGTTCGGCCGCCCATCTGGCGTCCACGCCCGTGAAGCTCACGCCCGCCTCGCTGCTTTCCCTGCCGCGCGCCTGAAGCGGCCAGCGGCAGGGCGTCGGCGCTCTTTAGAACACCGCCGCGCCAAGGGTGGTGTCGTCGTCGCCGTCGCGGGCTTCCTCGCCTGGCCCTTCCTCGTCGCCGTCGTCGTCCGCCTTCTTCTTGGTCGGCTTCAGCGCCTTGTAGAGCACGAAGCCCTCGCCGTTGTTGGCCCACACCTCGACCGTGCGGCCGAGGTCGGCCGAGCGTTGCGCCTCGACCGAGGCCAGCTCCAGCGCCTCGAGTTCGCTGTCGCGCTCGGCGATCTTGAGCTTGTCCATGAGAATCGCCCAGCGGCCCTTGCGGAAAAGGCCAGGCTCGCGCTTGACGTAGTAGGTGATGGTGAGCGCCATGCCGGCCGCTTACTCCCGCTTGCCGGCTTGCGAAAGCCCGGCGCGCGCCGTTTCGAGACGGGCGGCGTAACGGGCGAGGTTCTCCTTGCGGCTGACCTTGCCGCTGGAGGTCTTGATCAGGGCGCCAGGACCGAGCAGATCGACGGCGCGTGGCACGACGTTGAACTCGGCCTGGACCCGCTCGATCACCGCGCGCCGCACCCGCGGGTGATCGGCCTCGGCGACGGTCGCCTCGGCCATGACCACCAGGGTTTGGCTGCCGACCCGCTCGTCGAACCACGGCACGGCTGCCACCCGGCCGGACTTGACGCCCGCGACCCGCGACACCGAGGCCTCGACTTCGTGGGCATAGAGGTTGCGGCCGTTGACGATGATCAGGTCGTCCAGCCGGCCCAGCACATAGAGGCGCCCGTCGCGCATGAAGCCCAGGTCGCGCGAGCGGTAGACGCCGTCCTTCAGCCGTTCGGCGGTGAGCACCGGATCGCCATTGTAACCGGTGAACAGGAAGGGGCCGGAAAGGCCGATCTCGCCCACGGCTCCCGGCGGCGCCGGCTCGCCGGTCTCCTCGAGGATGGTCACGTCGATCCCGTCGATCGGCGGCCCAGTCTCCAGCAGGGCGACGCCTCCCGGGCCCTCGGCGGCCGGCGCCGGCGTCCGGCCGCGCTCCAGGGTGGCGGCCTGAGCGACGAAGCGCCGTGGCGCGCCGGCCGCCAACGGCGTCTGGCTGGCGGCGAACACCGTCTCGGCCATGGCGTAGCAGCAGTGCAGCTGATCCTGTCGCACGCCGGCGGGCGCGAAGGCGGCGGCGAAGCGATCGAAGCTGGCCGGCTTGCACGGCTCGGAGCAGTCGATGAAGGCGCGCGCGGCCGACAGATCCCAGTCGCCGGCGCGCCGCCCGCAGGTGGCGGCGAGATGCTCGAAGGCGAAATTGGGCAGCCAGGTCAGGGCGGGACCGCAGCGGGCCATTTCGTCGAACAATCCCGCTGGCCGGGCGATCCAGTGGAAGGCGTCCAGATGGACGATCGGCGCGCCGTGGAAGGCCGGCAGAATCAGGCAGGCGATCAGGCCCATGTCGTGATAGAGCGGCAGCCAGGAGACGATCGTGTCGCGCTCCGTCAGCTCGATGGCGCGGCCATAGCTCTCCACCTGAGCGGTGATCGCCGCGTGACTGAGCGCCACGCCCTTCTTGAGCCCGGTGGTGCCGGAGCTGTGCTGCAAGAGGGCGATCGCCGCCTCGTCGGCGGGCGTGATCGACAGGGCCGCCGGCGCGGTGTCCTCGATCAGAATGACGCGCGCGGCGCCGAGTTCGAGGTCGGCGGCGGCCATTTCGGCGAGGGTGTTTCGATCGGTGACGATCGCCGCCGGCGCTATGACCCGCAGCAGCGTCTGATGCGAGCGCCAGTAGAGATCGGCGTCCTGGCGCGGCGAGCTGCACGGCATGTAACTCGGCGTCACCGCCGCCAGCATGGCGCCGAAGAAGGCGCCGTAGAGGTCGGGGACATGGCGCAGGAAGATCAGCGCCTGGTCGCCGGAGCAGAGGCCGGCCTGGCGATAGGCGGCGGCGAACCGGCCGCAATCGGCCTCGAGATCGCCCCAAGTGAGCTCGCGCGCGCCGGTGTCGCCGATCTGTCGACAGAACAGTCGGTCCGGCGTCTCGGCGAAGCGCCGGGCGAGGCGCGCCTGGTAGCGGCTCGGCGTGTTCAAGCGCCGCCACCGGCGTCGAAGTGCGCGGCCAGGGCGAGCGCCTCGGCGTGGCCGGGACAAAGCGCCAGCGTCCGTCGCGCCGCCGGCCCCCCGAGCTCCGGTCGGTTCAGCCGCTTGCCCAGTCTGGCGATCTGGAGGGCCGGTTCGGGATCGGTCGGCCGCCGGCCGGCGATCCGTTCCCAGACAGCGACGGCTTCGACGTCGCGGCGATCGCGGAGCAGGGCGCGGCCCAGGATCAGCCAGGCGCGCTCGTCGTCGCCGGCGCGCGCGAGATAGAGCCTGGCGAGCTCGGCGGTAGCCGGGGATCGCGCCTCGGCCGCTTCGTTCATCTTGCGGCCGATCAGCCGGGTCAGCCGGGCGGCGCGTTCGGCAAGGCGCGCCGGATCGGCCCCGAGCGCCAGAAGGGTGTCGAACAGCCGAGCCGCCTCGACCGCGTCCTCTCGCTCGCTGGCGGTCCGCTGGGCGGCGTCGGCCAGGCCGCGCAGCGACGCCTCGACCTCGGCGATCCGCGCCGCCCATGGGTCCCCGGCGCGGCGGGCGACTTCCAGCGCCTCCAGGGCCTCTTCCATGCGCCCGCGCCGGCCGGACACCTCGGCCAGTTCCAATGCCAAGGCGGCGTCCTCGTCAGCTCCGGCGCCGGGGGCGGCGAGGGCGCGGCGCAGCGCGTCGGCGGCCTCGCCGAAAGCCAGGGACCGGGCGGCGATCCGCCCCAGCACCACCAGAGGCAGGCGGGAGGGCTCGGCGCGCGCCAGGGCGCGGGCGGCCGCCGCCAGACGGCCAGGCGGATTGGGCCCGGCTTGCGCAAGCTCGGTGCGCAGGCGCTCGCCCGCCGCCGCCAAGGCCGCGGCGGCCTCGCGATCGCCGGGGGCGAGGCGTGTGATGCGCCACAGCGCCGCGACCTCGGCCGCGGAGTTCTGGTCGGCCGCCGCCGCCCGCGCCTGGGCTCGCAGCGCTTCGAGAAAGGACTCGGCCTCTCCGAGGAGATCGCCGGTCAAGGCGCCCGCCGCCATGGCCGCCCCTAGCAGCGCCGCCCTTGCGTCGAGGTCGGTTCCGGCCGCCGCGCGCGCGACCGCGTCGGTGGCGCGCGGCCGATCCACATCGGCCAGTTCGGTCCAGCAGCGCGCCGCCTCATCCGGGCGGCCGAGCGCGGCCAGCGCCGCGACTCGCCGGGCGAGTCCCTCGGCATGGCCGGGCGATCGATCGAGCAGGCCGTCGCAGGCCCGCAGCAGGCCGACGGCGTCCTTCTCGCGCGCGGCGATCCGCGCCAGTTGCAGCCAAGGCTCTGCGTCGGCGGGATCGGCGGTCGCCAGGGCGCGCCAGCCCTCGGCCGCGTCGACGCCGGCGACGGGCGCGCGAGCCAGCGCCCGCAACGCCCGGCGATGCCCGGGGCGCGCTCGCAGGAGGCGGACGGCGTAGGCGGAGGCCTCGCGGTCACGCCCGGCCTTGCCGAGACGGGCGACGAGGTCGGCGAGACCGGCGGCGTCGAGCGACGAAGCGGCGTCGGCGGCGATCAGCGTGGCGATCGCCTCGTCATCCGCGGCGCCGGCGTCTGGCGATCTGCCCGGCGGCTCGCTCAAGCGGCGGGCGCCGCGGCCGGCATCGTCGCCTGCTCGAGCAACCGCCGGGCGTCGGCGAGCTCTGGATCGAGGTCGAGCGCGGCGCGCGCCTCCCGCGCCGCTTCGTCGGGCAGGCGCAGCGACATCAGGCAGCGGGCGGCCTGCAGCCGATGGCTGGCGTGCGCCGGTTCGATCGCCGCCAGTCGGCGCCAGAGGAGCAGGGCCTCGCGAGGTTGGCGACGAACCATGTATTCTCGCGCCAGCAGCAGCATGACGGCTCGATCGTCCGGCGCGGCCTCGAGATAGGCGTTTGCCTCGCCGACCCGCTCGGGTTCGAGCTCGGCGAACGACGAACGCACCGCCGCGAGCCAGCCGCGACGGATGGCGATCCCAAGATTGGCGAGTTCCGGCTCGCCGGCGCCTCCGGATCGACGCAACGCCTCCCAGGCAAGCCTCGGCTGGTGATCGCGCAGGTGCTCGCGCGCCTGCCCGATCAGCTTGCGACGGGCGCTGGCGATGCCGCGCTCGGCTTCCTCGCGCCAGCCGGCTTCGGCCTCGCCGCACCTGGTGACGGCATCCGCGAAGGCGACCATGGCGTCGGCGGGCCGCTCGGCGTTGGCGAAGGCGCGAGCGAGGTTCAGCCGGATGAACGGGTCTTCTGGCGCCAGCTCCGCGGCGGCGGCAAAGGCGGCGATCGCCCGCGGCGGGTCGCTCTTCAGGGCCGCGCGGCCCAGCGCCGACCATGCCTCGATGATCTCCGGGTCGATGCCCAGCACACGCTCGGCCGCCTTGACGATGCCTTCCTCGTCGCGGGCGCGGATCGCCCCGCGCATCACCCGCACCGGGCCGTCCGCCAACTGTTCGAGATAATCGTTCGCGTCGCGATCGTCCGGCTTGACGATCCGCACGGCCCGCAGCAGTTCGGCGGCCTTGCGGTCGTCGTGCGCCGCCTCCAGCCGCATCGCCGCGCTGAGCCATAGCGCCGCCTGATCGGCGGCCAGCTCGGCCATGGTCACGTCGCCGACGCCGCCACCGCCACCGACGAACCCCGCCGCGATCAGGTTGCGCACTGCCCGCGCCTTGGTCACGGCGTGCTCCACGCCGCGCAACGCCATCAGTCGCCTTTGCACGGAGGCGGGATCAACCTTGGCGAGGGCCGGCAGCAGCCGCTCGACTCCATCGAAGCGACGGGCGCGGACCCGCCCATCGACGGCCATGCGCAGCGCTTCCGGATCGTCGGGCGTGCGTTCCAGCAGCCGGTCGGCTTGCTGGATTTGCGCCTCGAAGTCGCCGCGCTGGGCAGCGATGCGCATGCGCTGGGCGATGGTTTCCTGGTCGTCCGGAGCCAGGCTCTCCAGCCGCGCGAAGGCGGCCTCGGCCGCTTCCCAGGCCTTTTCGCGCAGGTGGGCGCGGGCGATCACCCGCGTCGGCTCGATCGCGTCGCCCCCCTGCTCCAGCGCCGCTCGGGCGTGGACCAGGGCGGCGGCCATGTCGCCCTGGCCGAAGGAGCCGCGCATCAGGAACAGCCGGCTGTTGCGGTGTGGCCGGTGAGTCTCGTCGGCGGCGGCGCGGGAGAGCAGCGGCAGCGCCTCCTCGAGGTTGCGCCGCTTGTAGGCCAGGATGCCGCGCATCTCCGCCGCGACCGCCGAATCGGGCGCCAGGCGCGGCTCGCCGGCGATCAACGCTTCGAGCGAGTCGGCGTCGAGGCCGAATGCGGAATCGCGCAGAGCGATCAGATCGGGGGCTGCGTCCATGGTCGGCATTCTACTCCGCCGAGGTGGCGGCGAGGCAAGATCACCGCTATGCGGCGCCGTCTCGTCAACGCTCTGATCGGAGGCGTCGGGTGGATCGCAATCGGCTAATGGAGGCGCTCGCCGCCGCTATCCGCGAGGAGACCGACAATCCCGGAGCCAGGATCGCGCCGGAGATGACCGCCAGCGACGTGCCCGGCTGGGATTCTCTGGCGCACGCCCGGATCGTCATGAACGTCGAGGCGCGCACCGGGGCGACGATCGAACTCAGCGACACCTACAAGGCCGCGACCATCGGCCAGCTCGCCGACATCGTCGCCGCGGCGCTGGCGGACTAACCGCGACGGCGAAATGGCGCCGGGCGAGACAGCCCGGCGGGGGGAGCCGGAAAGGCCGCGCTACACCCGCTCCACGATGATCGCCGGGGCCATGCCGCCGGCGGCGCACATGGTCACGAGGCCACGGTTCAGGTCACGCCGTTCCAGTTCGTCGACCATCGTGCCGATCAGCATGGCTCCGGTGGCGCCGATCGGATGGCCGAGCGCCATGGCGCCGCCGTTGACGTTGACCCTGTCGCGATCGAGGCGAAGGTCGCGGATGAACTTCTCCGCCACCACCGCGAAGGCCTCGTTCACCTCGAAGAGGTCGATGTCGTCCAGGCTCAGGCCGGCCTTGGCCAGGACCTTGCGCGCGGCGGGGACCGGCGCGTTCAGCATCAGGGTCGGGCAGTCGCCGAGATTGGCGAAGGCCAGGACGCGGGCGCGCGGGCGCCATCCGTGCGCCTCGGCATAGCTCTTCGACGCGAGCAGCACCGCCGCGGAGCCGTCGACCACGCCCGAGGAGTTGCCGGCGTGGTGCACGGGCTCGATCGCCACATCCGGATACTTGCGGTTGATCAGCGCGCGGTAGGTCGCGCCAGCGTCGTCGAGCGGGTAGTCGGCGAGGGCGGCGAAGGCCGGCTTCAGCGCCGCCAGCGCCTCGGCGGTCGTGCCCGGTCGAGGGTATTCCTCGTGATCGAGCGCCGCCGAGCCATCCTCCCGGTGTACGGCGATGAGGGCGCGATCGAAATGGCCGCCCCGGATCGCGGCGTCGGCGCGCTTCTGGCTCTCCAGCGCCAGATCGTCGAGCGCCCGGCGGTCGATCCCCTCCAGGGTGGCGATGGCGTCGGCGCAGACGCCCTGGTTCGATTGCGGATGGCGCGCGCGCAGGCGGAGGTTGCCATTGTCCATCATGAACGGTCCGTCCTCGGCGGCGCGGCGCGAGGGCATGGACATCATCTCCGTGCCGCCGGCGATCACCACATCCTCCATGCCGGCCATGATCGAGGCGGCCGCCATGTTCACCGCCGTGATCCCGGAGCCGCAGAAGCGATCGAGCGTCACGCCGCTGGAGCGGATGTCGTAGCCGGCGTCGAGCGCCGACATGCGGCCGAGGTCGCCGCCCTGCTTGCCGCGCTGGGCGCTCGTGCCCCAGATCACGTCGTCGACCTCGGCGGTGTTCAGATCGTTGCGCGCGGCGATCGCCGCCAGCACGGTCGCGCCGAGCTGCTGCGGATGGATATCCGCCAGCGCGCCCTTGCCGGCCTTGCCGATGCCGCGCGGCGTGCGGCAGGCGTCGATGATCCAGGCTTCGGCCATGGCGCGTCTCCCTGAAGCGAACGGTTGTTCGCTTCATCGCAGACCGCGACGCCGCTGTCGACGAGGGGACCGCCGCTCGCGTCTGCGCGGCGCCCGGCTGAGGAAATCGCGGCGGCGTCCGGCGGCGCCACGCGTCTTTCCCCCCACGTGATCCTTGCCACGGCCGGCGGCTTGGCGTTTGCTGCGCGCGGTTGATCGAGGAGGACACGAGCCCATGGCCGACAGCGGCGATCTCGAGGCCTTCCGCGCGCACGCCCGCGCTTGGCTGGCGGAGAACTTTCCGCCGGCGCTCAAGGGGCAGGGCGCGGCGCTGGCCGAGGGCGGCGAGGCCCCCCGCGGCGATCAGGCCCTGTGGCGCCGGCGCCTGACGGAAAAGGGCTGGGCGACGCCGACCTGGCCGGCGAAATACGGCGGCGGCGGCCTCTCCGGTCCTGAGGCCAAGGTGCTGGCCAGCGAGATGAAGCGCGCCGGCGCGTTCAATCCGCTGCTCGCCTTCGGCATGGGCGTCACCATGGTCGGCCCGACCATCCTCGATTACGGCACGGAGGCGCAGAAGCAGCGCCACATCCCGCCGATCTGCCGCGGCGAGGTGCGCTGGTGCATCGGCTATTCCGAGCCCAACGCCGGTTCCGACCTCGCTTCCCTGACCACCCGCGCCGAGGACGCCGGCGACCACTGGCGGATCAACGGCTCGAAGATTTGGACCTCGGGCGCGCAATGGTCCGACTGGTGCGGCGCGCTGGTGCGCACCGATCCCGCGGCGCGCAAGCACGATGGCATCAGCTTCCTCCTGATCCCGATGAAGCAGCCCGGCGTCGAGGTGCGCCCCATCCCGCTGATCGCCGGCGATTCGCCCTTCTGCGAAACCTTCTTCACCGACGCCACGGCCGCCAAGGACGATCTGCTGGGCGAGCTCGACGGCGGCTGGTCGGTGGGCAAGCGCCTCCTGCAGCACGAGCGCGCCAGCCAGACCGGGGCCGGCTTCGGCGGCCGCCAGACGCCCTTGCCGGAGATCGCCCGCCGCTACGTCGACTTCGACGGCGAGGGCCGCCTCGCCGATCGCGATCTGCGCGCGCGCCTCACCCGCCATCTGATGGACGCCCGCGCCCACGATCTGACCCTCGGCCGCGCCATGACCGAGGCGCGCGGCAACGCCGATCCCGGGAACGCCGCCTCGGTGCTGAAGAACTCCGCCACCAGCGTCGCCCAGGCCCGCGCCGAACTCACCCTCGAGATCATGGGCGCGCGCGGCTTGGGCTGGGAGGGCGAGGGCTTCGAGCGCGACGAACTCGAGGCGGTGCGCGGCTGGCTGTTCGGCAAGGCGATGTCGATCTACGGCGGCTCGGCCGAGATTCAGAACAACATCGTCGCCAAACGCATCCTGGGGCTGCCGGAAACCACCCAGCAGGGGTGAGCCGCCACGCGGCCGCTGGCCGTCGTGCTTGCAGCCTCGGCGGTCGGCGCCGCCCGCCCTCGCCATGGCCGCCGGCGCGGGGCTAAGGTTATCGCCGCGCGTCCACCTCGTTCGGAGCCTCGAGCCCATGACCGTCGCCCCCGATGCCGCCGCCGCCGGTTTCGACCGCGCCCGGCTCGACCAGGCTTCGGCGCCGCTGAAGATGGCGATCGAGGCCGGCGATCTCGCCGGCGGGGTGACGCTGGTCTGGCGCGAGGGCCGCCTGGCGGATGTGACCGTCACGGGTTTGGCCGATATCGCCGAGCGCCGGCCGATGACGCGCGACACCCTGTTCCGCGTCGCCTCGATGACCAAGCCGGTCACCTCGGTCGCCGCTTTGATGCTGCTGGAGGAGGGCGTCTGGTCTCTGCAGGATCCGATCAGCCGTTGGGCGCCGGAGTTCGCCGCCATGCGGGTGCTGCGCCGGCCTGACGGGCCGCTCGACGACACCGCGCCCGCCGCCCGGCCGATCACGCTGGAAGATCTCTTCGCCCATCGCTCGGGCCTTGCCTACGGCTTCACCTCGGTCGGGCCGATCGCCCATGCTCATCAGTCGGCGCTCGGCGATCCCCTGACAGCCGACATGCCGGTCGACGATTGGATGCAGGCGCTGGCCGGCCTGCCGCTCACCTTCCAGCCGGGCGAGCGGTTCCACTATGGCCTTTCGACGGATGTGCTCGGCGTGCTCGTCGGTCGCGCCTCCGGCCTCGGCTTTCGCGAGTTCCTGTTCGAGCGGGTCTTCCGGCCGCTCGGCATGGCCGACACCGACTTCTATATTCCGCCGGCGAAGCGCGGCCGCGCCGCGACCCTGTACCGCGGCGAGGCGGGCAAGCCCCTGGAGCCGATCGCCTTCCCGGCTCGCGACACGGCGCCCCAGTTCTGCGGCGGCGGCGGCGGCCTGATTTCCACCGCCGACGACTATCTACCGTTCGCCCGCGCCCTCCTGAACGGCGGCGAGGCGGATGGCGTGCGGCTGTTGAAGCCGGAGACGGTGGCGATGATGCGCGCCAACCGCCTCACCGACGCGCAGCGCACGCACGATTTCCTCGGCATGCCATTCTGGTCCAGCCAGGGCTTCGGGCTCGGAGTTCTCGATGATCCTCGATCCCCTGCGGCACGCCTGGATGGGGGAGGGGCGCGAGGGCGCCTTCGGCTGGCCGGGCGCCTTCGGCACCTGGTGGCAGGCCGATCCGGCCGAGGATATGGTGCTGATCTACCTGATCCAGGACTATCTGCCGCTCGGCCCCGAGGCGGTCGCCAACATGGGCCAAGCCAACCAGCGCCTGGGCGCGCGCCTGGCCCTGCCGCTGTGGCAGAAGCAGGTCTACGCGGCGCTCGCCTGAGCCGGTCCGGGCGCAGCCGCGCCGCGGCTCGGACCCACGAGGATCAGCCAGCCCGCGAGCGCCGCCTCGCCGGCCAGGCCGATGAGCATGGCAAGGCGGGTGGATGATGCGAGGCCGGGCGCGACAAGGTCCGCCAAGGCTCCTAAGAGATAAGCCAGCCCGGCGACTCCGACCAAACCACCGAGCCAGAGCGGCAGGAAGCGGCAGCGGGCGATCAGCGCGCCCAAGAGGGCGCAATAGGCGCCGAAGAACACCAGGGCGAGATCGTAGCCGTCGCCATGCAGCCGCAGGCTCCACAGCGCCAAAGCCGCGCGGCTCGGCGCGGATATGGCGGCGGCTGGCGGAGCGGTTACAATTTCCAGCGGCGCGAGCGCGGCGAGGCCATCCGCCGCGAGCACCGCCACACCCGTCAGGCTGAAGAAGGCCGCGATGAGCGACAGGCGGCGCGCCACTGGCCAGAACAGCCGCAGAAACAAGCCGGTGACGACGATGTAGCAGGCCAGCATCGCGAGGTCGGCGCCGATGCCGGCGCGGTAGAGGCCCTCGTGAGCGATGATCGCCCGGGCTGTCGCGGCCGCGTCAAACGGGTCGACGAGGGCGTCGCGGGCGCCGATGTCGGCGGCGAGGCCGAAGACGATGGTTCCAAGGTAGAACCAGCCGGCCAGACGCGCGGCGGGACGATCGACTGCTGACCTGGTCTCAATCATCGTGCTTGCCTCGGCCAACGCCAGGCCAGGGCGACGATTGTCAGCGTCAAGGCCATCTCGACCGCCCCGAGTCCGACGTAGAAGGGCGGCGAGCCGGGCAGGGTGGGGCCGATGATCGCCGTGTACAACGCGCCAAGCAGGATGGAGAGCGCGCGGCAGGCGACGAGCGGCAGCCAGAGCGTCAGGAAGATCATCACGCTTGGAACCGCCATCATCAGGGCGACGCCCACGAGAACGGCGTCAGTGGCGTGACCCAGCGGGCCGATCGCGCCGCGCGCCATGGCGGCCAGCGCCCCTGGAACATAGAGGCCGAAATAATCGCCGTAGACATAGCAGAACATCGTCGCCGTCCACGCTGCGGCGATCAGCGTCCGTCGCGTGGGCCGCGCATCGAGGTAGAGCGGCATGAGCCATTTCCCTGTGTGTTGGTGATATAGCTATATAACACACCGATTGAAAGCGGCAACGCCCCTCGGGCGGCTGGCTTGGTGAGACTCGTCATGATAGGGGCTTCTTTGTCATGAACACCTCCCCCATCCAGATCCGCAAGCCCGAGGTGGTCAGCGCCATTCGCGGCCTCGCCCGCCGAACCGGTCGACCCATCACCCAGGTGGTCGCCGACGCCGTCAAGGCGGAGGAACGGCGATTGGAGGCGGCGGAGACCAGCGACTACCAACGGCGGCTCCAGGCGATCCGGGAGGTTGTGGCTCAGCTCCATCAACTGCCCAAGGTGGGACCGCCGCTGACCGACGACGACCTCTACGACGAGGATGGTCTACCCAGGTGATGGTGGTCGACGCGTCGGCCATGCTCTCAATCCTCTTGAAAGAGGACGACGCCAATGATTTCCAGCAAGCCTTGGCGCTGGCGTCGAGCAGCGTCATGGCATCCGTCAATTACTGGGAAGTCTTGGTGCGTGCCGGAGCTGAATTCGGAGGCGCTGGCGCCCCAATCGTCGAAAGAGCGATCGCCGCCGCCGATGTCCAGGTCGTCGCCGTCGACGCGGCCGTGGCCCGGGAGGCGGCGATAGCCTTCACCAAATTCGGCAGGCGAACACCTGCCGGCCTCAACCTCGGCGATTGCTTCGCCTATGCGCTCGCCATGCGGGAGGGGGACGGCCTTCTTTTCAAGGGCAACGACTTCTCGAAAACCGACGTGCTCGACGCCCTGCGCCGATGACCGGCAATTACCTCTTTGATCGCCTTTTCCGCCCGAAGCACGCCGCGGGTCTTGCTGTGGAGGCCGGCCACCGGTCGCTCACCCACGGCGCGCTGGAGGCGGAGACCGCGCGCTGGGCGGCGGCGCTGGCCGGGCTCGGCCTGCGCCCCGGCGACCGGCTGGTGGCGCGGGTGGAGAAGTCCCTTTCCAATCTCGCGCTCTATCTCGCGACCGTGCGCGCCGGCGGCGTCTATGTGCCGCTCAATCCGGCCTACACCGACGCCGAACTGGCCTATTTCCTTGCCGACGCGGAACCATCCGTCGTGGTCTGCGATCCTTGCACCCAAGGGGCGGTGCAGCCTCTCGCGCCGGCGGCTCAAGTCGTCGGCCTGGATCGGCGAGGGGAGGGGAGCTTGGCGGCGCTCGCGGCCGCCGCCGTCGGCGACCGCCAAACGCCGAAGCCGCGCGGCCCCGATGATCTCGCGGCCATCTGCTACACCTCCGGCACGACCGGGCGCTCCAAGGGGGCGATGCTCACCCACGCCAATCTGGCGAGCAACGCCACGACCCTTGCCCATCTGTGGCGCTTCACCGACGAAGACGTGCTGATCCACGCCCTGCCGCTCTTCCACGTCCACGGCCTCTTCGTCGCCGCCCACGTCATGCTGCTGTGTGGCGGGACGATCATCCTGCAGCCGAGGTTTGATCCCAAGGCCGTCCTGGCCGCGATGCCGCGCGCCACGGCGCTGATGGGCGTGCCGACCTTCTTCACCCGTCTGCTCGCCGAGCCGGGGCTCACGCGCGAGGCCTGCGCCGGCATGCGGCTGTTCGTCAGCGGATCGGCCCCCCTGCTGGCGGCGACTCACCAGGCCTGGCGCGAGCGCACCGGCCACGCCATCCTCGAGCGCTACGGCATGACCGAGGTGGGCATGATCGCCTCGAACCCCTACGACGGCGAGCGGCGCGCCGGCACTGTCGGCTTTCCCGTGCCTGGGGTTTCGGTGCGGATCGTCGGCCAAAAGGGCGAGCCGGTCGCCGCCGGCGCGGTCGGCATGATCGAGGTGCGCGGCCCCAACGTCGGCCCGGGCTACTGGCGCGATCCCGTGAAGACCGCGGAGGCCCGTCGCGACGGCTGGTTCGTCACCGGCGACCTCGGGCAAGTCGACGCCGAGGGCTACCTCGCCATCGTCGGCCGGGGCCGCGATCTGATCATCACCGGCGGCCTCAACGTCTATCCCAGGGAGGTGGAGGCCGCGATCGACGCCCTGCCCGGCGTCATCGAGAGCGCCGTCGTCGGCCTGCCGCATGACGACTTCGGCGAGGCGGTCACCGCCGTCGTGGTGGGCGAGGGACTGGACGAGGCGGCGGTGATCGCCGCCCTGTACGATCGCCTCGCCCGCTTCAAACGGCCCAAGCGCGTGCTGTTCTTGGGCGCCCTGCCGCGCAACGCCATGGGCAAGGTGCAAAAGGCTGCGCTCCGGAAGCGCTTGGCGGGACTCTACGGCGCCGGATGACGCGCCTCTCCCTCTGGACCGCGCGCCTCTCGCCGGCGCCGCCCGGTCGAGACGGGCCAACTCCACGGACGACGCCGGGGCTTGGCGGGTCCAGCCTTGAACCGCGCGCCCTCTCGCGCCACATGCGGGGCTGACGAAGGCCGCTCGCGGGCGGACGGGCGGCGCGACTCGGCGCATTCTTGAACGTGCGCGCCGGCCCTCTTCATCCAAGCTCGCGCCATCCGGCGTACCTGTGTCGAGGGCCTGATCGGGCTCGCGGGAGTTTTTCGAGGTGTTGGTCATGCCCAAGGTGAAGGTTCTGCCCGTCCTGCCGCTGCGGGACATCGTCGTCTTTCCGCACATGGTCGCCCCGCTGTTCGTCGGCCGCGAGAAGTCGGTGCGCGCGCTGGAGGCGGTGATGCGCGGCGACAAGGAGATCCTGCTCGTCGCCCAGAAGGATCGCGACGAGGACGACCCCGGTCCGGCCGACATCTACGAGGTCGGGGTGCGCGCCGGCGTGCTGCAGATGCTGAAGCTGCCGGACGGCACGGTGAAGGTGCTGGTCGAAGGCCGCGAGCGGGTCGCCCTGATCAAGCTGATCGACCGGCAGGCGATGTGGGAGGCGGAGGTGGCGACCATCGCCGATGACGGCGGCGACGCGCACGAGACCGAGGGCCTGTCCCGCGCGGTGATCGAGCAGTTCGAGTCCTATGTGAAGCTCAACAAGAAGGTGCCGCCCGAGGCCGCCGCCGCCATTCCGCGCATCGCCGATCCCAGCCAATTGGCCGACACCATCGCCGCCCACCTCGCGGTCAAGGTCGCCGATCGCCAGCAGTTGCTCGAGACCTTCCAGGTCGGCAAACGGCTGGAGCGCGTTTTTGGGCTCATGGAGGGCGAGATCAGCGTCCTGCAGGTCGAGAAGAAGATCCGCGGCCGCGTCAAGCGGCAGATGGAGAAGACCCAGCGGGAATACTACCTCAACGAGCAGATGAAGGCGATCCAGCGCGAGCTCGGCGAGCAGGACGACGCCCGCGACGAGCTGATCGAGCTGGAAAAGCGGATCAAGAAGACCAAACTCTCGAAGGAGGCGCGGACCAAGGCGCAGGCGGAGTTCAAGAAGCTGCGCAACATGAGTCCGATGTCGGCCGAGAGCACGGTGGTGCGCAACTATCTCGACTGGCTGCTATCGATCCCGTGGGGCAAATCGGCGGCCAAGAAGATCGACATCGTCCGGGCCGAGCAGGTGCTCGAAGAGGATCATTATGGTCTCGAAAAGGTCAAGGAACGCATTCTCGAATATCTGGCGGTCCAGGCGCGCACTGGCGCGCTGAAGGGCCCGATCCTGTGCCTGGTCGGACCGCCGGGCGTCGGCAAGACCTCGCTCGGCCGCTCGATCGCCAAGGCCACGGGGCGCGAGTTCGTCCGCCTCAGCCTCGGCGGCGTGCGCGACGAGGCCGAGATCCGCGGCCACCGCCGCACCTACATCGGCTCGATGCCCGGCAAGATCATCCAGTCGATGAAGAAGGCCAAGACCACCAACACCTTCTTTCTTCTCGACGAGATCGAGAAGATGGGGGCCGACTGGCGCGGCGATCCATCCAGCGCGCTCCTCGAGGTGCTCGATCCGGAGCAGAATTCGACCTTCAACGACCATTATCTCGAGGTCGACTACGATCTCTCCAATGTGATGTTCGTCACCACGGCCAACTCGCTTGCCATGCCGCAGCCGCTGATGGACCGGATGGAGATCATCCGCATCCCCGGCTACACCGAGGACGAGAAGATCGAGATCGCCAAGCGCCACCTGCTGCCGAAGCTCGCCAAGGATCACGGCCTGAAGGCGGGCGAGTGGATCGTTCCCGACGCGGCGATCCAGGGGTTGATCCGCTACTACACGCGCGAGGCGGGCGTTCGGGCGCTGGAGCGCGAGCTCGGCAATCTCGCCCGCAAGGCGGTGCGCGACATGGCGCGCGAGAACCTGCTTTCAATCGAGATCGACGAGGCGCGGCTCGGCAAATACGCCGGGGTGCGGAAGTTCCGTTACGGCGAGACCGACGAGATCGATCAGGTCGGCATCGTCACCGGTCTCGCCTGGACCGAGTTCGGCGGCGAGATCCTCACCATCGAGGCGCTCGGAATGCCGGGCAAGGGCCGCATGTCGATCACCGGCAACTTGAAGGAGGTGATGAAGGAGAGCATCGCCGCCGCCGCCTCGTACGTCCGCGCCAGGGCGCTGCAGTTTGGCGTCAAGCCGCCGGTGTTCGACAAGACCGACGTCCACGTCCACGTGCCGGAGGGTGCGACGCCCAAGGACGGCCCCTCCGCCGGCGTCGCCATGGCGGTGGCGATCATCTCGGTCCTGACCGGCGTGCCGGTGCGCAAGGACATCGCGATGACCGGCGAGATCACCCTGCGCGGCCGCGTCCTGCCGATCGGCGGCTTGAAGGAAAAGCTGCTCGCCGCCCTGCGTTCGGGGGTGAAGACGGTGCTTATTCCGGCCGAGAACGAGAAGGATCTCGCCGAGGTGCCGGAGAGCGTCAAATCGGGGCTGGAGATCGTCGCGGTGGCCACCGTCGACGAGGTGCTGAAGCTGGCGCTGACCGGGCCGCTGACCGCCGTCGAATGGAACGAGGTCGACGAGCCGATCATTGTCCGGGCCTCGGTCTCCGACGACGCCGGCGGCCTGATGATCACCCACTGACCCACGGCCCGGGCAATCCGGAGCGCCGGCCTCCAGGCCGGCCGGTGCGGAAAGCCGACCTGAAGGTCGGCGCTCCGGAACTCTGGCAGCGGGCGCTCTCTTGACGGCAGGCCGAGGGGGCATGGGAACCGGGTGCGCGCCGCGGCCCGGGCGGAACTCTGGCAGCGGGCGCTCTCTTGACGAAAAGGGCGCGACGAAACGCGGTATAACCTACGGCGATCACCCCGCCGGGCAGCTCTCCGCCAGCCAGCGCGCGTCCACCGTCGCCTCGGCCTGGATCGGCAGGCCGAGCCAGCGAAACGCGGGATGCACCGTCAGCTTCAGGGTCGTGGCGGTGAAGGTTCCCTCACCGGAGATCGTCACCACCTGGCCCTTGGCGTCGACGCAGCGACCGCGATAGCGGATCTCGCCGCCGCCGATCCTCTCGTCGGGACAGGCGCACGTGTAGTGGTGATTGAGATAGCAGGACATGAACTTGGCGATCTGCGCCTTGGTGACGCAGCGCCGCTCGGTCTTGCTGGTGACGATCGGCGCATCGACGCGCTCGCGCGATTCCCAATAGCCGGGGCGGATGGTGCTCTGCGCCGCGGCGGGGCTGGCGAGGGCGAACGCGAGGGCGGCGAGGACGGGCGAGGCGGCGGCGGTTCGCATGATCGGGCCTATTTCGGATCGCCGGGGTTGTGCTTGAAGGTCTCGGTCGAGGCCGGTCCGGCGGCGATGCCGCCGGGCAGCGACGGATCGTGGTTCAGGTCGGTGGTCGAGGCGCGGTATTTCCGTTCGCGCTCCTCCCGGGCGGCGGCCTTGTCGAAGCCGGCGCGGCTGCCGGCGATGGGATCGAGCTTCGGCGCGGCGCCGATCTCGACGCCGAACCGCTCGGCGCACCGGTCCCGCTCGGCGGCGCTCAGGCGCACCGCCTCGGCGTTGGCGCAGCCGACCAGGGTGCCGCGCAGGCCGGAGCCGCCGCTCGGCAAATAGCCGTAAGGGAAGGGGCTGAGGCCGACGCCGCGCTGCCCGCCGGCGCCGCCGGCGCGCGCGCCGCCAGCGGTTCCCGCGAGATTCGGCCGACCGGCGCCTGGCGTTCCGGCCAAGGGCAGCGTCGGCACCCCGGCCGGCGGCGCCAGGGCGGGAATGTGGATATTGAGCGCGCCCAGCGGGGCGGCGCGCGCCACCGGGGCGGCGCTGGCCGCCTGGGCGGCGGCCTCGATCAGCTTGCGTTGGGCGAGCGTCAGCTTGCGCAACGGCGCCGGCGTGGGCGTCGGAGCCGGCGGCGCGGCGGCGAGCGGCGGCGGTGTCTTGGCGGCCGCGGGCTGCGGCGTCGGCGCCGGCGTCGGGGCCGGCGTGGCGCTCGGCGGCAGGGGCGGCAGAACGCGCATCCGCTCGGGCTTGGGCCAGTTCACCGGCGGCGCGGCTGGGCTCGGCTGCGGAGTTGCCTCGGCCTTGGGCGGAATGGGAGTCGGCAGCCGCACGATCTCCACCTCCATCGCCGGGCTCGGCGGCTCCGGGGCCGGCGGCGGCAGCGGCAGATCGTAGGGGATCGACGAGGTGTTGATCACCAGGCCGAGAAAGACGAGGTGCGCGGCGGTCGAGATCGCCAGGGCGAAGGCGTTGCGGCGCTGCCGGTTTTCGCCGCTCACGCCCCTCGCTCCCCCTTGCAGGATCTCACCCGACTCCGCGAGCGGTTGTGAGACAATCGCGCGCCGAGCGGAAGACGCCGGAAACGTTTGTGACGTCGAACATCTTTTCCACACGCTCCCGAGCCCACGAAGGCCCGCCGCGCCAGAGCAACGAACGCGCGCGACCATCGCCCGAGCCAGCGGTTGACGGCAAGGCCGCCGTCGACTAAACGGCGCGCTCTTTGTTGGACCGGCTGTGCGGACGGCGCCTCGGCGTCGCGACGCAGACGCGGTCCGCGAGACGAACCTCGGTCCGTGCGGCGCGTCTTCGCCGTTCGTCTTCTCCAGAGGTCGCGGCCCCCGCGGGCGACCCCGCGCGGGCCATTCGTTTTTGCGGGCGGCGGCTTGACGGACGTGGCGATGCGCATCGCTCGGCTGGTCCTTCGATATCGGAAGCCGCGCCCGCGATGGATCGCCAGAACATCCGCATACGCCTCAAGGCGTTCGATCACCGCATCCTCGACCACTCGACGCGGGAGATCGTCAACACCGCCAAGCGCACCGGCGCGGCGGTCCGCGGTCCCATTCCGCTGCCGACCCTGCTGGAGAAGTTCACCGTCAATCGCTCGCCGCACATCGACAAGAAGTCCCGCGAGCAGTTCGAGATCCGCACCCACAAGCGGGTGCTCGACATCGTCGATCCCACCCCGCAGACCGTCGACGCCCTGATGAAGCTCGACCTGTCGGCCGGGGTCGACGTCGAGATCAAGCTTTAAAGGCGGGGGTTCGGGCGTCATGGCGACACCTCAGCGATCGGGCGCCGGGTCGGCGAGGACGGGCGTCCTCGCGCGAAAGCTCGGCATGACCCGGCTGTTCGACGAGGCCGGAACCCACGTGCCGGTCACGGTGCTAAGCCTCGATGGCTGCCAGGTCACCGGCCACCGCACCGACGAGCGCGACGGCTACACCGCCGTGCAGCTCGGCGCCGGCCACAAGAAGGCCAAGAACACCTCCAAGGCTGAACGCGGTCACTTCGCCAAGGCCTTGGTCGAGCCCAAGCGCTGCGTCGCCGAGTTTCGCGTCGCTCCCGAGGGGCTGATCGACCTTGGCGCCGAGCTCACCGCCGACCACTTCGTCGCCGGCCAGAAGGTCGATGTCGCGGGCGTGACGGTCGGCAAGGGTTTCGCCGGGGCGATGAAGCGCTGGAACTTCGGCGGCATGCGCGCCACCCACGGCGTCTCGGTCTCGCACCGCGCCCACGGTTCGACCGGTCAGCGCCAGGACCCCGGCAAGGTGTTCAAGGGCAAGAAGATGGCCGGCCACATGGGGCAGGAGCGGGTCACGACTCTCAACCTCACCGTCTTCCGCACCGATCCGGAGCGCGGCCTGATCCTGATCAAGGGCGCCGTGCCCGGGGCGGAGGGCTCCTTCGTCCGCATTCGCGACGCGGTGAAGAGCGCCGCGCCGGCCCAGGCGCCACATCCCGGCGCCTTCCGGGCGGTCGGCAAGCCGGTCGAGGCGCCGGCTTCCCGGTCCGAGCCAGCCAGCGAGGAAGCCGATGAAGTTTGACGTCATCAGCCTCGACGGCGAGGCGCGCGGCTCGCTCGATCTACCCGACGCGGTGTTCGGCCTCGAGACCATTCGCGCCGACATACTGCAGCGCTGCGTCGCCTGGCAGCTGGCCAAGCGCCGCGCCGGCACGCACAAGATTCAGGTGCGTAACGAGGTCTCGCGCACCGGCAAGAAGATGTACAAGCAGAAGGGCACCGGCGGCGCCCGGCACGGCTCGCGGCGGGCCGCTCAGTTCGTCGGCGGCGCCAAGGCGCACGGCCCGGTGGTCCGCTCGCACGCCTTCGACCTGCCGAAGAAGGTCCGCGCCCTGGCCCTGCGCCACGCCCTGTCGTCGAAGGCCAAGGACGGGGCCCTGGTCGTGCTCGACTCGGTCGCGCTGGACGCGCCGAAGACCGCCGCCCTGCGCAATCGGCTGGCGGCGATCGGTCTTGGCAACGCCCTGGTGATCGCCGGGCCGGAAGTCGACGCCAACTTCAAGCTGGCGGCGCGCAACATTCCCAATCTCGACGTGCTGCCGAACGCCGGGATCAACGTCTACGACGTGCTGCGCCGCCACACCCTGGCGCTCACCCGCGAGGCGGCCGACGCCCTGAGCGCGCGCTTCGCCGAGGAGGCCGCCTGATGGCCGTCAAGCTTCGCCACTATGACACCATCCTCGCGCCGCTGATCACCGAGA
Source organism: uncultured Alphaproteobacteria bacterium (assembly GCA_963752245.1). Classification (GTDB taxonomy): domain Bacteria; phylum Pseudomonadota; class Alphaproteobacteria; order Caulobacterales; family Caulobacteraceae; genus Acaudatibacter. The sequence goes on from CAVVXO010000004.1 coordinate 244,414, forward strand.
AGGCGACCTTGCTGTCCGAGCAGAACAAGGTGGTGTTCAAGGTCGACCCGAACGCCAACAAGGAAGCGATCGCCACCGCCGTCGAGGAACTGTTCCGGGTCAAGGTCATCAAGGTCAACACGCTGGTGCAGAAGGGCAAGGCCAAGCGGTTCCGCGGCCGGCCGGGCCGCCGCTCCGACATCAAGAAGGCGATCGTCACCCTGCAAGCCGGTCAGTCGATCGACATCACGACGGGGCTCTGAAGACACGTCATGGCGCTGAAGAATTTCAATCCGACCTCGCCGTCGCGCCGTCAGCTGGTGCTGGTCGACCGCTCCGAGCTGCACAAGGGTCGGCCCGAGAAGTCGCTGGTCGAGGGGCTGTCCAAGAGCGGCGGCCGCGGCGGCGGCGGCCGCATCGCCGTGCGGTTTCGCGGCGGCGGCGCCAAGCGGCTCTATCGCAAGATCGATTTCAAGCGCCGCAAGTGGGATTTGCCCGCCAAGGTCGAGCGGCTGGAATACGATCCCAACCGCACCGCCTTCATCGCCCTGGTCCGCTACGCCGACGACAGCCTCGCGTACATCCTCGCCCCGCAGCGGCTGAAGGTCGGCGACGAGGTGGTCGCCGGCGAACGGGTCGACGTCAAGCCCGGCAACGCTTCGCCGCTGCGCTCGATGCCGGTCGGCACCATCATTCACAACGTCGAGCTGAAGCCGCTGAAGGGCGGCCAGCTCGCCCGCTCGGCCGGCGCCTACGCCCAGCTGGTCGGCCGCGACGCCGGCTACGCCCAGATCCGGCTGGGTTCGGGCGAACTGCGCATGGTGCCGGATGGCTGCATGGCCACCGTCGGCGCGGTCTCCAATCCCGATCACATGAACGAATTGCTCGGCAAGGCCGGCCGCGTCCGCCACAAGGGCCGCCGGCCGCACGTGCGCGGCGTCGCGATGAACCCGATCGACCACCCGCACGGCGGCGGCGAGGGCCGCACCTCCGGCGGTCGCCACCCGGTGACGCCGTCGGGCAAGCCGACCAAGGGCAGCAAGACGCGGTCGAACAAGGCGACCGACAAGTTCATCATCCGCAGCCGCCACGTCCGCAAGGCGCGCTAGAGGCCATCATGACCCGCTCAGTCTGGAAAGGGCCGTTCGTCGACGGCTACCTCTTGAAGAAGGCGGAGGCGGTGCAGGCCTCCGGCCGCAAGGACGTGATCAAGACCTGGTCGCGCCGCTCGACCATCATGCCGCAGTTCATCGGCCTGACCTTCGGCGTCCACAACGGCCACAAGCATGTGCCGGTGCTGGTCAGCGAGGACATGATCGGCATGAAGTTCGGCGAGTTCGCCCCCACCCGCTACTTCCCCGGCCACGCCGCCGACAAGAAGGCCAAGAGAAAGTAGCATGAGCCAGAAGCCCAACGAGCGGCGCGCCGGGCCGGCCGAGGCCATGGCCAAGGTCGCTTCCCTGCGCACCGGCGCGCGCAAGCTCAACCTGGTCGCCGCCTCGATCCGCGGCCTGGCCGCGCAGCGGGCGCTGAACGAACTCGATTTCAGCCATCGGCGGATCGCCAATGATGTGCGCAAGGCGCTGTGGTCGGCGATCTCCAATGCCGAGAACAACCATGGCCTCGACATCGACAGCCTGGTGGTCGCCGAGGCCTATGTCGGCAAGAACCTCGTCATGAAGCGGTTTTCCGCCCGCGCCCGCGGCCGCTCGTCGCGGATCGAAAAGCCGTTTTCGGAGATCACCATCATCGTGCGCGACATGAGCGGAGCGGCCTGATGGGCCAGAAGGTCAATCCCATCGGCCTGCGGCTCGGCATTAACCGGACCTGGGACAGCCGTTGGTTCGCGGCCGGCAAGGACTATGCCAGGCTGCTGCACGACGATCTCGCCGTGCGGCGCATGTTGAAAAGCCGCCTCAATCAGGCCGGCGTCTCGCGCATCATCATCGAGCGGCCGCACAGGCGCTGCCGCGTGACGATCTATGCCGCGCGGCCGGGGGTGATCATTGGCAAGAAGGGCGCCGACATCGAAAAGCTGCGCCAGGATCTCGCCGCCATGACCAAGGGCGAGGTGCACCTGAACATCGTCGAGGTGCGCAAGCCGGAGACCGACGCGCAGCTGATGGCCGAGAACATCGCCCAGCAGCTCGAGCGGCGGATCGCGTTTCGCCGGGCGATGAAGCGCTCGATGCAGTCGGCGACCCGACTGGGGGCCAAGGGTGTCCGGGTCGAGGTGGCCGGACGGCTCGGCGGCGCCGAGATCGCCCGCTCGGAATCCTACCACGAGGGCCGGGTGCCGCGGCATACTCTGCGCGCCGACATCGACTTCGGCTTCGCCGAGGCCAAGACCACCTACGGCATCATCGGCGTCAAGGCCTGGATCTTCAAGGGCGAGGTGCTCGAGCACGATCCCATGGCGCTCGACAAGCGGCTGACCAGCGAGTTCGGGCCCGGCCGGCGAGGGCGGCCGCGGCGATCGTCCCGACCGCCCGCCGCGTCGTGATCGTCGCGAAGCCGTGGCCGCCTGAGACCTCGAGTAAAGACCGATGCTGTCACCGAAGAAGACCCGCTACCGCAAGCAGTTCAAGGGCCGCATTCACGGCGCCACCAAGGGCGGCGCCTCGCTGAACTTCGGCTCGCATGGGCTGAAGTCGCTGCAGCCCGAACGCGTCACCGCCCGGCAGATCGAGGCGGCCAGGCGGGCGATCACCCGCCAGATGAAGCGTCAGGGCCGCGTGTGGATCCGCATCTTTCCGGACGTGCCGGTGACCGACAAGCCGGCCGAGGTGCGAATGGGCAAGGGCAAGGGCGCGGTGGAATACTGGGCGGCGCGGGTGGCGCCGGGCCGCATCATGTTCGAGGTCGATGGCGTCGCCGACGATGTCGCGCGCGAGGCGCTTCGGCTCGGCGCCGCCAAGCTGCCGGTCAAGACCCGCATCGTCACCCGCCTTGGCGCGGCGGCGGAGGCCTAGAGAGTCATGAAGATCGAGGACGTGCGGCGGATGACGCCCGACCAGCTCGGCGATCAGCTGATGCAGCTGAAGAAGGAGCAGTTCAACCTGCGCTTCCAGGCGGCCACGGGTCAGCTGGAGAAGACCCATCGCGTCCAGGAGGTCCGGCGCGACATCGCCCGGATCAAATGCGTGCTCGGCGCGCGCCCGACGGCCGCCTGAGACGAGAGGCTATAGAGAAGCGTCATGCCCAAGAGAATTCTGGAAGGGGTCGTCGTCTCCGACAAGGGAGACAAGACCGTCGTGGTTCGAGTCGAGCGTACCTTCCTTCATCCGCTGCTGAAGAAGACCGTGCGGCGCTCGAAGCGCTATCACGCCCATGACGAGGTCGAACGCCTATGCGGCCGGCGAGGTGGCGCGGATCGTCGAGTGCGCGCCCCGCTCGAAGCTCAAGACCTGGGAAGTCATGCCCAAGGCCGAGCCGGTTCAGCCGGAGGCGGCGGCATGATCCAGATGCAGACCAATCTCGATGTCGCCGATAATTCCGGCGCCCGGCGGGTGATGTGCATCAAGGTGCTGGGCGGCGCCGGCCGGCGCTACGCCGGCGTCGGCGACCGCATCGTCGTCTCGGTCAAGGAAGCCATTCCGCGCGGTCGGGTGAAGAAGGGCGATGTGCTGCAGGCGATCGTCGTGCGCACCAGCTCCGGCATCAAGCGCCGGGACGGTTCGCTGATCCGCTTCGACAAGAACGCGGCGGTGATCGTCAACAAGCAGTCGGAGCCGATCGGCACGCGCATCTTCGGCCCGGTTCCGCGCGAACTGCGCGCCAAGAACCACATGAAGATCATTTCTCTGGCTCCCGAGGTGCTGTGATCATGGCCGCCAAGATCAAGAAGGGCGACCGGGTGGTGCTGCTGACCGGCAAGGACAAAGGCCGCCGCGGCGAGGTGACCAAGGTGATGCCGGCCGAGAGCCGGGTGATCGTCTCCGGCGTCAATCTCGTGCGCCGCCACACGCGGCCCTCGCAGGCCGATCCGCAGGGCGGCGTGAAGACCAAGCCGGCCAGCGTGCATGTCTCGAACGTCGCGGTGCTCGACGCGGCCGGCAAGCCCACCCGGGTCGGGTTCCGCATGGATGGCGAGAAGAAGGTGCGGTTCGCCAAGACGACGGGCGAGGTGATCAATGGCTAAGGCTGTCAAGAAGGCCCCGGGCGCGGCGGCGGCCGACACGCCTTCCGAAGCGCCAAAGGCGGCGCGGCCGGAAGGCTACGAGCCCAGGATGAAAGCCGAGTACCGCCAGCGGATCCGCAAGGCTCTGAAGGACAAGTTCGGCTATACCAACGAGATGCGGATCCCCAAGCTCGACAAGATCGTCGTCAACATGGGGATCGGCGAGGCGGTCGGCGATTCCAAGAAGCCCGCCTCGGCGATGAAGGATCTGGCGGCGATCACCGGCCAGAAGCCGGTCGCCACCAAGGCGCGCACCTCGATCGCCAGCTTCAAGCTGCGCGAAGGCATGGTGGTCGGCGCCAAGGTGACCTTGCGCAAGGATCGGATGTACGAGTTTCTCGACCGGCTGATCACCATCGCCCTGCCGCGGGTCAAGGATTTTCGCGGCCTCAAGCCCACCAGCTTCGATGGCCGCGGCAACTACGCTCTGGGTCTCAAGGAACAGCTGGTCTTTCCCGAGATCAACTATGACGAGATCGACCAGGTGTGGGGCATGGACATCATCGTCTGCACGACGGCGCGCACCGACGAGGAGGCGCGCGAACTGCTCAAGGAATTTCACTTTCCGTTCACCGCCCAATAGAGATCGAGGGCGGAGAGAAAGAAGACCATCATGGCCAAGAAGAGCGCCGTAAACCGTAACGAACATGTCCGCCAGCTGGTGGCGCGGTACGCCGCCAGGCGCCAGGCGCTGAAGGCGACGGCCGAGAACCCGGCCCTGTCGCTGGAAGAGCGCTTCGACGCGCGGCTGAAGCTCGCCAAGCTGCCGCGCAACTCCGCGCCCGGCCGCATCCGCAACCGCTGCGCCGTCACCGGCCGGCCGCGCGCCTTCTATCGCAAGCTCAAGATGAGCCGCATCGCCCTGCGGGAATTGGGCTCCGCCGGCCTGATCCCGGGCCTCGTGAAGTCGAGCTGGTAGGAGGGCGAGGCATGGTCAACGATCCGATCGGCGATATGATCGCCCGCATCAAGAACGCCACCGACCGGGGCCGGCAGAAGGTCTCGACCCCGGCCTCCCGCTTGCGCGAGCGCGTGCTGGGCGTGCTCGAATCCGAGGGCTACATCCGCGGCTTCAATCTGGTGCAGAAGCCCGGCGCCTTCCCGGAATTCGAGATCGAACTGAAATACTACGATGGCCAACCGGTCATCGCCCGCATCGATCGGGTGTCGAAGCCAGGCCGTCGGGTCTATTCGTCGATCGGCGATTTGAAGCCGGTGCGCAACGGCCTCGGCATCTCCATCCTCTCCACCTCCAAGGGGGTGATGAGCGATATCGCCGCGCGCGACGCCAATGTCGGCGGCGAAGTTCTCTGTCAGGTGTATTGATGTCCAGGATCGGCAAGAAGGCGGTGGCCATTCCCGCTGGCGTCAGCGCGGCGGTCGATGGCCAGACCGTGACCGTCAAGGGTCCCAAGGGCCAGCTCGCCTGGACGGTGAGCGACGAGATCGCCGTCAGCCAGGAGGACAAGGCCCTGGCGTTCGCCCCCCGCGACCCGCGAAGCCCGCGCGGCCGCGCCATGTGGGGCCTGTCGCGCACCCTGGTGAACAACATGGTGGTCGGCGTCACCGAAGGCTACGAGCGCACGCTCGAGCTGGTCGGCGTCGGCTATCGCGCGGCGATGAAGGGCCCGAACCTCGCCATGCAGCTCGGCTTCTCGCACGAGGTCGATGTCGCCGCGCCGCCGGGCATCGCCTTCGCGGTGCCGCGGCCGGTGGAGATCAGGATCAGCGGCATCGACAAGCAGCAGGTCGGCGAGATCGCCGCGCGCATCCGCAAGATCCGCCCGCCGGAACCCTACAAGGGCAAGGGCGTGCGCTATGCCGGCGAAACCGTGCGGCGCAAGGAAGGCAAGAAGAAGTAGTCATGGCCCGCTCTCATCAGGACGCCGCCTGGCGGCGCGCTCGCCGCGTGCGGCGCAAGCTGAAGTCGGTGGCCGGCGGCCGGCCGCGCCTTTCCGTCTTCCGCTCGTCCAAGAACATCTATGCCCAGGTTATCGACGATCGCGGCGGCGCGACGCTCGCCGCCGCTTCTTCGCGCGAGGCCGATGGCAAGGGCGCGGACAAGGCCGCCGCCGCCAAGGTCGGGGCGCTGATCGCCGAACGGGCGATCGCCAAGGGGCTGAAGGACGTGGTGTTCGACCGCGGCGGCTACCTCTTTCATGGCCGGGTCAAGGCCCTGGCCGACGCCGCCCGCGAGGGCGGCTTGAACTTCTGACTTAAGATTTAGAGGCGGCCAATGGCGCGAGGCGAACAGCAGCGGGGCGACCGCGGACGGCGCGGCGATCGCAACCGCAACGAAGAGCGGGGCGACGGCGACATCGTCGAAAAGCTCGTCCACATCAATCGCGTCGCCGCGACGGTCAAGGGCGGCCGGCGGTTCTCCTTCGCCGCACTGATGGTGGTGGGCGACCAGAAGGGGCGGGTCGGCTACGGCCATGGCAAGGCGCGCGAGGTGCCCGAGGCGATCCGCAAGGCGACCGAAGAGGCCAAGAAGTCGATGATCCGCGTGCCTCTGCGCGAGTCGCGCACCCTGCACCACGATGGCGAGGGCCGCTGGGGGGCCGGCAAGATCATGATGCGCGCCGCGCCGGCCGGCACCGGCGTCATTGCCGGCGGCCCCATGCGCGCGGTGCTGGAAACGCTGGGCGTTCAGGACGTGGTCGCCAAGTCGAAGGGCTCGTCGAACCCCTACAACATGGTGCGCGCCACGTTCGACGCCCTGAAGCACCAGGCCTCGCCGCGCCAGATCGCCGCCAAGCGCGGCAAGAAGGTCGGCGAAATCACCAGCCGCCGCGGCGGCGAAACCGCCGAGCCGATCGAGGCGCCGGCCGAGTCGGCGGCCGCCGAGGCGTGAGAAATCCGAACACCCCCATGTCCAAGATCACCGTCCGCCAGACCGGCAGCCCCATCCGCCGCCACGCGACGCAGCGGGCGACCCTGATCGGCCTCGGCCTCAATCGGATCGGCCGCGCCGCCGAGCACGAGGACACGCCGGCGATCCGCGGCATGATCGCCAAGGTCGCCCATCTCGTCGAAGTGGTCGGTTAAGGCCGACCGCCACCCGCCGCCGTCCGCCGAGTCGGGCCCACCTGGGCCCGGCGCCTGAACTCCCGCCAGGAGAGGCTCCAAAACATGACCAAGCTCAACGAACTCGCCCCCGCGCCCGGCTCGACCAAGGGTCGCATGCGCGTCGGTCGCGGTCCCGGCTCCGGCAAGGGCAAGACCGCCGGCCGCGGCGTCAAGGGACAGAAGTCGCGCACCGGCGTGTCGATCGCCGGTTTCGAGGGCGGCCAGATGCCGCTGCACATGCGCATGCCCAAGCGCGGGTTCAACAATCCCAACGCCAGGCGCTATGCCGAGGTCAATCTGTGGCGCCTCGACCAGGCGCTGGCCGCCGGCAAGCTCGATCCGGGCCAGAGCATCGACGCCGCCGCCCTGATCAAGGCCGGCGTCATTCGCCGCGTCCTTGACGGGGTGAAGCTGCTCGGCGACGGCCAGCTGAATGGCAAGCTCGACCTGGCGGTCGCCGCCTGCACCGCCAAGGCGCGGGCCGCGGTCGAGGCGGCGGGGGGCACGGTCGCGGTCGCCGGCGCCGGCAAGGAGCCGACCGAAGGCTGAGGCCATGGCGCGGTGGCGGCTTGCTCGCGCTTGGCGCGATAACGCCCTATGTAGCCAAGCTTCCGCGGCCGCCTCGCGTCGTCGCCCTCCCGCTTCAAGCTCCTCGTCAAGGATCGCTTAAATGGCTTCGGCCGCCGAACAGCTCGCCGCCAACATGAACTTCGGCGCCTTCCAGAAGGCGACCGAACTGCACAAGCGCATCTGGTTCACCTTGATCGCCATGGTGATCTATCGGCTCGGCACCTATGTGCCGATCCCCGGGATCGACGCGGCGCAGTTCGCCGCCGCCTTCGGCAAGCAATCCGGCGGCATTCTCGGCATGTTCAACATGTTCTCGGGCGGCGCGGTATCGCGCATGGCGGTGTTCGCCCTGAACGTCATGCCGTACATCTCGGCCTCCATCATCGTCCAGCTGTTGCAGACGACCTATCCGCCGTGGGAAAAACTCAAGAAGGAAGGCGGCGAGGCCGGTCGCAAGCAGCTCAATCAGTATACCCGGTATCTGACCGTGCTGCTGGCCATCTTCCAGTCGTTCGGCATCGGCGTCGGCCTGTCGAACAGCCCGGGCGTGGTCTATCATCCGGGTATCTTCTTCATCCTCTCGACCGTGGTGATCCTCACCGGCGGCACCATGTTCCTGATGTGGCTGGGAGAACAGATCACCAGCCGCGGCGTCGGCAACGGCATCTCGCTGATCATTTTCGCCGGCATCGTCGCCCGCCTGCCGGTTGGCATCTGGGATTTGCTGCAGGAGGCGCGGCTCGATTCCTCGAAGAGTTTCCTGATCTTCGGCTATCTGGCGCTCGCCGTCGCCGTCATCCTGTTCATCGTGTTCATGGAGCGTGCGCAACGGCGCCTTCTGATCGTCTATCCCAAGCGTCAGGTCGGCAACCGGATGATGGGCGGCGAAAACTCCTTCTTGCCCCTCAAGATCAACGTGTCGGGCGTCATCCCGCCGATCTTCGCCTCCTCGCTGCTGCTGTTGCCGGCGACGGCGGTGGGATTCCTCGCCACCGCCAAACTGCCGGATTGGGCGCAATGGCTGCCGGCCGCCGCCGGCCAGCTCACCCACGGCAAGCCGTTGTTCATGCTGCTCTATGGCGTGCTGATCGTCTTCTTCTGCTTCTTCTACACCTCGGTGGTGTTCAATCCGGAAGAGACGGCCGAGAATCTGCGCAAGTACGGCGGCAACCTGCCGGGCATCCGCCCTGGGCGCCGGACCGCCGAATACATCGACTATGTCCTCACCCGCCTGACGCTGATCGGCGCGGTCTATATCGCCGTGGTCTGCCTGCTGCCCGAACTGCTCGCCGGCTCGAATGGCAGCTACGCCTTCGGCGGCACCTCGATCCTGATCGTGGTGTCGGTGACCATGGACACCGTGGCGCAGATCCAGTCGCACCTGCTCGCCCACCAGTACGAAGGGCTGATCAAGAAGTCGAAGCTGCGCGGCGCGCGCCGCTAGCGCCGCGCGTCGCCGTGGTCTCGCCAACGCGCCGATCGCCGGTATAAGGCGACGGCCGAGGGAGGGCGGATGAACCTGATTCTGTTCGGCCCGCCGGCGGCGGGAAAGGGGACTCAGGCGGCGCGCCTGGTGGCGCGTCGCCGGTTGCTGCACCTCTCGACCGGCGAGATGCTGCGCGCCGCGATCGCCTCGGGCTCCGAGCTCGGCCGCCGGGTCGAACACATCATGGCCGCTGGCGAGCTGGTCACCGACGACATCGTCATCGGCCTCATCGAGGAGCGGCTGACCGCCGCCGCCGACCACCCCGGAGCCGTGTTCGACGGCTTTCCCCGCACCGTGCCCCAGGCCGTGGCGCTCGATGATATGCTCGCCCATCGCGGCGACGCGATCGACACCGTCATCCGCCTGCGCGTCGACGACGCGGCCCTCAAGGCGCGCATCGCCGGCCGCTACGCCGTCTCGGCCCGTCCCGACGACAACCCCGAGGCCTTCGCCCAGCGGCTGGTCGCCTACAATCGCGACACGGCCCACCTGCTCGACTATTACCGCGCCCGGGGCAAGCTGGTGGAGGTCGACGGCCTGGCGAGCATGGACGAGGTCACCGCCGCGATCGAGGCGGCGTTGACCAGGGCGGGCTTTCCTCGACCAGATTGACCGAGCCTCTCGTCTCTGGCGCCGCCGCGCCAGCGCCAGTTTGACAGTTCGTATGTTCGTCTCCCTAGGTCGGGAGACACCCAGGGGCGAGGTGATCGCCTCGGCGACAAAACAACCGAGTTGGAACGCATGACCGCCAAGACGCTCACCGGAACCTACACCGCCGGCTACACCCTTTCGGCGACCTATTCGTCGTTGACGATCGCCAGCGCGGGACAAGTCAGTGGCGCGATGGGGGCGGCCTATGGCGCGGCGGGCCAGACGGGGCTCACCGTTGCGTTCGCCGCGTCGGTCGCCAATTTCGGCGCCGTCGCCGGTGGCGCGGGCGCCTTTGGCGGGGTTGTGTCTGGTTCATCGCCCCTCGCCGGTGGGGCGGGCGGCGCCGAGTCTCGTCCTGGCGGCGGGGGGCAGCCTCGCCAACGGCGCGGGCGGCGCCGGTCCGGCGGTCATCCGCGGCGGCTATGGCGGTTCGGGAGGCCAGGCGCGGCAGGGCGCATACGGCGGCGCGGGTGGGGCCGGCGGCGTCGGCGTCGATCTCGGCGGCGGCGTCGTGATCAACGGATCGCAAGGAACCATCAGCGGCGGCGGCGGCGGCCGCGGCAATCCCGGCGCGGTGTCGAGCGGCGGCGGCGGCGCCGGAGGCGTCGCGGTCCTGGGCTCGGGCTCCACGACGTTGAACAACGCTGGCGTGATACTAGGCGGCGCCGGCGGCGTGCCGGGAACAACCCATGCATACTATGGCGCGGGCGGTGTCGGCGCCCAGATCGCCGGACGCGCCGACGTGGTCAACAGCGGCACGATCGCCGGCGGCGAGGGCGGCGCGGGTGGCGTGGGCGTCGTTCTCGCCGGCGGCGGCAGGCTGGTGAACAGCGGTCTGGTCAAGGCGGGCCTGGCCCTCGTCGCCTCGCAAGGGGGCGCGGGCGTCGTGCTCTCGGCCGGCGGCGAGCTCGCCAACTCCGGCGCCATTCTTGGAAGCTATTTTCAGGGATCGCGGGTCGGCGACGGCATCGACGTGGCCGGCCATGCGATCCTCCGCAATGGCTCGGCGACCGCCGGCGGCGCCGTTATCGCCGGACGGGTAGGCGTCGACAGCAGCGGGCCCGCGGTCACGGTGATCAACTACGGCGCGATCACCGGCTCCGCCGCCTCCGTGACGCTCGGTTCGAGCAGCGACAAGCTGGTCGCCGAAAGCGGATGCGTCTTCAATGGCATGGTGCTTGGCGGCGGCGGCGCGCTGGAGCTCGCCGGCGGCGCCGGGACGTTGAGCGGCATCGGCTATTCGCTCGGGGTCAGCGGATCGCTGGCGCTCGGCGCCAGCGGCTTTGCGACTTACCTGATCGACAAGGGCGGCGCCTGGACCTCGGTTGGTACGAGCCTCAATAACGGCAAGACCCTGGTCGACGCCGGCACGCTCGACTTTGCCGGGCACGGCGGCGCCTCCGGCCTGATCGAGGCGGCGGCCGGCGGAGCGATAAACGCCGATCAAGCCGTGCTCGATTTTTCCGGCGGCGGGGTGCTGGAAGCCCTGGCCGGCGGTCGGATCACCTTGTTCGGCGCGGACATAGTCGGCGCGACCCTCAGCACCGTCGGCAGCGGGCTTGTCCTCGTCAAAGGGTCTGGGAACGAGCTCGATGGTTCGGCAAGCAGCCTGACGTTCGCCGGGCGCCTGAGCCTTCTTGACGGCGCCGGCTTGACGCTGGCCGGTTCGATCGTCGGCCGCGGCCAGCTCACCGTGTCCGGCGTGAACACGGCGACGACCCTCCTCATCGCCAGCGGCGGGGCGACCCTGAGTGGCGGCGGCAAGGTCTATCTCGCCAAAAGCCTGGATAATCAGATCGCCGCTCAGACGCCCGGGGCCATTCTGGTCAATGTCGACGACCGCATTCTCGGGGCGGGAACGATCGGCGGCGGCGGCTTGTCGTTGGTGAACGACGCCAAGGGCTTGATCGCCAGCTTCGGCGCCCAGGGTCTGACGCTGTCGGCGCCGTCGATCACCAACGCCGGCCTCATCGAGGCGGACCGCGCCGCGCTGCTGCTGACCGGGGCCGTCGTCAATACCGGCAAGCTGCTGGCGATCGGCGCGACCCTGACGCTTGACGGCACGGTGAGCGGCGCCGGTGTCGCCGAGATCTCCCTTAACGGGGCGATCTCCGCCGCCGGCGCCTTCGCGGAGAACGTCACCTTCGTCGGCGGCGCCGGCGCCCTGACCCTCGGCCGATCGCAGGGCTACACCGGCGCGCTGAGCGGCTTTTCGACCGCCGGCAAGACCACGCTCGATCTGTTGGACATCGCCTTCGTTTCCGCTTCAGAGGCGAGCTTTAGCGGAACCACCACCAGCGGCGTGCTCACCGTCAGCGCCAAGGGCCATTCGGCCAGGATAACGCTGCTCGGCAACTACACCGACGCGGCCTTCACCTGCGCCAACGATGGTCACGGCGGCGTGCTGATCAAAGCGCAAGCCGCGGCGGCAAGCGCTTTCGCCGCCGCGATAGCGGGTCTGGATGGCGGCGCTGGAGTTGGCGCCAGAGCCTTCGCGGGCGCCCAGACCCAGGCGCCAGGCCTGGCGCGACCGGCGGGTTGAGCCGAGCGCCGGGCGGCATTGACTTCGCCGGGGGCGCGAGGGTAGAAGCGAAAATTCAGCGATGGCGCGACCGGTGCGTCGCCCCCTCCTTGACCGGCGGGGCGGGCGGCCTGTTCGCGCCTCTTGGCGTGCTCGCAAAGCAAGAGGGCTATAGCACAGGTGGCTCGTATCGCCGGGGTCAACATTCCCGCCAACAAGCGCGTGGTGGTCGCGCTGCAGTACATCCACGGGATCGGCCCGGCCAAGGCCGGCGAGATCACCCGCAAGGTCGGCATCAACGAAGGCCGTCGGGTCAATCAGCTCACCGATCAAGAGGTGATCCAGATCCGCGAGACGATCGATCGCGACTATCAGGTCGAAGGCGACCTGCGGCGTGAGACCGCGGTCAACATCAAGCGGCTGATGGATCTCGCCTGCTACCGCGGCCTGCGCCACCGCAAGGGCCTGCCGGTTCGCGGCCAGCGCACCCACACCAACGCTCGCACGCGCAAGGGGCCGGCCAAGCCGATCGCCGGCAAGAAGAAGTAAGTAAAGAGGATCGCCGAAAAGCCGATGGCCAAGGAACCGACTCGCGTCAAGCGCCGCGAGCGCAAGAACATCACCTCGGGCGTCGCCCACGTGAACGCCTCGTTCAACAATACGATGATCACCATTACCGACGCGCAGGGAAACGCGATTTCCTGGTCGAGCGCCGGATCGATGGGCTTCAAGGGTTCGCGCAAGTCGACGCCGTTCGCGGCGCAGATGGCCGCCGAGGATGCCGGCAAGAAGGCGGCCGAGCACGGGGTCAAGACGCTCGAGGTCAGCATTTCCGGTCCGGGCTCGGGCCGCGAGTTGGCTCTGCGGGCGCTGCAATCGATCGGAATGACCATAACCGCCATTCGCGACGTCACGCCGATCCCGCACAACGGCTGCCGGCCACCCAAGCGCCGGCGGGTGTAACCGGCCCGGCCGCTTCCTACATTCGGGGGCCCGCCGCCCGATTTCATTTCAGTCCGGCCCGCCTCCCGTCGAAGCGGCGCCCGGCCCTTATTCATCCTTATCGCCAAAAGGACTCATCGCCCGTGATCGAACGCAACTGGAACGAACTGATCAGGCCCGAGAAGCCGGCTGTCGAGATCGGCGCCGATCCGGCGCGCAAGGCCCGCATCGTCGCCGAACCGCTGGAGCGCGGCTTCGGCGTCACCTTGGGCAACTCACTGCGCCGGGTGCTTCTCTCCAGCCTGCAGGGCGCGGCGGTGACCGCCATCCAGATCGACGGCGTGGTCCACGAGTTTTCCTCGATGGAGGGCGTGCGCGAGGACGTCGTCGACATCGTTCTCAATATCAAGCAACTCGCCCTGCGCATGCATTCCGATGGCCCCAAGCGCATGACCTTGCGCGCCACCGGCCCAGGGCCGGTGACCGCCGGTCAGATCGAGGCGCCCTCCGATATCGAGATCCTCAACCGCAAGCATGTCCTGCTCACCCTCGACCAGGGCGCTTCGGTGCGCATCGAGTTCACCGTGCAGAATGGCAAGGGCTATGTCCCGTCCGAACGCAACCGGCCCGAGGACGCGCCGATCGGCCTGATCGCGGTGGACGCCCTCTACAGCCCGGTCAGGCGCGTCGCCTATCGCGTCGAACCGACGCGCCAGGGGCAGAGTTCTGGACTATGACAAGCTGATCATGGAGGTGGAGACCAACGGCGCCGTTTCGCCCGTCGACGCGGTCGCCTACGCCGCCAAGATTCTCCAGGATCAGCTGCAGATTTTCGTCAACTTCGACGAGCCGAAGAAAAAGCTGTTCGGCGAGGCCAAGCCCGATCTGCCGTTCAACCCCGCCCTGCTCAAGAAGGTCGACGAGCTCGAGCTGTCGGTGCGATCGGCGAATTGTCTGAAGAACGACAACATTGTCTACATTGGCGACCTGATCCAGAAGACGGAGGCGGAGATGCTTCGCACGCCGAACTTCGGCCGCAAGTCGCTGAATGAGATCAAGGAGGTGCTGTCCAACATGAACCTGCACCTCGGCATGGAAGTGACCAACTGGCCGCCGGACAACATCGACGATTTGGCCAAGAAGTTCGACGAACAGGGCTGATCTTAGGCTATAAGCCCAGGCCCACCGCCGCCACGACGGAAATCGCAGGAGCCCTCGACATGCGACACGGAGTCGCCCACCGCAAGCTCGGCCGCACCACCGCCCACCGCGCGGCGATGTTCGCCAACATGTCGGCCAGCCTGATCAAGCACGAGCAGATCGTCACCACCTTGCCCAAGGCCAAGGAGCTGCGCCCGATCGTCGACAAGCTGGTGACTTTGGCCAAGCGCGGCGACCTGCACGCCCGGCGAAGCGCGATCGCCCAGGTTCGCGACGTCGATCAGGTCGGCAAGCTGTTCGCCACGCTCGGTCCGCGCTACGCCGGTCGCGCCGGCGGCTACACCAGGGTGCTCAAGGCCGGCTTCCGCCACGGCGACAACGCTCCCATGGCCGTTATCGAATTCGTCGACCGCGACGAAGCCGCCAAGGGCCAGGACAGCGGCCCGGCCCAAGACGCGGCCCTCTGACTCTCCCCGCGCGGCGGGGGAGGGGCGCCGCGAAGCGGTGGAGTGACTTTCGGGGGAAACTACACACAAAGCACCTCTTGCGCGGCCTTCGGCTTTCGCCCGGGCTTCCGGCGCTTGAGGGTGCGTCCAAGCGGGTTCCGTGCAAACTATAAACAACCCTGCTGCTTCCTGATCCGAGGCTTGGGCGGGCTTCTGCCTGAGGAGGAGCCACGCGCCGGCCGATGCGAACGATCCCGGTCGGCGTTGCGCTCCCTGCTTCATCCTTCCGCCTTTTGGACCAGCCAGGGTCCATGGCCAGCAATTTCACCGTCGCGCGCGTTGCTCGGCAAACCGGATCGCTTGACATATTGCAACTGCAGCCCTAAGGTCCGCGCATGGCTGCGAGCCGCCGGTGTCGAACAAACAGACCGGCGTCCGCTCCGCCCCGGGGCACGGCCATGGCCGCTCCGCGTTGGGCGAGCATGGCTCCCCTCGTGTCGTCCCCGGCCCGCCCGCGCGTCGGCGTTCTCACCTTCCACCGCTGCGTCAACTATGGCTCCTACTGGCAGGCGCGCTGCCTGGTGGAGGGACTGCGGGCGCGCGGCCATGACGCGGTGCTGCTCGATCACCGCTCCCGCCGGGCGACTTGGGCCGAATGGCGCTGCGCCTTCCAGCCGGCCCTGCCGGTGAGGAGTCCGCGCTCCGACTACCGCCACGCGGGCCGTTCGGCAAGATGCTCGATCTCGTGGAACGCGTCTTCTGGGAACCGGCGGCGGCGTCTCCGCCTTCACCCGCGAACCAGTCCAGGCCGTGAGCACGCCCATGTCCACCACCTTCGACCGCCATGGCCGCGCTCGTCGCGGCCATCCATCGCCTGCCCATGCCGGTCGTGAAGGATCGTGACGTTGCTCGCCGCCGAGACGGTGCGCCAGCGGGTCGCCGACCTCGCGCCCTGGTTCCACAACCTCGATCTCGCCGGCGTGCGCACCGCGCCCGACCACTTCCTCCACGACTATCCGATGGTGAAGTGGCGGCGTTTCCAGCACGCCATCCCCGCCGACCTCGCTGGCAAGAGCGTGCTCGACATCGGCTGCAACGCCGGCTTCTACTCCCTGCAGATGAAGCGGCGGGGCGCCGAGCGGGTGCTGGGGATCGACTTCGACGAGCGCTATCTCGCTCAGGCCCGTTTGGCGGCGGATGTTCAGAACGCCGAGATCGAGTTCCGCCAGCTTTCGGTCTATGACGTCGCCGCGCTCGGCGAGCGGTTCGATATCGTGCTGTTCATGGGCGTCCTCTACCACCTCCGCCATCCGCTGCTGGCGCTCGACCTGATCCACGACCATGTCGCGCGCGATTTGTTGGTGTTCCAGTCGATGCAGCGCGGTTCTCCGACCATCGACGAACTCGAGCCGGACTACGACTTCTTCGAAACGGCGCACTTCGACAGTCCCGGCTATCCCAAGCTTCACTTCATCGAGCACCGCTATGCTCACGATCCGACCAACTGGTGGGCGCCGAACGCCGCCGCCTCGGCGGCGATGCTGCGGGCGGCTGGTTTCGTCATTCTGGAACAGCCGGAGGAGGAGGTGTTCATCTGCCGGCTGGCCGAGCGGCCGGGCGGCGCCGGTGCGGTCTATCCGGCGAGGCCGCCGTTCAACGAGGAGGCGAGGGGGTGATCGAGGCCGTCAAGATCTGGAACGAGCCGAACAACAAGTCGCATTGGGATCCGAACCTCGATCCCGAGTGGGATCGCTTCGCCGGGATGACCCGCCTGGCTGGGCAGGCGATCGCCGCCGAGGCGCCTGGCCTGACGCGCGTGCTGGGCGGCATGTCGCCGATCGATTCCTGGTTCGTCCAGCGACTGGAGGCGCGCGGCGTGCTGGAAGTGGTCGACGCGGTGGCGGTGCACGGGTTTCCGCTCGACTGGAACCTCTGGTCGATCGAGGAGTGGCCGGCGAAGATCGCCGAGATCCGCGCGGTGACCGACAAGCCGGTGTGGGTGACCGAGGTGGGCGTCTCCAGCTTCGGCTCCGAGGACGTGCAAGCCTGGGGCGTGGAGAAGACCGCCGAGCTGCTGATCGGCGAGGCGCCGCGGATCCATTGGTACAGCCTCTACGATCTGCCCAAGACCTGGGAGGCGACCACCCGCCACAAGGAGGCGGAAGGCTCCTCCTACTATCGCCACTTCCACATGGGGCTGCTGCGCGAGGACGGTTCGGAAAAGCCGGGCCTCGCCGCCTACGCGCCGTTCGCCAGCCGGATGGGTCTTTGCCAATGGTTCCACTTCGAGGATCACCGGCTGGATCACGCGGTCGCGACGATGAAGCGTCTGGGCGTGCGCCATGTGCGCACCGGCCTTTCGTGGGCCGACAGCTTCCGTCCCAACGCGCTCGCCTGGTTCGACCGGCAGATGGCGGCCCTCGAACCCTTCGAGGTGACCGTCACCTTCTGCTTCACGCCCGAGCACCTCGGGCTCGAGGCGCACCACACCAGTCCCCCACGCAATCCCGAGCCCTTCGCCGACTTCTGCGCCGCCATGGTGCGCCGTTACGCGCCGGGCGCCGCCGCCGTCGGCATGGCCGCCGAATAGCCGTGGCGAGCGGCTGGACGCCGAACCTTGGCTGGCTCCAGCCCGATCTCGCCGTTGGCGGCAGCTTTCCGCGCGGTCTCGCCGAACGCCTGGTCGCCGCGCATGGCCTCGGCGCCATCGTCGATCTGCGCCAGGAGTCCTGCGACGACGCCGACGAACTCGCCGCCTGCGGCGTGCGCTTCCTGCACCTGCCGACGCCGGACATGCTGGCGGTCAGCCAGGACGATCTCGACCAGGGCGTGGCGTTCGCGAGGAACGCGCGGCGGGATCGCCTGAAGACGCTGATCCACTGCGAGCACGGCATCGGCCGCTCGGCGCTGCTCGCCCTGTGCGTCCTGGTCGATCGTGGGCTGGCGCCGCTGGCGGCCCTGTCGCTCGCCAAGGATGCGCGCGCGGTTCTCTCGCCTAGCGAGACGCAGTTCCGCGCCTGGGCGCGCTGGATCGAGCGGCGATCGCCTGGCGCGGCCCCCGGCTTCGACGACTTCTGTCGCATCGCCTACCGCCATCTGGCGACCGCCTTATAGACGGGTGCTGGTCTACGGAGATCGTTCGCGGCCGATCGCAACACGCCGTCGGCTCGCTGAGATCGAGGCGGCGCTCGGCCAGTTCGGTGGCGCTGAAGGCGCCGCGCGCGGCGAGGCGGCGACGCGCGCTTTCCTGCTCGCCGCCGAGCTGGCGCAGGGCATCGCCGACGCAGCCTTCGCGCGCGCGGGCGAGGATGTCGCCTCGGCGGCCGAACAGGAGAGCCTGCGCCTGCTGATCGCCATGGCGCATTCCAATTTCGCGGGCGGCGCCTTGGCGCAGGCGCAGGAGCATCTCGCGAATCTCTCCAGTCTGCCCTTGCCGGCCGAGTTGACCAGCAAGATCGCCGAGGGCCACGCGTTCTACGGCGTCTACCCCGAAGCCTACTGGCGCGCCGCGCGGCTTACGCCGTGGCGCGCGCCGCCCTTCATCATCGGCGTGCGCAGCATCGGCAGCGGCCTCGCCGCCGCCGTCGCGGCGGCGGCGGCCTCGGACCTCATCCTGACCGTTCGGCCGGTCGGCCATCCCTTTGCTCGCCGCCTTCGCCTGTCGACGTCCGTCAGGGAGCGGCTCGCGGCGCACGACGGCCCCTTCGCGATCGTCGACGAAGGACCGGGCCTGTCGGGCAGTTCCTTCGGCGCCGTCGCCGACACCCTGGAGGCGATGGGCGTCGGCCGCGAGCGGATGGTGTTCTTCCCAAGTCATGCCGGAGAGCCGGGCGCCAAGGCATCCCCCTCACATCTCCAGCGCTGGCGGTCCGCGCGCCGCCAGGTCGTCACCCTCGACGACGTGCTCGTCGATCAGCCGATCGACGAATGGTTTGCCGATCTGATCGGATCTGCGGCGCGTGTCGATGACCTTTCCGGCGGTCGCTGGCGGGACCTCTGTCCGACAGCCGCGCGGTCGCCAGCCTGGCCGGCGCGCGAACGCCGGAAGTTTCGCCTGTCGACGGCGGCCGGCGATTATCTGGCGCGCTTTGTCGGTCTCGGCGCGGCTGGAGAGGCGGCGTTCGGGCGGGCGAAGGCGCTGTTCGCCGGCGGGTTTGTCCCCGAACCCCTGGCGCTTCGGCGTGGTTTCCTGCTCGAGCGCTGGCTCGACGGTCCGCCTTCGACCGGCGCCAGTCGCGCTGACTTTCTGCGGCGCCTCGCCAGCTACATCGCCTTCCGCTCCTCCGCCCTTCCCGCCACACTCGAGGACGGCGCCTCGCCCGGCGCCCTGCGCGACATGGCGGTTCACAACGCGCGCGAACTCGGGGGCGAGCCGCTCGCCGCGCGGGTCGAGGCGACCGTGGCGCCGCTGCTCGCCCTCGCTTCCGGCCTGCGGCCGGTTCACGTCGACGCGCGCCTGCATCCTTGGGAATGGCGCGCGGCTCTCGGGACCGTGCTGAAGTGCGACGCCGTCGACCACTGCGCCGACCACGACCTCGTCGGTTGTCAGGATGCGCTGTGGGACGTCGCCGGCGCCGCCGTCGAATTCGGCTGTGACGCCGCCGAGCAGCGCGCGATCATCCAGGCGTTGCCGCGTGACCGCCGGGAACTCGGCCGGCAAGCCTTGCCGATCTTCAAGGCGCTCTACGCCGCTTTCCAGGGCGGCTACTGGAGCATGGCGGCCGAGACGCAAGCCGGTCCGGAGGCCGCCCTCTGCCGGGCGCGCGATGTCGCGGTACGTCGCGGCGCTAGCCGGCGGGGACGGCGGCCCTTAAGCATACCCGCGACACTGGAAGGGGCGGCGGATGAGCGACGGCGTGGCGAGCGGCGAGGGCGGTCACGGGCGGCGCGCCGCCATGGGCTTCATCTTCGCCAGCGCCCTGATGAATTCAATCTCGTTCGGGATCATGATTCCGATCCTGCCGAACCTGATCAAGCAGATGACCGGCGGCGACACCGCCGCCGCCTCGGAATGGAACACCCTGTTCGCCGCCACCTGGGGGGCGATGCAATTCGTCTGCGGCCCGGTGCTTGGCATGCTGTCCGACCGGTTCGGCCGCCGGCCGGTGCTGCTGATTTCGATATTCGGCCTGACGATCGACTTCCTGTTCATGGCGCTCGCCCCCACTCTCGGCTGGCTCTACCTCGGCCGCATCATCAACGGGATGACGGCCGCCAGCTTCTCGACCGCCAACGCCTATGTCGCCGACGTGACGCCGCCGGAGAAGCGCGCGCGCAACTTCGGCCTGATCGGCTCGGCCTTCGGATTTGGCTTCATGATCGGGCCGAGCCTCGGCGGCTGGCTGGGCGAAGGGAACCTGCGCCTGCCATTCTTCGCCGCCGCCGGCCTCTGCCTGCTGAACGGGGTGTATGGCCTGTTCGTCCTGCCCGAATCCTTGCCGGCGGAGCGCCGCTCGGGCCGGGTCGCCTGGACGCGCGCCAATCCGTTGGGCTCGTTGCTGTTTCTGCGTGAGAGGGGCGATCTGCTCGCCTTGGCGAGCGTCAACTTCCTCTTTCAGCTCGCGCACGTGGTGCTGCCGACGATCATGGTGCTCTACACCGGCTTTCGCTACGGCTGGACGCCGGGCGTGCTCGGCATGGTGTTCTTCGCGTCCGGTCTGGCGATGATCATCGTCCAGGTCTTCTTGATCGGGCCGGCGGTGAAGCGAATCGGCGAGCGCGGCGCGGTGCTGGTCGGCGGAACGCTCGGGGTGCTGGCTTTTCTCGGCTACGGCTTCGCCTCGAAGCCGTGGATGTACCTTGCGATGATTCCGGTGTTCGCCCTCATCGGACTGATGCAGCCTGGCTTGATGGGGCTGATGAGCCGCCGGGTCGATCCGGCGCACCAGGGGCGGCTGCAGGGCGCCAATCAGAGTCTGCAGGGCATCGCCTCGATCGTCGGACCGCCTGTGTTCGGCCTGTCGTTCGCCTTCGCCGTGCGCGACGACGCCCATCTGCACCTACCGGGGTTGCCGCTGCTGCTCGCCGCCGGCCTGCTGGCGGTGGCGCTGGCCATCGCCATTCGGGTGGCGCGCCCGGCCGCCGCGGCGACAATGCACCAGGCGGCGCTGCAGGAGGCAGCGCCTTGATTGCGCCGAAACCACGCTTCAGAACCTCGCGCGCCCTGATGCCCAACCCGTCGCCTGATCAAATGAACCGCCGCTTCGCCGTCCTGCCTCTGCTCGCCGTGCTCGCCGCCTGCTCCGGGCCGCCGGCGGGGGCCCAGACCGCCGACCTGCCGCGGCCGGCGCAGCCGCCGGCCAGTTTCGCGACGATGAAGATGTCGTTCGCCCCGATCGTGCGCCGCGCCGCGCCGGCGGTGGTCAATGTCTATTCGCGGCGACTGGTGCGCACTCAGGTCGATCCGTTCTGGAGCCTGTTCTCCGGCGGCGGCCTGACCCAGAATCGGCTCGAGCAGTCGCTCGGCTCCGGCTCGATCGTGCGCAGCGATGGGGTCATCCTCACCAATCACCACAACATCGAGAACGCGCAGGAGATCATGGTGGTCACCGCCGATCGTCGCGAGTGGCCGGCGCGGGTGCTGCTCGACGACCCGCGCGCCGACCTGGCGGTGCTGCGGATCGACACCCGCGGCGAGGCGCTGCCGACAATCGCCATCGACGATCGCGCGACGCCGCAGGTCGGCGACCTGGTGCTGGCGATCGGCGATCCGTTCGGCGTCGGCCAGACGGTCACCAACGGCATCGTTTCGGCCCTGGCGCGGTCGGATGTCGGGGCGAGCGACTACAGCTTTTTCATCCAGACGGATGCCTCGATCAATCCGGGCAATTCCGGCGGTCCGCTGGTCGACATGGACGGCAATCTGATCGGCGTGAACACCATGATCGTCTCGAGCTCCGGCGCCTCGGCCGGGGTCGGCTTCGCGATCCCGGCGGCCATGGCCAAGCAGGTGGTGACCGCCGCGCTCGGCGGCGGCCACAGCGTCGTGCGGCCGTGGATCGGGGTGCGCGCCCAGGCGCTCACCGGCGAAATGGCCCGCAGCCTCGGCCTTGCCGCGCCGCAGGGGGTGGTCGTCACCGATCTGTGGCCGACAGGCCCGGCGGCGCAAGCCGGACTTCGGCAAGGCGACGTGATCGTCAAGGTCGACGGCGCGCCGGTGAATGACGATGCTGGCCTCAACTACCTGGTCTCGACCAAGCGGTCCGGCGCCGCCGTGGATCTGCTGGTCAGCCGCAACGGCGCTCCGCCGAAAACCATCACCGCTCGCGCCGAAGCGCCGCCGTCCTTTCCGCCGGCCGATCCGCGCGCCATCGCCGGCCACAACCCGCTGGCGGGGGCTACGGTGATCAACCTCTCTCCGGCCGCCGCCTACGACCGCGGCCTCGATCCGTTCGCCGGCGAGGGGGTCATGGTCGCCAAGGTCGATGGCGGTTTCGCCGCCCAGGTCGGCCTGCAGCCGGGCGACTTCATCCGCCAGGTGAATGGCCGCCGGGTGAACTCGAGCGCCGATCTCGCCGAGGCCATGCGGTCCGGCGCGCGGGTCTGGACCTTGACGATCCAGCGCGGCGGTCGGCTGATAACCGCCAGCTTCGAGGGCTGATAGGCGCTCTCAGGCCTTCTTGATCGCCGCCCCGATCGACCAGCGGTGGCCGAAGGGATCGGCGACCTGGCCGTAGCGATCCCCCCAGAACTGATCGGCGAGCGGCATGCGGACCGCGGCGCCGGCCTTCACCGCCCGGTCGAACCACGCGTCCGCGTCATCGACCTCGAGGTGAAAGGTCACGCCACCCGGATCTGGCTGGGCGACGCCGCCGTTGAACTCGGGAAAATCATCGGACAGCATCAGCAGCGAGCCGTTCAGCGCCAGGCGACCGTGCATCACCCGTCGGCCGTCCTGGCCCAGCCGCCGGGCGATCTCGTTGGCACCGAAGGCGCGGGCGTAGAAGTCCATCGCCTCCTGTCCGCGGCCGTCCTTGATCGTCAGATAAATGTAGACGCCCTTGGGCGTCGCTAGGGTCATGTCATCGGCCATTGGCGATCTCCGAGGCGAGTTTCTATGCTGTCATAGACCATGAGCGATCTTTTCGCAGCCGCCGGCGTCGAGCCGCGCGTGGACGACGGCGCCGCTGATCACGCCGCGCCGCTGGCCGATCGCCTGCGGCCGCGCCGGCTCGCCGACGTGGTCGGGCAGGACCATCTCCTCGGGCCCGAGGGGCCGATCGGCCGCATGGCGAGGGCCGGCCGCCTCGCCTCGATGATCCTGTGGGGACCGCCTGGAACCGGGAAGACGACCATCGCCCGTCTTCTGGCCGACGCCGCCGGCTATCGCTTTCAGCAGATCTCGGCGGTGTTTTCCGGCGTCGCCGATCTCAAGAAGGCGTTCGAGGCGGCGCGCCTGCGGCGCTCGGCCGGCGAGGCGACCCTGCTGTTCGTCGACGAGATCCACCGTTTCAACCGCGCCCAGCAGGACGGCTTCCTCCCCTTTGTCGAACAGGGAGTCGTGACCCTGATCGGGGCGACGACGGAGAACCCGTCGTTCGAACTGAACGGCGCTCTGCTGTCGCGCTGTCAGGTGTTTGTGCTCAAACGCTTGGACGAAGCGGCGCTTGGCCTGCTGCTGCGGCGCGCCGAGGCGTTCGTCGGCCGCTGCTTGCCAGTGACGGCGGCGGCGCGGGCGGCGCTGATCGACCTCGCCGATGGCGATGGCCGTTATCTGCTGTCCATGGCCGAAACTCTGTTCGACATTGTCGAGCCGGCGCCTGTGGACGCGGGCGAGATGGCGCGGGTGCTGCAAAAGCGCCGGCCGGCCTACGACAAGGATCGCGAGGAGCACTACAACCTGATCTCCGCGCTGCATAAATCGGTGCGCGGCTCCGACCCGGACGCGGCGCTCTACTGGCTGGCGCGGATGCTGGAGGGCGGCGAGGATCCGCTCTTTATCGCCCGGCGGTTGGTACGCATGGCGAGCGAGGATATCGGCGCCGCCGATCCCGCCGCCCTGTCGCTGGCGATCGCCGCCCGCGAAGCGTTCGATTTCCTCGGCAGCCCGGAAGGAGAGCTGGCTTTGGCGCAGACCTGCGTCCACCTCGCCGCCGCGCCAAAGTCGATCGCGGTCTACAAGGCGTTCGGCGCGGCGCGGCGCCTGGCGCGGGAGACCGGCTCGCTGATGCCGCCCGCGCACATCCGCAACGCGCCGACCAAGCTGATGAAGCGGCTGGGTTACGGCAAGGGCTACGCCTACGATCCCGATACGGAGGAAGGCTTTTCCGGCCAGAACTACTTTCCCGATGGCATCGAGCGGCCGAGCCTCTACCGACCGACGGCGGAAGGGGCTGAAGCGCAGGTGCGCGTTCGGCTGGAGCGCTGGGCGGCGCTGCGGCGGGCCAAGGCGGGGGATGGGTGAGCCCCGCCTTGACGGCGGCGGACGCCGCCTTCGTCCGCTCGCTGGTGGTGCACGAGGATGAGGCGCTGATCGCCTTCGCCAAGCCGGCCGGCCTGACCAGCCAGGGTGGCCGGATCGCCGCCCACACGCTGGACGACTTGCTGGCCGCGTTCGCGAGGTCGAACGGCAAGCGGCCCAGGCTGGTCCATCGGCTGGATCGCGACACCTCCGGGGTGATCGTCGCGGCCAAGACGCGGCCGGCCGCCGCGTTCCTCGGCAAGGCGATGATGAGCCGCCGCATCGCCAAGACCTATCTGGCGATCGTCGGCGGCGGCGCGCCCGAGCCGCGCGAGGGTCTGATCGAGGCGGCCCTTCGGCGGGTGGAGATCGGCCGCGAAGCCCGCGTGGTGATCGCGGCGGCGGAAGACGCGAACGCTCAGGAGGCCGCCACCCGCTATCGAACCTCGCGCCAGACCGACGAGGCCGCCCTGGTCGAACTGTCGCCGCGGACGGGCCGGATGCACCAGCTGCGCGTGCACCTGGCCTCCATCGGTCGGCCGATCGTGGGCGATGCGCGCTACGGCGGCCCGTTGGTCCTGCGCGGCGAGGCGGTGAGCCGGCTGATGCTGCACGCCCTGGCCCTGCGGCTGCCACACCCGGACGGCGGCGCCTTGCGCCTCGAAGCGCCGCCGCCGTCCGACTTCGCCGACTTGGCCGAGCGGCTGTTCGGCGGGCGCCATGGCTGAGGTTCGCCATCTCGTCGTCTCGGCGGACGAAGCTGGCGCGCGCCTCGACCGGTTCCTGCGTCGGCGCTGGCCAAACCTGGCGCAGTCGGCCATCCACAAGCTGGCCCGCACCGGGCAGCTGCGGGTCGACGGCGGCCGGGCCAAGGCCGAGACCCGACTCGTCGCCGGGGCGATGGTGCGCGTCCCGCCGCTCGGCGATGCCGAGGGGACCAGCGGCTCGGAACGCCTGACGGCCGCCGAGGTCGCCTTCGCCCACGGCCTCGTGCTGTGGAGCGACGAGGACATGCTGGTCCTGAACAAGCCGGCCGGCCTCGCGACGCAGGGCGGGTCGAAGACGCCGCGCCACCTCGATCGCCTGCTCGCCGCCTGGGGCGAGGGCGAGCGGCGGCCGCGCCTCGTCCATCGCCTTGATCGCGACACGTCCGGGGTGCTGGTCGTCGCGCGAACCGCCGCCGCCGCCGGCCCGCTCGCCGCCGCCTTCGCCGATCGGACGGCGCGCAAGACCTATTGGGCGCTGGTCGCCGGCGTCCCCGAACCGAGACGGGCGCGCATCGACCTGGCGCTCGCCAAGCGGGGCGCGGCCGGCGCGGAGCGCATGGCGCCGGCGAACGACGGGCAGAGAGCCGTCACCGACTATGCGGTCATCGCCGAACGTCGTGGCGAGGTCGCCTGGGTGGCGCTGCGGCCGCACACCGGCCGGACGCACCAGCTGCGCGCTCATCTGCTGGCCATCGGCCATCCGATCCTCGGCGATCGCGAAGTATTCCACGGAGGCATCGCGCCGGCTGGGCGCGGCGCTGAAGCTGCAGCTGCACGCGCGCCGCCTTGCGATGCCGAGCCCCGGCGGCGGCGAGGCGGACGTGAGCGCGCCGGTGAGTCCGGAGTTCGCGGCGGGGCTGGAGCGGTTCGGGTTCGAGGGGGACCTGGCCCAGCGGGATCTGTTCGATTAGCCCTGAGGTCGCCGCCCAGCTGGAGCGCCGGCTCGCCTCGGGCGAGTCGCCCTCCTAAAGGTGGGGAGGAAGGGAGGCTCCAACTCACGCGATCAGGTTGTCGAGCGGGAGCGACCCTTGTGCTGTCGGGGAACACCACGCGGTCGAGGGCGGCGCGGTCGAGGCCGAGGTGGTCGCGCAGCACGCCCTTGAACAGGGCGCGCATGTCGAGGGTCGGAGCCGTATCGCGGTTCTCGAACAGGCGCGCCTGCGCCAACGTCGGCCAGTCGCCGATGATGCCGCCCTTGCGGATCGCGCCGCCGAGCAGCAGGGCGGTGGAGGCGGTGCCGTGGTCGGTGCCGGCGGTGCCGTTCACTCGCGCGGTGCGCCCGAATTCGGTGGCGACGAGCACGACGGTGTCGCTCCAGGCCGGGCCGAGGCCGGTCGCCAGGCCGTCGATGAACGCGTCGAGCGCCAGCAGCCGGGCGGCGAGCTGGCCGTTGACCGTTCCTTGCAAGGCATGGGTGTCGAAACCGTCGAGCTCGAGCGCCGCGACCCGCGGTCCTTGCGGCTGGACCATGAACCCGGCGAGGGTCGCGCCAAGCTGACGCGACTGGGCCGGGGCCTGCTTGCGCTCTCCACCGCCCGTCACGCTCGGATCGACGGCGGCCGGCCCGCCAGCGAGCACCTTGGCGCCGACCTCCTTGGCCGAAAGCGCCAACGATTGGGTGGCGATGCCGTTGGCGAGAGCGAAGCTCAGCATCGGGTCGCCGGCATAAAGATCCTGCAAGATGCCGGCGAGCCGCGGATCGCGCGAGGCGAGACCGCCGGGCGCCCAAGACTCCGTCGCCGCCTGGCCGCGCAGCACCAGCGGCGTGGTCGGACCGAGCGACAGCGCCTTGGGACGACGCGGTTCAGCCATGGCGACGATAGCGCGATTCAGCCAGCCGGACGACGTGCCGTAGACGACCGCCGCGCCGCTCTCGAGCACGTCCTGCGCTTCGAAGTGCGAGCGTTCGCGATCGGACGTGGCGATCGCGGGCGCGATGCGGACCTGGCCGCCGGAGGCCAGCTGGTGGACCTGGGCGAGCGCCGGGTGAAGGCCGAAGGTTTCGTCGAGGCGCAGGGCGCCGCCGGGCGCGCCGAACGGCGCGATCGCGATGGGGCCGCGCAGGCCGGCGTAGGAGGGATCGCCCACGGGTGGCGAGACGCTGAGCCCGTCCATGCCGCCGCGACAGATGATCACCACCAGACGGCGCTCGCCGGCGGCCGTGTCCGACCAGGCCGGCCTGGCGAGCAGCGACAGGCTGACCCCGAAACCCAAGGCGCCGGCCAGGGCGGCGCGGCGCGTGGGGCGCGTCAGAAGCGGATCGCGGGTCATCGGCGCTGGAACTCCGGGCTCATGAGCAGGATGGCGACCGCCTCGGGGCGCGACTCGGCGCGGGCGATCGCCTGGGCGGCGCGCGGCGACAGTCGGGCGCCGAGGGCGTTTTCCGCCACGGTCAAGGGCGCCGCCCCCGCCGCGAAGGTCCGGGCGAAGGCGTCGCTCCAGTTCATCCGCTTGATCAGGGCGTCGGGCGCGCACCAGACCCGCGCTTCCTCCGGCCAACCCTTGGGCGAGGGCGCTCGCATGGGCGGCTGACCCATGCCGATGAGCGTGACCGCGAGTTCGCGATCGTCGCTCGGCATGGACCCCAGAGCGCGCCAGCTAGACACCAAGAAATCATAGGGAGTCTTGAACTTCAGCGGCTCGGGACTCCAGGCCTCTGGCGAGTCGATCAGCGCGCGGGCGACCGTCTCGAGGTGACCGCCGCTCTTCCGGTAAGCGTCGGCCAGGCGGTCCACGAGGGCGGGCGGCGGGTCGTCGGCGATGAAGTGGCGGGCGATCTTCGCAGCCAGATGGCCGGCGGTGTGCGGGCTGGCGGCGAAGTCGGCGAGGATGGCGAGCCCCTGGTCTTCGCCTCCCGCCGGATAGGTCTTGCCCAACACGGTGCGCGGGCCGGGCTCGTGCGCGGCTTCGCGGAAGCGAAAGGCGCCGGGGGTGAGGGCAGGGTCGTCGTCCTCGGCGACGCTCCAGCCGGTCAGGGCGCGGGCAAACTCGGTGACGTCGGCCTGAGTGTAGCCGGTCTCGACGCCCAGGGTATGCAGCTCCATGATCTCGCGGGCGAGGTTCTCGTTGAGTCCGGCCGGCTTGCCCGCCGCGGCCCTGGCCCGCCCCGCCGCGCTGTTTGGCCCGATCGAGCGGGCCTGGTCGAGATAGAACAGCATCGCGGGATGGTGGCTCGAGGCGACGAGCATGTCGGCGAAATTGCCGAACACGTGCGGGCGGATCGCCTCGATCTCGAAGGGGCCGACGAACGGCTTCACGCCCTTCTTGAAGCCCGCCACGGTGAAGTGGTTGACCCAGAACAGCGTCCAGCGTTCGCGGAAGCCGGCGGGGCTGGCGGCCGCGAGCTGTGTGCGGGCGAGAAAGTCGGCCGCCTCCTCGTGGTTGAGCATCCGGTGATCGGCCCGGCTCGCTGGCGAGCGGCCGCCGCCATCCGCCTTGTCGCGTTTCTCTTGCGCCCGGTAGGCGAGAAAGGCGCGCATGCGCGTCTCGGAGCGGGCGCCGGTGTCGGCCGGCTGGTCGCCGCCCGCGGGACGAATTTGCTGGGCGAGGAAGCCGCGTGGATCGGTGCGAGCGGCGGCGATCTCGCCGGGCCGGGCGCCGAGACCGAAGCGGGTGGAGGCGATGGCGGCGGCGAGGTCGCGGTCGATGATGGGGTTCGTCGTCACGGGGCGGCCTCCGGGTGGTCGCGTTTCGCACGAGCGAATTGAACCTCTAATGAACAAGGGCGATGAGCGCGCCGTCCGCATCCGATCCTTTCGCCAGCGACCCTGCCGCCGGCTCCGCCGCCGTCGATATCGTCGCCACCCCCGCTGGCTTCGAAGTCCGCCGCGCCGGCCGCGCCGCGACACGCCCGGAGGGCCGACCCCTGCTCCTGCCGACAGAGCCTCTCGCGAGGCTCGTCGCGGCGGAATGGCGGGCGCTCTCCGGTCCGCCAGACTGGGCCGGAATGCTGGCGACGCGCCTGGCCCTGGGGGCGTCCAGCGCCGGCCCCGGCGCGCGCGAGGCGATGATCGCCGGCCTCGCGCGCCTCGCCGAGCACGACCTGCTTTGCTACCGGGTCGAGGCGCCGCGTGAGCTGGCGCGGCGGCAGGCGGCCCTGTGGAGCCCGCTGGTCGCATCGGTGGAGGCGCGGCTCGGGACGCGATTCGACTCCGGCGCGGGCGTGACGCCGCTGACGCAGGATCGATCGACGGGCGAGGCGGTGCGCGCCTGGGCGGGGCGGCTGAACCCATTCGCGCTGGTCGCCGTCGATGGTCTGGCGCGATTGTATGGCTCGTCCATCCTGGCGATCGGCGTCGCCGAGGGACTGGTCGGGGCGGACGACGCCTTCGTCGCCGCCATCCTCGACGAGACCTTTCAGGAAGAAGCCTGGGGCGAGGACGCCGAAGCGGCGGGGCGGCGCGAGGCCATGCGGGCCGAGGCGGGAAAGATTGGCGATTTTCTCGCGGCGCTGCGAGAACAATGAAGTCACGGAGGAGAAGGGCCGATGCAGCACATTCTCGAAGAGCTCGAGCGCCGGCGGGCGCAGGCGGTGGCTGGCGGCGGGCCGAAGCGGATCGCCGCGCAGCACGCGAAGGGCAAGCTCGGCGCCCGCGAGCGGATCGAGGCGCTGCTCGACGAGGGCTCGTTCGAGGAATTCGACATGTTCGTCGAGCACCGCAGCCACGACTTCGGCATGGAGCGCCAGCGCATTCCCGGCGACGGCGTGGTGACCGGCTGGGGCACGGTCAACGGCCGCGTCGTCTATGTCTTTTCCAAGGACTTCACCGTCTTCGGCGGCTCGCTGTCCAGCGCCCACGCCCAGAAGATCGTCAAGGTGCAGACCATGGCGATGCGCAATGGCGCGCCGATCATCGGCTTGTTCGATGCCGGCGGCGCGCGCATCCAGGAAGGCGTCGATTCGCTGGCCGGCTATGCCGACATCTTCCTGCAGAACGTGCTCGTCCAGCGGCGTCGTGCCGCAGATCAGCGTGATCATGGGGCCGTGCGCCGGCGGCGATGTCTATTCGCCGGCGATGACCGACTTCATCTTCATGGTGAAGGACACCGCCTACATGTACGTCACCGGCCCGGATGTGGTGAAGACGGTGATCAACGAGGACGTCAGCCATGAGGAACTGGGCGGCTGGCGGGTTCACGCGCTGAAATCCGGCGTTGCGGACGGGGCGTTCGGCAACGATCTCGAAGCCTTGGCGGAGGTGCGGCGGCTGATCGACTTCCTGCCGGGCTGCAACCGCGCGCCGCCGCCCAGATGGAAGAGCTTCGACGCGCCTGATCGCGCCGAGCCCTCGCTCGACACCCTCGTGCCGGCCAATCCGAACCAGCCCTACGACATGCGCGAGCTGATCGCGAAGGTCGCGGACGAGGCCGATTTCTTCGAGATCTCGCCGGAGTACGCCCGCAACATCATCACCGCATTCGCCCGGCTGGACGGCCAGACCGTCGGCATCGTCGCCAATCAGCCGCAGGTGCTGGCCGGGGTGCTCGACATCGACTCCTCGCGCAAGGCGGCCAGGTTCGTGCGCTTCTGCGACGCCTTCTCGATCCCCTTGATCACCTTCGTCGATGTGCCGGGCTTCATGCCGGGAACGCGGCAGGAGCAGGGCGGCCTGATCAAGCACGGCGCCAAGCTGCTGTTCGCCTTCGCCGAGGCCACCGTGCCAAAAGTGACGGTGATCACCCGCAAGGCCTATGGCGGCGCCTTCGACGTCATGAGTTCGAAGAACATCCGCGGCGACATCAACTATGCCTGGCCGACCGCCGAGATCGCGGTCATGGGACCGAAGCAGGCCGTGGAGATCATCTTCCGCGGCGACATCGGCGATGCCGACAAGCTCGCCGCGCGCGAGGCGGAGTACAAGGCGCATTTCGCCAACCCGTTCGTCGCCGCGTCCCGCGGCTACATCGACGACGTGATCAGGCCGCGGGAGACCCGCCCCCGGCTGATCCGCGCCCTCGCGAGCCTGGCGAACAAGTCGCTCGGCAACCCGTGGAAGAAGCACGACAATATGCCGTTGTAGAGGCGTGTCCCGCGCTCCCCATCTCCGGAGCGACGGAGACGCGCGACAGCGCGAGCGGGGTGGGGCTGTTTGAGGGAGAGCAACAGCCCTCGCCTTGGCATGGGTGTTCAGGTCCCCCTCGGCCGCAGCGGGCCGCCTGCCCAGAAGGCCAGGGAAGGCTTTGGCGCGCTTCATTCCAGTCGCGGCCAGCCGTGAGCCTCGAGCACGCGCGTGGCGTCGGAGCGCCAGTCCTTCAGGGGGACTTCGATGGGGTTGAGCCGGTCGGCGGGATCGGGAGCGACGGTGAGGCCGCTCGAGCCTTGGGCCGGCGATTCGCGGGAATGGACGCGCAGCCGTTCGGGATCGAGCCCGATAGCCTCGCACCCTTCGGCGGGCGCGGCGGCGTCCTTGAACGCCGATAGGCCACGAGACATTGCAAGTTGTCAAGAGCCGAGCGCGCGGTCGCCGCCTGGACCGCTCCACCGTGTCCTCCGAGGCCGTTTCCGCTCCGATTCCGGAGCGTCTCCAAGTGACCTTGCCGCTTGACACCGGAACAAACAGGGAACATACAAGGGTTCACACCCACGGGAGACAACGCTCATGACCCTGTTCGCCCGCGAGGGCCTCGCCCTTGCTTCGATCGCCGGCTTCGTCTGGATGGTGGCGGAGGTCGCGCGCCTGATCGGGTGAGTCGCGCCGCCAACCTCGCCGGAGCGCCGATGGCCGACAGTCCCGCCGCCGACTTCGTCCACCTGCGGGTGCGATCGGCCTATTCGCTGCTCGAAGCGGCGATCAAGGCCGACAAGATCGGCGCTCTGGCCGCATCGGCCGGCATGCCGGCGGTGGCGATCGCCGACCGCGCCAACCTCTTTGGCGCGCTGGAGTTCTCGCTGTGCACCGCGCAGGCCGGCGTCCAGCCGATCATCGGCTGCGCCCTGCCGGTGGTGGGGATCGGCGAGGGTCGCCGCGAGCGTTGGGCGCGGCCGCCCACCATCGTGCTGCTGGCCCAGACCGAGCGCGGCTATCGCAATCTTTGTCAGCTCTCGTCGAAGGCCTTCCTCGAAGTCGAGGGAGCGGAGGCGCCTCAGGTTCCCTGGCAGGCCGTGGAGGCGCTCGGCGAGGGCCTGATCCTGCTCTCGGGCGGACCGGATGGCCCGGTCGACCCGCTGTTCGCCGCCGGTCGCGAGGCCGAAGGCCGCGAGGCCCTGGCGCGGATGGCCGCCGCCTTCGACACCGTTTCTACATCGAGATACAACGGCACGACACGGGCGGCGAGGCGCGCGCCGAGCGAGAGCTCGTCGCCTTCGCCTATGGCCGCGACATTCCCCTCGTCGCCACCCACGACGTCCACTTCGCCACCGCCGACATGGCGAGCGCCCATGACGCCCTGCTGTGCATCGCCGATGGCGCCTTCGTCGATCAGGAAGACCGCCGCCGCCTGGCCCCCGATCACTGGTTCCAGTCGGCCGCCGATATGCGGGTCCGGTTCGCCGACCTGCCGGAAGCCTGCGACAACACCCTCGAGATCGCCCGGCGCTGCGCCTTCATGGTCAAGACGAGGCCGCCGATCCTGCCGCGCTTTCCGACCCAGCACGGTCGCGGCGAGGACGAGGAACTCGCCGAACAGGCCCGCGCCGGTCTGCGGGCCCGCCTGGATGCCGCGGCGCCGGCCGGAGCCGAGGGCGAGACGCCCTATTGGGCGCGGCTGGAGCGCGAGATCGGCGTCATTCAGACCATGGGGTTCTCCGGCTACTTCCTGATCGTCTCCGACTTCATGAAGTGGGCGGCGGCCAACGACATTCCGGTCGGGCCGGGGCGCGGCTCCGGCGCCGGATCGCTGGTCGCCTGGTCCCTTTTGATCACCGGCATCGACCCGCTGCGCTTCGGCCTGATCTTCGAGCGTTTCCTCAATCCCGAGCGCGTGTCGATGCCCGACTTCGACATCGATTTCTGCCAGGAGCGCCGCGAAGAAGTCATCGCCTACGTCCAGCGCAAGTATGGCGCCGACCGTGTGGCGCAGATCATCACCTTCGGCTCGCTGCAGGCGCGCGCCGTCCTGCGCGATGTCGGCCGGGTGCTGCAGCTGCCGCTCGGCCAAGTCGACCGGCTGGCCAAGATGGTGCCCAACAATCCCGCCAACCCGCTTACCCTGGCGCAGGCGATCGAGCAGGAGCCGAGGCTGCGGACCGCCAAGCGCGAGGATGAAGCGGTGTCGCGGCTTCTGGAGATCGCCTTGAGGCTCGAGGGTCTCTACCGCAACGCCTCGACTCACGCCGCCGGTATCGTGATCGGCGAGCGGCCGCTCACCGAGCTGGTGCCGCTCTACCGCGATCCGCGCTCGCCGCTGCCGGCGACCCAGTTCAACATGAAGTGGGTCGAGAGCGCCGGTCTCGTCAAATTCGATTTCCTGGGCCTAAAGACGCTGACGGTGATCCGCCGCGCCGTCCAGCTGCTGGCGCGTCGTGGCGCTGGCCTCGACCTGGAACAGCTGCCTCTCGACGACCCGGCCGCCTACGAACTGCTCTCCTCGGGCCAGACGGTCGGCGTATTCCAGATGGAAGGCCAGGGCATGCGCGACACCCTGCGCAAGCTGCGGCCGGCGAGCCTGGAGGAGATCACCGCGCTCATCTCCCTCTATCGCCCTGGCCCGATGGATTCGATCGACGAATACGTCGACTGCAAGATGGGCCGCCGCCCGCCCGCCATCCTACCAGGCCTCGAGGACATTCTCGCCGAGACCTTCGGCGTCATCGTCTATCAGGAACAGGTGATGCGCATCGCCCAGGTGCTGGCCGGCTATTCGCTGGGCGAGGCCGACTTGCTGCGTCGGGCGATGGGCAAGAAGAAGAAGGCCGAGATGGACCAGCAGCGCGCCCGGTTCCTCTCCGGCGCCGGCGATCGGGGCATGGCCGCGGGCGACGCCGAGGCGATGTTCGAGCGCATGGCCAAGTTTGCCGGCTATGGCTTCAACAAGTGCCACGCCGCGCCCTACGCCCTGATCGCCTACCGCACCGCCTGGCTGAAGGCGAACGCCCCGGTCGAGTTCATCGCCGCCTCGATGAGCCTCGATGTCTCCAACACCGACAAGCTCGCCATCTTCTATCAGGACGCCCGGCGCCTGGGCGTCTCCATCGCGCCGCCGGACGTCAATCGCTCCGGCGCCGACTTCGATGTCGCCAATGGCCAGGTTCTCTATGCCCTCGGCGCGGTGCGCAACGTCGGGCAGCAGGCGATGGAGCACCTTGTTCAGGTGCGCGACAGCGGCGGACCGTTCCGCGACATCTTCGACTTCCTCGAGCGGATCGATCCTCGCCAGGTGAACAAGCGGGCGATTGAAAACCTGGCGCGGGCCGGCGCCCTCGACAGCCTCGGGGGCCATCGCGCCCAATGGGTCGGCGCCGCCGACACCCTGGCAGCGTACGCCCAGGCTGTCGCGGAGGATCGCGCCACCGCGCAGGAGTCCCTCTTCGCCGGTCAGGCGGAGGTCGGGCGGCCGCGACTTCCGGCGGTCGAGCCGTGGACGCCTCTGCAGCAGCTCGACGAGGAGCTGGCGGCGATCGGATTTTATCTGAGCGGCCATCCGCTCGACGATCTCGTACCCGCGCTGCGCCGCCAGAGGATCACCCCCTTGGCGGAGGCGATGGGCGCCATCGCCGCCGGCATCGAGGCCTTCCGCATGGCCGGGATCGTCCGCCGCCGCCGCGAGCGCGCCTCGGCGAGCGGCGCCGGGCGCGTCGCTTTCGTCATCCTCTCTGATCCCACCGGAGAATACGAGGTGACCTTCGCGCCGGAGACGCTGCGCCGGCATCGCGACCTCCTGGATGTCGGCTCGACCATCGTGTTCACCGCCCGGGTGCGCCCGGGGGAGGGCGACGTGCGCTTCTTCGGCGACGATCCCAAGCCGTTGGAGGCGGTCGCCGCCAAGGCGAGCCGCGGCGTCGTTCTTCACCTTTCCATCGGCGCCGCCTCGCCCGACGCCCTGCGGGAGCGCCTGGCGCCGGCGGGCGAGGGCGGCGAGGTGAATCTGCTCGCCTTGTTCGCCGGAGGCCGCGAGGTCGAGCTGAAGCTCCCCGGCCGCTACCGCCTCGACGCCAGCGCGCGGGCGGCGTTGAAGACGGCTCCGGGGGTGAGCCTGATGGAGGAGGCTTGACCAGGCCTCGCTAGCGCCACCCTTGCCACTGACGGCAAGATGGCCTAGCTGGGCGCCATCACGCACGTCGGATGTTCGGCTCGTCGTGGGCGGTCGCCCGCGATCCGCCGTTCCGGTCTCGCCCGGTTTTCAAAGCCGGACGGGGATGATCCGGCGGAGGCTCAACCGGAAGAAGGACACGTCAAAGGCCCATGGCCCTTCCTGACTACACCATGCGTCAGCTGCTGGAAGCTGGCGTCCACTTCGGGCACCAGACCCATCGCTGGAATCCGCGCATGGAGCCGTTCATCTTCGGTTCGCGCGCCAACATCCACATCATCGATCTGTCGCAGACCATGCCGCTGCTGCATCAGGCGCTGGTCAAGGTGCGGGAAGTCGCCGCCTCCGGCGGCCGGGTGCTGTTCGTCGGCACCAAGCGCCAGGCGTCCGATCCGGTCGCTGGCGGGGCCAAGCGCTGCGCGCAATATTACGTCAATCACCGCTGGCTGGGCGGCACCCTGACCAACTGGCGGACGATTTCCGCTTCCATCGCCCGCCTGCGCGAGCTCGAGGGCGTGTTGGACGGCGGCGAGGCTGGCGGCCGCACCAAGAAGGAATTGCTGCAGCTCACGCGCGAGCGCGACAAGCTCGAGCTTTCGCTTGGCGGCATCAAGGACATGGGCGGCATCCCCGACCTCATGTTCGTGATCGACACCAACAAGGAGGCGATCGCCATCCAGGAGGCGCGCAAGCTGAACATCCCGGTGGTCGCCATCCTCGACACCAACAGCGACCCGCAGGGGATCAGCTATCCGATTCCCGGCAACGACGACGCGGCACGGGCCTTGCAGCTCTACTGCGACCTCGTCGCCGACGCGGTGCTCGATGGTCTCACCGAAGGTCAGGCGGCCATGGGCGTCGACCTCGGCGCGGCCGAAGCGCCCGAGGAGCCGGCCCTGCGCGCCATGGCCGCCGAGCAGGCGCCGGCGGTCGAAGCCGCTCCCGGCGCCCCGGTCGAAGCGGCGAGCTCCGAGCCGGCGGCCGCTCCGCCGGCCGAGGCCGCCGAAGCGCCGGCCCCCGCCGAAGCCTGATCGTTTCGCCGGTCCGCTCGAGGGCCGGCGGCTTTGCTCTGAACACCGACGCCGACCGGCCTTGCCGCCGGCCGGCGCGACCCCCACTGGAGAGACCATGACCGAGATCACCGCTTCCCTGGTCAAGGCGCTGCGCGAGAGATCCGGCGTCGGGATGATGGATTGCAAGAAGGCGCTGCAGGAGACCGGCGGCGACATGGAGGCGGCGATCGACTGGCTGCGCGCCAAGGGCCTCTCCAAGGCCGCCAAGAAGGCCGACCGCATCGCCGCCGAGGGGGTCGTCGCCGTGGCGACCCGCCAGGAGAGCGACGGAATGACCGCCGCCCTGGTCGAGCTCAACGCCGAGACCGACTTTGTCGCCCGCAACGAGCAGTTCCAGGCTGGCGCGCGCAAGATCGCCGCCGCCGCTCTCGATGTCGACGGTGGGATCGAGGCGCTTCGCCAAGCGAGCCTCGATGGCCAGACGGTCGAGGACGCCGTCACCCATCTGATCGCCACCATAGGCGAAAACATGGTTCTGCGCCGCGTCGCGCGGCTGAAGGTCTCGCCAGGCGCGATCGGCGTCTATGTCCATGGCGCGCAGCCCGGCGCGCCCGATCTCGGCCGAATCGGCGTCATGGTCGCGGTGCGCGGAACCGGCGATCGCGCGGTGCTCGCCGACCTGGCGCGGAATATCGCCCTGCATGTGGCCGCCGCCGCGCCGCTCTCCCTATCGGTGGACGATCTCGATCCGGCTCACGTCGACCGCGAACGGGCGATCTTCGCCGAGCAGGCAGCCGCCTCCGGCAAGCCCCCGGGCGTGGTGGAGAAGATGGTCGAGGGCCGTGTCCGTAAGTTCCACGAGGAGTTGGTGCTGCTGAAGCAGGCCTACGTTCGCGAGCCCGATGTGACCGTCGAAAAGCTGGTGGAACAGGCGGCGAAGGCCAGCGGCGCCGCGGTGGTGGTCGAGGGCTTCGTGCGCTTCGCCTTGGGCGAGGGCGTGGAAAGGTCGGCCGGCGACTTCGCCGCCGAGGTCGCCGCGATGACCGGCAAGACGCCGGACTAGCCCCGCCGAGCGCGCGAGGGCTCGGCGACCGCTATGGCGCGACCCGCCGCTTGCCCCTACTGACGAGAGCCATGACATCGCGCGCGCCGCCCTATCGCCGAATCCTGCTCAAGGTATCGGGCGAGGTGCTGATGGGCGAGGCGCCGTTCGGCATCGACCTGGGCACCCTCGCGCGGGTGGCTGGCGACATCGCGCAGGTGGTGCGCAGCGGCGTCGAGCTGTGTCTGGTGATCGGCGGCGGCAACATCTTCCGCGGCGTCTCGATGGCGGGCCACGGCATGGAGCGCGCCAGCGCCGACTACATGGGCATGCTGGCGACGGTGATGAACGCCCTGGCGCTGCAGAACGCCCTGGAGAAGGCCGGCGTCGACACGCGCGTGCAGTCGGCGATCCCGATGGACGCGGTGTGTGAGCCATACATCCGCCGGCGGGCTCTTAGGCATCTGCAGAAGGGCCGTGCGGTGATTTTCGCCGCGGGCCTGGGCGCGCCGTTCTTCACCACGGACACGCCGGCGGCGTTGCGCGCGGCCGAGATGGGATGCGACGCCCTGTTCAAGGGCACCAGTGTCGATGGCGTCTACACCGCCGATCCCAAGCTCGACCCGGCCGCCCGTCGCTACCAGCGATTAAGCTATCAGGAGGTGCTGGCGCGCAATCTGCGAGTGATGGACGCCTCGGCGATCAGCCTGATGCGCGACAACGATATACCGATCGTGGTGTTTTCGATCCGGCAACCTGGCAATCTTCTTTCCGTCGTCGGCGGCGGCGGAGTTTATACGACCATCGACGGGGAGGCCGCGGCGTCGTGAAACGGCCATGCCTCGGCGAGCGCGAGCGCTTTTGAGAGGAGACGAGCGATGACGACGCAGGAGAAGCCGACCCTTTCGAAGTACAAGGAACGGATGGACAAGGCGATCGCCGCCTTGAAGGACGAGTTCGCCAGCCTGCGCACCGGCCGCGCCTCGCCGGCGCTGCTCGATCAGGTGCAGGTGGAGGCCTATGGCTCGCGCATGCCGATCAACCAGGTTGGCGCCGTGTCCGTCCCCGAGCCGCGCTCGATCCTGGTAAACGTCTGGGACAAGGCTCTGGTGGTCTCCGTCGAGAAGGCGATCCGCAATGCCGGCCTCGGCCTCAATCCTGTCGTCGAAGGCCAGACGCTGCGCGTTCCGATCCCGCCGTTGACCGAGGAGCGGCGGCGCGATCTCGTCAAGCTTGCCGGCAAGTACGCCGAGCAGCAGCGGGTCGCGGTGCGCAACGTCCGCCGGGACGCGATCGCGGACTTCAAGGCCGCCGAAAAAGCCTCCTCGATCAGCGAGGACGAGCTCCGCAAGCTGGAGGTCGAGGCGCAGAAGATGACGGACGAAGCGGTCAGGCGGATCGACGAGGCCTTGAAGGTCAAGGATCAGGAGATCATGCAGGTCTAGCCCGGCGGCCCGATGTCCGCGTCCACTCGATCGCTGTCTCTTGAAATGAAGGGCTCGCCCTCGCCCTGCCGAACCTCGGCGACCTCCGGGATGGCGGCGGTGTCTCCGGCGTTCGCTCCGGCCTCGAACGCGCCTCAGGGAGGCCTACATGTGGCGATCATCATGGACGGCAACGGCCGTTGGGCGAGGCGGCGCGGCTTGCCGCGCGCCTTCGGCCATCGCGCCGGCGTCGCCGCCTTGCGCCGCACCGTGGAGGCGGCCCCCGGTCTTGGGGTTGGCCGGCTGACGGTGTTCGGCTTTTCGACCGAGAACTGGCGGCGCCCGCCTCGCGAGGTCACCGAACTGATGGGCCTGATGAAGGCCTATTTCCGCAGCGACCTGGCCCGTCTCGAACGAGAGGGCGTGCGCGTGCGTATTCTTGGCCGTCGCGTCGGACTGGACGAGGAGATCCTCGGCATCGTCGAACAGGCGGAGGCGCGGACCTGCGAGAATGACCGTTTCCACCTGCAGGTGGCGTTCAACTACGGCGGCCGCGCCGACATCGCGGACGCCGCGCGCGCGCTGGCGATCGCCGTGGCGCGCGGCGAGCGGACGGCGGACAGCATCGACGAGGACTTCTTCGAGTCGCAGCTGACCACCGCCGGAGCGCCGCCGCCCGATCTCGTGGTGCGGACCAGTGGCGAACAACGCCTCTCCAACTTTCTGCTATGGGAGTGCGCCTACGCCGAGCTGGTGTTCCAAGATGTCTGCTGGCCCGACTACGGGCCCTCTCACCTCGCCGCCGCGGTGGCGCAATATCATGCGCGGGAGCGCCGGTTCGGCGGGCTCGCCTGTAACGGCGCCCTGGCGGCCGGATAGCTCATGGACGGGCCGCAACCAGTTCCGAGCGCGCGGCCGGCGGCGGGCGCGGCGGGTGATCGCGCCCGGATCCGGTTCAACTGGGGCAATCTGCTGGCGCGAGCGGCGTCGGGCCTCGTCATGGCCGCCGCGGCCGTGGTCGCGGTGCGCCTGTTCGGAGCCGGCGGCGCGATCGCGCGCCTGCCGTTCCTGCTGCTGATGGCGGTCGGCGGCGCGGTGCTGGCGCGGGAGTGGACGGCGATGGCCGTCTCGCGCCGGGGCGGCCTCGTCACCGTGATCAGCAGCGCGGCGATCGTCGCGGTCATTCTGCTCGGGGCCGCCGGGCTGTTCGTGACCGCTTGGGGCGCGGTGGTGGTGGGCGCGCTGGCGGCCGCCATCTCGGCGAGGGGCGCGGCCGACCGGGCGGTCGACGCCGCCTACGGCGTCCTCTACATCGCGCCCGCCTGTCTGGTGATCGTCTGGCTCATCGGCACGCGCCAGGGACCCGGCTGGACGCTGATGCTGTTCGCCACCACCTGGGCGGCAGACATCGCCGCCTATGTCGCCGGCAACCTCATCGGCGGCGCGAAGCTATGGCCGCGCTACTCGCCGAACAAGACCTGGTCGGGCTTCATTGGCGGCCTCGTGGGCGCGGTGCTCGCCGCGATGGCCATCGCGGCGTTCGCCATGCGTCTGTCGATCGCCGCGGCCGCCGTCATCGGTCTCGCCGGCGGCGTGGCGACGATGGCCGGCGACCTCTGGGAGTCCATGCTCAAGCGCCGCTTTGGCGTGAAGGACGCCAGCGACCTCATTCCAGGCCACGGCGGGCTGCTCGACCGGGTCGACGGCCTGATGTTCGCGGTCATGGTGTTCGGCGTCGCGCGGCTGATCGACGGCTGGGGCTGGGCGCACTGATGGGGCCGCGGCGCGTCGTCATCCTGGGCTCGACGGGGTCGATCGGCGTATCGACTCTCGATCTGCTCGGACGGATCGAGCAAGGAATCGAGGTCCTGGCCCTTACCGGGGGACGCAACATCGAGCGCCTCGCCGAACAGGCTCGTCGCTGGCGCCCGGGCCTGGCGATCGTCGAGGATGAGAGCCGGCTGCCGGAATTGCGGGCGCGGCTGGCGGGAAGCGGCGTCGAGGCCGCCGCCGGCGCGGCCGCGATCGAACGGGCGGCCGGCTCGGGGGCCGACTGGGTGATGTCCGCCATCGTCGGCGCGGCCGGCCTCGCCCCGACCGTGGCGGCGGCGCGCTCGGGGGCGGTGGTCGCCTTGGCCAACAAGGAAAGCCTGGTCTGCGCCGGCCCGGCGCTGCTGCGGATCGCGAGCGCCGCCGGCGGCCGGGTGATTCCGGTCGAACTCGGAGCATTCGGCGATCCTGCAGGTGTTCGAAGCCGCCAACGCCACCGAGGTGCGGCGGATCGTCCTGACCGCCTCGGGCGGACCGTTCCGCACCTGGAGCGCCGCCGCCATGGCGACGGCGACGCCCGAGCAGGCCGTCGCCCATCCCAATTGGAGCATGGGCGCCAAGATTTCGGTCGATTCCGCCACCCTGATGAACAAGGGGCTGGAGCTGATCGAGGCGGCATACCTGTTCGCCATGCCGCCCGAACGGGTCGATGTGATCATCCATCCGCAATCGGTCGTGCACAGTCTCGTCGAATACGCCGATGGCTCGACCCTGGCTCAGCTGGGCCCAGCCGACATGCGCACGCCGATCGCCTGTGCCTGGAACTGGCCGCGCCGCACGCCGTGGCCCGCCGAACCGCTCGACCTGGCGGCGATCGGGACCTTGACCTTCGAGGCGCCGGACCTGGAGCGGTTTCCCGCCCTGCGGCTGGCGCGCGAGGCGCTGGGGTCCGGGCCGGCCGCGACGACGACCCTGAACGCCGCCAATGAGGTGGCGGTCCGCGCCTTTCTTGACCGCCGCATCGGATTCCTCGATATCGCATCGGTCGTATCGGAGTCGCTGGAGCGCGCCGGCGCCGGCGCGCCGCCTGCCGGCGAGGATCTCCTGGCGGATGCGGTGCGGACCGACGCCGAGGCCCGTCGCCTCGCCGCCCAAGTGCTGTCGCGATTCGAGCGCAAGGGCTGAGGCCGCCGCCGGGAGATCCCCTTCGACATGTTGGCCTTCGCCCAGACCGCGGCCTTCGACCTCCTGCCATTTCTGCTCGTCGTCACCATCATAGTCGTGGTGCACGAGTTGGGGCACTTCGGCATGGCGCGAGCCTTCGGGATTGCGGTCGACCGCTTTTCGATCGGCTTTGGCCCCACGCTTTGGGCGCGGCGAAGCCGCTCCGGCGTGGAGTGGCGGATCGCCGCCTTGCCGCTGGGCGGCTATGTCCGCTTCGCCGGGGACGACAACGCCGCCAGCGTGCCCGATGGCGCCGAGCTCGCGGTGCGCAGGTCCGAGATCGTCGCGCGCGAGGGCGCCGGGGCCGAGCGTCGCTATCTGGCGTTCCGACCTCTCTGGCAACGCGCCCTCGTGGTGCTCGCCGGGCCGGCGGCCAACTTCCTGTTGGCCATCGCCCTTTTCACGCTGGTGTTCGTCATCTTCGGTCGGCCGATGACGAGCAATCGGATCGACGCGGTCAGTCCCGACAGCGCGGCCGGCCGCGCCGGCTTCCTCGCTGGCGACCGGGTCGTCGCCGCCGACGGTCGGCCAACCTCGTCGTTCGAAGCGATCCAGTTCTACGTGCAGTATCGCGCCGGCGTCCCGATCGACTTCGCGGTGGATCGCGATGGCCGGCGGCTCTATATCGTCGCCACGCCCACCGCGACGGCGCAACCCAGCCCGTTCGGCGGCACGCAGATCGTCGGGGTCCTCGGGCTGGCGGCGCGCGGCGGAACATTCGAGCGGCCGGACCTTCTCTCCGCGCTATCTCTCGGGGCCGTCCGCACGCTCGAGGTGACCGAGACTACCGCCTTCTATCTTGGCCGCATGGTCGCCGGGCAGGTCGGATTTGATCAGCTGCACAGCTTCATCGGCATCGCCCACGCTTCGGGCGACCTCACCCGCCAAGCGGTGGGAGCGGCGCGCGAGGCGCGCGTTTCCTGGGTGGTCGCGGTCGCCTTCTTCCTGATGCAGCTCGGCGCGCTGATCTCGATCAGCGTCGGCCTGCTCAACCTGCTGCCTATTCCCGTCCTGGACGGCGGCCACCTCCTGTTTCACGCCTACGAGGCCGTGACGCGCCATCCCCCCGGGGCGCGACTGCAGGCGGCGGGATACCGGGTGGGCCTTGCCTTGCTGGTGAGTTTGATGTTGTTCGCCTCCTGGAACGACCTGCAACGGCTGCGTGTGTTCCACCTGTTCAGCAGCTTGTTCTCGTAGGGCGATCCATCACCGGCATGACGGACCCGATCAAAGGCTTGCGTCGCCCGAGCGCGACCCTGGCGACGAGCCTCGCGCTGCTGCTTGGCGTGGCCGGCGTGACCGCGCCGCCGCCGGCTCTGGCGCAGGCGCAGCAGTCGGGCGTGGTCGGCCGCATCCTCATTCAGGGCAACGAGCGGATCGACCCGGAGACGATCACCTCCTATCTGCCGATCGCGGTCGGCGACACGGTCGATGCGATGAAGATCGACGCGGCGCTGAAAGCGCTGTTCCGCACCGACCTGTTCTCCGACGTGAAAATCGACCTGCAAGGCTCGGATCTCATCGTCAAGGTGGTGGAGAACCCGATCATCAATCAGGTGGTCTTCGAGGGAAATTCGAACCTCAAGGACGACAAGCTGAAGGACGAGATTCAGATCCGCCCGCGTGG
Organism: uncultured Alphaproteobacteria bacterium; assembly: GCA_963752245.1. GTDB lineage: Bacteria > Pseudomonadota > Alphaproteobacteria > Caulobacterales > Caulobacteraceae > Acaudatibacter. The sequence continues at coordinate 287,874 of CAVVXO010000004.1, forward strand.
CGTGTTCACCAAGGCCAAGGTCGAGGAGGATGTCGGCCGCATCGTCGAGCTCTATCGCCGCTCCGGACGCATTTCCGCGACCGTCAGCCCCAAGATCATCGAGCTGCCGCAGCGGCGCGTGGATGTGGTGTTCGAAATCAACGAAGGCCCGAAGAGCGGCATCCTGCGCGTCAATTTTCTAGGGAACAAACAGTATTCGGCGAACGACCTGCGCAACGTCGTGGTCACCAAGGAAAGCGCGTGGTACCGATTTTTTTCTTCAAACGATAACTACGATCCGGACCGCATCGAGTACGATCGCGAGCAGCTGCGCAAGTTCTATCGGAACCGCGGCTTCTATGATTTCCGGATCGTCTCGTCGGTGGCCGAGCTGGCGCCGGACAAGAACGGCTTCGCGGTGACCTACTCGCTCGACGAGGGCGCCCGGTATCGCTTCGGCAAGGTCACCGTCCAGACCCAGCTGAAGAAGTTGAACGGCGACATTCTGCGCCAGCTGCTGCCGATCCGCAGCGGTCAGATCTACCAGGATCAGCGGATCGAGCAGGCCACCGATTCGCTCACCTTCGCGGCTGGCGCGGCCGGCTTCGCCTTCGTCGATGTCAGGCCGCGCTATACCCCCGATCCGGTCAAGCATACCGTCGACGTGACGTTCGAAGTGCGCGAGGGTCCGCGCGTCTACATCGATCGCATCGACATCGTCGGCAACACCACCACCCTCGATTACGTCATTCGCCGCCAGATGACCGTGCAGGAGGGCGACGCCTACAATCGCGCGCTGGTCGACCGCTCGAAGAACGCGATCCGGGCGCTCGGCTTCTTCAAGGATGTCGACATCACCAATGTGCCGGGCTCCGCGCCGGATCGCACCACCCTTCAGGTCAAGGTCACCGAACAGCCCACCGGCCAGCTGTCGTTCAGCGCCGGCTATAGCTCGATCGACAAGCTGGTGACCGACATCGGCGTCAGCCAGTCGAATTTCCGCGGCCGTGGCGAGGATGTTCGCGCCCGGCTGTCGCTCGGCTCGCTGCGCCAGCAGGCCGATGTCTCCTTCACCGAGCCGCATTTCCTCGACCGCGACCTGCAGGGCGGCATCGATCTCTACACCTACCGCTACAACTTCACCCAGCAAGCGCAGTATACCACGGCCTCGACGGGCGGAACGCTCCGGCTGACTTTTCCACTGTCGGCCAACAGCCTGCTGACGACGCGCTATACACTGCGAACCGACGATGTCATCGTCGACGACTCGCTGTGCGTTCCCGGAGCGGAGCTGGTCTCGATCATCCTGTGCCGCCAGCGCGGCTCCTACCTCACATCGCAGGTCGGCTATACGGTGGGGCTCGACCGGCGAAACGATCCGCTGGTCGCCACCCGCGGATACTATATCAATTTCTCCCAGGATCTCGCCGGGGCCGGCGGCACCGTGCACTATTTGCGCAATGAACTGCGCGGCGGTTGGTATCACGGCTTCAACAAGGACTTCATCTTCAGTTTCACCGGCTCGGCCGGCTATGTGAACGGCTGGAACGGCGACACCATCCGTATCGCCGACCGCTTCTACAAGGGTGGCGACACCTTCCGCGGCTTCGCCATCGCCGGCATCGGACCGCGCGACACCCAGTTCAACGAGGCGCTGGGCGGCAAGCTCTACGCCATCGGCACCTTCGAATTGACCATCCCGAACAAGCTGCCGGAACAATACGGTATCAAGACCGCCCTGTTCACCGATTTCGGCACCCTCGGCGTGCTCGACCGGGCCGATAAGATCAATCCGAACACCAATCAGCTCATCACCACCGTCCAGGACGATCTCGGCCTGCGCGCCTCCGCCGGCATCAGCATCTTCTGGAAATCGCCGGCCGGACCGCTGCGCTTCGATTTCAGTCAGATCATCCGCAAGGATGCTTATGATCAGACCGAACTATTCCGCTTCTCCACTGAAACAAGGTTCTAGCAAAGACATGAATTCCAAGCTTTACCTGAGCTGCCTGCTCGCTCTCGCGACCGCCGCCGGGCCGGCGGTGGCCCAGACTCGCGCGGCCGCCGCCCCGGCGGCCGGCGCCGGCATCACCCACGGCCCGGTCATCCCCGGGGTATGCGTGCTCTCGCAACGGGGCGCCATCGGCGGTTCCACCGTCGGCCGCTATGTCGCCGATCGCCTGCAGCAGATCACCAATCAGGTCCGCTCCGAAATCGGCCCCGAGCAGACGGCGATCGACAATGACGCCAGAGCCTTGCAGGCTCAGCGCGCCACCCTCGACGCGGCCAGCTACCAGAGCCGCGCCAGCGCGCTTCAAGCGCGCGCCGCCGCCTGGCAGCAGAAAGTCGATCTGCGCCAGCGCGAAGTGCAAGAGACCCAACGCAAGGCGCTTGGCCGCGTGGCGCAGGAATTGTCTCCCGTCGCCCAGCAGCTCTATCAGCAGCGGCGCTGCAGCATCCTCCTCGACGGCGACGTCGTCATCGCGGTGAATCCCCAGATGGACCTCACCCCGGCGGCGGTCGCCGCCCTCAATGCTCGGATCACCCAGTTCCCGTTCGATCGCGAGCACCTGCAGACGGCGGGATCGGCTCCCGCGCGCTAAGCGACGGAACGAGGGCGTGAGCGGCCCCGATCCGCGTTTCTACGAGACCGGACCGCCGCTGACGCTTGCCGAGGCCGCCGTGCTGACGCGCGGCGCTCTGGTTCCCGGGACAGCCGGCGAGCTGTTGATCACTCACGTGGCCAGCCTTTCGTCGGCTGGGCGTGACAGCCTGGCGTGGTGCGGCGGAGCGAGGGCCCTGCCGGAACTCGCCGCCTCGTCAGCCGGGGTCTGCCTGATCGCGTCCCTGCTCGCCGAGCGCGTGTCGGGCGGCCGGCCGCTCATCATTCATGGGCAGCCGGCGGCCGCCTTCGCCCGCGTCGCGGCGCATTTGCACCGTCCACGGCGGCACGGCCCCGCCCCGGCCGTCCACCCCGAGGCGGTGGTCGCCGACAATGTCGAGCTGGGCCCCGGGGTCGTCATAGGCCCGGGCGCGTCTGTCGACCCCGGCTGCGTCGTCGGCCCCGGCGCCGTCATTGGCCCAGGCGTGGCGATCGGCCGCGACGGCTGGATAGGCGCGGGCGCCCGCATCGGCTGCGCCGTCATCGGCGCGAACGCCCGCATCCTGGCGGGCGCGGTGATTGGCGAGGCCGGATTTGGCGCCGTCGCCGGCCCGGAGGGGCTCGTCGACTTGCCGCAGCTAGGCCGCGTGCTGATCGGCGATGGGGTGACCGTCGGCGCGCAGACCTGCATCGACCGGGGCGCGCTTGGCGACACCGTCATCGGCGACAACACCAAAATCGATAACCTGGTGCAGATCGCCCATAACGTGGTGATCGGGCGAAACTGCGTGCTGGCGGCTCACACTGGGATCTCCGGCAGCGTCACCGTCGGCGATGGCTGCATGTTCGGCGGCCGAGCCGGTGTCGCCGATCACCTGGCGATCGGGGCCGGGGCGCGCCTCGCCGCCGCCGCCGGCCTGATGCACGATGTCCCCGCCGGCGAGAGCTGGGGCGGCGTTCCGGCGCGGCCAGTCCGCCGCTGGTTTCGCGAGATGGCGACTCTGGCGAAACTCGCCCGCCGCGCCGGCTCGGGCGGGTAGAAGAGGGCACGGCGATGACCACGAGCGAGGCTGGCGGGGCGAGCGCGCGGATCGACGTCGAGGAGATCATGCGGCGGATTCCACATAGACCGCCGTTCCTGCTGATCGACGCGGCGGAAGATTTCGTTGCCAACCAGTCGATCACGGGCGTCAAGAACGTCACCATGACCGAGCCCTACTTCGCCGGGCACTTTCCGGGCGCGCCGGTCATGCCTGGGGTCCTGATCATCGAGGCCCTCGCCCAGACCGGCGGCCTGCTGATGTCGAAGTCCTGGGACGTCGATCCCGAAGGCAAGATCATCCTCTTCATGTCGGTGGACAATTGCCGGTTCCGCCATCCGGTGCGGCCGGGCGACGTGCTGCGCGCCGAGGTCAAGGTGCTGCGAGCCCGCAAGGACGTGGTGAAGTTTCACGGCCGCGCCGTGGTCGGAGCCAAGCTGGCGGCGGAGGCGGAGTTCGCCGCCATGCTGGTCGACACCCGCGCATGACGCGCGTCCACCCCACCGCGATCGTCGATCCGGCCGCCGAGATCGCGGCCGACGTCGAGATCGGGCCTTATTGCGTCGTCGGCGCCCATGTCGCGCTCGCCTCCGCCGTCCGGCTGCTGTCGCATGTGGTGGTGGACGGCGTGACGCGGATCGGCGAGGGATCGGTCATCCATCCGTTCGCCCTCATCGGCGCCCCGCCTCAGCACGTGGGGCACAAGGGCGAGCCGACGCGCCTGGACGTGGGCGCCCGGAACATCATCCGCGAGCATGTCACCATGCATTGCGGCACCCAAATGGGCCGCGGCGTCACGCGGGTCGGCGACGATGGATACTTCATGGTCGGCGTGCACATCGGTCACGACTGCGTCGTCGGCGATCGGGTGGTGATGGCGAACAGCGCCACTCTCGGGGGGCACGTGGTGGTCGCCGATCATGTGATCATCGGCGGGTTGGCGGCGGCGCACCAGAACACCCGCATCGGACGCCACGCCTTCGTCGGCGGCATGGCGGGGGTCAACCACGACGTCATTCCGTTCGGCAACGTCTGGGGAAACCACGCCCACCTAGAAGGTCTCAACCTGATTGGCCTGAAGCGTCGCGGATTTCCGCGCGAGGCGATCAACACCCTGCGCGCCGCCTATCGCATGCTGTTCGCCGAGGAGGGCACCTTCCAGGAACGCCTGGAGGATACCGCCGACGCCTACGCCGGGTCGCCGGAAGTGATGGAAATCGTCGACTTCATCCGCGCCGACGCCAGCCGGCCGTTGACGACGCCCCGGCGCGAGGTGTGACGCCGGCGCCCGCCATGCGACCCCTGGGATTGATCGTCGGCGGCGGGAACTTGCCGCGCGAGCTCGCCGAAGCGGCGGCGGCGGTCGGACGGCCGGTGTTCGCCGTGCGCCTCGAAGGCTTCGCGGCCGATGGCTTCGATCAAGTTCCTGGCGCCGTGCACAACATCGGCGAGATGGGCGCGGCGATGGCGGCTCTGCGCGGCGCCGGTTGCCGCGAGCTGTGCTTCGCCGGCCACGTCGGCCGGGCGAGCTTCGCCGGCCTGCGTCTCGACCCGCGCGGCCGGCAAGCGCTGCCCCGGGCGATGGCGGCGGCGCGCCATGGCGACTCGGCGCTGCTCGCCTGCCTGATCGCCGAGTTCGAGGCGGACGGCTTCGAGTTGTTGGGCGCGCACGAGGTCGCGCCGCGCCTGCTCCTGGGCGCCGATCCGCTCACCCGGCGCGCGTTGGGCGCCGAGGACCGGCTCGACATCGACCGCGCCATGAGCGTGGCGCGGGTGCTTGGCGGGCTGGACGTCGGCCAGTCGGCGGTGTCGCGCGACGGCCAGATCCTGGCGGTCGAGGCGCAGGAGGGCACCGACGAAATGCTGCGAAGGGCCGGCGCGCTGGTCTCGGCGGCGGCCGGCGATGGCGGCGGGCGTCGCGGCGTGATCGCCAAGGTTCCCAAGCCGGGCCAGGATCGCCGCGTCGACCTGCCGGTGATCGGACCCGGGACGGTGCGGGCCGCCGCCGCGGCGGGGCTCGCCGGCATCGTCGGGGAGCCGACCGGCGCCCTGCTGGTCGAGCGGGTCGAGGCGGTGCGGCTGGCCGATGAACTCGGCCTGTTCATCGCGGGCGTCGTGGAGGAGGGTGGCGACGCGCATTGAAGCCGAGGCGACGGCGGCGGCGCGGCTGCTGCTGGTCGCCGTCGAGCCCTCCGCCGACGCGATCGGCGCGCGACTGATCGCCGCCCTGCGGCAACGCTTGCCCGGCGTTTCGTTCATCGGCGTCGGCGGCGCGCGGATGCGCGCGGCGGGTCTCGACAGCCTCTTCGACACCGCTCCCCTGGCGGTTCTCGGCTTGACCGAAGCGTTGACCGTCTACCCGCTGGTGCTGCGGCGCGCCCGCGACGTGACGAGGCTGGCCGCCCGCGAACGCCCCGACGCCGCCGTGCTGATCGACGCCTGGGGCTTCAATCTGCGGGTCGCGAGGGCCTTGCGGCGGCTCGCCCATCCACCCCTGCTGATCAAGTACGTGGCGCCGCAGGTGTGGGCGACGCGGCCGGGCCGCGCCCGGACCCTGGCTCGCAGCGTCGACCGCCTGCTGGCCATCCATGTCTTCGACGCGCCATTCTTCGAGCGCGCGGGCCTGCCCGTGACCTTCGTGGGCAACCCAGCCTTGCCGGTGGACGCGGCGCCGCCCGACCCCGCGTCCCGCGACCGGCGCACTCTGCTGCTCCTGCCCGGCAGCCGGCCGGCCGAGATCCGCCGGCTCCTGCCGGTGTTCGGCGAGACCGTCCGGCGCCTGAGCGAGGATCGTCCGGAACTCCGATTCATCCTCGCCGCCGCCGATACCGGGCGCGAAGCCGTGGCGGCGGCGGTCGCGGGCTGGGCCGCGCCGGTGGAGATCGTTCATGGCGAGGCGCGGCGTCGCGAGGTCATGCGAGCGGCCACCATCGCCCTGGCCTGCAGCGGCACCATCACGACCGAGCTCGCCGCCGCCGGCTGCCCGATGGTGGTCGCCTATCGCCTGAGCCCACTCACCTATATCGCCGCGCGGCTCCTGATCCGCACCCGCTGGATCAGCCTGGTCAACATCGCCGCGGGCGAGACAGTCGCGCCGGAATTCATCCAGGGCCGCTGCACACCGGCCAATCTCGCCCGGGCGCTCGGCGAACGGCTGGACGATCCGGAATCGCGGGCGCGGCAAGCCGCCGCTCAGACGCGGGCTCTGGCGGTGATGCGCGGCGGGATCGCCGATCCGATCGCCGCCGCCGCCGAGGCCGTGATCGAAGCCCTGTCGGCGGGTGTTCAGCCGCGGTTTTCGACCGGCACGTAATCGCGCCGCAGGGGCCCGGTGTAGAGCTGTCGCGGACGGCCGATCTTGCGCTGCGGATCCTCGAACATTTCCTTCCACTGGCTGATCCAGCCCACCGTGCGGGCCAGCGCGAACAGGGCGGTGAACATGGTGGTGGGAAAGCCCATCGCCTTGAGCGTGATGCCGGAATAGAAATCGATATTCGGATATAGCTTGCGGTCGACGAAATACCGGTCGTTCAGCGCCACCTTCTCCAGTTCGACCGCCACCTTCAGCAGCGGATCGTCGACATCGCCAAGCTGCTCCAGCACGTCGTGGCAGGTCTTCTGCATCACGGTGGCCCGGGGATCGTAGTTCTTGTAGACCCGGTGGCCGAAACCCATCAGACGGTACTTGCGATCCTTGACGCCTTGAACATACTCCGGGACCCGGTCGACCGAGCCGATCTCCCGCAGCATCATCAGCGCCTCCTCGTTGGCGCCGCCGTGCGCCGGGCCCCACAGGCAGGCGATGCCGGCGGCGATGCAGGCGAACGGATTGGCGCCGGAGGAGCCGGCGAGGCGCACCGTCGAGGTCGAGGCGTTCTGCTCGTGATCGGCGTGCAGGATGAAGATGCGGTCCATCGCCCGCGTCAGCACCGGATTGGGCTTCCAGTCCTCCGCCGGTACGGAGAACGCCATGCGCAGGAAGTTCTCGGCATAGGTCATGTCGTTGCGCGGCGTGACGAACGGCTGACCGATCGAATACTTGAAGGCGCGGGCGGCGATGGTCGGCATCTTGGCGATCAGGCGATGCGCCGAAATCTTGCGCTGTTCCGGATCGTCGACGTTGGTGCTGTCGTGATAGAACGCCGACAGCGCCCCGACCGCGCCGGTCATGATCGCCATCGGGTGCGCGTCCGAGCGGAAGCCGGTGAAGAACCGATCGAACTGCGAATGCAGCATGGTGTGATAGGTGATGGTGCGCTCGAAGTCGGTGTATTCGGCGGCGGTCGGCAGTTCGCCGTTCAGCAGCAGGTAGCAGACCTCGAGAAAGCTCGACTGCTCGGCGAGCTGCTCGATGGGATAACCTCGATGCAGCAACACGCCGGCGTCGCCGTCGATGTAGGTGATCTTGCTCTCGCAGCTGGCGGTGGAGGTGAACGCGGGATCGAAGGTGAAGACATCGGCGTCGCCATAGAGCTTGCGCACGTCGATGACCCGTGGGCCGGTCGTCCCATCGATGATCGGCAGATCATAGCTCCTGCCGTCGAACACCAGCGTGGCGTGGTCTGCCATTCTCGTCCCCTTGGTAAACGCTAAGAAACGGCGCTGGCGAAAGGCCGTCCGCGCGCGCGTCCCTTAAGGCGCTTGCCGGATGCGCGAAAGGGTTTGGTCCAGTCGCGCCAGGCTCTCCGGCCGGCCCAGCGCGGCCAGGGCGCCGGCGAGATCGGGGGCGGCCGCCCCGCCGGAAAGCGCCGCCCGCAACGCCTGGCCAAATGCGCCAAGGCCGACGCCTTGCGTCTTGGCGAAGTCGCGCAGCACTGCCGCGAGCGCTTCGGCGCGCCATTCGCCGGCTTGCGAGAGCGGTCCCCGCAGGCGGGAAAGCAGGTCTAGAGCCGCCGGGGTGAAGGCGGCCGCCGCCGTCTCGTTCGGCTCAAAGGGCCGGCTGACCAGGGCGAAGCCGACCAGCCCGGCCAGTTCGGGAATGGTCCTGGCCCCATCCTTCACCGCCGCGATCGCGGCCGGCAGGCGGCCGCTCGCCTCCGCCGACGCCGGCGTTCGCAGGCGGCGCAGGTGCGCCTCGACCAGCCCCGCCAGGCGTTCGTCGTCGGCGGCGCGGATGTAGTGGTTGTTGAGGTGGCCGAGCTTGGCCCAGTCCAGCCGCGCCGGCGCGCGCACGACGTCGGCGACATCGAACCAGGCGATCGCCTCGGCGTCGCTGAAAATCTCGGCGTCGCCGTGCCCCCAGCCGAGCCGCGCCAGATAGTTGCGCATCGCCTCGGGCAGGTAGCCCATCTCGGCGAACTCGCTGACCGCCCGCGCGCCGTGGCGCTTGGAGAGCTTGGCGCCGTCCGGCCCGTGGATCATCGGCAGATGGGCGAAGGCGGGCAGGGGCCAGTCCAACGCCTGGTAGATCAGCGTCTGGCGCGCGGCGTTGCTCAAGTGGTCGTCGCCGCGGATCACGTGCGTGACCCCCATGTCGTGATCGTCCACGACGACAGCGAGGTTGTAGGTCGGCGCGCCATCCGAACGCAGCAGCACCAGGTCGTCGAGTTCGCGGTTGGCGAACACCACCTGGCCCTTCACCATGTCCTCGACGATGGTCTCTCCCTCGAGCGGTCCCTTGAAGCGAATGACGTGCGGGGCAGCGTCGTCGCCCTCCGCCTGCCTGTCCCGCCACGGTGAGCGGATGGCGCGGCCGCCGGCCCTAGCCCGCTCGCGCTCGGCGGAAAGGTCCTCGACGCTCATCCAGCAGCGATAGGCGCGGCCCGCCGCCAACAGGCCGGCGACCACCTCGCGATGGCGATCGGCTCGGGCGAACTGGAAGACGGGCGGCTCGTCGGGCTGGAGACCGAGCCACGCGAGCCCCTCGAAGATCACCTGGACCGAGGCGTCGGTGGATCGCTCTCGGTCGGTGTCCTCGACCCGCAGCAGGTACTTGCCGCCGCGATGGCGGGCGTACAACCAGTTGAACAGGGCGGTTCTGGCGGTGCCTATGTGCATCGACCCGGTGGGGGAGGGGGCGATGCGGGTGACGACCGGGGTGGCCGACCCTTCGGGCTCTGACATTGGGCAATCCGATCTGGCGCGCGCGGCGGGCGGCGATAGCACGGCGGCACAGGATCGCTCCACCACCGGCGATCGACTCCGCGGCTGGCTGACCGCCGAAGTCGCCGGCCAGCGGGCGCGCGGCTTTCTCTGGCTGCCGGTCGCCTTCGGCCTTGGCGCGGCCGCCTATCTTGGCCTGAAGGCCGAGCCGTCGCTCGCTCTCGCCGCGCTCGCCGCCACTGGCGCGGCCCTGCCGTGGCTCGTGGCGCTGCGCTGGGCGCGCTCGTCGGCCGTGATCCTGCTCGCCGGCTATCTCGCCGCCGCCGGCGCGGGCTTCGTCACCGCCAAGGCGCACAGCGACGTGGTCGCCGCGCCGGTCGCGCCGCCTGGGCTGGGTGCGGTTCGCCTCGACGGCTGGGTGGTGGATATCGGGCCGCCGGCCGAGCGGGGGCCGCGCCTGCTCATCGCGCCGACCGGCATCGAGGGTCTCGCCCCGGCGGCGACGCCGACCCGCGTGCGGATCGTCGCGGAGGTGGCCGGCGGCCCGGAGTCGGCGCCGCCGCCGGGCAGCGCCGTCCGGCTTCTCGCCCTCCTCGATCCGCCGCCCGGCCCGGCCGCGCCGGGAGTCTACGACTTCGCCCGCGACGCCTGGTTCGAGGGCGTCGGCGGCGTCGGACTGGCCTTGCGGCCGGCCGAGGTGGTCGCGCTGCCGCCGCCGCCCTGGCGGCTTCGTTTCCAAATGGCGGTGAACGCCCTTCGCTGGCGCGTCGCCGGCGCGATCGCCGGGCGCATCGTCGCGGCTCTCGGCCCGGGCGGCGTTCCGGCCGCCGGTCTGGCCGCCGCGGTGACCACCAGCCACCAGGACTGGCTGCCGGCCGCCGATCGCGACGATCTGCGCGCCTCCGGCCTCGCGCACATGCTGGCGATCGCCGGACTGCACACCGCCGCCCTGACCGGCTTCGCCTTCTTCGCGGTTCGTCTGTTGATCGCTGCCTGGCCGTGGCTGGCGCTGCGGGTTCCCGGGAAGAAGGTCGCCGCCGCCGTCGCCCTCCTCGTCGTCGCCGCCTATCTGGTGCTCTCCGGCGCCCATCCGCCGGCCCGCCGCGCGGCGATCACCGCCAGCATCGCCTTTCTCGCCATCCTGGCCGACCGGCGGGCGGTCAGCCTCCATTCCCTCGCGCTGGCCGCGCTGATCATCCTAGCGATCGAGCCGGACGTGGTTCTCGCGCCCGGGTTCGAAATGTCGTTCTGCGCCACCGCCTCACTGGTCGCCCTGGCCGAGATCTGGCCAAGACGCCCGCACGCCAAGGGCCTGCCCTGGCCCCTGGCTCTGTTGCAGCGCGCCCGCGACGGCCTGATCGCGCTCGTCATGGTCAGCCTGGTCGCCGGCGCGGCGACCAGTCCCTTCGCCATCCAGCACTTCAACCGGGTGGCCAATTACGGCGTGTTCGCCAATCTCACCGCCGACTTCGTCGCCAGCGTCGTGATGATGCCGGCGCTCGCCACCGGCCTGCTGCTGCAGGCGCTGGGACTCGGCCAGGCGATCGGCGCGCCGGTCTTCTTCGTCGCCGGCTGGGCCGCGACGGCGGTCTTGCGCCTCGCCCATCTGTTCGCCGCCGCCCCCGGCGCCGCCGGCGGCTGGGCGAGCGCGCCAGAGGTCGCCCTGGCCATCGCCTACCTCGGCATCGTCTTCGCCTGCCTCTGGCGCGGCCGGCTGCGCTGGCTCGGTGTCCTGATGGGCGCGGCGGTGGCGCTGTGGCCCAGGGGGCCAGCCCCGGTCGCCTGGATCGCCGCCGATGGCGACGAGGCGGCGGTGGTCGATCACGGCCGCGAAGTCGTCATGAAGCCGACGATGCGGGCCTACGCCACCCAACTGTGGGCGCAGCACCGCGGCCTGACCCTCGGCGCGACGCCGGAGGCCCTGGCCGCCGACTCGCGCCGCGCCTTCGACTGCGACCGCAAGGCCTGCGCGCCGATCGGCCCGCTTCGCCCAGCGCTGGCCGGCTGGTGGTTCCGCAAGAGACCGCCGCCCGATCGGCTCGCCGCCCTGTGCCGGGGAGCCGACATCCTCGTCAGCCGCGCCGAGATCGCGCCCGGAGCATGCCCAGGCGCCATCGTGCTCGGTCCCGCCGACTTCGCCCGCGGCGGCGCCGCCGAGGTCTACGCCGCGTCCGGAGGCTGGCGCCTGGCGTGGGCCCAGGACGCGCGCGGCCGCCGGCCGTGGACGCTCAGTGATACTGGCGAATAAGGCCGACCAGCCGACCCTGCACCCGCACCTGCGAGGGACCGAAGATGCGGGTTTCGAAGGCTGGATTGGCCGCCTCGAGCGCGATGGAGGCGCCCTTGCGGCGCAGGCGCTTGAGCGTCGCCTCCTCCTCCATCACCAAAGCGACGACGATATCGCCGCTGGTGGCGTCTTCGGTCTTGCGGATCACCGCCAGATCGCCGTCGAGAATGCCGGCGCCGATCATCGATTCGCCCTGCACTTCGAGGATGAAGTGCTCGCCGGCTCCCAGCAGCGCTTCGGGAACGGCCATGCGGTCACGTTCGTGCTCGATCGCCTCGATCGGCGTTCCAGCGGCGATCCGGCCCAGCACCGGCAGCTCGCGCACGTCATTGGCCGGGGCGGGGGGCGCGGGGCGGCCGTCGCCCTGGATCACCTTTGGCGTGAAGACGCCGCGGCCGGCCGGCGGCGCGGCCAGCGTGGCCTCGTGCGGCAGCTTGATGACTTCCAGCGCCCGCGCCCGATGCGCCATCCGGCGGACGAAGCCGCGCTCCTCCAGGGCGGTGATCAGCCGATGGATGCCGGATTTCGACGCCAGGTCGAGCGCCGCCTTCATTTCATCGAACGACGGCGAGACGCCCGTCTCCTTGATGCGCTGGTGAATGTACATCAGCAGCTCGTGCTGCTTGCGGGTCAACATCGCCTCTGGACCTCCACCGGTCGCCGCCGGAACGGCGGCGAATAGACGAACGCGAATCAGGGAACAAACCCTAAACTCGCGCCGGGGTTCTCCGAGTGTTCCGCGCCGGTGTCAAGCGGGTGGAACTTGGCGAGGACGGCTCTACTTCGAGTCCGGCGCGCCGATGTCGATCAAGCCCTTCCAGGCGCCGGCGGCATCCTTGCGCCACACCGTGACATATCGTCCGGTGAGCATCGGGGCGGCCGCTCCGGGCGCGGTAAGCTTCCAGGTTCCGGTTGTGACGCCGAGATCGCCGCTGGCCGCTCCCCAGGCGTCGACAACCGCCCATTGCAGTCTTGGGCCGGGTGCCGCGCCGCCCATGGCCTTGTAGATCGCCGCGGCGCCGCGGATCGGCGGTCCGCCAGTGAACTGCAGCCCGTCGGTGGGGTCCATGAACTCGCCGAAAGCCCGGGCCGCGCCCACCGCCTGAGCGCGCGCCTCGAACGCTTCGTCCGCCCGGCGCACCGCCGCCGCGGTCGCCGCGGCGTCGGCGAGCGCTGGTCCCGCGGCGATGGCGGCGAGCGCGACCGCCATCAAGATCGGCTTGATCATGGAGCATTCCCCTTTGCCGTCGTGACGGCCGTCGCCGCCGGCGCGAACACCGGTCCGCCGAGATAGCTGGCGTAAACCTTGCCCTGTTTCACCGCCACATAGATGCGGTGGGAGAGGAAGAAATCGGCCCCGAGCAGCATCTGCGGATCGTCGACGGCGCGGGTCGCGATGCGCGACTCGAACGGCACATAGGTGTTGTTGCCGAACAGGTTCGCCACCTCGATCGCCGGATGCCCGACGGTTTCCTCGCCGAACCGGAAGGCGTTCAGCCGCGCCGTGGCGACGGGGCCGGGCGCGGCGCCGCCCATGCCGCGCGCCGGGCCGGCGCCAGCGATCGGCGTGGCGGCGATTCTCAGCCGCGCGGCGACATCGCTGGCCAGGATCGAGCGCGGCGCGCCAGTATCCATCTGCGCCTCGATGCTCTCGCTGTCGAGTCCGACCCGGACGAGCAGCTGGTCCTCGCGCGTCAGCGACATCGGCGCCACGGCGTAGGCGGCGCCCCAATAGACCACCTGGTCGCCGGTGCAGCCCACGGAGCGGAAGAAGCGCAGGCGGTCGTGCGCCAGATCGAACTCCACGTCGGTCTGCAGCAGGAATCGCGCGCCGAGGACGCCCACCGCCGGCCCGCCGACGTCGTGTCCGGTGACCATCAGCTCGGCGTCGCGGAGCGACAGATTCGCCACCCGCAACTCCTTGACCTCGGCGGAGTACGCCTTCGCGCCGCCGCCGACCCCGTAGATGGTGACGTTCGGAATCTCCCGCGTGAACAGCCCGAGCCTGGCGACCGCGTCCTTGAACAGCAGCGTGCCGAACGAGCCGGTGTCGAGCACCAGCGGCGCCGGTTTGCCGTCGATCGTCGCGTCGACAAGGAAGTGGCCGCCCTGGCGCGTGACCGCCAGTTCGCCGAGCGACTGAAGCTGGCAAGGCCTTGGATCGGCCCGGCCGAGGATCGGCGCCGCCAGCGCCGCGAGCGCCGTGACGCAGGCGAGGATATTTCGCATGGCCGCCCCTCCCAATGCGCAATCCCTTAAGGCGGCGGCGCCGTTCGCTCAATCAGGCGCGGCGCGCGTCAGCGAGAGCAGCGCCGCCCATTGCGCCTCGAGATCGAGGCTGTCGATCCTTGGCCAGCCAGGCTGCTGGTTGCGGAACCAGGTGCGCTGCCGCTTGGCGTACCGTCGCGTCTCGCCCGCCGCGCGTTCGACCGCCGCCTCCAGTGGGAGTTGGCCGGTCAGGTGCGCGGCGAAGGCCGCGACACCCACGGCCTTCAACGCCGGCAGACCGGCGTCGAGGCGTCGAGCCAGCAACGCCGCGACCTCGGCCACAGCGCCGGCATGAACCATGCGCCGCAGTCGCGCCGCGATGCGCCCGGCCAGATCGACCCCCGAGGGGTCGAGCACCACGCCCCGCCAGGCGCCGAGAGGGAGGGGAGGGCTCGTCGCGGCGCGCCAGTCGCTCAAGGCGCGGCCAGTCGCGACGTGCACCGACCAGGCGCGGACCAACCGCTGGCGATCGCGCGCGGCGATCGCCGCTTCCGCCATCGGGTCGACGCGACTGAGCGCCTCGCGGAAGGCGGTCTCGCCCATCCGCGCCAGACGCGCCGCCGCCGCCTCGCGCGCCGGGAGCGGCACCTCGGGAAGCTCGGCGAGCCCGCGGGTCAGGACGTTGAAATAGAGCCCCGTGCCGCCGACCACGATCGCCGGTCGGCCGCGCTCGCGCAGCTCTTCGAGGATCGCGAGGCTCGCCGCCAGCCAACGTCCCGCCGACCACGGATCGGCGGCGTCGGCGATGCCGTAGAGGTGATGCGGCGCGCGCGCCCGTTCCGCCGGACCGGGCTGGGCGGAGAGGATCGGAATGTCGGCGTAGAGCTGCATCGAATCGGCGTTGACGATATCGCCGCCGGCGGCCTCGGCGAGCCGCAGCGCCAGGGCCGACTTGCCAGATGCGGTCGGCCCGGCCAGCAGCCAGATCGCCGAGGCCTTGCATTCCATCGTCCGGCGGTCTCCCTTGGCGCGAAGGCGAACCTTCGGGAAGGATGCGGACCGGCATGGAAGTCGCCCACCTGCTGCTCGTCAACGCCGTCGCCCTGCTGGCGATCTGGGCCATGCTGTGGCTGATCAACCTCGTCTCGCGCGATCCCAGCTTCGTCGACGTCTGGTGGGCGTTCGGCCTGGTGTTGATCGCGCTCTTGAGCCTCATGTCGACCGGTCAGGGGCGGCTGCACGCCAGCCTGCTCACCGGCCTCGCCGCCGTCTGGGGCTTGCGCCTGGGCGTCCACCTTCTCTGGCGGCTGCTGCGCCGCGGGCCCGACCCGCGCTATGCGACGATGATGGAGCACGCCCGCGCGGTGCGGGGCTGGAGCTATGCGCGCGGCTCGCTGCTGCTGGTGTTCGCCATCCAGGCGCCGCTGCAGTTCGTCGTTTCCCTGCCGGTCCAGCTCGGCCAGCTCAGCGACAGGCCGGCTCTGGGTCCGCTCGGCTGGATCGGCGCGGCGCTGGCGATCGCCGGCATCGCCCTGGAGGCGGTCGCCGATGCGCAGCTCGCCGGCTTCCGCGCCGATCCGCTCAACGAAGGCAAGGTGCTCGACGCCGGCCTTTGGCGGTACAGCCGCCATCCCAACTACTTCGGCGAGGCGTGCGTCTGGTGGGGCCTGTTACTGGTGGCGGCCGACGGCGGCTGGATCGGCTGGCTGGCTCTGCCGGGGCCGGTGCTGCTGACCGTGCTCCTGACCCGCTGGAGCGGCGTGCCGACGGTGGAAGGGCGGATGAAGCGCGCCAGCCGTCCGGGCTACGACGCCTATCTCGCCCGCACCTCCGCCTTCATCCCCCGGCCGCCCCGGAAGAGGTGACCGTACCGCCGGCTTCCGGCCGGCATTCGGCGGGCGGCGAGGTGCGGCTGTAAGCCCGTCCCGACCAAGCTGATGGAGCCGTTTTCGCGCCCCTTGCGTTGGAGCCTGTTCCAATGCCGAGCCATGCCGCCACGCCGCCGCCGACGCTGCCCGTCGCCGCCCTGACCGGCACGGTCGCCGATCTCGCGCACGGCGGCGTTCCGGCGTGGCAGAGGCTGCTCGACGGCGCTCTGCACGTCGCCCTCAATCTGCTGCTCGCCGGCGCCATCCTGGCGTTGACCCTGTGGGCGGCGCGCTGGGCTTCGGGCGTGGCCCGCGGGGCGACCGCGCGCCTGCACCGCGAGCATGGCCCCGACCTGGTGCTGCAGAACTTCATCGGCTCGCTGGTGCGCTACGCCGTCATGGTGGTCGGCGTCGTCGCCATGCTGCAGCAGCTTGGCGTGCGCACCACCTCGGTGATCGCCGTGCTCGGCGCCGCGTCCCTGGCGATCGGCCTCGCGCTGCAAGGCGGGCTCAGCAATGTCGCGGCCGGGGTGATGATCCTGATCCTGCGGCCCTTCCGGGTGGGCGACCGGGTGGAGATCGCCGGCCACACCGGCAAGGTGCGGGCGCTCGATCTCTTCGTCACCCGGCTGTCGGATGTCGACGACCGCCTGGTGATCATCCCCAACGGCAAGGCCTTCGGCGAGGTGATCGTCAACCACACCGGGCCGAGGACCGTCTCCTTCGCCGTCGCCTGCGGCATCGACTACGCCGACGATGTCGACAAGGCGCTGGAGGTGCTGCTGGCCCGCGCCCGCGCCGATCCGCGCATCGTCCAGGAGCCGGCGCCCTGGGCCAAGCTGACGGCGCTCAACGAGAGCACCGTCGAGGTCACCCTGCGCGCCTGGACCGCCTCGGCCGGCGACGTCATCCAGATCCGCTACGACATGCTGAAGAGCGTCAAGCAGGCCTTCGACGCCGCCGGCCTCACCTTCGCCTATCCGCACCAGGTGTCGATCGATGCGAGCGCCCCGCCGGCCACGGCCGCGAACCCGCCGCTCGCGCCCGACGTGTCTTCGACCATCGCCGCCTCGAACGGCGCGGCCCGGCCGAGCTGATCGACGGGTCCCGCCGGACGCGGGAAAGGCGAACAGGTCTCAGGCCCCGCCGATCGCCTTCCAATGAAAGGGCTGGATCGGCAGCACGCGGTCGACGCCGCCGGCCTCCTCGCGCAGCCAGGCGCGGCCGCCGTCGATGGCCATGACGCGGTAGATCGGCAGGCCGCCGGCCGCGGCGGAAACCCGCTCGCCGACCCGGATCGCTCCGGCCGCCGGCGCTTCGAGATACTGCCATTCGATGCGTTCGCCGGCGCGGCGCGCGGTGTTCATGACGGCCTCCTGCCCTCCAAGGCCGCGCACTCAAGCCGATCACGCCTGAAGAAAGTCTGAAAACCGGTGACGGCCGCCGTTCAGGATTCCCGGCTTGCTGTCGGCGCTGGCCCTTGGCACAGCCGCGGTTCGCCATGATGCTCGTCCTCACCCTCGTCGCCTCCGACGCGCGCGCCCTGGAGGCCAGCCTCGATGGCGCGCTCGAGGCCGTCGCCGATGTCGGCCGGCCGATCGCCGCCACCGAGCTGCTGGGCCAGGGGGCGATGGACATCGTCATCGAGGGCGCCGAGCTCGCCGCCTTGAGGCGCGCCGCCCGCGCCCGGCTGGCCGGCCAGCCCGTCGATCACTGCGTCCAGCCGGTCGAGGGCCGGCGCAAGCGCCTGCTCGTCGCCGACATGGATTCGACGATCATCGGCTGCGAATGCCTCGACGAACTGGCCGACTTCGCGGGGGTCATGCCCGAGGTGGCGGCGATCACCGAACGCGCCATGGCCGGCGAGCTCGACTTCGCCGCCGCCCTGCGCGCGCGCGTCGCCCTGCTCGCCGGCCTGCCGCTCGCCGCCCTGGAGAAAACCTACGCCGAGCGGGTGCGACTGAACCCCGGCGCCAGGCAACTGGTCAAGACCATGACCGCGGGCGGGGCGCGGTGCGTGCTGGTCTCCGGCGGTTTCGATTTTTTCGTCGGCCGGGTCGCGGCGGAGGCGGGCTTCGCCGCCTGGCGCGGCAACCGGCTGCTGGACGACGGCGAGCGGCTCACCGGCGCCGTGGCCGAACCCATCCTCGCAGCCACCGCCAAGCTCGACTGCCTGCGCGAGGAGGCCGCCGCCCGCGGCGTCCGGCTCACCGAGACCGTGGCGCTCGGCGACGGCGCCAACGACCGGTCGATGATCGAGGCGGCCGGCCTCGGCGTCGCCTTCCACGCCAAGCCGATCCTGCGCGCCGTGGCCGACGCCGCCATCGACCACGGCGACCTCACCGCGCTCCTCTACTTCCAGGGCCTGCGACCATAACCCGCGTAACGCCGCCTTCCAGGCGCATGGCGCAAAAGACGCCGGCAGGATGCCGGCGATACGGATCAGTGAACGGCGCCCGTAACGCCGCCTTCCAGGCGGCATTCGTGCAAAGGATGCCGGCAGGATGCCGGCGGTACGGATCGGTGACCGGGGCCTGTAACGCCGCCTTCCAGGCGGCAAGCCCGCCCGCAACCCTCAATCGCCCGCAACCCCCGGCTATGCCGCGGTCCCGCGCCCAACCGCCGCCTCACGCTTCAGCCGCTCGGCGATCAGGAAGGCGAGTTCCAGCGCCTGCTCGCCGTTGAGGCGCGGATCGCAATGGGTGTGGTAGCGATCGCCAAGGTCGATCTCGCTCACCTGGCGCGCGCCGCCGAGGCATTCGGTGACGTTCTGGCCGGTCATCTCGAGGTGGACGCCGCCGGGGTGGACCCCCTCGGCCTCGGCGATGTCGATGAAGCTCTTCACCTCCGAGAGGATGCGCTCGAACGGCCGCGTCTTGTAGCCACCGGCGGCCTTCAGCGTGTTGCCGTGCATGGGATCGATCGCCCAGACGACCGCTCGACCCTCGGCGCGGGTGCGGCGCATGAGGGCCGGCAGGCGCTCGCCGATGCGGTCGGCGCCGAAGCGGCCGTAGAGGATCAGCCGGCCCGGCTCGCCGGCCGGATCGAGCGCGTCGATCAGGCGCAGCAGCTCGTCCGGCTCGAGGCCCGGCCCGACCTTCAAGCCGATCGGATTTTCGATTCCGCGGGCGAACTCGACATGGGCGCCCTCCAGCTGGCGCGTGCGCTCGCCGATCCACAGCAGATGGGCGGAGACGTCGTACCAGCGGCCGGTGGTCGAATTCGACGCGGGTCAGCGCCTCCTCGAAGCCGAGCAGCAGGGCCTCGTGAGCGGTGAAGATCTCCACCCGGTGCAATTCGGGATGGCTCTCCGGCGTCACGCCGATGGCGGCCATGAAGGCGAGCGCCTCGCTGATCTTGTCGGTCAGCTGGCGGTAGCGCGCCCCCTGCGGACTGCCCTCGACGAAGCCGAGCGTCCAGCGATGGATGTTGTGCAGATCGGCGTAGCCGCCGCCGGCGAAGGCGCGCAGCAGATTGAGCGTCGCCGCCGCCTGGCTGTAGGCCTTCGTCAGCCGCGACGGATCAGGAGTGCGCTCCGCCGCCTCGAACGCCATGCCGTTGACGATGTCGCCGCGATAGGCCGGCAGGGTGAGGCCATCGCGGGTCTCGGTCGGCGCCGAGCGCGGCTTGGCGAACTGGCCGGCCATGCGCGCCACCTTCACCACCGGCCGGCCGCCGGCGAAGGTCAGCACCACCGCCATCTGCAGGATCAGGCGGAAGGTGTCGCGGATGGCGTCGGCGGAGAACTCCTTGAAGCTCTCGGCGCAGTCGCCGCCCTGCAGCAGGAAGGCGCGGCCGGCGGCGACCTCGGCCAGCCGGGCCTTCAGCCGTCGCGCCTCGCCGGCGAACACCAGCGGCGGCAGCGCCCGCAGCTCCGCCTCCGCTCGCGCCAGGGCGGCCGGATCGGGATAGTCGTCCGGGATGTGCGCGGCCGGCATGCCTCGCCAGGAAGCCGGCGTCCAGGAGTGAGGCATGAGGCGCGTCTATAGGCGCGAACGCCGGCCCCGCGAAATCGCCCGGCCGTCCCATCGATAGCCAGGCCCGTTCAGGCCGCCGAACCCAGCGCCGTCGGCGGGACCGGCTCGCGCAGCGTCACCAGCTCCTCGGCCGCGGTGGGATGGACGGCGCATGTCTCGTCCCACTGCGTCTTGGTGAGGCCGGCGCGCACGGCGATGGCGGCCATCTGGATGATCTCCGGCGCGTCCGGCCCGACCACATGGCAGCCGAGCACCCGGCCGCTCTCGGCCGCCACCACCAGTTTCATCAGCATGCGCTCCTCACCGCCGTAGAAGGTCGCCTTCATCGGCCGGAACACCGAGCGATAGATGTCGACCTTGCCGCCGGCGTGCCGCGCCTGCGCCTCTGTGAGGCCGACCGACCCCACCGGCGGCTGCGAGAAGACCGCGCTCGCCACCGCCTGGTGATCGAAGCGGCTCGGCCGGCCGGCGAACTCGGTCTGCGCGAACGCCGCGCCCTCGCGGATCGCCACCGGGGTCAGGTTGATCCGGTCGGTGACATCGCCCACCGCCCAGATGTCGGCGACGCTGGAGCGCGACCATTCGTCGACGATCACCGCCCCCTTGTCGTTCAGCGCCACGCCGGCCGCCTCCAGCCCCAGGCCTTGCGTCGCCGGCGCGCGGCCGGTGGCGAACAGCACCACCTCGCTCTCCTGCGCGTGGCCGCTGGAGAGGCGGCTGACGATCCCCGCGCCGGTCCTGGCCAGGCTCTGCGTGCTGGCAGCCGAGGATGATCTTGACGCCCCGCCGCTCCAGCTCGCCGGCGAGATGGGCGCGGATGTCGTCGTCGAAGCCGCGCAGGATGTTCGCGCCGCGGTAGATGAGGGTGGTCTCGACGCCGAGGCCGTTGAAGATGCCGGCGAACTCCACGGCGATATAGCCGCCGCCGACGATCAGGATGGTCTTGGGCAGCCGCTCGAGATGGAAGGCCTCGTTGGAGGTGATGGCGTGCTCGGCGCCCGGAAGCCCCTCGGGCAGGGTCGGCCAGCCGCCGGTGGCGATCAGGATCTTCTCCGCGGTGACCGTCCGATCCTTGTCGGCGAGCCTGATCGTGTGGGCGTCGGCGAGTTCGGCGCGGGCGTGGACGAGATCGGCGCCGGCGTTGGCGAGGTTGCGGACGTAAACCCCTGACAACCTGGCGATCTCGACGTCCTTGGCCTCGATGAATTTCGGCCAGTCGAAAGCCCGCGCGCCGATCGTCCAGCCGTAGCCCTCCGCCGCCTTGAAGTGGCTGGCGAACTCGCTCGCATAGACCATGAACTTCTTGGGGATGCAGCCGCGGATGACGCAGGTGCCGCCGACCCGGTGCGCCTCGGCGATCCCCACCCGCGCCCCCGCCAGCGCCGCCATCCGCGCCGCCCGCACCCCGCCGGAGCCGGCGCCGATGACGAAGAGATCGTAGTCGTAGGTCGGCAAGGGAATCCTCTTCATCCGGCGAACCGAGACGGCGCGGCGCGATCCGCCTTTGGCGCCATGGCCCGTGCCCGACGCTCTACAACCGGGTTCGCCGCTGGCGGAAGGCCGGCGTATGGCGTCGAGCCGGAGAGCGCGACTGCCGCAGGTCGCGACAGGCGCGCCCGCAGCCTTTCACCTGGCTCTGATCTGCCTGGAGAACGGCCGTGCCCAGCGGCCGATCTACGTGCAGCATTTCTTCCGCAGATAACTTCGGCTGGCAAAGGCCGCGTTGATGTTCAACCTCGACGACATGCTGTCGCTCGGCGCGTTGGCGGCGTGACGCGCACTGGACAACCGTAGCCGCCCTGTTATGGAAACGAGGTCCGGTTATATATAGACGGAGAGGACGATGGCGCTGAGCCTCAAGGACCCGGAGACGGACAGCCTCGCCCGGCAGGTGGCCCGCCTGACCGGAGAGTCCTTGACTCAGACGGTGCGCGGCGCGCTGCGGCAGCGCCTGCGGCACGAGCAGCTCAAACGGGGCGAGCGGCCGTGGGATGACGAGGCCATCGACGCCATCATCAAGCGGTTCAACGCCCTTCCCGTCCTCGACGACCGCACCGACGAGGAGATCCTCGGCTACGACGAGAATGGCCTGCCGTCCTGATGGTCCTCGACAGTTCCGCGCTGATGGCAATTCTACGCCGCGAGCCGGAGGAGCCCGCGTTTCGCAGCGTGATCAGGGCCGCTTCGCATCGCTTGCTGAGCGCGGCGACGCGCGTGGAATTCGGCATGGTCGCTCTTGGCCGCCGCGGCGAAGCTGGGCTGAACGAGGCGCGGGCGCTGCTGGAAAGGCTTAAGATCGAGATCGTCCCGTTCTCCGATGAACAGGCCAGGCTCGCCATCGACGCCTTCCGCCGCTTCGGCAAGGGACGCCACGCGGCGGGTCTGAACTTTGGCGACTGCTTCTCCTACGCCCTTGCCAAGGCGACCGGCGAGCCGCTGCTGTTCAAGGGCGACGACTTAGGGCGAACCGATGTCAAGCGAGCAGCGTGAGAGCCTGCACACGCAAACCCAGCCGCTATTCGACGGAGACGATTGCCGCTCGGTGTGGCTGATGCAGCCGGCCAGCGCGCCCACGGGGCAGGCGCGGACCGGCGCCGAGGAGGGTGACATTGTGGTCATCACGCGCGAGGCGCCCTACAGCGACACGCTGCGGCTGAAGAAACCTTGAGGGCGCCACGGTCGAGAAGAGGGCGTCGCCCGTTCGCAGGAAACCCAATGAAGTCTCCATCCCCCTGGAGGCGATCAACGCCGCGTCGGCGCGGGAGAAGTCGATCGGCGTGGGCATCCTTCGACGCTGCATCTGTGGTGGGCGAGAAAGCCGCTGGCGACCTGCCGGGCGGTGCTGTTCGCCTCGGGCCCATCTGCGAAGGGCGGGGGGCGAGCCGCCCCTGCGGCCGGGAAGTCGGCGCCTGGCGCCGAAAGCTCTAACGTAAAACGGTCGCGACGCCGCCAGCCCCCGCCACCAGCGCGCGCTCGGCGAGCCCGAGAAAGAGCCCGTGCTCGACGACGCCGGTCACGCCCTTGAGCGCCGCCGCCAGGGCCGGCCGGATCGGCGATAGCGCCGCAGGCGAGGTCGGCGATGAGGTTGCCCTGGTCGGTGCGCGCCGGCTCGGCCCCCGACCGCCGCACGCTGACATCGCCGGGCGCGCCGGCCGCCGCCGCCGCCGCCTCGACCCGCGCCAGGGTCCAGCGCGCCCCGAAGGAGACGATCTCGATCGGCAGGGCGAAGCGGCCGAGCCGCTCGACCCGCTTGCTCTCGTCGGCGATCACGACGCAGCGGCGCGAGGCGGTCCACACCAGCTTCTCGCGCAGCAGGGCCGCGCCGCCGCCCTTGATCAGGGCGAGGCCCGGCCCGATCTCGTCGGCCCCGTCGATGGTGAGATCGATGGCCTCGACCAACTTCGGCTCGACAACCTCCAGCCCCAGCGACCGCGCCAGGGTTTCGCTCGCCCGCGAGGTCGCCACGCAGCGGATGTCCAGCCGTCGGCGCGCGAGCGCCTCGATGAAGCAGGCCGCCGTGCTGCCGGTGCCGAGGCCCACCACCATGCCGGGCTCGACGAGGGCGGCGCCCGCTTCGCCGGCGGCGCGCTTCAGCGTCTCGGCGCTCACCCGCCGCCAACCCGCGACGCCTTGGCTTCGCGAAAGGCCGCCGCCCAGCCGGGCTTTTCCACCTGGAACCCGCGGCCGAGCGCCAGGGCGTCGGCGGCGACATCCCGGGTGATCACCGAGCCGGAGCCGGTGAAGGCTCCCGCGCCGATGGTCACCGGCGCCACCAGGGCAGTATCGGAGCCGATGAAGGCGTCCTCGCCAACGCGGGTGAAGTGCTTGTCGTAGCCGTCGTAGTTGCAGAAGATCGTCCCCGCGCCGATGTTCGCCCGCGCGCCCACCTCGCCGTCGCCGAGATAGGCGAGGTGATTGGCCTTGGCGCCCGGCCCGACCTTGACCTTCTTGACCTCGACGAAGTTGCCGATGTGCGCCGCCTCGCCGATGTCGGCGCCGGGCCGCAGGCGCGCATAGGGCCCGACGATCGCCCCGGCCCGCACCACCGCCCCCTCCAGATGGCTGAAGGCGCGGATGGTCGCGCCGCTCTCGACCCGCACACCCGGCCCGAACACCACGTAAGGCTCGATCACCGCGCCCGCGCTCACCTGGGTATCCCAGGCCAGATGCACGGTCTCCGGCGCGCTCATGGTGACGCCGGCGCCGAGCAGGGCGGCGCGCCGGCGGCGCTGGAACACGCCTTCGGCGGCCGCGAGCATGGCTTGGGAGTCGACGCCGGCGACCGCCTCCGGATCGGCCATGGCCACCGCCACCCGCCGCCCCGCCGCCCGGGCCAGGGCGACCACGTCGGTGAGGTAGTATTCCCTCTTGGCGTTCGCGTTGGTCACCTGCCGCAGCAGCGCGAACAGAGCCTTGGCGTCGGCGGCCATCACCCCGGAATTGCACAGGCGGATCGCCAGCTCGGCGGCGCTCGCCTCCTTGGCCTCGACGATCCGCTGCCAAGGCGCCATCCTCGTCCAGCACCAGGCGGCCGTAGGCGCCCGGCTCGGCCGGCTCGAAGCCCAGCACCGCCAGGTCGGCGCCGGCCGCCGCCCGCGCCTGCAGCAGGGGTTTTATCGCCTCGGCGGTCAGCAGGGGAACGTCGCCGTAGGTGATCACCACCTCGCCGGCGAAGGCGGCGAGGCGCTCGGCCGCCGCCAGCACCGCGTTGGCCGTGCCGAGCGGCCGCGCCTGCGTCGCCAGCGCCGCCTCGCCCAGCCGGGCGGCGACATGGGCGCGCACCGCCGGCGCATGATCGCCGACCACCACGACGATCGGATCGCAGCCCAGCGCCCGCGCCGCATCGATGGCGTGATCGACCATCGCCCGCCCGCCGACCCGGTGCAGCACCTTGGGCAGCGGCGACTTCATCCGCTCGCCCCTGCCGGCCGCCAGGATCACCGCCGCCCGCGCCTCCGCCCCGCCGCCGCTCACGCTCGCGCTCGCCTTGCCATGGGCAAGCGTTTAGCCGAAACCGCTCGACGTTTCGATGCGCGGCTCATGTTGGCCCGACCGGGCGGAGCACCGGCCTCTGGCCGGCTCTTTTTTGCCGGCGCTGACGCCGGTCCTTGGGGAGCTCGACATGACGCCGCCGCCGCTCGACGGGCTCGCCGGCGCGACGATCGTCTTCGATCTCGACGGCACCCTCGTCGACACCGCGCCGGACATCGTCGCCACGCTCAACCACCTCCTGGCCGAGGAGGGCTGTCCGCCCGTGCCCCTGGCCGAGGCGCGGACCATGATCGGGGAGGGGGCCTGGGCGCTGCTCGCGCAAGGGTTTCGCCGCCGCCGGCGCGCCCCTCGACGAGGCCGACCGCGCGGCTTGGGTCGAGCGCTTCATCGCCTACTACCGCACCCGCATGGCGCGCGAGAGCCGCCCGTTTCCGGGCGTGGAGGCGGCGCTCGACGCCCTGGCGGCCGCCGGCGCGCGCCTCGCGGTCTGCACCAACAAGCGCACCGATCTCTCTCGCCAGCTTCTCGGCCGACCTTCGCCTGCTGGACCGCTTCGCCGCGGTGATCGGCGGCGACGCCGCCGGCGTCGGCAAGCCCGACCCGGCCCCGCTTCGCCTCGCGATCGAGCGCGCCGGCGGCCGGATCGACCGTGCGGTGATGGTCGGCGATTCCGCCACCGACGCCGGCGCGGCCCGCGCCGCCGGCGTTCCCCTGGTGCTGGTCAGCTTCGGCTACACGGCGACGCCGGCCGCGGACCTCGGCGCCGACCGGGTGATCGACGCCTTCGACGATCTGCCGCTCGCCTGCGCGTCCCTGATCGGAGCGCCCGCCCATACCCCGTACAGCCGGCTCCCAGCCCGCATCTTCAAGCCCCCAGGCTCCCCGCCCCCTTTGGCAGAGTGAGAAAGAGCCGGCTGGAAGCCGGCGTTACGGTTCTGCAAATCGAAGGACGTAGCCGGATTCCGCGCTCCCGCGAGCCGACCGAAAGCCTCCGCGCGCAGCGCTACGGTTTTGCAGATTTGCCTGATCCCGCACAGCCCTTCACCCGCCCCTCGCCATATTGCAAGGCGGGCCCATGCAATATAATCCGGGGCGTCAGGCCCGGCGATACCCCCGTACCGCCGGCTTCCACCCGGCAGTCTCAATCTTCCCGGATCCTCGCGGGATCGCGGCAGCGGAAAAGAGCCGGCTGGAAGCCGGCGCTACGGTCTTGCAATCCGAAGGACGTAGCCCGCTTCCGCTCTCCCGCGAGCCCACCGAAAGCCTCCCGCGCGCACTCGATTTCACCCGCTTCGCGCCGGTCCGGCGGCAGGGCGCGCGCTTGTCCGGCGGTGGCGCAAACCCTATAGCCTTGGTGCCTGCCATCGGACGCGTAGCTCAGCGGGAGAGCACCTCGTTCACACCGAGGGGGTCACAGGTTCAATCCCTGTCGCGTCCACCATCTCCTCGCACATTGCACTGCGCCACCGGAGCCAACATCGCGTTTCCGGTCCGAAGCTATGGTCCACTACTGGCGTATTCAGGCCTGTCGATGATCTAGCACGTGGGCGTGAGAGCGGTGCTCCGCGGTCGGCGAGAGGGTGGACGGCTGCCCTCACTCGCCACGCACCGCCACGGGCGCGCCGAAGCGCGGCGTGAGCCATTCCCGCGTCATCCGACTCCGCGCCAGCAGCCAGTCGCGGAAGCGGCGAACCTGGGGCCGGCCAAGGGAGTCATGGCGCCAGCGGGCGTGGAAGGCGTGCGCCGTCCAGGCGCCCGAGCCGGCGGCGAACGGCAGGGTGAGCCGCTTCTCGTCGAGCAGCTCGCCGAGAAGGGCCAGGCCGCAGATGGCGAGACCGGCGTTGGCGAGAACCGCCTCGGCGACGGGCGCGATGCGCTGGAAGCGGATACCGCGCTCCGGCGCGGTGCGGCGAAGCTTGTGGGCGCTGATCCACGCCGACCAATCGGGGACGGCCGGATCGTCCTTGTAGAAGTCGAGCTGAAGCAGCGGGAAGCCTTCGAGCCGCTCCCGCTTGGGCAGCCGGGCGATGCGAGAGGTGTTCTCCGGCGAGGAGATCGGCGCGACGTAATCGCGGAACAACAGGTCGCCGCCGTCGCTCGGGCCGAAGGTGATTTCACAGTCGACCCGCCCGAGGCGCAGGGGCGCGTCGCCCTCGCCATTGATGCAGAAGAATATGTTCGGATGATCGGCGCGGAAGGCGGTGAGCCTCGGCCGCAGCCACAGCTCGACGAAGTCCGAGGCGCCGGCGATGTGGATTTCGGAGCCGCGTTGCAGATCCAGCAGGGCCGCGGCGGATTCCAGCTCGCGAAACGCGGCGGCGAGGTGGGCGACGGCCGGGGCGAGCGAGGCGGTCGCCGTGAGACCGGAGCGGCCGCGCACCAGGAGGTCGACGCCGAGCCAATCCTCCAGCGCCTTCACCCGCTGGCCGACCGCCGCTGGCGTGATGCCGAGCACTTTAGCCGCCGCCTGCAGGGAACCGGTGCGCAGCGCCAGGTCGAGGGCCTGGAGCGAGCGGAGGTGGGGCGTGGCCGGCATTCGTTGATGCTAAAGCTTGTCTTTACCTCTGCAAAGATCATTTAGCTTGGGAAATCAGCTCGGCGGGTCGATCATCCGGGGCGTCAAACCGGGGAGCCGTTCGAGAGCGGTCCAACCTTTCATCAAAGCCGCGAAGCTCCTTGCCCGCCAACAAACTCCCGACGAGGACTCACGATGAAGCACGCAGGCCCATGTCCAAAATGAAGCGATACGTCATCGAGCGCGACATCCCCGGCATCGGCGGCATGTCGCTCGTCGAATTGTGCGGGGCGGCGCGGGCGTCGAACCGGGCGATCGAGCAGGTCGGCGGCGCCGTGCAATGGCTGCACAGTTATGTCGGCGGGGACAAGACCTTCTGCGTCTACCTGGCGGAAGACGAGGCGGCGATCCGCAAGCACGCCGAGCTGAGCGGCATTCCGGTGACGCGGATCACCGAGACGCCACAGATCATCGATCCGCTGACCGCCAACAACTGACCGAATACGGCAAGGCGAACCGGCGGTCCGTCGGCATCCAATGCAAGGTGAAACCGATGAAAGCCCTTCTCACCGCGCTCTACAGCGCCTGCGTCTACGTCTTCTTCCTGGCGACCTTCCTCTACGCCATCGGCTTCGTCGAGGCAGTGGTCATTCCCAAGACGATCAACTCCGGCCAGGCGGGCGGCCTCGCCGCGACCTTGCTCGTCGACACGCTGCTCCTGGCGATCTTCGCCGTCCAACACTCGGTCATGGCGCGGCCGGCGTTCAAGCGGGCCTGGACCCGGGTCGTGCCGGAGGCCGCCGAGCGCAGCACCTATGTGCTGTTCGCCTCCGCCGCCCTGGCGCTGCTGCTCTGGCAATGGCGCCCGGCGCCGCAGGTCGTATGGTCGGTAGGCGATCCGCTGGCGGCCGGGGCGTTGCGCGTGATCTCATGGTCGGGCTGGGCGCTGCTCCTCGCGAGCACCTTCCTGATCAGCCACTTCCATCTCTTCGGCCTCAGGCAGGGGTTCACCCGCATTCTCAAGCTGAAGGCGCCCGACGAAGCGTTCGTGACCCCGCTGTTCTACCGCTGGATCCGCCACCCATTGTATCTCGGCTTCATCCTCGCCTTCTGGGCGGCGCCGACGATGAGCCTTGGTCATCTCTATTTCGCCGCCGCTACCACCGGCTACATCCTGATCGGCATCTGGTTCGAGGAGCGCGACCTCATCGCCCAGTTCGGCGAGCGCTATCTTCGCTACCGCCAGAGCGCCGGCATGCTGCTGCCGAAGCTGCGGCCCGCCACCGGCGGCGCCCGCGAAACCCGCCGCACGCCGATCTGAGAAGAGGAGCCCACGCCATGTCCGAACCTTCAAGCTACCAAACCCTGCTGGACGCCTCGCGCCGCGCCAACTGGCGGATCGACGACATCGTCGGCGGCGAGAAGCGGCTGGACTTCACCCGGGCCTTCCTACCGGAAGCCTATGTCCGCGCCGACGATCTCGGCTTCCTCAATTCCGGCGAACGCCTGCTGCTCAACCACATCCGCTCGCGCGGCTATCTGGCGATCTTCGAGTTGCTCGAGCAGGTGATCGTGCCGTTCATGTCGGAGATCGCCAGAGACGAAAAAGACGACGAGCCGGGCCGCGCGCCGGCCCTGCGCAATCTCGTCCGCGAAGAGAACAAGCATCGCGAGCTCTTCCGCCGCTTCCTGGCTGACTTCGACCAGGGACTCGGCGTCGAATGCGGCCTGATCGGTCCGGCTTCCGACATCGTCGCGGCGGTCCTCGACCACAGTCCGATGGCGATCACCGTCGCCATCCTCGCCCTCGAGTGGATGTCGCAGGATCACTATACCGAGAGCGTGGCGGGTGACGCGGCGATCGATCCGCACTTCAAGAGCCTGCTGAAGCATCATTGGGAAGAGGAGCTGCAGCACGCCAGCATCGACGAGCGTCTTTTGCTCGGCATGGCGCAGACCAGCACGCCGGCGGAGATCGAGGCGGCGACCGACGGGTTCTTCGCCATCGGCGGCCTGCTCGACGGCGCCCTGAAGACCCAGGCGGGACTCGATCTGGCGACGTTCCAGCGCGCCGCTCGCCGCCAGCTGAGCGAGGCGGATCAAGCGGCCTTCGTCGCCGGCCAGCACCAGGCGCAGCGCTGGACCTTCCTTGGCGTGGCGATGCGCAACGCCAACTTCCTGGCGGTGCTCGGCAAGCTGGGCGGGAATGCGAGGCGAAGAGTCGAGGAATCCGCGATCGCCTTTACGATCCACTGAAATCGCGCTCAAGACTCGGCCGCTTGGGGCCCAGCGAGCCCGAGCACAGAGTTGAGAAGCCGCATGTTCTTTTCTGGGACTTCGGGCGTTTTACGCGGGGGTTGACGGATCGCGCCGAGACACCTCACGGGTAGGCTTAGCTTCAATGAAGGCGACCGTCGTGGAAAACCGGGATTGGGCAAGTGTGGCGAGCGGCCTCGCATTGGCGCTGACGATCGCGGGCGCGGGACAAAGCGCGTCCGCTCAGGCGACGACGGGGCCATATCCCGCCATGGCGCCGCGCGACCAATACATGATGGACAAAGCGGGGGAGATCGCGCTCGCGCGCACCGCGGCCCCCGCCGCCATTTCCAACGGCGCGAGCGTTCTCGTGCTCGGCGCACGTGGATTCGTAACCGCCGTGACGGGTACGAACCCTTTCACCTGCCTTGTCGAACGGTCCTGGGACAAACCGTTCGACGACCCAGAGTTCTGGAATCAAAAAATGCGCGGGCCGATCTGCATGAACGAAGCGGCGGCGCGCACTGTTTTGCCGATGATCATGGAACGCGCCGAGTGGGCGCTCGCGGGCGTTTCAAAGGACGAGATGGCCGAACGGTCGAGGACGTCGGCCAAGGCGAACACGCCGCCGGCCCCGGGAGCCATGTCGTACATGCTATCCAAGGACCAATATCTGTCGGATGACCACGGTCATCCGTGGTATCCGCATGTGATGTTCTTCTCGCCAGCCACCGACGGGAGCGCGTGGGGCGCGAATGTGAAAGGGTCTCCGGTAATGTCGGGACCCCTGACCAGCCACATTACATTGTTTTTCATTCCGGTGCGCAAATGGTCCGATGGAACGCTCGTCCATTACGGTCGACCCTCTGCGGGAGCCGACCGTGCCGACGACCGCTGAAGTCAACTTCAGGAAAGGGCTGACGCATGCTCACCGTGTGGGGCGGACAAACCTCGCGATCGATCCGGGTCGTCTGGGTGCTGGAGGAGATGGACCTTCCCTACCGCGTGCGGCAGGTGGACATGCTGGCCGCCGAGCGGGACCCCGAGTTCCTGGCGGTGAATCCCGCCGACTACATACCGGCGATCCAGGACGGCGACGTCGTCATGGTCGAGTTGATCGCGATCATGGAGTACCTGATGGCCCGCTACGGTCCGACATCGCTGGCGCCGGCGCCGCATGAACCGACCTTCCCCGCCTACCAGCAATTTCTGCATCTTGGTGAAGCCGGCCTCGCTACCCTGATGATGCCCGTCGTCGTCAGCCGCTTCATCGCGCCCGACGCCGAGCGGGAGAACTGGGGCGCGACCTGGAGCCTGCGGTCGTTCCAAAAGCGGCTAACCCTGGTCAGCCAACGGCTTGCCAGTCGACCCTACCTCGCCGGCGACGCGTTTACTGCCGCCGACATCTCGGTGACCTACGCCCTGAACCTGGGCCAGCGGAACTGCGGGATTACCCTCGGCGACGCCGAACAGGCCTACCTCGCCCGCACCACCGGCCGCGACGCCTACAAGCGCGCCATCCAGCGCTCGCACGAAACGGTGACCACCTAACTCCCCCCTTCCCCCCTTGAATCGAGACGCGAGAGGTCAGCACTCAACGTCCGAATGGGGTCTTGAGATTGCCTCGAGGCTACAGGTGCGAACGTTCAGCTCGCGGCCCAAGGTCAAGGTCGGATGTCGGCGAATTCCGCCTGACCGCGAGAACCGGCGAATTCGGAAGCCGTCAAGGTCGTCTTTATACTGATGACGTCGCCGCAAGACTTGCGCGCCAAGGTGTCTGGGGTGTCGAGCGCGGTATTTTCTCTTGACAAAGCCGCTGAAGGTGGCCACGAGAGGTGTCACGGGTCGCGGTCGGTCGCGTCGAGGGATGTGATCCGCGCCAAGCAAGGGTTGCGCGCCATGTCGACGAACCAGCGAATCACGACGACCGTCGATGGGCCGATCGACAGCAACGGCGCCGGCATCTACGTCACCCATCACGGGACGATCGACGGCGGCCCGACGGGCGTCGCCGCGTTGGCATTCTCGATCACCACCCTTGCCGATCGCGGCGCGATCCTGGGCGGCGTCGGCGGGCCGGCAGGCGACGGCGGGGTCGGCGTTCTCAACGACAAGACGATCGGGCTCTTGCGCAACACCGGGCTGATCGCCGGCGGCGCGGGTGGCACGCCGCGTTCGCCTCGGGCCGCGGCGCCGCCGCGGCGCCGGCGGCGGTGCTCGGCCAGCATGCCGCCGGACTCGGCGGACGCGGCCCGGTAGCGACCGTTGCGGCGGCGTCCTCGGCGAACCCACCAGCCAAGCTGCTGCTGTCCACCAATCATTGCTGAGGCCGGGCGATCGGCCGCGCTTTGGCGCGGCGGTCGATAGCGGATCGAGATTGTTCCTTCGCCGGCGGCGTGCATGGACGGCGCCCGTGGCTTCATGTTTGAAGGCGGGTGCGGCATTCGCCGCGTTCGAGCGCGCCGCGGCCGCATGAAACCGCCGAGGAGATCGGAGCATGCGCGTCGGCGTGATCGGTGGCGGGCCGGCCGGGCTCTATCTCGCCATCAGCCTCAAGCGGCGCGATCTGGCGTGCGAGGTCGTCGTCTTCGAGCGCAACCGGCCGGACGACACCTTCGGCTGGGGCGTGGTGCTTTCCGAGGAGACGCTCGCCAACCTGGCGGCCAACGATGCGCCGAGCGCCGCGGCGATCCGCGCGCACTTCGCCTGGTGGGACGATGTCGCCGTCGTGCGCGGCGGCGAGCGCACCGTCTCCACCGGCCACGGCTTTTGCGGCATCGGCCGGCGCCGGCTGCTCCTGTCTTGCAGGAGCGCGCGCGGGCAGCTCGGCGTCGAGGTGCGGTTCGAGGCGGAGGTCGAGGAGCCCGCCGAACTCATGCGCCGCTTCGACCTCGTCGTCGGCGCCGACGGCCTCAATTCCCGCTGCCGCGAGGCCTTCGCCGGCGTCTTCCGCCCGGACATCGAGCTCTATTCCAACCGCTTCGTCTGGCTGGGCACGCGCCAGACCTTCCAGGACGCTTTCACCTTCATCTTCGAGGCGACGCCGCACGGGCCGATGTGGGCGCACGCCTATCAGTTCGAGCCGGAGGCGGCGACCTTCATCGTCGAGTGCGCCGAGGCGACCTGGAGCCGCGCCGGCTTCGGCGCCATGAGCCGCGCGGAATCGATCGCCGCCTGCGAGCGCATTTTCGCCGCCCACCTCGGCGGCCATCCGCTGATGTCCAACGCCGCCCACCTGCGCGGCTCGGCCTGGATCCGTTTCCCGCGCGTGCTGTGCGAGCGCTGGAGCCACGACAACCTGGTGCTGCTCGGCGACGCGGCCGCCAGCGCCCACTTCTCCATCGGTTCGGGCACCAAGCTGGCGCTGGAGAGCGCCGTGCGCCTCGCCGACGAGGTGAGCGGGACGACCGACCTCGCCGCCGCGCTCGGCGCCTACGAGGCGGCCCGCCGGGTCGAGGTGCTGCGCCTGCAGTCGGCGGCGCGCAACTCGGCCGAGTGGTTCGAGCATGTCGAGCGGTATCTCGGGCTCGAGCCGGTGCAGTTCGCCTATTCCCTGCTGACCCGCTCGCAGCGCATCAGCCACGAGAACCTGCGCCTTCGCGACCGCTCCTGGCTGGGCGAGCGCCGAGGGATGGTTCCAGGCGCGCGCCGGGAGGGAGCTAGCGGCGCCAGGGAGGGAGGGTCGGCCGCGCGCGCCGATGTTCGCGCCGTTCCGGCTGCGCGGCATGACGCTCGCCAACCGCGTCGTGGTCTCGCCGATGGCGCAGTACCGCGCCACGGAAGGCATGCCGACCGACTGGCACCTCGTCCACTACGGCGAGCGCGCCAAGGGCGGGGCGGGGCTGGTGATCACCGAGATGACCTGCGTCTCGCCGCGAGGCCGGATCACGCCGGGCTGCGCTGGTCTGTACACGGACGAGCAGGAAGCGGCCTGGGCGCGCATCGTCGGCTTCGTCCACGCCGAGACGCCGGCGAAGATCGCGCTGCAGCTCGGCCACTCCGGCGCCAAGGGCTCGACCCAGCTCGGCTGGGAGGAGGCGGACGCGCCGCTGCGGGAGGGGAACTGGCCGCTGATCGCCGCTTCGGCCGTGGCGTGGTCGCCGCGCAACCAGGTTCCAAGGGCGATGACCCGCGCCGACATGGACGCCGTGCGCGAGGCCTTCGCCGCCGCCGCCGCCCGCGCCGCCCGCGCCGGCTTCGACATGGTCGAGCTGCACATGGCGCATGGCTATCTGCTCTCCGGCTTCATCACCCCCCTGACCAACCGGCGGTCGGACGAGTACGGCGGCCGGCTCGAGAACCGCATGCGCTATCCCCTGGAGGTGCTGCGCGCCGTTCGCGCCGTCTGGCCCGCCGAGCGGCCGATCTCCGCGCGCATCTCCGCCACCGACTGGGTCGGCGAGCGCGGCGTCACCCCGGCCGAGGCGGTGGCGATCGCCCGCATGCTGAAGGCCGGCGGCGCCGACATCGTCGATGTCTCCGCCGGCCAGACCTCGATCGATGCGCGGCCGGTCTATGGCCGCATGTTCCAGACGCCCGTTCTCCGACCGCATCCGTAACGAGGTGGGGATCGCCACCATGGCGGTGGGCAACATCACCGAGATCGACCATGTCAACTCGATCCTCATGGCCGGCCGCGCCGATCTCGTCTGCCTCGCCCGGCCGCATCTGACCGATCCGTACTGGACATTGCGGGCCGCCGCCGACCTCGGCGACGCCGCCGCCAGCTGGCCCGAGCCCTATCTCCCAGGACGCGACCAGCTCTATCGCCTCAAGGCCAAGGCCTTGGCCGAAGGGGTCCGCCCGTGATCGCCGGGCGCCACGCCCTGGTGACCGGCGGGGGGAGCGGCATCGGCCGCGCCATCGCCCTGGGCTTGGCCGGGGAGGGGCTGTCCGTCACCATCTGCGGCCGCGACCGCGAGCGGCTGGCCGGCGTCGCCCACCCGCGGATCCATGGCGTCGTCGCCGATGTCACGGACGAGGCCGCCATGGCGGCGCTGCACCAGGCGGCGAGCGCGGCGCGCGGACCGTTCGACATCGTCGTCGCCAACGCCGGGGCGACGTCCAGCGCCCGCGCCGACAAGGTCTCCCTGGCCGAGTGGACCGAGACGCTGGCGGTCAATCTCACCGGCGCCTTCCTCACCGTGCGCCCGGCCCTTGCGCCCATGGTCGCCGCCGGCGCCGGCCGGATCATCTTCATCGCCTCCACCGCCGGCCTGCGCGGCTATCCGTACGTAGCCCCCTACGTGGCGGCCAAGCATGGCGTCGTCGGGCTGATGCGCGCGCTGGCCGCCGAGACCGCCAGGAGCGGCGTCACCGTCAACGCCGTCTGCCCCGGCTTCACCGAGACCGATCTGCTGTCCGCCTCGATCGATCGCATCGTGCGGACGAGCGGCCGCTCCGAAGCGCAGGCGCGCGCCGTGCTCGCCAACCCGCAGGGCCGCTTCGTCACGCCCGAGGAGGTCGCCGCCTGCGTGCTGTGGCTGGTGAGCGAGGCCGCCGGCTCCATCACCGGCCAGGCGATCAGCGTCTCCGGCGGCGAGACGTGGTGACGATGTTGTTCCGGAGCGCCGGCGTCCACGCCGGCCTTATTCGGAGGCCGGCCAGGAGGCCGGCGCTCCAAGGCAAACTGATCGCGCGTTTCATCGAGAGACTACCATGACAACCCTCTCCGACTTCCGCCCGGCCCACTTCCTGTGGAGCGTCGAAGGCCGCATCGCGCGTCTGCGGCTGAACCGGCCCGAGCGGAAGAACCCGCTGACGTTCGAGTCCTATGCCGAACTCGGCGAGACCTTCCGCCGGCTCGCCGAGGCCGAGGATGTCGACGTCGTCGTCATCCTGCCCAATGGCGGCAACTTCTGTTCCGGCGGCGACGTGCACGAGATCATCGGCCCGCTGGTCGGCCGCGACATGAAGGGCCTGCTCGCCTTCACCCGCCTCACCGGCGCGCTGGTCAAGGCGATGCTCGCCTGCGGCAAGCCGATCATCGGGGCCATCGACGGTGTGGCGGTCGGCGCCGGGGCGATCATCGCCATGGCTTCGGACCTGCGGTTGGCGAGCCCGGCGGCGAAGACAGCCTTCCTGTTCACCCGCGTCGGCCTCGCCGGCTGCGACATGGGCGCCTGCGCCATGCTGCCCCGGATCATCGGCCAGGGCCGCGCGGCCGAGCTGCTCTATACCGGCCGCACCTTGAGCGCCGAAGAGGGCGAGCGCTGGGGCTTCTACAATCGCCTGGTCGCCGCCGACATCCTCGAAAGCGAGGCGCTGGCCCTGGCCGAGCGGCTGGCCAAGGGCCCGACCTTCGCCCATGGGATCACCAAGACGCAGCTCAATCAGGAGTGGTCCATGGGGCTGGAGCAGGCGATCGAGGCCGAGGCGCAGGCGCAGGCGATCTGCATGAAGACGCGCGACTTCGAGCGCGCCTACCGCGCCTTCGTCGGCAAGCAGACGCCGGTGTTCGAGGGCGACTGATGGCCGAAGCGATCGCGCTCGGGCCGTCGGGGCACCTCGATCCCTTCACGCGCGACAACCTGCCGTCTCGGGACCGCTGGCCCGACATCCGCCTGGACGCCTTCGCCTATCCCGAGTGGCTGAACGCTGGCGTCGAACTCTGCGACGCCCAGGTCGCCGCCGGCCGCGGCGATCGCACGGCCCTGATCGGCAACGGCCGCGCCCGGACCTATAAGGAGCTCGCCGACTGGTCGAACCGCATCGCCCACGCCCTGGTGGAGGACTTCGGCGTCCGACCGGGCCATCGCATCCTCATCCGCGCGCCGAACAATCCCGCCCTGGTCGCCTGCTGGCTGGCGGCGATGAAGGCCGGCGCGGTGGCGGTGAACACCATGCCCATGCTGCGGGCCGGCGAGCTCGCCAAGATCGTCGACAAGGCGCGGGTGAGCCTCGCCCTCTGCGACTTCCGCAGCCTGGACGAACTGCGTCTGTGCGCCGACGCTTGCCGCGTTCTCGACCAGGTGGTCACCTTCGATGGCACCGCCAACCATGACGCCGAGCTGGACCGCGCCGCCCTGACCAAGCCGGTCGCCTTCGAGGCGATCCGCACCGGCCGCGACGACGTCGCCCTGCTCGCCTTCACCTCCGGCAGCACCGGCGAGCCCAAGGCGACCATGCACTTCCACCGCGATCTTCTGATCATCGCAGACGGCTACGCCCGCGAAGTGCTGGGCGTGACGGCCGAGGATGTCTTCATCGGCTCGCCGCCGCTCGCCTTCACCTTCGGCCTCGGCGGCCTCGCCATCTTCCCCTTGCGTTTCGGCGCGACGGCGGTGCTGCTGGAGAATGCGACGCCATCAAACATGATCGCTCTCATCGAGCGGCACCGCGCCACCGCCTGCTTTACCGCGCCGACCGCCTACCGCGCCATGATGGCGGCCATGGACGAGGGCGCCGATCTCTC
Source organism: uncultured Alphaproteobacteria bacterium (assembly GCA_963752245.1). Taxonomy (GTDB): domain Bacteria; phylum Pseudomonadota; class Alphaproteobacteria; order Caulobacterales; family Caulobacteraceae; genus Acaudatibacter. Next base: position 325,054 of record CAVVXO010000004.1, read on the forward strand.
CTCCTTGCGCGTGGCGGTCTCGGCCGGCGAGGCGCTGCCGGGGCCGGTCTATCGCGAGTGGATCGAGCGGACCGGCAAGCCGATTCTCGACGGCATCGGCGCGACCGAGATGCTGCACGTCTTCATCTCCAACCGGCTGGACGACCACGGGGCCGCCGTCACCGGCCGGCCGGTGAGCGGCTATGAAGCCCGGGTCGTCGATGAGGCGATGCGCGAGGTCGGAGCCGGGGAGGTGGGTCGCCTGGCGGTGCGCGGGCCGACCGGCTGCCGCTATCTCGCGGACGATCGCCAGCGGGAGTATGTGCGGGATGGGTGGAATATCACCGGCGACAGTTTCGTCCAGGGCGAAGACGGGCGCTTTCGCTTCGTCGCCCGCTCCGACGACATGATCATCTCGGCGGGCTACAACATCGCCGGTCCGGAAGTGGAGGCGGCCCTGCTCGCCCATCCGCTGGTGCGCGAATGCGCGGTGATCGGCGCGCCGCACGAGGGGCGCGGCCAGATCGTCGAGGCGCACGTGGTGCTTGTCGAGGGCAGCTGTCCGAGCGAGGCCCTGGTCGGCGCGCTTCAGGACCACGTCAAGGCGACCATCGCGCCCTACAAGTACCCGCGCTCGATCCGCTTCGTCGAGGCTCTGCCCAAGACGTCCACGGGCAAGGTCCAGCGGTTCGTGCTGCGCCAGGGAAGCGGCATGTGAGCGCGGCGCGCGTCTTCGAAGTCACGCGTCCGCTGCGGTTCGGCGACTGCGATCCTTCCGGCATCGCCTACTTTCCGGCGTACATGGACATGCTGGTCGCGGTGACCGAGGACCTGTTCGCGGCGATCGGTTGGCCGTGGCCGCGCCTGGCGCGGGAGCACCGCCTCGGCACGCCGACCGTGCGCCTGGACGTCACCTTCCGCCGCCCGGGTGTCCAGGGCGACGCCCTGCGCTTCGCCTGCCGCGTCCGGCGGCTGGGTGGCCGCTCCCTTGATCTCGCGCACGAGGTCGCCGCCGCCGAGCCGTTGTGGACGGCCGAGCAGCGCCTGGTCGCCACCTCGCTGGAGACGCACGCCTCGATGCCGTGGCCGGAGGCGGTGCGCGCCGCCTTCGCCCCCTACCTTGGAGCCGCCGATGCATGAGGTCCTGCTGCCCGCTGGCTGGGCGGCGCCGATCGGCTATTCCAACGGCGTCGTCGCCGAAGGCCGGACGATCTTTCTCGGCGGCCAGATCGGCTGGAACGCCGCGCAAGCGTTCGAGACCGACGATCTCGTCGGCCAGGTCGAGCAGACCCTGCGCAACGTGCTGGCGGTGCTCGCCGAGGCCGGCGCTGGGCCCGAGCACCTCACCTCGATGACCTGGTTCCTCACCGACCTCGAAGACTACACGACGCGGCTGAAGGACATCGGTCGCGCCTGGCGCGCAACCATCGGCCGGCATTTCCCGCCCATGGCGGTGGTTCAGGTCGTCCGCCTGGTGGAGCGCCGCGCCAGGGTCGAGATCCAGGCGGTCGCCGTCATCCCGCGCGACCCCTGAGACGCGGGCCGATGGACCGCCGTCAGCTTCTCGCCGGCCTGGTCGCGTCGCCCATCCGCTCGCGCGCCGAAGGGGACCGGTTGCGCTCGCGCCTGATCCTGCTCGGCACTGGCGGCGGCCCCTCGCCAAAGCCGAACCGCTCGGCGCCGGCCCAGGCGATCGTCGTCGGCGACGCCATCTACGTCATCGACTGCGGCAATGGCGTGGCGCGCCAGATGGCGCTCGCCAGCCTGAGGTTCTCCGCGCTGCGCGCCGTCTTCATCACCCACCATCACTCCGATCACGACGCCGATTACGGCAACCTGCTGTTGCTGAGCTGGGAAGCCGACCGGACGGCCGTCGTGGACGCCTACGGGCCGCCACCGCTCGCCGACATGACCGGCCTGTTCCTGCGCATGAACGATGTGGACATCGAGGCGCGGATCGCCGACGAGGGCCGCCCGCCGCTCGCCAATCTGATCCGCGTTCACGAGGTGGAGGGTTCGGGGCTGGTGATGCGAGACGCGCGGGTCAGGGTCACCGCGGCGCTCGTCGACCATCCGCCGATCCGCCCGGCCTTGGCCTATCGCTTCGACTGCCCGGACCGCTCGATCGTGATCTCGGGCGACACCCGTCCGTGCGAGAGCCTCGTGCGCCTGGCGCGCGGCGCCGAGGTTCTAGTCCACGAGGTGATGTACCCGCCGGCGATCGCCGCGATACTCGCCGCCGAACCGAACGCCCGGCGACTGCGCGAACACCTGCTCGCCAGCCACACCACGACGGAACAGGTCGGGCGGATCGCCACGCGGGCGGGCGTCAAGAACTTCTGGTGCTTTCGCACTTCGTGCCCGGCGGCTTCCCCTTCATCGGCGACGAGGTCTGGTATAACGCCGTCCGCCCCTTCTTCGCCGGCCGCCTGATCGTCGGACGCGACTTGATGGAGATTTGAAACCGCCGCCGGTTAGTCCTCGCCAGCGGGCCGGGCGCGGGTCGTCTTCAGCGCTCCGCGGCGGGCCTTGGCCGCCAAGCGGGCGCGCTTTTCCCCCGGCGGCGTGCGGGTGGCGATGCGCCGGGCCGGCGGGACGGCGGCGCGACGGATGAGAGCGGCCAGGCGGTCGAGCGCGTCGGCGCGATTGCGCTCCTGCGAGCGGAAGCGGCGAGCGGTGATGACGATCACGCCGTCGGCGGTGGCGCGGCGGCCCGCCAGGCGCAGCAGCCGCCGGCGCACCGGCTCGGCGAGGCTCGGCGAGCGCGCCGCGTCGAAGCGCAGCTGCGCGGCGGTGGCCACCTTGTTGACGTTCTGCCCACCCGGGCCCGCGGCGCGGATGAAGGTGAACGTGAGCTCCTCCTCGCCGATCGCCAGGCCGTCGCCCACCTCGATCACCTCGCGGGTTCCTCGCCGCGAGAGATAGGCGGTTTACCGAGGTTGGGGCGCCGATTCACAGATCGACGTCGGCGGCGGCGAAGCGGGCGTGCTCCTGGACATAGCGGAAGCGCAGCTCGGGCTTTCGGCCCATCAGGGTGTCGATCAGCGCCTCGGCCGGGCCGTCGCCATCGGGAAGGCTGACCCGCGCCAGGGTTCGCGTCGCGGGGTTCATGGTGGTTTCCTTGAGCTGGGCCGGCATCATCTCGCCCAGACCCTTGAAGCGGCCCACCTCGACCTTGCGGCCCTTGAACTCGCTCGCCAGCAGCTCATCTCGATGGGCGTCGTCGCGGGCATAGGTGGTCTTGCCGCCGGCGCTCAGGCGATAGAGCGGCGGCAGGGCGAGGTAGAGCCGCCCGCCATGCACCACCTGCGGCAAGGTGCGGTAGAAGAAGCTGATCAGCAGCGAGGCGATGTGCGCGCCATCGACGTCGGCGTCGGTCATGATGATCACCCGCTCGTAGCGCAGATCCTCGGGCCGGTAGCGCGCCGCGGGCTGGACGCCGAGGGCGAGCATCAGGTCGGCCAGCTCGCGATTGCCGCCGAGCTTGTCGGCGCTGGCCGAGACGACGTTGAGGATCTTGCCGCGCAGCGGCAGGATCGCCTGGGTGCGGCGGTCGCGGGCCTGCTTGGCGGAGCCGCCGGCGCTGTCGCCCTCGACGATGAAGAGCTCGGTTCCTTCCGCCGACTGCACGGCGCAGTCGGCGAGCTTGCCCGGCAGGCGCAGCTTGCGGGTCGCCGAGGCGCGGGCGACCTCCTTGTCCTTGCGCCGCTTCAGCCGCTCCTCGGCGCGGCCGATCACGAAGCCGAGCAGGGCGCCGGCGGCCTTCGGCTCGGCGGCCAGCCAGTGATCGAACGGGTCGCGCAGCGCCTGCTCCACCAGTCGCTGCGCTTCGCTGGAGGAGAGCCGCTCCTTGGTCTGGCCCTGGAACTCGGGTTCACGGATGAAGACGCTGATCAGGGCGCCGGCCTGGGCGATCACGTCCTCGCCGGTGATCAGGCCGCCGCGCCTTTCGCCGACCAGCTCGGCGTGCGCCTTGAGCCCCCGGGCCAGCGCCGCGCGCAGTCCCGCCTCGTGCGTGCCGCCGGCCGGCGTCGGAATGGTGTTGCAGTACGAGCGCAAAAATCCGTCCGCCTCGCCGAATCCGGCCGGCGTCCAGGCGACCGCCCATTCGACCGCGCCGCCGCGGCCGTCCCGATCCACGCGCCCGGCGAACGGTTCGGGGGTGATCGTTTCGGCCTCGCCCAGTGTTTCGCGCAGGAAGTCGGCCAGGCCGCCGGGAAAGTGGAGCACGGCCTCGGCGGGGACGGCGGCTTCCAGCCGCTCGGCCGCGCAGCGCCAGCGGATCTCGACGCCGCGGAACAGGTAGGCCTTGGAACGGGCCATGCGATAAAGGCGCGCGGCGCGAAAGGCGACGGCCTCGCCGAAGATCGCCGGGTCGGGGCGGAAGGCGACCGCCGTGCCGTGGCGGCGGCTGGGCCCGACCCGTTCCAGGTTCGTCGCCGGCTTGCCGCGCGCGTAGGTCTGGCGCCACTCCGCGCCGTCCTTCCACACCGTCACCGCCAGGTGCTCGGCGAGGGCGTTGACCACCGAGACGCCGACGCCGTGCAGCCCGCCGGAGGTTTCATAGGCCTCGCCGGAGAACTTGCCGCCCGAGTGCAGCACCGTGAGGATCACCTCGAGCGCCGAGCGGTCGGGGAACTTCGGGTGCGGATCGACCGGCATGCCGCGGCCGTCGTCGCGGACGGTGAGGGTTCCATCGCCCTCGAAGCTCACCTCGATCACCCGCGCGTGGCCGGCGACCGCCTCGTCCATGGCGTTGTCGAGCACCTCGGCGAACAGATGATGCAGGGCCCGCTCATCGACGCCGCCGATGTACATGCCCGGTCGCCGTCGGACCGGCTCCAACCCTTCCAGCACCTCGATGTCATGCGCCGAATAGGCGGCGCGGCGGGCGGCGGCCCGCCCTGCGGCGGGCGCGGGGGCAGCCGCGGCAGGCGCGTCGAACAGGCTGGCTTGCGCGGTCCTGGGCATGGCCGGCCATTTAGCGCCGATTCGCACACCTTGTCGGGACGGCGCGAGTGTGGTCAGGCGAGGGTCCGCACGGAGCCTTCGCCATGCGCCACCCGCTCAAGCCCATCGCCCACCAGCTGCGCCAGCGCGCCCTGGCCGGTCCGGCGCCGCCGCTGTGGCCAAGCTACCAGGGGATCTCGCAATTCGTCGGGACGAGCCCGTCGGGCCGCGTCAGCGTGTTTGTGGATCCGAGTCTCGGCGCGCCCGGCGCGCAGAACGCCGCCGACCTCCTGAACGACGCCGATCGCGTCGTCGCCGCCAACGACGCCCTGTTCGGCCAGACCGGCGGCGCGGTGAGCGTCATTGTCTTCGCTCTCGGCGGCGCCACCGACGGGACGGGCGGCGCCGATCATGGCGGGTGCGACTACCAGAGCGGCGCGGCGATCGAGGTGTGCGCCTCCTTCGGGGCGCCGGCGAGGGTCTCGGCCTTGTTCGAGGCCGAGCTCAGCGAATGCTCCATGGGCGGCAACCTCTGCGGCCAGAGCACCGGCGAGGCGCTGTCGCGCTGGTGCGCGGCCAGCACCTCCAACAACGCCTTGAGCGACTTCGCCACCGCCCCGACCTGGAGCGCCGATGGGGCGGCGAACTACGTCGACTCCACCGATCCCACCGATCAGAACCCGGACAGCACCGGCTGCGGCATGGCGTTCATTTCCTGGCTGCGCTCTCTTGGCCAGCCGCTCGCCGCCATCGCCCACGGGCTGGCGGCGCTCGGCGAGCAGGGGACCTTTGCCCAGCTCTACGCCAACCTCACCGGCGATGCGGCGGCGAACGCCTGGCCGAAGTTTCAGCAGGCGCTCGCCGCTTTGCCGAACGGGGTGACCAGCGATGATCCGTTCGCCGCTGGCTAGCCGCTTCGCCGCGGCCCTGGCGGCGGCGGCGCTCGGCGGGGCGGCCAGCGCCTCGGCCGGCTCGCTCGACGCCACCCGCGCCGCCCTGGCCAGGATCTCCGCCAGCGACCGGCGCGGGCCGGAGCTGCGGGCGGTGATCGCTGTCGCGCCGGATGCCGAGGATCAGGCGCGCCGCCTCGACCGCGTCGCGGGCGGCCACGCCGGCGGCTCGCCCCTGCGCGGCGCGCCGATCCTCATCAAGGACAACATCGATGTCGCCGGCTTGCCGACCACCGCCGGGTCACTGGCGCTCGCGGACAACATTCCGCCGGCCGATGCGCCGCTGGTCGCGCGCCTGCGCGCCGCCGGCCTGGTCATCCTCGGCAAGACCAATCTCTCCGAGTGGGCCAACTTCCGCTCGAACCATTCGATCAGCGGCTGGAGCGCGGTCGGCGGCCAGGCGCGCAATCCCCACGATCCGAGGCGCGATCCGTGCGGCTCTTCCTCGGGCAGCGCCGCCGCCGTCGCCGCCGGCTATGTACGGATCGCCGTCGGCACCGAGACCGACGGCTCGATCACCTGCCCGGCGTCGGTGAACGGCGTCGTCGGTCTCAAGCCGACCGTCGGACTGGTTCCGTCGCGGGGCATCGTGCCGATCAGCGCCAGCCAGGACGCCGCCGGCCCGATCGCCGCGACCGTGCGCGAGGCGGCCGAGCTCCTCACCATTCTGGCCGCGCGCGACGACTACGCCGCCGATCTCGACAGCGCCACGCTGAAGGGCGCGCGCATCGGCGTCCTGCGCTTCGCCGCCGGCTTCCACCCCGAGACCGACGCGCTGTTCGACAAGGCGTTGGCGCGCCTGCGGGCGGCGGGCGCGATCCTGGTGGAGATCGCCGCCGGGCCGGGCGGCAAGGACCTCGACGCGGCCGAGCAGCAGGTGCTGCTCACCGAGTTCAAGGTTGGCGTCGAGGCCTATCTGGCGGGCGCCGATGCGGCGCGGGTTAAGGCCCGCACCCTCGCCGATCTCCTCGCCTTCGACCAGGCGAACGCGGCGCGGGAAATGCCGCTGTTCGGCCAGGACATCTTCGAAGCCGCGGCCAAGACCAAGGGCCTCGCCGATCCGGCCTATCTCGCCGCCAAGGCGACCGCGCTGCGCCTGGCGCGGGACGGCCTCGACGCCATGCTGGCCAAGGATCGGCTCGACGCCCTGGTCGCCCCGACCAGCGCGCCGGCCTGGCTGATCGATCCCATCCTGAAGGACAACGGGCTCGGCGGCGCCGCCGGCCAGCTGGCGGCGGTCGCCGGCTATCCGCACCTCACCGTGCCCATGGGCGCGGTCATGCGGATGCCGGTCGGGCTGTCGTTCATCGGCCCGGCCTGGTCGGAGAAACGCCTGCTGCGCCTTGGCCGGGCATTCGAGGTTGCGGGGCGCCGGCGTTCCTTAACGCCCGGCCAGCTGGTCGCCGGCGTGAACGAAGCGCATCGGGTTCTCCACCCGGCCGTTCAGCCAGACCTCGTAGTGCAGGTGCGGCCCCGTCGAGCGGCCGGTCGAGCCCACCGCGCCGATCTGCTCGCCAGGGGCGATCCGCTGGCCGACATGGGCGCGGATGAGGGCGAGGTGGCCGTAGCGGGTCATCAGCCCGTCGGCGTGTGTGACCTCGACGGCGTTGCCGTAGCCGGATCGCTGACCGGCGAACGAGACCACGCCGGCTCCGGTCGCCGAGACCGGCGTGTACATCGGCGCGGCGAAATCCTGGCCGGCGTGGAAGGCGGCCTCGCCGGTGAACGGATCGGAGCGGAAGCCGAAGCCGCTGCTCTCCCGCGCGCTCGTCACCGGCCGGCCCAGAGGCAGGGCGTCGGCTTGGGCGGCGAGGCGGCGCTCGTCGGCGAGCGAGGCGGCGGCGCGGGCGGCCTTGGTGAAGAAGCTCTCGTCGGCCCGGGCGAGGCGGGCGATGGGATCGTCGGCCCGGATCAGGGGGCCGCCTTCGCCATCCGGCACGCGACCGGGTGAGACGCCGGCGGCGCGCAACACCCGCCGCAGCTGTTCGGCCCGCAAGCGCGCCACGGCGTCGGCGGCCTCGACGGCGCGACTCTCCGCCGCTCCCACCGCGGCGATGCGGGCGAGCGGGTCGGCCCCGACGGGGGGTGCCGGCGCGGCCGCCCTGACGATCGCGCCGCCCTCCAGCGGACCGGCGGCGGCGAGCAGGCGGGCGAGCGCCGCCTGGCGCGCCTCGACCTGGGCGGCCAGAGCCTGGGCGGTGGAGGTCTGGCGTTCGGTAAGCCGGTGCTGATGCAGATTGGCGATCGCCTCGCGGCCGGCGGCGAGCGTCGCGCCCAGCGTCCACAGGCCGAGCCCGGCGACCGCCGCGGCCGCGACGATCTGCTGGCGCGGCGAGACGACGAAACCCCGCACGTGGCGGCGGCTGCGGATGAAGATCTGACGTTCGGCGAACAGCACGGTGGCGAACAGCCTCCGCGCGCGTCGGCGCAGGCTGTCCAGGGCGGCAAGGTCCATGGGCGGCGAGGACGGCTCGAGATGTGGCGGGGGAGGAAGGACGGCTTATGCCGCATGCGCCAATGAAGTGCAAGGCGGCCGCCGTTTCGCCGCCGTCAAGCTTTCGTGATCGGCGTGTCGATCGGCGACCGGCGTACACCACGGATCGCAACGAGTCAGGACAGTTCAGATGTCTCGGTTGATAGTTGTTCGCCGTTGCCGGCGAATTTACGGCGATGAATACGGTTCGGTGCGACGAAACTTCAGTCGAGGGCTCGCGCCGCCGCCAGCACCTCGGCGGCGTGGCCGGGAACCTTCACCTTGCGCCAGACGCGGCGGATCACGCCGGCCTTGTCGATCAGGAAGGTGGCCCGCTCGACGCCGAAGTACTTGCCGCCATACATCGATTTTTCGACCCAGACGCCATAGCGCTCGGTGACCTCGCCAAATTCGTCGGAGCCGAGGCGCAGGTTCAGCTCGTACTTGCTCCTGAACCTGGCGTGGCTCTTCACCGGATCGCGCGAGACGCCGACGACCACGGCGCCCGCCTTGGCGAAATCATCCGCCGCCTCGCTGAACGCCTTGGCCTCGGCGGTGCAGCCGGCGGTGTCGTCCTTGGGATAGAAGTAGAGCACGATGGACCTGCCGGCGAGGCTGGCGAGCGAGACGCGGCCATCCTCGGCCGGCAGGTCGAAGTCCGGGGCCGGATCGCCCGCCCGCAAGGTCATGCGCCTGCCTCCTCCTTGATGTCCACGGGTCTGATGAGAACGATCTTCTTGCGGCCGGCGGCGAGCTTGATCACGCCGTCCGCCAGGTCGGCGAGGCCGACGAGGCGCTGGCCGTCCGCCTCGGCGACATCGTTGAGCCGCAGGCCGCCGCCCTGGGCGAGGCGGCGCGCCTCGGAGCGCGAACTCGCCAGCCCTGCGTCGGCGGCCAGGGTCGCGAGCGGTACGCCAGCGGCGAGCGCGGCGCGGCTGACCTCGAGCGTCGGCAAATCGGCGGAGCGCCGCCCTTCCTCGAACGCGGCGCGCGCCGCCCCCGCCGCCGCCTCGGCCGCCGCCCGTCCATGCAGCAGGGTGGTCGCCTCGCTCGCCAGAACCTTCTTGGCCTCGTTGATCTCGGCGCCGCCGAGCGCCTCCAGCCGAGCGATCTCGTTCAAGGGGAGGTCGGTGAACATCTTGAGGAAGCGGCCGACGTCGGCATCCTCTGTGTTCCGCCAGAACTGCCAGTAATCGTAGGGGCTTCTCAAATCGGCGTTGAGCCACAGCGCGCCGGCGGCGGTCTTGCCCATCTTGGCGCCCGAGGCGGTGGTGATCAGCGGCGTGGTTACGCCGAACGCCGCCGCGCCCTCCACCCGGCGGATCAGGTCGACGCCGTTGACGATGTTCCCCCACTGGTCGGAGCCGCCGACCTGCACCGTGCAGCCCGCGCGGCGATAGAGCTCGAGGAAGTCCGCCGCCTGCATCAGCACATAGTTGAACTCCAGGACGCTCATCGGCAGCTCGGCCTCCAGCCGCCGCTTGACGAACTCCAGGCTCACCAACCGGTTGACGGTGAAGTGAACGCCATAGTCGCGCAGGAAGTCGATATAGCCGAGCCGCTGCAGCCACTCGGCGTTGTTCATCACTACCGCGTCGGTCGGCCCCTTGCCAAAGGTCAGGAAGGGCTGGAAGGCCCGGTGGATGCCGGCGATGTTGTCGGCGATCTCGGCGTCGGTGAGCATCGGCCGCTGGGTGGTCTTGTCCGAGGGGTCGCCGACCTTGGTGGTGCCGCCGCCCATCAGCACGATGGGGCGATGGCCGGTCCGCTGCAGCCGGCGCAGCGTCATGATCTGCACCAGGCTGCCGACGTGCAGGCTGGGGGCGGTGGCGTCGAAGCCGATGTAGGCGGTCAGGCGGCGTTCGGCGGCGGCGGCGTCGAGGCCAGCCAAATCGGTCGCCTGATAGACATGGCCGCGCTCGAGCAGCACGCGCACGAGCTCTGAGCGGGGGGAAAAGGCGGGCTCGGCCATGCGGCTGGCTAGAGGCGCGCGCCTGTGGCAGTCAAGGCGGCCATGCGAGTCCTCGGCTTCATGACCGGCACGTCGCTCGACGCCGTCGACATGGCGGTGCTGCAGACCGACGGCGAACAGGTCACCGGCTTCGGCCCGGCCGGCGAGGAGACTCTCGATGAGGTGGTGCGCGCGCCCATCGAAGCGGCGATCGCCGCCGCTCGCGACTGGCCGATGGACGCGCCGCCGCCGCCCGCCTTCGCCCGCGCCGCCCGGGCCGTCGCCGACCTCCACCTCGCCGCCGCCGAGGCTTTCCTCGGCGCGGTCGGACTCTCGGCCAAGGACATCGACTTTGTCGGCGCGCACGGCCAGACAGTGCTTCACCAACCGCCCGGTCCCGGCCGGCCGATCGGTCGCACCGTCCAGCTGCTCGATGCCGAGCGCCTCGCCCACGGACTCGGCCTTCCCGTCGCCCACGATTTTCGCTCCGCCGACATCGCCGCCGGCGGGCAAGGGGCGCCGCTCGCGCCGGTCTATCACCGCGCGCTCGCCGCGTGGTCGAAGCTGCACCCGCCGCTCGCCGTGCTGAATCTCGGCGGCGTCGGCAACCTCACGCTGATCGCCGAGGACGGCGACCTCACCGCCTTCGACACGGGCCCGGCCAACGGCATGATCGATCTCCTCGTCCAGGCGCGCACCGGCGAGCGGCGGGACGAGAACGGCGCCCTGGCGCGCGCCGGCGAGGTCGATGACGAGATTCTGGCCGGCTATCTCGATCACGCCCACTTCACCGGGCGCGGGCCCCGCTCCCTCGACCGGTTTGATTTCTCGTTGGAGCCGGTGCGCGACCTGTCGCTGGAGGACGCGGCGGCCACCCTCACCGCCTTCGCCGCCGAGGCGGTCGCCCTGGCCGTGAACGCCTGCGCGCCGCAACCGCGCCGGGTGATCGTCTGCGGCGGCGGCCGCCACAACCCGGCGCTGATGCACGCCATCCGCAAGCGTCTCACCGTCACCGTCGCCGCCGCCGAGACCGTCGGCTGGCGCGGCGACGCCATCGAGGCCGAAGCCCTCGCCTACCTCGCCGCTCGCACCTTCACCGGCTTGCCGATCTCGTTCCCGGGCACGACCGGAGTGGCCGAGCCGATGGTCGGCGGCCGGATCGCCCGGCCCTGAGGCCATGCGCTCCCGCCGAACGCCGCCGCCGCGCGCGCGCTAGAGCACGATGCGTTCAGACGGAATCGTCTGAACGTTAAATCGTGCTCTATCTTGTCACACCCTTGAGCGTGTTCCGGAGCGCCAAGTCGGTTCCATGTAAACGGAACACGCTCTAGCGGTCCAGCCACTCTCCGGACAGCCGCACCGTCGCCTGCAGCTCGATGTCGGCGGCCGAGGCGGCGACGAGCAGGTCGTAGGCGCCCGCCTCGGCGCGCCACGCGGCGGCCGCCACGTCCCAGAAGGCGAAGGCGCGCGGCTCAAGCACCATGCGCACGCGGCGAGCCTCGCCGGGCGCCAGCGCCACCTTGGCGAAGGCCTTCAGCTCCTTCACCGGCCGCTCCACCGACGGGCCGCGCGGGCGGACATACAGCTGCGCCGTCTCGGCGCCGGCGCGCGCGCCGATGTTGGTGAGCGTGAAGTCGATCGCCACCGGCTCGCCGGCCCGCGCCTCGGCCGGCGCGACAAGGTCGGCGTAGCGGAAGCGCGTGTAGGTGAGCCCGTGTCCAAAGGGGAACAGCGGCGGGTTCGCCGAGCGGTCGAAGTGACGATAGCCGACGAAGAGGCCCTCGCCGTAGCGCGCCACGCCGCCCGCGCCGGGGTAGTGGGCCTGGGCCGCGACGTCCTCGATGCGCCTTGGCCAGCTGACCGGCAGGCGCCCGCTCGGCGCCGCCTCGCCGAACAGCAGCCGCGCGGTCGCCGCCGGTCCCTCCTCGCCGGCGAACCACGCAATCAGCACCGCCGGGGCGTGATCGATCCACGGCAAGGCATAGGGCGCGCCGCCGAGCAGCACGATGGCGGTGCGCGGGTTGGCCGCCAGCACCGCCTCCACCAGGGCGTTCTGATCGCCGGGCAGGTCGAGGCTCTCGCGATCGTAGCCCTCGCCCTCGGTGGTCGAGGCGGCGCCGATCGCCACGATCGCCGCGTCGGCGCCGGCCGCCAGCGCCGCCGCCTCGGCGACCGAGCCACGCGGACCGCGGACGCCGAGGTTCACCTGCTCCCAGGCGAGACCGCGCGAGACCTCCGTGCGGCGGTATTCCACGAGGATGGCATACCCGCGCCCGGCCATGAGGTCGCGCGCGCCAACCCGGGTCGGGATCGGCGCGCCGCCGATGTCGTTGCGATCGACGAGACTCGCGCTCGCCTCGCCGATCAGCGCCTCGCCATCGAGCGCCAGGCGCACGGCGCCGGCCCCGCGGACGCCGAATTCGTGGCGGCCGTCGCGCTCCGGCCAGAACCAGCCGCGCCAGCGGAAGGCGGCGTAGTCGGGGCCGGCGGTCGCTCCGAGGCGGTTGCTCACCAGCTTGCCGAGCCGCCGCTCGACCCGGGTGCGAAGCGGAACACCGGCGAACTCGTCGTCGGCGAAGGTTTCGCACAGCAGCCCCGCTTCGCCGCGCCCTTCGTCGGAGCTGAACTGTTCGGCGCGGGCTGGCGGCGGCGTCGGCTCGTTGTCGCCGCCCTCGGCGTGCAGCACGGCGCAGCACTCGCCGACCAGCGCCGCGATGGCGTCCAGCAGCGACACGCGCCGGCCCGGCCGCACTTGCGAGGAGCCGCCGCCCTGGATGCTCCGCGCCGCCGCGTTCGGTCCGATCACCGCGATCGAGCCGAGGCGCGCAACGTCGAAGGGCAGGAGCGCGCCCTCGTTGCGCAGCAGGACGGCGCCGGCTTCCGCGGCGCGGCGGGCGATGGCGCGATGCCGCCCGCTTCGCAACTCGCCGGTCGACCGCGGCGATGACGCGAGGGTGTCGGTTCGCGAGCGCAGGCGCAGCATCCGCCGCGCCGCGTCGTCTATCCGGGCCGGCTCGACCTCTCCGGCGCGCACGGCGGCGAGGAGCTTCTCGCCGAACCACCGCGGCGGACCGGGCATTTCCAGGTCGAGGCCAGCCTTGGCCGAGCCGTCGGTCGAGTGCACCGCGCCCCAATCGGACATCACCAGACCATCATAGCCCCATTCACGCTTGAGTATGTCAGTCAGCAGGCGGCGGTTCTCGCAGGCATGCGCGCCTTCGACCTTGTTGTACGAGGCCATCACGGTCCAGGGTTCTGACCGCCGCAGGATCGCCTCGAAGGCGGCGAGGTAGATCTCGCGCAGGGTCCGCTCGTCGAGGCGCGCATCGATGCTCAGCCGCTCGCGCTCCTGGTTGTTCACCGCGAAGTGCTTCAGCGAGGCGGCGACCCCCTCTGTTTGCAGTCCCGCGACAAAGGCGGCGCCGATCTCGGCGGTGAGGTGAGGGTCTTCGGAGTAGGTCTCGAAGGCGCGGCCCCACAGCGGCGTGCGGACGATGTTGATTGTCGGCGCCAGCACAACTCGGTCGCCGAACGCCAGCGCCTCGCGGGCGATCGCGCCGGCCGCCTGGCGGACGAGGTCGGTGTCGAAGCTCGCCGCCAGGGCGACGCCGGCCGGGAAGACGGTCGCCGCCTCGCCCTCGTGCGAGCGCACGCCGGCGGGGCCGTCGGTCAGTCGCAGCGGCGGCAGGTCGAGCCGCGGAACGCCGGCGACCGTGAAGGCCGCCGAGCCCGCCATCATCGCGACCTTCTCCTCGAGGGTGAGGCGCGCCAGGAGGGAAGCGATCTCCGCCTCGACCTCGGCGGGCGGGCGGCTGGCGACGGGCGGATCCATGGCCGATGCGTAGATCGGCGGGCGCCGGCTTGGCAAAGGCGCTCATCCCGCGTTCAAGCGCGCGAGGCGAGTATCTTGCATCAAGGGGAAGGCGGATGGTCGATGTGACCGCGGCGCCGGCGCCGCGCGCGCGGTCGGCGATGCGCAAGGTGGTGCTCGCCAGCCTCATCGGCACGACCATCGAGTGGTACGACTTCTTCCTTTATGGCGCGGCCGCCGCGCTGGTGTTCAACAAGCTGTTCTTTCCCAAGTCGGACCCGCTGACCGGGGCGATGCTGGCGTTCGCCACCTATGCCCTCGGCTTCGTCGCCCGGCCGATCGGCGGGGTGGTGTTCGGCCACTTCGGCGATCGCATCGGCCGCAAGCGCCTCTTGATGGTCAGCCTGGTGATCATGGGCCTCGCCTCCAGCCTGATCGGCGTTCTGCCCACCTACCGCGACATCGGACCGGCGGCGGCCGTGCTGCTGACGCTGTTGCGCCTCGTTCAGGGCTTCGCGGTGGGCGGCGAGTGGGGCGGGGCGGTGCTGCTGGCCGGCGAGCATGGCGATTACCGCCGGCGCGGCTTTTGGGCCGGATGGCCGCAGATGGGCGTTCCGGCCGGCAATCTCTTGGCCGCCGGCGTTCTCGCGGTGATGACCGCGATGCAGTCGAAGGCGGATTTTCTCGCCTGGGGATGGCGGATTCCCTTTCTGCTGTCGGCCGTTCTGGTGGCGGTCGGCTGGTGGGTGCGAACCCGGGTGGAGGAAAGCCCCGCTTTCGCGGCCGTGGTTCGATCGGGCGCACGCTCCTCCGCCCCGGCGCTGGAGGCCATTCGCGAGCGGCCGGGCGGCATCGCGGTCGGGGCCGGCCTTCGTTTCGGCGAAAACGTCTCCTTCTACATCCTCACCGCCCTGTCGCTGACCTACGCCACGGAGACAGCCCATCTGGATCGAAGCGCGGCGCTGAACGCCGTCCTGATCGGCGCGGCCGCCGAGTGCCTCACCCTGCCTTTGTTCGCGATCTTGTCCGATCGCATCGGCCGCCGGCCGGTCTACGCCGCCGGCGCGCTCGGCATGGCGGCCTGGAGCGTGCCCTTCTTCGCCATGATCGACCATGGCGGGCCGGTCGGCGTGGCGCTCGCCGTCACCGTCGGCCTCGTTCTGCACGGCGCGATGTACGGGCCGCAGGCGGCTTTCATCGCCGAGCTGTTCCCCACCCGGCTGCGCTACTCCGGCGCGTCGATCGCCTATCAGCTGACCTCGATCATCGCCGGTTCGCTCGCCCCGATCATCGCCCTCAGCCTGCTGCGTGCGTTCGGCGCCGCCTGGCCCATCTCCGCCTATGTCGCGGCGGCCTGCGCCGTCAGCTTCGCCGCCGCCCTGATCGCTCGCGAGACCGGCGGAGCCGGCTTGGCGACAATTGACGCCGGCTCGGGCCGAGCCGATGCTGCGAGCGGCCATAGCGGAGGAACCAGGGCATGAGCAGGGCTGCGGGCGCCGTCGTCGCGCTGGTGTTGGCCGTGGCGGGCGCGGCCGCCGCGCAGGACAGCGGATCTCCCGACAACAAGTACGGCGTGGTGACCAAGGGAACCGACTTCGTCTACACCCGCCTCGGCAATCCCGCCGACGTGAGCCCGCCGACGAAGTTTGGCGTGCTGATGGAAGGCGGCGGCCGGGACGTCAATGAAGCCTATGAGTGGCTGTGCGGCCATGCCGGCAACGGCGACATCCTGATCATCCGCTCGACCGGCACCGCCGACTACAACCCCTACATCCGCAAGCTCTGCCCCGGCGTCAATTCCGTCTCGACGCTCAAGATCACCGGTCGAAAAGGTGCTCACCAAGCGTTTGTGGTCAATGCTGTCAATCAGGCCGAGGCGGTCTTCTTCGCTGGCGGCAGCCAGAATGACTATATCGTCTACTTTCAAACCACGCCGTTGAACAAGGCCATTCAGGCGCTGATCCGGCGCGGCGCGCCGATCGGCGGCACCAGCGCGGGCAACGCCATACTGGCGCAGTTCGCCTTCGCCTCGCTCACCAATCTGACGGTTACCTCGGCGGTGGCGCTCGCCAATCCCTATGACTACAGAATTACCATCAACAATGGCTTCCTGCGGACCAGTCCGCTGCTGATGGATACGATCACCGACGACCACTTCATCACGCGTGACCGGATGGGTCGCCTCGTCACCTTCCTCGCTCGGATGGAGCATGGCGGCGGCGCGCCGCGGGCGTTCGGCATCGCCGAGGACGAGAACACCGCCTTCCTCATGGAGGCGAACGGCGTCGGCAAGGTCGTCGGCTCCTCGAACGTCTACTTTCTCGGCGCGGCCCGCAAGCCGGAGGTCTGCAAGCTCGACACGCCGCTGACCTATCGCGACGTGCCGGTCTACAGGATCGCCAAGGGCGGCGCGTTCGACATCGACAGTTGGAAGGGAAGCGGAGGAACCGCCTACAAGGTCTCGGCGGTGAACGGCGTCATGACCTCGACGCAGCCAGGCGGCAGCCTCTACTGACCGGCAAGGCCGCGCCAGCCCACTTCAAAGGTAGGCCCAGGCGCGGACGGCGAGGCCGCCGGCGGCCAGCGCCAGGGACGTGAACCACGGCCAGCGCCGCCGCGGGATGATCGCCAAGGTGGCGATGGCGCTCCCCATGCGCAGCAGGGTCGAGGCGATCGGGCGCCATCCCCGCCATCACCGCAACTCCCGTACTCGCCCGACGATGATGTCGTACTCTTACGGCTGGCGGCGAGCGCCGGAGCGCAACCAGTGCTCGGCGAGGTCCAGCAACCGCGCGGCGGGGACATCAGGTTTGTGCACGAAACCGACCAGCCCGCCGCCTCGCTCGAAGCTTTGTCCAACCAGCCGCAAGCTGGCCCGATTGCCGTGGAGGCTCGAGCTCCGCTCCGATCCCGCGACACCGGACTGCAGCAGCAGGGCGAGCGCCTGCTTCAGCGCGATTACCGTCCTCCCCGGAACCCGGATCGGCGCGGTGAGCGTCAGGATGGTTGTCAGGTCCTTCGGCGCGCCGCCCTGCACGGCAGCCCTGAGGTCATCGAGGACATGCAAGGCGACCCGGTCGAATCGTAATCCAAGCCTCGACACCGTTGAGCCGCCAGCGCTTGCGACCGCCTCGGCGATTTGTCTGTCAGAGCTCTTCGTGGCGTGATCCGATGGCATCCTTGATCACAGCCTCTACCGGCGCGAATGTCCGCGAGCCAGCCGACTCCGCCGCCGCCGGGATTTGCTGGGGCGCCGCGCCCAGGTCAACGCTCGCCAATTCCATATTTGCCCCGGAGTAACGCGCGGCCCCCCTTCAAAGGTAGGCCCAGGCGCAGACGACGAGGCCGCCGGCGGCCAGCGCCAGAGACGTGAACCACGGCCAGCGCCGCTGCAGGATGATCGCCAAGGTGGCGATGGCGATCGCCATGTGCAGCAGGGTCGAGGCGATCGTCAGCCGGCCGTGGCGGCGTTCATGCACTTCCGCCCGTTCGGCGGCGGCGTTGCGCGCGCCCTCGTAACTCTTGGCCTTGGCCATCAACCTGGCCTGGTCGGCGGTGTTCTTGTCGACCTGCTTGAGGTAATCGGCTGCCTTGGCGCCGCCCTGATCGGCGAAGATCTGATACAGATTCTTCTTGGTGCTCTTGGCTTCGAACTCGTTCCAGGTGTCGGTGGCGAGGTTCTGCTTCAGCACCGCGTCGTTCTTGGCGCCGATGGTGGCGTCCCCCTCGGTCGTCTCGAGGCTGGCGCCGATCGCGGCGAGCACCGCCATGATCGCGATGGTCAGGGTGACCTGCGACAGCAACCCGCCTTTCTCGTGCGCCGCGTGCTCGGCATGCTCGGCGTGCTCGTGGATTTCCATTTCCTCGAGCGGGGAGTTGGCCATGGCGAGTCAGTCCTTGTGTGAAGCCTCGCGCGCCAGCCGCGCCTGGGCGGCGGCGAGGCGGGCGATGGGAACCCGGAAGGCGGAGCAGCTGACGTAGTCGAGGCCGAGCCGCTCGCAGAAGGCGATCGAGGCCGGATCGCCGCCGTGTTCGCCGCAGATGCCGAGCTTGATGTCGGGCCGGGCGGCGCGGCCGCGCTCGGCGGCGATCTCGATCAGAGCGCCGACGCCGGCCACGTCCAGGCTGACGAACGGATCGCCGGCGATCAGTTTCTTGTCGATGTAGGTCGGCAGGAACCGCGCGCTGTCGTCGCGGCTGATGCCGAAGGTGGTTTGGGTGAGATCGTTGGTGCCGAACGAGAAGAACTCGGCGCGCTGCGCCAGGTCGCCGGCGAGCAGGGCGGCGCGGGGCAGCTCGATCATGGTGCCGACCTTGTAGTCGATCGCCGCGCCGACCGCGGCGATCACCTCGCCGGCCACACGGTCGGTGAGCGCGCGCAGCCAGGCCATCTCCTCGGCCGTCGCCACCAGCGGATGCATGATCTCGGGAGCCGGCGGATCGCCGCCGCCCCGCGCCACCTCGGCCGCCGCCTCGAGGATGGCCCGGACCTGCATCTCGTAGATCTCGGGGAAGGCGACGCCCAGCCGACAGCCGCGATGGCCGAGCATCGGGTTGGTCTCGCGCAGCTCCTCGGCGCGACGCAGCAGGCGGGCGGCGTCGACGCCGGTCGACTGGGCGACGGCGGCGAGTTCCGCCTCGGTTCGCGGAAGAAATTCGTGGAGCGGCGGATCGAGCAGGCGGAAGGTCACCGGAAAGCCGCGCATGATCGTCAGCAGCTCGACGAAATCGCGCCGCTGCATCGGATGGATCTTGGCGAGGGCGGCGCGCCGGCCGGCCTCGTCGGCGGCCAGGATCATCTCGCGGACCGCGGCGATCCGCTCCTCGTCGAAGAACATGTGTTCGGTGCGCGCCAGGCCGATGCCCTCGGCTCCGAACCGGCGGGCGACGCCGGCATCGAGGGCCGTCTCGGCGTTGGCGCGCACCTTCAGCCGGCGGATCCGGTCGGCCCAGCCCATCAGGGTGGCGAACTCGCCGGACAGCGCCGGCTCGACCATGGCGACCGCTCCCGCCAGGATCTGGCCGGCGCCGCCGTCGACGGTGATCACCTGACCGGCGCGGAATTCGCGGCCGCGGGCGCGCATCACCTGGGCGGCCGCGTCGATGTGCAGTTCGCCGGCGCCGGAAACGCACGGCCGGCCCATGCCGCGGGCGACCACCGCCGCGTGGCTGGTCATGCCGCCGCGGGCGGTGACGATGGCGCGCGCCGCGTCCATGCCGCGGATGTCCTCCGGCGAGGTCTCCTCGCGCACCAGGATGACCGCCGCGCCGCTCGCCGCCTCGCGCACCGCCGCGGCGGCGGTGAAGACGATGGCGCCGGTCGCCGCGCCGGGAGAGGCGGGAAGGCCGGCGGCGATCACGTCGCGCTCGGCGTTTGGATCGATGGTCGGGTGCAGCAGCTGATCGAGAGAGGCCGGATCGATCCGCCGCACCGCCTCCGCCTCGTCGATCACGCCCTCGTCGGCGAGGTCGACCGCGATCTTCAGCGCCGCGCTCGCCGTGCGCTTGCCCGAACGGGTCTGCAGCAGGAAGAGCCGCCCGCGCTCGATGGTGAATTCGATATCCTGCATGTCGCGGTAGTGGCGCTCGAGGATGGCGACCACCCGGGCGAGTTCGGCGAACGCCGCCGGCAGCGCCTCCTCCAGCGACGGCTGCGCCTCGCCCATGGCCGCGCGCGCGGCGATGGTCAGCGGCCGGGGCGTGCGGATGCCGGCGACCACGTCCTCGCCCTGGGCGTTGATCAGGTACTCGCCATAGAGTCGCGCCTCGCCGGTCGACGGATCGCGGGTGAAGGCGACGCCGGTGGCGCTGTCCTCGCCCATGTTGCCGAACACCATGGACTGGACATTGACCGCCGTTCCCCAGTCGTCGGGAATGGCATGCAGCTGGCGATAGAATTTCGCCCGGTCGTTGTTCCAGCTGTCGAACACGGCGCGCACCGCGCCCCACAGCTGATCGCGCGGATCCTGCGGGAACGGCCGGCCGTGTTCGGCCTCGACCGCCGCCTTGTACTCCGCCACGACGCTCGCCCAATCGTCGGCGGCCAGATCGGTGTCGGCGGCCGCGCCGATCGCGTCCTTCCGGTCGTCGAGGATCTCCTCGAACAGGTGGTGGTCGAGACCGAGCACGACATTGGCGTACATCTGGATGAAGCGGCGATAGCAGTCGTAGGCGAACCGCCGGTCGCCCGACTGACGCGCCAGGCCCTCGACCGTGTCGTCGTTGAGGCCGAGGTTGAGCACCGTATCCATCATTCCTGGCATGGATGCGCGGGCGCCGGAGCGCACCGAGACCAGCAGCGGCGAATCCGGGTCGCCAAAGCGCCGGCCGGCCGCCGTCTCGACCGCCGCCAGGGCGGCGTCGAACTGGCTCGCCAGCCCCGGCGGGAAGCCGCCGTCGGCGAGATAGCGGGCGCACACCGCGGTCGTCAGGGTGAATCCCGGCGGCGCCGGCAAGCCCAGCTGGCACATCTCGGCGAGGTTGGCGCCCTTGCCGCCTAGCAGGTCCTTCATCGCCGCCCGGCCGTCGGCTCCGCCGACGCCGAAGCGATAGACCCAGCGATCGCCCAAATCCGGCCCGCCGCTCATCGGCCCTCTCCCGCTCCGCCGATCCGCGAAAAGTCGGCCACCTCGCGCATCGCCGCCCGCACCCCGCTCAGCAGCGCCAGTCGGTTGTCGCGGATAGCCCGTTCCTCGGCGTTGACAAGCACCTTGTCGAAGAAGGCGTCCACCGGCTCGCGAAGGCCGGCCAACTCGGTGAGCGCGCGAGCAAAATCGCCGCGCGCCAGGCTGGCGAACACCCGCGCGCGCACATGCGCCAACCGGTCGATCAGGGCGACTTCCTCCGCCGGCGCCCCCTCCATGACGCGCGCCGGGGCCCGCGCCAGGGCCCCCTTGCGCCGCTCGGCGTCGAGGATGTTGCCGGCCCGCTTGTCGCCGGCCAGCAGATTGGCGCCATCGTCGGTGGCGAGGAAAGCCTGCAGGGCGCGGGCGCGGGCGGCGAGGCGAGCGAGATCGTCGTCGCCGCCGGCGAACGCCGCCTCGCACACGTCTGGCCGCAGGCCTTCCTCGCGCAGAGCGATCTTCAGCCGTTCGCGGACGAAGCCGAGCACGTCCTCGATCCATGCGGAGTCATCCATGCGCCGCCAGAAGGCCAGGGCGGCGTCCGGCCCCTCGCGCGCCAGCTCGCGCAGGATCGCGCGCAGGCGATCGGCGGCCGCCAGTTCGCCGGCCGGATCGACATAGGCGGCCAGCGCCTCGCGGAAACTCAGCCTGTCGAGGCGCGCCTCGGCGACACCGACCGCCGCGGCCACCGTCCCCAGGCCGGCGAAGGCGATCAACGGCCGCAGCGGCAGGCTGGCGCCGCTCTCCAGAACGATGCGGATGATGCCGAGCGCGGCGCGTCGCAGGGCGAACGGATCGCGCGAACCGGTCGGCTTCTCGCCGACCTCGAAGAAACCGGTGAGCAGGTCGAGCTTGTCGGCGAGGGCGAGGGCCATGGCGACCGGCTCGCTCGGCGCGCGATCCGACGGGCCGAGCGGCCGGTAGTGCTCGCGGATCGCGCCGACGATCGCCGGCGCGCGGCCCTCCGCCTCGGCGTAGTAGGCTCCCATGACGCCTTGCAGTTCGGGGAACTCCTTGACCATGGCGGTCGCGAGGTCGGCCTTGGCCAGGCGCGCGGCGGTGGCGGCCTCGCCGGCATCGGCGCCAAGGAACGGCGCGATGGCGACCGCCATCGCCTCGATCCGCGTTACCCGCTCTCGCAGCGAGCCGAGCTTGGCGTGGAAGGTGACGCCGGCGAGCGCCTCCAGCCGGGCGGCCAGCGGCGCGCGGCGGTCCTCGTCCAGAAAGAAGCGCGCGTCGGCGAGACGGGCGGCGAGCACCCGCGCCGCGCCGGCGACGATCGTCGCGCCGCCGTCGCTCGCCTCCAGATTGGCGATGACGACGAAATGCGGCGCGAGCCCGGGCGCGCCGGACCGGCGGGTGGCGAAATAGCGTTGGTGGACCCGCATGGAGGTGCGGATCACCTCGGCCGGCAGGTCGAGGAAATCCGGATCGACGTCGCCGAGCAGCGCCACCGGCCACTCCACCATGCCGGTGACTTCCTCCAGGAGCCCATGATCCTCGACCGGCTCCAATCCGCGCGGCTCGCAGGCTTGGCGCAATCCATCCCTGATGCGGTCGCGACGGCGATCGGCTTCGAGGATGACGCGGTTCGCTTCGAGCCCGGCGCGGTAGCTGTCGAAATCGCTCACCTTGAAGGCCGCGCGCGAGCCCATGAACCGGTGGCCCTCGGTCTCCTCGCCGGCGGCAAGGCCGTCGAGGGTGAACGGAACGATGGCGCCGTCGAAAAGGCACAGTAGGCGGCGCAACGGCCGCACCCAGCGCAGCCGGCCATCGCCCGAGAGCATCGACTTTGGCCAGGGGAAACTCCGCGCCATGTCCTGGGCCATCTCGGCCAACAGCGGCGAAACGCGTCCGCCGCCGGTCGCCCGTCGCAGGAAATAGACGCCATCGCGCTCGACGAGTTCTTCGCGAACAGCCCCGTTGGCGCGAAGGAAGCCGGCCAGCGCCGTGTCGGGCGCCGCGGTCCTTGGGCCCTTCTTCTCCTCGATCCGCGCCGGCTGCACGGCCGGCAAACCCTCGACCACCAGGGTCAGCCGCCGCGGCCCGGCGTGGGCGGCGAGGCTGTCGAAGGCGAGTCCGAGCGCGGCCAGCCGCTCGCGCGCCAGCCGCTCGAGATCGCGCGCGGCGCCGGACTGCATGCGCGCCGGGATCTCCTCGGAGAGGTATTCCAGCAGGAACTCTGGCATGGCCGGGGCCTAGCTGGACGACGCCGGCGCCGCGCCGCTCACCCAGGCGAGCGCGCAGGCGCGGCAGAGATCGCGGATGCGTCCGATGAAGCCCTGCCGGTCGGCCACCGCGATGGCGCCGCGCGCATCCAGCAGATTGAAAAGATGCGAGGTCTTCAGCACCATCTCATAGGCCGGCAGCGCCAGCGGGCGGCCGTTGCGCGCCCGGGCCGCCAGCAGGCGCGGGACCTCGGCCTCGAGATCGGCGAAGTGGCGCCGCAGCAGCCCCACGTCGGCGACCTCCTGCTCGAAGGCGGAGAATTCCCGCTCGGTCTCCAGGAATACATCGCCATAGCTCATCGGAGTCGGCGCGGCCGGATCGTTGAACGCCAAGTCATAGACGTTGTCGACCCCCTGAACATACATGGCGACCCGTTCCAGCCCGTAGGTTATCTCGCCGGAGACCGGCGCGACCTCGAGCCCGGCGACCTGCTGGAAGTAGGTGTACTGGCTGATTTCCATTCCGTCGCACCACACTTCCCAGCCCAGGCCCCAGGCGCCGACGGTGGGGTTCTCCCAGTCGTCCTCGACGAAGCGGATGTCGTGCAGCGTCGGATCGAGACCCACCGCCGCGAGCGAGGCGAGATAGAGCGCCTGCATGTCGGGTGGATTGGGCTTGAGGATGACCTGGTACTGGTGGAATTGCCGCAGGCGGTTGGGATTGTCGCCATGGCGGCCGTCGGCTGGCCGACGCGACGGCTGCACATAGGCGCAGCGCCAAGGCTCCGGTCCCAGCGCCCGCAGCACCGTCGCCGGATGCAGGGTGCCGGCCCCGACCTCGACGTCGTGCGGCTGCAGGATGACGCAGCCCCGCGCGCCCCAGAAGGCGTGCAGGGTGGCGATCAGGTCCTGGAACGACAGCAAGCGGCGAGCCCCGGACGCGGCGTGCCGCACCGGCGCGGCCCCGCCGTCTTAACGGAGCCGCGCCGCCGCCAGCAAGAACGGCGCGATCTGGAGCGCGGACGCCGCCCGTCCGCCCTCGAACCCCTAACGGCCCGCGTACGGCGTCCCGCCGGCGTCGGCGGTCGCGGCCGGCAGGGCGACGTCCGGCGGCAGCAGCACCTTGTCGATCACATGGATGATGCCGTTGCTGGCGCGTACGTCCGCCTGGATGATGTCGGCGTTGTCGACCTTGGCGGCAGCGCCGCTGCCGTCGAGCTGCAGCTTGCTGCCCTCGACCGACGGCACCGGGCCCTTGGCGCCCTTGATCTTGCTGGAGTCCAGGCTGAGGTTGACCACGTGATAGGTGAGGATCTTCTGCAGCACCGGCGCGTTCGCCGGCGCCATCAGCGCGGCGACGCGGGCCGGGGGCAGGGCGTTGAACGCCGCGTCGGTGGGGGCGAACACGGTGAGGCCCGGCGCCGCTTTCAGGGTGTCGCTAAGACCGGTGGCGGCGAGCGCCTTAACCAGCACGGTGAACTGGCCCGAGCCTTGCAGGGTCGAGACGATGTTGCCGTTGGCGACAAGGTGCGGCGACGGCGGCAGGGCCGGCGCGGCGGCGGGCGCGGCGGGAGCGGCTGGCGCGGCGGTCTGGGCGAGACCGGCGGCCGGCAGCATGGCGAGGCCGGCGCCGGCGGCGAGAGCGAAGCGAAGCAGAGTCATTCGAAGGTTCCCTTGTGAAGGCGATCGCGGCGCCCTGGCGGGCGGCGGGCGAGCGGCTAAACCGTCGCACCATGGCGCCGTCAAGGCAGGGTCAACGCGCGAGCCCGCCTGCGGTTGTCCTTCTCCGCGCCAGCGCGCGTGACCCGCGGCCGAGGCGCCGGCGCCGATCGCGACTCTCTGACGCGGCTACCGGCCCGCGAGCACGCAGGCGCGCACCCACCAGTCGGAGCGCGCGCTCGCCAAGCGCTCGGCGAGGCGCGCGGCGCTCGCCGGATCGACGGTGAGCGCGAACACCGTCGCTCCGGAGCCGCTCATCCGCGCCAGCAGCGTTTCGGGGGCCGTGGACAGACGGCTCAGCGCCTCGCCGATCTCGGGGCGGATGGTCATGGCGGCGGGCTGCAGATCGTTGCGGGTGGCGGCCGCCAGATAGTCGGCGAGATCGCCGACGCCGGCGAGCGCCGGCGGCGGCGGCGGGGGATCGAGCTCCCCAGCCGGGCAGGCTTGGTCGAAGATCCGGAACACCTCGGCGGTCGAGACCGGGACGCCGGGGTTGACCAGCACCGCCGAGACCGCCGGCATGGCGGCGGCCGGCCAAAGCCGCTCGCCGCGGCCTTCGGCGATCACCGGCCGGCTGGCGAGGCAGGCCGGTACGTCCGAGCCCAGGCGGGCGGCGAAGGACGCGAGGTCGGCGTCGGTAGCGGGGAGGGCGAGGGCGTCGCGGATCAGCCGCAGGGCGGCGGCCGCGTCCGCCGAGCCGCCGCCGAGACCGGCGGCGACCGGCAGGCGCTTGTCCAGCTCGAGGGTGAAGCCCTTGACCCGATCCGGGTAGGCCTCGGCCAGCATGGCGCGCGCGCGGTCGATCAGATTGTCGTGCCCAAGGGCGGTCGCGAACGGCCCGCTCACGCGGGTCGGCGCGTCCCGCCCCTCGCGAAGAGTCAGTTGGTCGCCGAAGTCGGCGAACACCATCAGGCTGTGGATCGGGTGATAGCCGTCGGCGCGCCGCGGCCCGACGTGCAGCCACAGATTGATCTTGGCGGCGGCGAGGCGCCGAGCATCCCCCCCGTTCATGCGTCGAAAGGAGACCTCAGGGTCCGGCGACGACCGCCGCCGAGCCGCCGTCCAGGCCGGACTTCAGCTTCGCTTCGACGGCGGCGCGCAGCGCCTCGGAGGGCTCGAGGGTGAGAACCCGCCGCCATTGGTAGCGCGCCTCCGTCACCCTGCCGACGCGCCAGTATGCGTCGCCCAGGTGGTCGTTGATGTCCGGATCGCCGGCCTCGAGCGCCACCGCCGCCTCGAGCTGGCGGACGGCGTCGGCGTAGTCGCCGAGCCGATAGTAGCCCCAGCCGAGGGAATCGACCATGGCGCCGGAGCGCGGCTCCAGGCTGACCGCCTTCTTGATCATCGCCAGAGCCTGGGTCAGCCGCTCGCCGCGATCGATCCAGGCATAGCCGAGAAAATTGAGCAGCTCGGGCTCGTCTGGGGCCACGGTCAGCGCCCGCGACAGATCCTGTTCGGCGCGCGGCCAGCGCTGGCTCTCCTGATAGTCGACCGCGCGCATGTAGAGCAGGCGCCAATCGGGCTTGTCTCCTTGTCGGGCGATCAGCGGATCCAGCACCTGGATCGAGGCGTCGTACTGCTTGGCGGCGCGCAGCAGCTCGGCCAGCGCGGTCGCCGCGATCGGATCGCCGGGCGTCGCGGCCGCGGTCGTTCGGGCGATCGCCAGGGCCTTTTCCGTCTGGCCCTCGCCCTGATAGCTCCAGGCGAGCTTGGCGCGGGCGGCGGCGGCGGCTTGCGAGCCGAGCTTGGGCGTCAGCCAGGCGGCGCGCGCGCCGGCGACATCGCCCAGATCGGCCAGCACGTCGCCGACCAGAATCCACGCCTCGTCGTCGGTAGGGTCGAGCCGCAGGGCGAGCCGCAGGTAGGCGAGCGCCGCTTCCTCCTGTTTCTGCATGGCCAGCAGGGCGGCCGGCGCGGCGAGCGCCTCGGCGGCCATGTGCCGCAGGGTGGGCGGCGGCGGCGGCGGCCGGTGGGCGGCGAGGCGATCGCGGGCGGCGAGCAGGCCCTTGTCGTCCGGCTCGCGCGCCATGGCGCGCGCATAGATCGGGGCCGCCTCGGCCGCCCGCCCGGAGCGCTCGAGGAAGAGGCCAAGGTTGAGGCTGGCGAGGCCGCCGGGATCGCCGCCGGCCACCAGAGCGCGATAGGCGGTCTCCGCCTCGGCGGCGCGATGAAAGTGCTCGTAGAGCCGCGCCTGGTCGAGGCTGGCGTAGAAGCGCGAGATCGGATCGTCGGCGACGGCGGGCAGCACCGTGGCGCCGGCGACATCGCCGGCCTGGGCGGCGGCGATCGGATCCAGCAGGGTTGCCGGCGACAGGCGGCCGGCTTCGGCCTGGGCGGGGCGGGCCAGGAACTGCCGGGCGGCCGCCCCGTCGTCGCGCGCCATGGCCTCGACGCCGGCGGTCAGCCGGGCGAGGGCCGCCAGCCCGTCGTCCCCGGCCGGATCGGCGATCGCCGCCGGCGCGAGGGCGGCGGCCCGGGCGACCTCGCCGCCGAGCAGGGCGGCGCTGAACGCCCGGCTGGCGAGCAGCGGCGAGCCCGCCGCCTGGCCGCCGGTCCGGGAGGCCGCGCCGCTCGCCCGCGTCGCCTGGCTGAAATAGTCGGCCGCCACCTTGCCGTGCCCGGCGTTGACCGCCGCCTGGCCGGCCAGGAACAAGCCATAGGCGCTGGCGCCCGGCGCGGCCGCCGCTGGCCGGCTCGCCGGGCCGACCGCGCCGGATGACGCGCAACCGGCCAGGGTCCCGGCGGCGGCGAGGAGGGCGAAACGGGCGGCGCGGCTCATCCGTCCTGGATGGCGATTGAATGTGTCGTCGTTAAGGAACCGGCGCGCCAAGGTCTCACATGTTCGGATAGTTCGGGCCGCCGCCGCCTTCCGGCGTCGTCCAGCGGATGTTCTGCGACGGATCCTTGATGTCGCAGGTCTTGCAGTGGACGCAGTTCTGCGCGTTGATCTGGAAGCGCGGGTTGGCCCCGGCCTCGTCGTATAGCACCTCATAGACCCCGGCCGGACAATAGAGCCGCGCCGGTTCACCGTAGAGCGGCAGATTGACCTCGATCGGAATCGCCGGGTCGAGCAGCTTCAGGTGGGTGGGCTGGTCCTCTTCGTGGTTGGTCGCCGAGAGGAAGACGCTGGAGAGCTTGTCGAAGCTGAGCACCCCATCGGGCTTGGGATAGACGATCGGCTTGAAGTCCTTGGCGAGACCGGTGGCGGCGGCGTCGGACTTGCCGTGCTTCAAGGTGCCGAACAGCGAGAAGCCGCCGGTCAGATTGCTGAGGATCAGGTCGCCCATCACCACCGCCCCGCCGAGCCAGGTGCCCAGACGCGACCACAGGGGCTTGGCGTTGCGCACCAGATAGAGCTCCTTGCGCACCCAGCTGTTGTCGAAAGCCTCCTGATATTCGACCAACTGGTCGCCACCGCGTCCGGCCTGGAGGGCGGCGAACGCCGACTCGGCCGCCAGCATGCCGGTCTTCATGGCGTTGTGGCTGCCTTTGATGCGCGGCAGGTTCACGAAGCCGGCGGCGCAGCCGATCAGCACCCCGCCCGGAAAGCTCAGCGCCGGGATCGACTGGTAGCCGCCCTCGGTGATCGCCCGCGCGCCGTAGGCGATGCGCTTGCCGCCCTCCAGGTAGCGGCGGATCGCCGGGTGGTGTTTCAGCCGCTGGAACTCGTCGAATGGCGACAGCCACGGGTTCTTGTAGTTCAGATGGACGACGAGGCCGATCGCCACGTATCGGTCGCCGAAGTGATACATGAAGCTGCCGCCGCCGGTCTGGTCGTCCAGCGGCCATCCGACGGTGTGCTGCACCAGCCCCGCCTCGAACTGGGTTTGCGGAACCTGCCAGATCTCCTTGAGGCCGATGCCGAACTTCTGCGGCTCCTTGCCGGCGGCGAGATCGAACTTGGCGATGATCTCCTTGGCCAGAGAGCCTCGCGCCCCCTCGGCGATGAACACATAACGGCCGCGCAGCTCCAGCCCCGGCTGATAATCGGACTTCGGCTCGCCGTCGCGGCCGACGCCGAACACGCCGGCGACCACGCCGGCCACCCGGCCGTCGTCACCCCAAACCACTTCCGAAGCGGCCATGCCGGGATAGATTTCGACACCCAGCGCCTCGGCCTCGGTCGCCAGCCAGCGGCAGAGGTTGGCCAGCGAGCCGATATGGCAGCCGTGGTTGTGCATGAAGCCCGGCATCGGCCAGGTCGGGATCGGCGCGTCGCCCTGCGGCCCGAGCGCCAGGAACCGGTCGCGCGTGACCGGTGTGTCCAGCGGCGCGCCCCTGGCCCGCCAGTCGGGAATGAGCTCGTCCAGCGCCTTGGGATCGATCACCGCGCCCGACAGGATGTGGGCGCCGACCTCCGAGCCCTTCTCGATCACGGCGACGGAGATTTCCGCGCCGGCTTCGGCCGCCAGCTGTTTGAGGCGGATGGCCGCGCCGAGCCCGGCCGGGCCGGCGCCGACCACCACGACATCGTAGTCCATCGCCTCGCGCGCGGTGTCGGTCACGGGCTGGTCCTCGCGCCGAAAGCGGCCCGCAAGCCGGGCACGCCGAGCCTCGCGAGCCTATTGCGCCGGAGCGGCGGCGCCCCCGCCGTTCAGGCGCGCCATCCGCGCCGCCCGACGCTCCGCCATGGCCTGGGCGCAGCCGGCCGACAGTTCGGCCCGATGCGGCCGCAGGCAGCGGCCCGGCTTCTCCTCGGAGCCGGCGCAGAACTTCTGGATGTCGGCGGCGCAGGCGACCTTGAGACGGGGCATTCCCGCCATCGCCCCGCCGCGCGCGGCGCCGACCGTCGACCCGGGCGTGGCGGCGGCGTTGGCCGGCATCACCGGCCCCGGCGCGGCGGAGGGCGCCGGCGCGGCCGCCGTCGCCGCGGGAGTCGCCGACGCCGCGGCGGGAGCGGCCGACTTCTTCTCGCATCCGGCGAGGATCACGGCGCCAGCGAGCGCGAGGGTGAGCAGGACCGGGCGCGACATGATGAATTTCTCCAGAGTTGCGAGATAGAACGCCAAGACGCGTGTCGGCCGCTTGTTCGGTTAGAAACCCGGATGGGTCAAGGCGCCCGGCCTCGCGATCGGCGGCGAACGGCGCTAAGCCTCACCGGCGATGAACAGGGCTGGTCATCAAAGCGCGGACGAGCGCGCCGCGATCGAAAGCCTGCTGGCCTTCTGGGTCCAGGCCGGGGTCGACGTCTGCCTGGAGGCGGCGCCGGTGAACCGGCTTCGGCCGATCGAGACCGGCGATCGTCGGCGCCTGGTCGAGAGCGGGCCCGCGCCCGCCGCCCCCGCGGTCATGCCAGAGCCGGCCCCCGTCGCGACCCCGGACCCGGCCCGCGCGGCGGCGGTGGCGCGCGAGATGGCCGCCGCCGCCGTCGACATCCCGTCGTTGGCCAAGGCGATCGCCGCCTTCGACGGCTGCGCCCTCAAGCACGCCGGCGCGCGCCGGGCGGTGTTCAGTCGCGGCGCGCCGGACGCGACGCTGTTCATTGTCGGCGAGGGGCCGGGGGCCGAGGAAGACGCGCGCGGCGAGCCCTTCGTCGGCCGCGCCGGCCAGCTGCTGGACGCGATGCTGCGGCAAGCCGACCTGCTGGACCGGTGCTTCATCACCAACACGGTGTTCTGGCGCCCGCCGCAAAACCGCAACCCGACGCCGGCGGAACAGGCGGCCTGCGCCCCCTTCCTCGAGCGCGCCATCGCCCTCGTGCAGCCGTTGGTCGTGCTGACGTTCGGCGCGCCGGCCGCCAGCGCCGTGCTCGGCGTCAACGAGGGCATCCTCGCGGCTCGCGGCCGCTGGCGCGCGTGGACCTCCGCCGATGGCGCGCGGCAGCTGCCGGCGATGGCGACGCTGCACCCCGCCTTCCTGCTGCGCCAGCCGGAAGCCAAGAAAAAGGCGTGGGCCGACCTTCTGGCGGTCGCCGACCGGCTTGATCGGCTGGCAAGTCGTTCGTAAACCTCCTGTTCACCTGAAACAGGGCGAAACGTCCGCGTGATCTCCGACCGGTTCCGGCCCTCGCGCCCGCTTGCCTGCCTGGCCGCCACGCTCGCCCTGGCGGGCCTGCTGGCGACGCGCTCCAACGCCCAGCCCGCCCCGCAAATTCTGTCGAGCGCCGACGCCGGCCGCTACGCCGCCGCCTTCGCCGCCGCCGAGAGAGGCGACACGCCAGCCGCCGAGACGGCGCTGGCCGGCCTAGCCGATCCATGCCTCGCCGGGACGGTGCGCGCCATCGAGCTGACCGCATCGCCGAGCCCCAGCTTCGCGGCGCTGTCGACCTGGCTGGCGGCCAACCCGACCCTCGCCGACGCCGGCCGAGTCTACGCGCTCGCCGCCAGGCTGAAGCCGGTCGGCGCCCGGCTGACCGCGCCGCCGACGCCATTGATCGGCCTGCCGCCGGCCCCCGCGCCGGCCAGCCGCCGCTCGCCCGCCGCCCGCCAGGCCTTCTTTTCCGGCGACGCGGCGCGCGCCGCCCCGCTCGCCGAGGCGGATGGCGATCGCTGGATCGCCGGGCTCGCCGCCTGGCGGCAGGGCCGCTTCGCCGACGCCGAGGATCATTTCGCCGCCCTGGCGCGCGATTCCTCCGCCGGCGACGCCATGCGCGCGGCCGGCGACTTCTGGGCCGCCCGCGCCGCCAAGGCGCAAGGCCAGGATCACGCCGCGCGCGATTGGCTGCGCGCCGCGGCTTCGGCGCCCGACACCTTCTATGGCATGATCGCCCGCCGCCGGCTCGACCTCGCCGACGATCCGCTGGGCCGGCTGCTCGATGCCGGCCAGACGGCCAACGCCGCCACGCCGATCGCCGCAACCGGTCTCGACACCGCCGCCGTGCGTCGCCTGCTCGCCGACGATCCCCGGGCCCGCCGCGCCGTGGCGCTGATCCAGATCGGCCGGGGTCTCGACGCCGGCCTGGAGATGCGCATCGGCCTCGCCATGGCCGATACCGCCGAGGCGCGCGCCGCCTGGACCAGCCTGGCGCTTGGCCTGAATGGCGCCGGGCGTCCCCCGCCGGCCGCCGCCGCCGACGGCGCCCTGGCCGGCGCGCCGCCGCCCGCCAGCTTCATCTACCCGGCGCCCAGGTTGGAGCCGCTCGGCGGCTTCATCCTCGGCAAGGCGCTCATCTATGCGCTGACTTGGCGCGAGAGCCGGTTCAACTCGTTGGCGGTCTCCCGCAAGGGAGCGATCGGCCTGTTGCAGGTGATGCCGGCCTCGGCCTCGGCGGCGACCGGCGATGCGTCGTTTCGCGACGATCCCATCCCGCTGTTCGACCCGGCGACCAACCTCGCCGCCGGCCAGGCCTACATCCGCTGGCTGCGCGACAGCGCCGTCGGCCCCGATCTGCCGCGGCTGATCGCCGCCTACAACGGCGGGCCCGGCGCGGTGCAAAAGGCGAT
Organism: uncultured Alphaproteobacteria bacterium; assembly: GCA_963752245.1. Taxonomy (GTDB): domain Bacteria; phylum Pseudomonadota; class Alphaproteobacteria; order Caulobacterales; family Caulobacteraceae; genus Acaudatibacter. Next base: position 357,060 of record CAVVXO010000004.1, read on the forward strand.
GGCGACCGCCGGCGGCGAGGACGACCTGGCGATCATCGAGAGCCTGCCAGCCGCCGAGACCCGCGACTATGTTCAAAAGGTGCTGGTCGCCTATTGGTCGTACCGCCGCCAGTTCGGCGAAGCCAGCCCGAGCCTGGACGCCCTCGCGTCGGGGGCCAAGACGGTGGATATCGGACTGGATCGCTGAGGCGGAGTCACACGGACATGAGACTTCCGCGCGCCTCTGGCCGCGCTTTCAATAATACACCCAGGTAAACACCCGGAAGGTGTTGTTGTCGGCGGCGGCGCGGCCGGCGCCGTCGAAGTCGCGGCCGGCGCCGTTGAACTGGAAGTAGAGGGTGTACTGCAGGCCGACCCGCAGGTTGAATCGCGGCCCGAGCGGCGAGCGGCCGTCGCCGAACGGCGTGGCGTCGAGTTCGAACACCGCGCCGCCGCTGTCCGGCCGGCCGGTGCGGTCGCCGCCGTAGAGCAGCGGGTCGGCCGATCCCCAGGTGCGGAACAGGCCGAGCGTCGCGCCATATTTGTTGCGCCAGTAGTAGCTGGCGTCGGCGCGCGCGTCCTGAAGCCAGTCGTGCTCGTTGCTCGCCAGGCCGAGCAGCCGCGAGGCGCCGAGGCGCTCGTCCTGGGCGGTGTAGCGGGCGTTGAAGGTGACGACGTCGCCGGCGCCGGTCACCAGATGGCCAGAGGCGTCGAGACCGAGGTCGAGATAGCCATCGGTGGACCCGGTTGTCTCATCGCGGCCGGGAAACAGGCGCGCGTCGAGCAGGAAGGCGCCGAGCGACCAGGTCGCCGGCCCGGCCTTCGCCTGCCACGCGAGCCGCGCATAGGGCGCCAGGCCGTCGATCTTGCCCGGAGTGAACGGGTCGACGCCAGCGTGGGTGAGAAAGCCGGCGCCGAGCGAGCGATAGGCGCCGAGCTCGCCGTAGAGCCGCGAGTCCAGCCAGGCGTAGGCCGAGAGGCCCAGCACCGTCTGTGGCAGGCCGCCGATCAGCGGCGCGGCGGCCGGCGCCGGGGCGAGCGTGGAGGTCGTGTAGGGAAAACCCCAGGCCGGCAGGGTGTTGAAGGCGTCCTGGACGCCCGGATTGTTGTTGAGGTCGAGGCCGAGCACCGCGTCGTGGCCGGCGATGCGCGTCTTGGTCGTGGCGCGCACGTCGAGGTTGTCCCAGTGGAACGCCTTGGCGATGCCGTCGTAGGTGTTCTGGATGAACGCCCCCAGGTGGTTGCCGAATCCGCCGGCGACGAACAGGCTGATCTGATCGATCGCCAGGGTGTCGTTGGCGCCGTAGGCGGGAGCAGGCGGCGGCTGCTGGTCCTTCTGGGTGTGCACGAAGGAGGTCTGCAGGAAAGCGGCCAGCGGCACGCTGAACGGGGTGGCGCGCGCGGTGTAGCCCCGCAGCTTGAACTCGCGGCCGAACGGCGTCAGCTGCGGCCCCAGCCCGCCGACGTGGCAGGCGGCGCACGGCTGGCCGGTCTGCGCCGCGAAGCTTGGGACGGCCGCCGCGGGCCGGGCCGACCCGAGGGCGAGGACGGCGAGGATGACCCCGCCCGGCGACCTCATGCGGCGGCCCGGCGGGCGAAAAGGCTGCACCAGCCGGAAGCCTCTATCGGTCCGGCGACCAGGCGGCAGGCGTTGGGGTCGATCCAGTTGACGCAGTGGTCGCAGCGTTGCCCCGAGTTTGGGCGCGGCTGGTAGCCGACATCGTTCGGCGCCAGCTTGGCGCGGGTGGCGCGCGGACCGGCCCGAGCGAGGGCGGGAAGCAGGGCGACGCACGCGCCGGACGCTGTCAACGCGCCAAGGGCGAGCAGTCGGCGGCGCGCGGGATTGGCGCGTCGCGAAGGGTCGGGCGGTTCATGCCGGTGATCCGTGGTTGAGGGGAGGAGAGATGGCCGGTTAATTCCAGCCGCGCCGCCGCCGGTTCAAAGCCGGTCGGAATGCGCGCTCGGCGCCGGGCAGGCGGGAGCCGGCGAGAGCGAGAGAGTTCTTGCTATGTTCTGCGATCGTCGGTACAGTCAGAACGTGTCGCACTTGCCTCCAGGCGCGCGCGGTCGCGGAGCGGTGAGCAATGTCGCCGGCCGCTTCGAGAGCCTCGCGCGCGAGGCGTTCGATGACGGTTGGGCGGATGCCGACGAACCCGCGCCGCCGCTGCGCACCAGCCTGACGGCGGAGGCGGCGCGCACGGTCATCGCCCGCAACACCAGCCCGGATGTCGGCTTCGACCGGTCGATCAATCCCTATCGCGGCTGCGAGCACGGCTGCATCTATTGCTACGCGCGGCCGGCGCACGCCTACGTCGGCCTCTCGCCCGGCCTCGATTTCGAGAGCCGACTGTTCTTCAAGCCGGGCGCGGCGGTGGCGCTGGAGCGTGAACTCGCCAAGCCCTCCTACCGGCCAGCGGTCATTCACATCGGCGGCAACACCGATCCGTATCAGCCGGCCGAGCGCGGCGCGCGGGTGACGCGGAGCGTGCTCGAGGTGCTGGCCCGCTGGCGCCATCCGCTCTCCATCATCACCAAGTCGGCGCTGATCGGCCGCGACGTCGATATTCTCGGTCCCATGGGCGAGGCCGGCTTGGCGCGCGCGGCGGTGTCGGTCACCACTCTCGACCGCAATCTGGCGCGAACCATGGAGCCCCGCGCCGCGACGCCGGAGCGGCGGCTGGCGGCGATCCGCGGTCTTACCCAGGCGGGCGCGCCGACGGTGGTGATGTTCGCGCCGGTGATCCCCGGCCTCAACGACCATGAACTCGAAGCGGTGCTGCAACGCGCCGCCGAGGCCGGCGCGGTCGGCGCCGGCTATGTCGTCCTGCGCCTGCCGCTCGAGATCAAGGACCTGTTCCGCGAATGGCTGGAGCAGCGCCTGCCCGACCGCGCCGCCCGCGTCATGTCCCTCGTGCGCCAGATGCGCCGCGGCCGCGACTACGACGCGCGGTGGGGCGAGCGGATGAAGGGCGAGGGTCCGATCGCCGAACTGATCGCCCGCCGCTTCGCCATCGCCACCCGCCGCTTCGGCCTCGACCGGCAACGAGCGGCGCTCGACCTGACGCAATTCCGCTCGCCGGTCGCTTGCGAACAGCCCGACCTGTTCGCGGCGGGCGGCTGAGCGGCTCCCGCGAGCGGGCGATCGCCTCTAGACTGGCGCGTATGCGAGGATTGGAGACATCCCGGCTGACGCTGAAGCCCCTTTGCCGCGACGACGCGCCGGCGCTGCAAGCGGCCTTTCCACGCTGGGAGATCGTCCGCCAGCTCGCCGACGCCGTTCCCTGGCCCTATCCGGCCGACGGCGCGGTCACTTTTCTCGAGCGCATTCTGCTGCCGGCAATCGCCGCCGGGCGCGCCTGGTCCTGGAGCCTGCGCCTCAAGTCGGCGCCGGTCGAGTTGATCGGCGGCATCGATCTGCGTCTCGCCCAAGACGACAATCGCGGTTTCTGGCTGGCGCCGGAACATTGGGGCCAAGGCCTGATGAGCGAGGCGGCCGAGGCGGTCACCGACTTTTGGTTCAACGAGCTCGATCAGCCGCTCCTGCGGGTCGCCAAGGCGGCCGACAACCTCGCCTCGCGCCGTCTGTCGCTGCGCCAGGGCATGCGCCTCGTCGGCCGCCTCAAGAAGCGCTTCGTCGGCGGCGAGCGCGAGGCGGAGCTGTGGGAAATTACCCGCGAGGCGTGGAGACGGCGCTCACCTTCGGGGCCGTCGCGGGTCGCCCCGGTGACCGGGCATGCTGGGCGGCTTGGCGACAACGCTCGTTGACGACGCTCGCGTCGTGGGCGAAGAGCCGGTGAACCTCATCGTTCCTAGCGATCCCAGCGCGCTGCCATAGGCGGCGGCGACAACGAGCGCGGCAAGGGCCGCCATCGCCGGCGTGACGGAATCGCGGCGACCTCGATTCTCGCGAGTTGCCGGCGCGATCGTCCGTCCAGCCAGATCGCGAGTTGATTCATCGTCCCTGGAGCGGGCGAGGCGATTCGAACGCCCGACCCCAACCTTGGCAAGGTTGTGCTCTACCCCTGAGCTACGCCCGCGCTCCGTCGGATCGGGGGCGAGGTATAGGAGCGGCCGGCGATTGGCAAGCTCGCCCACAAAGCTCGCTGGCCGCCGTCAGCTCCCCAGCTTCAGCGACTTCATCCGCCGCTTGTTGGCGTGCGCCTTGGGCGCCTCGCCCGAGCCGTCCGGCATCTCGCCCTTGAAGTAGTAGCGCTGCCAGGCTTCGCGCAGGGCGACCGGGTCGTTCTTGTTCAGCCGGGCGTTGAACTCATCGCGCCGCGCGCGCCAGGCTTCGTACTGGTCCTTGAGGTCGAGGTCGCGCTCGAGCGAACGCTGCACCAGCTCGACCTCTTCCAATGCGCGATCCGGCGCCAAGGTGATGAAGCAGAACGGCTCGCCCTTGGCGAACCTCACCCGCCCTGGCCGGGTGAACAGCCAGTTCATGGTGAAGGGGAACGGCAGCCAGTCGGTCTCGATCAGCCCCACCAGCGGCTGGATGCCGTCCTTGAGGTGATTGGGCGGGCCCATGGCCCACATCGACCAGCCCTCCTCGCTGCGAAACAGATAGCCGGGATGGAAGGTCAGGATGCCGTGCGCGAAGTGGCTTTTCACGAAATCGGTGAAGCCGGGGAAGGGGTGGTCGGGCGTGACCACGATGTCGGTCTGTTGAACGCCGCCGTTCCACTCGGCGGAGAAGCCGACGGGACACAGGATCTCCCAACCGGTCGAATTGGCCATGGTCATCGGCAGACAGCGATAGGGGTGGCGGCCGGAGAAGGCGTCCATCCAGGCGCGTTGCGGCCGGCCGGGGACGATGTCCGGCGGCCGCTGAGCGGTGGGGAAGCATTCGAGCTTCATCGCCCCTCCGTTAAACGAGGCGCGGCGAGGCGAGAAGGCGTCAATGACCGCCGAAGCTGACCAAGGCGGAAACGTCGAGGCCGGCGGCGCGCAGGCGGTCGGCGCCGCCGAGGTCGGGCAGGTCGATGACGAAGGCGGCGGCGACGATCTCCGCGCCGACCCCGCGCAGCAGGTCGACGGCGGCCAGCGCCGTGCCGCCGGTGGCGATCAGGTCGTCGATCAGCGCAACCCGCTCGCCCTCCAGCACCGCGTCCAGGTGCATCTCCATGACGTCCGTACCGTATTCCAGGGCATATTCGACCGCGCGGGTCTGGTGTGGCAGCTTGCCCTTCTTGCGCAGCGGCACGAAGCCGGCCCCCAGCCGATCGGCGAGCGCGCCGCCGAAGATGAAGCCGCGCGCCTCGATGCCGGCGATCTTGTGCACCGCGAGGCCGGCGAGAGGTTCGGCGAGCGCGCTCACCGCGTGGCGGAAGGCCGCGCCGTCGGCCAATAGCGTGGTGATGTCGCGGAACTGGATGCCGGGCTTGGGGTGGTCCGCAATGGTGCGGATGATCTCGGCGAGGTTCACCGCTTCGCTCCCAAGGCCCGGCCGGCGATCGCCCGCAGCTTCTCGACCATGGCCGGATCGCGCGCTTCCGGCGCCGTGATGATCGCGCCATCCAGCGCCAGATCGATGGGCGAGGGCTCGCGGCGCTCGGGAAGGGCCTCGGCGAGCCGACGCACCAGCTCGCGGGCGCGCGCGACGTTGCCGGCCATCACCGCGAGGATGTGGCCGATCTCCACCGGTCCGGTCTCCGGGCGCCAGCAATCGTAGTCGGTGACCATGGCGACGGCGGCGTAGGGCAGCTCGGCCTCGCGCGCCAGCTTGGCCTCCGGCATGGCGGTCATGCCGATCACGTCGCAGCCCCAGGCGCGGTAGAGCTCGCTCTCGGCGCGGGTGGAGAACTGCGGGCCCTCCATGGCGAGATAGCAGCCGCCCTCGATCACCCGCGCGCCGGCGGCGCGGCCGGCCGCGGCGGCGAGGGCCGCGAGCCTCGGGCAGACCGGCTCGGCGAAGCCGACATGGGCGACGAGGCCCGGTCCGAAGAAGCTCTTTTCGCGCGCGAAGGTGCGGTCGAGGAACTGATCGACGATGACGAAGTCGCCCGGCGTGAGGCCCTCGCGCAGCGAGCCGACCGCCGAAAGCGAGATGAGATCCGTGCAGCCGGCGCGCTTGAGCGCGTCGACGTTGGCGCGGAAGTCAATCGCGCCAGGCGGCAGGCGGTGACCGCGCCCGTGTCGCGGCAGGAAGACGAGCTGGACGTCGCCGATCCGCCCAACCCGCAGATCGTCCGAGGGCTCCCCAAAGGGACTGTCGATCCGCCGCCACTCCGCGTCCTCCAGTCCCGGAATGTCATACAGCCCCGACCCCCCGATCACCCCCAGCACCCACGCCGGCATCCGCTTCTCCGCCTCGCTTGAAATCGAGGGCTGGTTATCGCCGAGGGATGGGCGGTTGGCTACGGCACGGAGCGCCGGCCTGCGGGCCGGCACGGAAAAAAGCCGGTCTGGAGACCGGCGCTCCAAGCTGTTGGCGCCTTGATGCCGGCCTGGAGGCCGGCGCTCCGAAACTCAGCTGAGTCGCGGCGCGATCGTGTAGGCTCTCGTCGGAGCGCCGGCCTCCAGGCCGGCTTTTTCGGGCGCTGAGGTCGAAGCCGATGGCAGGCAGGGTGGACGGAAAGGTGGCGCTGGTCACCGGGGGGGCGAGCGGGATCGGACGGGCGTGCGCCGAGGCGCTCGCGGCCGAAGGCGCGCGCGTGGTGCTGACCGACGTGCAGGACGCGGTGGGCGAGACGGCGGCGCGTGCGATCGGCGGGCGCGCCCGTTACCTCACCCACGATGTCACCAGCGAGGCCGCCTGGGAGCGGGTGATCGGCGACATCGAGGCGAAGGAAGGCCGCCTCGACATCCTGGTCAACAACGCCGGCATCGGCATCGGCTGCCCGGACATCACCCAGATGAGCCTCGCCGACTGGCGCCGCCAGCAGGCGGTCAACGTCGAGGGGGTGTTCCTCGGCGTGAAGCACGGTCTGGCGGCGATGCGGCGGGCGAAGACCGGCGGGGCGATCATCAACATGTCTTCCGTCGCCGGACTGCGCGGCGCGGCGATGCTGGCCGGCTACTGCGCCAGCAAGGGGGCGGTGCGCCTCTTCACCAAGGCGGTGGCGCTGGAGTGCGCGGCGGCCAGGGACGGGGTTCGGGTCAATTCGGTCCATCCCGGCATCATCGAGACGCCGATCTGGCAAGGGATCATCGCCCCCGGCCTCCCGCCCGGTGCGAACGCGCCACCCGACATCGATGCGGTGGCGGCGATCGCCGCGCCGCTCGGCGTCAAGGGCCTGCCCGCCGACATCGCCGCCGGCGTCGTCTGGCTGGCGAGCGATGAATCCCGCTACGTCACCGGCGCCGAGCTGGTGATCGACGGCGGCATGACGGCGCGGTAGCGGCGCTTCAATCAGTCCAGCGCAGGCGGGGTTTGCGCGCGGCGCGGGTTTCGTCGAGGCGGCGCAAGGGGGCGGCGCGAGGGGCCTTGGTGAAGCGCTCGGCATCGCCCGCCTTGGCGGCGGCGGCCAACGCCAGCACCGTGTCGCAAAAGCGGTCGATCTCGCGCTTGGGCTCGGTCTCGGTCGGCTCGATCAGCATCGCCCCGTGGACGACCAGGGGGAAGTACATGGTCATGGGGTGGAAGCCCTCGTCGATCAGCGCCTTGGCGAAATCGAGCGTCGAGACGCCGGTCCCCTCCAGCCAGCGATCGTCGAACAGGGCCTCGTGCATGCACGGGCCTTCGGGGAAGGCGGCGGTCAGGGCGCCGGAGAGCCGCGCCTTGACGTAGTTGGCGTTCAGCACCGCGTCCTCGGCGACTTGGCTCAGGCCGTCGGCGCCGTGGCTCATCATGTAAGCCAGCGCGCGGACGAACATGCCCATCTGGCCGTGAAAGGCGCACAGGCGGCCGAGCGTCGCCGCCGCCTCGCCCTCGGCGATCTCGATCAGCGAGAAGCCCTCCGGCCCATGGGCGATCCACGGCAAGCGGCGCATGCGCCGCCAGTTCCGCGCTCAGCACCACTGGCCCGGCGCCGGGCCCGCCGCCGCCGTGCGGCGTGGAGAAGGTCTTGTGCAGATTGATGTGCATGGCGTCGACGCCGAGATCGCCCGGCCGCACCTTGCCGACGATGGCGTTGAAGTTGGCGCCGTCGCAGTAGAAGTAGGCGCCGGCCGCGTGGGTAAGCCTGGCGATCTCCAGCACATCGCGCTCGAAGAGACCGCAGGTGTTGGGATTGGTGACCATCACCGCCGCCACGTCGTCGTGCAGCTTTTCCGCCAGGTCGCCAAGGTCGACGCGGCCGTCCTTGGTCTGGGCGATCTCCACCACCTGGTAGCCCGCCAGCGCCGCCGTCGCCGGATTGGTGCCGTGAGCCGAGGTCGGGGCGAGGACGGTGCGGCGCGCATCGCCGCGCGCCTCGTGCGCCGCGCGGATGGCGAGGATGCCGCAGAGCTCGCCGTGCGCGCCGGCCTTGGGCGAGAGCGCCACCGCCGGCAAGCCGGTGAGCGTCTTCAGCCAGTGGGCCAGGCTGTCCATCAGTGCGAGGGCGCCTTGCACCGTCGAGACCGGCTGCAGCGGGTGGATGTCGGCGAAGCCGGGCAGGCGCGCCAGCTTCTCGTTCAGGCGCGGGTTGTGCTTCATGGTGCACGAGCCCAGCGGATACATCGCCAGGTCGATGGCGTGGTTGAGCTGGGAGAGGCGCACGTAGTGGCGCAGGGTCTCCGGCTCGGAGAGGCCGGGCAGGGCGGGCGGCGCGGCGCGGACCAGGGCGGCGAGGTCGTCGGAAACCAGCGCCGCGGCGAGATCTTCGGGCGCGAAGTCGACGCCGGAGCGGCCTTGATCCTCCAGTTCGAATATCAGCGGCTCGCTTTGCAACAGACCACGCGTGGCGCGAACGCTCCCCTCCTCGGCGATCTCCGCCGCGCGGGTCGGCCGGACGTGTCCGAGAGGGGCGGTCATCGACCGACCTCCTCGGCGAGCGCCTGGCCGAGCGCGGCGATGTCTCCATCGGTGGTCAGTTCGGTGGCGCAGAGGATCAGATGGTCGTCGAAACCGCCCGCGGGGTCGAGGCGCGAGACCGGCACGCCGGCGAGAATGTCGCGCCGCGCCAGCGCCTCGACGAGGGGAGCCGCCGGGCGCGGCAGACGCACGGTCAATTCGTTGAAGAAACGCGGCGTGACGATCTCGACGTCATCGATCGCGACCAGCGCCGCGGCGAGCTTGCGCGCCTTCGCGTGATTGACGCGCGCCAGATCGGCGAGGCCGGCGCCGCCGAGCAGCGACATGTGGATTGAAAACGCGAGGGCGCAGAGGCCCGAGTTGGTGCAGATGTTGCTCGTCGCCTTGTCGCGCCGGATGTGCTGCTCGCGGGTCGAGAGCGTCAGGACGAAGCCGCGCCGGCCTGCGGCGTCGACCGTCTCGCCGCACAGGCGGCCCGGCATCTGCCGCACGAGGGCCTCGCGGCAGGCGAACAGGCCGACGTAGGGCCCGCCGAAATTGAGGCCATTGCCGATCGACTGGCCTTCGGCCACGGCGATGTCGGCGCCCATCTCGCCGGGCGATTTCAGCAGACCGAGCGATACCGCCTCGGTCACCACCACGATCGTCAGGGCGCCGGCGGCCTTGGCGGCGGCGGCGATCTCCGAGACGTCGCTCGCCTGACCGAAGACATTGGGCGTCTGCACCACGACGCAGGCGGTCTCGCCGTCGATCGCCGCGATCACGCGCCGCGGCGTCGTCGATCGCCGCCGGCAGGCGTTCGGTGACCACGCCGGCCGAATGGGCGAGGGTGTGGCAGGCGGCCGCGTAGTGCGGGTGCAGGCCGCCGGAGAGGATCGCCTTGGAGCGCCGCGTCACCCGCGCGGCCATCATCACCGCCTCGGCGCAGGCGGTCGAGCCGTCGTACATCGAGGCGTTGGCGACGCCGAGGCCCAGCAGCTCGGCCACCTGGGTCTGAAACTCGAACAGCACCTGCAGCGTGCCCTGGGCGATTTCCGGCTGGTAGGGCGTGTAGCTGGTGAGGAACTCCGAGCGCTGGATCAGGTGGTCGACGCTCGCCGGCACATGGTGGCGATAGGCCCCCGCGCCACAGAAGAACGGCCCCGCCCCCGCCGGCCGGTTGCGCGCCGCCAGCGCCCCGAGGGCCCGCTCCACCGCGATTTCGCTCGCCCGCCGGGGCAGGTCGAGAACGGTCTCCAGCCGCGCGGCCGGCGGCACGTCGACGAACAGATCGTCGATCGACGCCGCGCCGACGATCGCGAGCATGGCGGCGCGATCCTCGTCATTGAGCGGCAGATAGCGCATCTAGGAGGCTGCGTTCCCGCGGAGGGCCGGCGGCCCCGCCGGCATCTCTAGGAACCAACCGGCCTGGAGGCCGGCGCTCCGACGGAGCATCGGGCGGCCGCGCCTCACAGCGTCGCCAGGAAGGATTCGTAGGCGGCGCGGTCCATCAGCTCGTCGGCCTGGGCCGGATCGCTCAGCTTCAGCTTGACGAACCAGCCGGCGCTTTCGGGCTGATCGTTGATCGCCTCGGGGCCGCCGCGCAGGGCGCCGTTGACCTCGACCACCTCGCCGCCGAGCGGGGCATAGACGTCCGAAGCGGCCTTGACGCTCTCGACCACGGCCAGCGGTTCGCCGGCCTTCAGGGTCTTGCCGGCTTCCGGCAGCTCGACGAACACCACGTCGCCCAGCTGTTCGGCGGCGTAGGCGGTGATGCCGATCGTGGCGACGTCGCCGTCGACCTCGATCCACTCGTGATCCTTGGAAAAGCGCATGGGCGTTCTCGTTCCTATCGGCGATAGCGGTGTGGGACGAAGGGAAGGGGCGCGACCCGCGCCGGCCGCGGCGTATCGCGCACCACGACCCGCAGCGCCTGGCCGTCGCTGGCGAGGGCCGGCGGCACGAAGCCCATGGCGATCGGCTTGCCGAGGCTGGGCGAGAAGCCGCCGCTGGTGACCGCGCCGACGAGGGCGCCGTCGACGTCGAGGATCGCCGCCCCCTCCCGCGCCGGCGGGCCCTCGAGCACCTCGAGCCCGATGCGCCGGCGGGTCAGGCCGCCGGCCTTCTCCGCCGCCAGACGCGCCGAGCCCCGCACGCTGGCGGCCTTCAGCCGCTTGGGCGAGACCGCGAAGCCGAGCCCCGCCTCGAACGGCGAAACGGTCTCGTCCATGTCGTGGCCGTAGAGCGGCAGGCCGGCCTCCAGGCGAAGGGAGTCGCGGGCGCCGAGCCCGACCGGCCGCACCCGCTCGTCTGCGAGAAGCCGGCGCCACAGCCGCGTGGCGATCATCGCCGGGGCCAGGATCTCGAAGCCGTCCTCCCCGGTGTAGCCGCTGCGCGAGACGATCAGACGGTGTCCCTCGAACTGGCGCGCGCGCGAAATCCATGAAGGTGAGCGGGGCGCTCTCCGGAATGATCTCCGCCAGCGCCTCGCCCGCCTTGGGACCCTGCAGGGCGATCAGCGCCCGATCGTCGGCGCGGGTCAGACGGGCCCGGTCGCCGGCCTGGGCGGCGATGGCGGCGAAATCCGCTTCCTTTGTTCCGGCGTTGACCACCAGATAAAGCCGGCCCTGCTCGTTGGTGGCCGCCGGCCGTCCGACCATCAAATCATCGAGAATGCCGCCCTCGCGGTTCAGCAGCAGGGTGTAGCGCAGGCGCCCCGGCGCGAGACCGGCGACATCGCCGCTGATCAGGGGCTCGATCACCTTGGCGATCGCCGCGTGATTGGCCTCGGGATCGCCGATCCGCGCGGTGACCTCGAGAAACGCCGGGCCCATGTGCGAAACATCGAAAAGCCCGGCGTTCTCGCGCGTCCAGCGGTGCTCGGCGAGGATGCCGTCGCGATATTGCATCGGCATCGAATAGCCGGCGAAGCGCCACCATGCGCGCGCCCAGCGCATGGTGCGCCTCGGCGAGCACGGTGGCCTTCAGGCCGGGATCGGTCCCAGGAGTGGGCATCGGCGCGGCTTCAAGGCTCCTGCGGGCGTGCGGTCGAAACGCCGGCGGCGCCGGCGAGGCTCCTGACGCGCCCCCGCTGTCCTTGGCGCCTGAGAGATTCCGGGTCCTTCCGCCGGTCATCGGCGAGCGGGGCCCTTGCTCCTTCGGCGACGGCGCCTCGCCCTAAAAAACGAGAGCGAAACCGTCTTTCCAGCGTTTTAGTCGGACTCTCCCGCGGTCCTTTTGCCTGAGCGTTTCCGGGGCGGTTGCGCCTTCGGCGCCGGGCGGCGAGCCGGCCGGTCTCTCCCGCGGGGAGCGTGCGATCGAAGGTGCGCGGAGGGGCCGGGGAAGTCAAGCCGCGGCCGGGGCGCACCGCCCCGGCGCCATGTCGCTTCTAGCACAAGTCATGTCGCGCCAGTCCAAACGGCGAGGCGAATTGACCTGTATGGTGGCGCACCACGCCAAAGCCGAATCGGAGCGCGAGCGAATGACCGTGAAATACATCACCACCTACGTGGCCGCCGGCTACACCATCAGCACCAACGAGGAACTCTTCATCACCCGCAAGGGCGGAATCGGCGGGCCGGGCCTCACGGCGACCGTCGCGACCAGCATCATCAACCGAGGCACGGTTTCGGCCTCGACGGTGAGATACGGGACAGCGCATCTCGCTGCAGGCCGGCGGCTACGTTTCCAACGGCGAGGCCGGCGTGATCGCCTCCACCTACTATGGCGCGGCGATCAAGAGTTCCGCTCCGGCCTTCATCAACAATGGCGGCACGATCCTCAGCGGCTTCACCGCCATCGAACTCGACGCCGGCGGCACCGTGGATAACGGCGGCTACATTCAAGGCTCGATACTCGTTCGCGCCGGCGCGGCGAGCATAAGCAGCACCGGAACAATCCACGATTCGATCTTCCTCTACGGTGGCGGTTTCGTGCAAAACGGGTTCGTCGACTTCACCCGCGCGACGATCGGCGACCAGATCTTCGCTGACGGCGCCGCCGTCGCGGTGACCAATTTTGGAACCATCGACGCGATCGGCAGGGCGGGCGTCGAGCTGAAGGCCGGCGGATCGCTGATGAGCGGCAGCGTGGCGGATACGGCCGCCCGCATCGCCGGCTATACCGGCGCGCTGATCTACGACGCCGCCCCGGTCACCAACTACGGCACGATCGCCGGCTCGGTGAACGCCGGCGTCGAGTTCATCGCCGGCGGCGCCCTCGTCAACGGCGCGGCCACGGACACGGCGCGCGCTGGTCAGCGGCTACCGAGGCGTGGGGTCTCTGGCCGGGACGGTTTCGGTGGCCAACTGGGGCACGCATCGAGCGGCGCGGGAAAGGCGGCGGCCGGGGTGACGCTGGCGGCGGGCGGCGCGGTGACCAACGGAGGCGACCGGCGATACGGCGGCGATCATCACCGGAGCCTACGGCATCAGTTCGGCGGCGGCGGCCACCGTCTTCAACTTCGGCACGGTGATCGGCGTCGGCGGCGTCGGCGGATCGGGCGTCCTGCTCTCCCAGGGCGGAGCGGTGATCAACGGCTCGGGGCGTGGACAGGAGCGCCGTCATCCGCGGCGCGAACAACGGCGTGGCGATCTATGGCGCGGCGCGGCACGGTCCGCAACGGCGGCTCCATCCTCGCCGGCGCGCAAGGAGTCGAACTCTATGACGGCGGCGGGCTGACCAATGGCTCGGCGACCAATGCCGCCGCGCTGATCCAGGGCTACACCGGCGTCCTGATGAACAAGGGCGGCGTGGCGACCAACCTGGGTCAGATCGTCGGGGTGGGCGACTACGGCGGAGAGGGCGTCTTCCTCGATGGCGGGGCGGAGCTGATCAACGGCGGCGTGGGACACGGCGGGGCCCTGGTCTCGGGCTACACCGGGGTCGAAGCCTATGCGGCGGGATCGACGGTGCTCAACTTCGGCACGATCGCCGGCGAAGGGGGCACGGCCCTTCGTTTCGATGTCCCCGGCGACACCCTGATCGTCGAGGCCGCCTCCGCCTTCTCCGGCGCGGTCTCGGGCGGCGGCGGCGCGCTGATCCTGGCCTCGGGGACGGGAACGATCAGCGCCTTCACCGGCTCTGGCCTGACGGTCTCCGGCAGCATGGCCGCGACCACGCTTCAGCAGCTTCAACACGGTCACGGTCGGGCAAGGGGCGTCCTTCGCCGACGGGGGCGCCGTCACCCTCGCCGCCGGCCAGACGCTGGCGAGCGCCGGCTCGCTGATGATCGGCGGGGCGGGGACCGCCAGCGTGGTCAACGGCGGCGTGCTTTCGGTGAGCCCCGGCGGAACGCTGGTGGTCGCCGGCGCGGTCAGCGGCAAGGGCAGCGCGGCGATCGCCGGCGGCCTGCTCGACTTCACCGCCGCCTTCACCCAGAACGTCACCTTCAGCGGGACGGGCGGAACCCTCGAACTCGCCCAGTCCCAAGGCTACACCGGCAGCGTCAGCGGCTTCTCGAAGACCGGCGGCACGGCGTTCGATCTGGTCGACATCGCCTTCGTCGGCTCGGGCGAGGCGACCTTTGCCGGCAACAGCAAGGGCGGCGTCCTCACCGTCACCGACGGAACCCACGCCGCTCACATCAATCTGAAGGGCAACTATGTCGGCTCGACCTGGATCGCCTCCAGCGACGGCCACGGCGGCACGATCGTGGTAGACCCGAAAGCCAAGGCGCCGACCGCGCCGATCCAGCGCTTCGTCGCGGCCGCCGCCTCGATTGGCGCAGGCACGGCCGAGGTCCACGTCGACGTCGGGTCAGTGCGCCTCGGCGCCGATTCCGTGCGCCTGGTCCGTCCCGCCTGATCGGGTCGGGCGGAGAGCGGGCCGTGGGCGGTGAGCCAACGATCTAGATCTAAGTTCAAGCGGTCAGGTGAATTGCCCGATATTGTGACGTATCCCTCGAGGCCGCTTCGGAGCGCGAGCGAATGACCGTGAAATACATCACCACCTATGTGGCCGCCGGCTACACCATCACCTCGGGGGGAACCTTGAAGGTGACGCCGACCGGCGGGATCGGCGGCGCGGGGCTGACGGCGACCGCCTACACCGACATCTTCAACCACGGCAAAATCGCCAACACCAACGCCGCGCAGGGAACCGGCGTTTACCTCGAGGCTGGCGGCTACTTCGAATAATTCGGGGACGATCGCCGGCGGCTACTATGGCGACGCGATCATCGGCAAGGCCTCCGCCAGGATCTTCAACTCTGGCCGCATCACCGGAGGTCTCGAAACTATCTACCTGAAGGATGGTGGCGGGATCTACAATGGCGGCTACGAAGACCGCGGCGCTATGATCCTCGGCGGCGTCGGGGTCAGCGGCGGGATCGGCCACGTCAACAACGCCGGCACGATCACCGGCGGCGTGGCGCTGGAGTTGGGAGGCGGCGTCGTCAATGGCAGCGGCGTCGATACCTCGGCCTCCATCGGCGGCGGAGTCTGCGGCGACGCGACGGCCTCGACGGTCACCAACTTTGGATCGATCGCGGGCTCGAGCTTATCAAATCGCCGGCGTGGTGATGGCGGCCGGCGGCGCGGTGATCAACGGTTCCGGTGCGGACACGACCGCCCGGATCACGGCCGCCAATGCGGTGGTCCTCTCCGTCGCCGGCACGGTGACCAACTTCGGCTCGATCATCGGAACGAGCACATCAGCCTATATGGCGGGTGTCGACATGGCCGGCGGCGGCGGCCTTGACCAATGGAGCAGCGACGGACCGGGTCGCCGTGCGTCGCGGGCTACAGCGCGTCATTGTCGGCAAGGGCGGCGCGAGCGCCGTGGTCAATTTCGCGACGATCGAGGGCCTGGGCGTGGCGGCGACCGAATTGCGCAGTGCACTTGAAAGCGGGCGGCAGGTGACCAACGGCGGCGGGCCCGACCGCTCTGCGCTGATCGCCGGCGCGACGGGGATTTCGATCACCGGCGGCTACGGCACGATCAGGAACTTCGCGACGATCTCGGGCGAGGGCGGCGCGGGATCGTATGGCGCGGTTCTGGGCGGGGCGGGCTACATCGTCAACGGCTCGCGCAACAATGGCGCGGCGGTGATCGAAGGTTACGCCGGGGTGGCCTTGAACGCGCCGGCCAACACTTCGAGCGCGGTCTACAACTTCGGCACGATCGCCGGGCTCGGCGACGGCACCGGCGGGGTCGGGCGTGGCGCTGGGCGTCGGCGGGGCTCGCCTGATCAACAACGCCGGCGCCTCGTCGAAGGCGATCTCGGCGTCTTGGCCGGGGCCTACGCCGTGGTGGAGAACTACGGCACGATCCGGGGCTCGGGCGTGGCGGTCGAGTTCACTTCGGCGAACGACACCCTGGTGGTCGAGGCGGGCTCGGCCTTCGTCGGCTTTTCATTCGGCGACGGCGGCACGCTCGACCTGGGCTCGGGGACCGGGACGATCAGCAACTTCGCCAATGGCACGCTCACCGTCTCGGGCAGCATGGCCCCGGCGAGCTTCGACGACTTCAATGTCGATCGAGGTCGCCGCCGGCGCGAGCTTCACCGACGCTGGCGCGGTCACCATCGCCCTTGGGCAGAGCATCGACGACGCCGGCGCCCTGACGCTGGGCGGGGCGGGGACGGCCACCATCGCCAACGGCGGGCGTGTCGAAGTCGCCGGATCGGGAACGCTCGTGCTCGCCGGCGCGGTCACCGGCAAGGGAACCGCGACGATCGCCAGCGGGACGCTCGAGGCGGCGTCCAGCTTCACCCAGAACGTCACCTTCAGCGGGACCACCGGCGAGCTGCAGCTGGCCCAGTCGCAGGGCTACACCGGAAGCGTCAGCGGCTTCGCCAAGACCGGCAAGACCAGCTTCGACCTGCTCGACATCGCCTTCGTCGGCTCGGGCGAGGCGACCTTCGCCGGCAACAGCAAGGGCGGCGTCCTCACCGTCACCGACGGAACCCACACCGCTCACATCAATCTGAAGGGCAACTATGTCGGCTCGACCTGGATCGCCTCCAGCGACGGCCACGGCGGAACGATCGTGGTCGATCCGAGGGCCAAGGCGCCGGCCGCGCCGATCCAGCCCTTCGTCGCCGCCGCCGCCTCGATGGGCGGAGGCGCGGCTGAGGTCGGCGTCGAAATACGGGTCAGTGCGTTTCGGGGCCGATCCGGTGCGCCTGGTCCGTCCCGCCTGATCGGGACGCATGAGAGGGGGGCGAGGCCGATGACTTATCTGTAAAGGCGTTTGGCGGGCGGCGGCGGCGCTAGCCGTGGCCTTCGCCATGCCGGCGGGCGCGGCCGCGCCGGCGCCGCCCGACGGGACGATCATCACCCGCGAAGCGGTCGCCTTTCCGACGCCCGAGCTGATGGCCCGTTTCCGCGCCAACGACCCGCCCTACGCCAAGGCGGTCGAGGGCCTCCGCATCGAGGCGATCACCTATTTCAGCGACGGGCTGAAGGTGAAGGGCATGATCGCCCTGCCGCGCGGCCCCGGACCCTTCCCGGCGATCATCGTCAACCGCGGCGGCAACCGCGAGTTCGGCGGCCTGACGCCGCGTGAGTTTTCCTCCCTCGCCGCCCTCTTCGTCCAGGGCGGCTACGCGGTCGTCGGCAGCGACTATCGCGGCAACGGCGGCGGCGAGGGACGGGAGGAATTCGGCGGCGCCGATGTCGACGACGTCATGGCGCTCATCCCGCTGCTGCGTCACGAACCAAAGGTGGATGGCCGACGGATCGGAATCTACGGCTCCAGTCGCGGCGGCCTGATGACCTATCTGGCGCTGGCGCGGACCACCGCCTTCAAGGCGGCGGTAGTCGAATCAGGCCTCTCCAACTCGTTCGCCACGGTCAGGGACCGGCCGCGGATGGAGGCCGGCGTCTATCGTGAGCTCATCCCCGGGTATGCCGCGCATCGCGATGAGGCGCTACGCGCCCGCTCGCCGGTGCTCTGGGCCGACAAGCTCTCGCGAACCACGCCGATCCTGGTGCTGCACGGCACGGCGGATTGGCGCGTCAATCCGCGCGACGCCCTGGCGATGGCCCGCGCCCTGCTGGACGCCAAGGTCCCGTTCCGGCTGGTCATGTTCGAGGGCGGCGATCACGGCAGTTCGGAGTTTCGCGACGACCAGGACCGGATGGAGATCGACTGGTTCAACCGCTATCTGCGTGACGGCGCGGCGCTGCCCGATTTGCGACCGCATGGTCCCTGAGACAAAGGCCAGTGGTTGAAAAGGGGGGGTGAACGGATGCGCGTCGCCATAGGGCTCCTCGCCGTCGCGCTGTTCGCGAGCGGGGTCGCGGGATCGGCGCGGGCGGCGAGCGTGGTGGCGATCACCGGCGCGACGCTCGTGGACGTCTCCGACCGCGGCCGGTCCGCGCGGGACATCCCCGACGCGGTCGTTCTGATCGAGGGCGATCGGATCATCGCCGCGGGATCCCGCGCCTCGACCCCCGTTCCGCCTGGAGCCCGCGTGATCGCGCGGCCCGGCAAGTTCATCCTTCCCGGGCTGGTCGACGGCTTCAGCGGCCTGCGGAGCCAGGCCGAGGCCAACGCCGAGCTTTACGAGGGGGTCACCACAATCGTCGGCAGCGGCGATGATCGCCGCGGCCATCTGCTGGAGCACGCCTCCCCCAGTCCGCACCTCTATCCGATGGATTCCGCCGGTTCGACCGACGACTGGTCGCTGCTGCGCGATCAGCCGCAATGGCGCGACAAGCTCGCCGAACACGATCATCCGCGCGAACTCACGCCCGCCGAGACGCGCGCCCAGCTCGCCGCCACCGCCAGACGGGGGACGCGCGCCATCTGGATCGGCTGGAACATCACCGCCGACAACGCCCGCGCGATCATCGCCGAAAGCCACCGGCTGGGCATGGTCGCCTATGGCGAATTCATCGCCACCCCCTATGCCGACGGGATCGCCGAGGGAGTGGACGTCCTGCTGCACATGTCCCGCTACGAACTCGGCCTCGCGCCCGCCGCTCTCATCCGCCCTCTGGCGAGCGCGCCCTACGGCGAGGCGGCGCGGACCGCCTACGACTGGGTCGCCGCCCTCGATCCGGCGTCGCCGAGCATCGCGGCCTATGGCAAGGCCATCGCGGCGGGCGGCGTCGCCCTGATGCCGACCTTTACCCTCTTCTACCTGATGCTGCCGGACCATCGGAACCTGTGGAAGGAGCCGGCCGCCCGCCTCATCGATCCCGCGAGCCTGTTCCATCCGGCCGACCGCACCACGGGCGAAGCCAGCGTTCCGCCGAAGGTTCGCGTCGCGATGGAGCATGCCGCCCAGCGCCTCTGGGCCCTGAACCACGTCCTCATGGCCCAGGAGCCGATCTACCTGGCGGGCAGCGGCGCCTCGGCGCTGGGCGCCCTGCCGGGCATGGCCTTGCATGTCGAGCTGGAACTTCTCGCGCGCCAGGGCCTCACCCCACGCCAAGCCCTCGCGGCGGCGACGAGCAACTACGCTGCGCAATTTCACTGGACCGAACTGGGCCTGGTGGCGCCCGGACGACGGGCGGACCTCCTGATCGTCGACGCCGATCCGGCGATCGACGTGAAGAACGCGGCGCGGATCAGCGACGTTGTGTTGTCCGGGCAATGGCTCGACCGCCCGGGGTTGCTGCAATCGCCCCGGTGACTTCGCCGGCGCGGCGGCCTTTTCGGCGTCGTCGAGATGTAGATCGGGCTCGGCAGCTGATCGAGGCGTCGGCCGCCGGCGCGGTGATCAAGGCGGCGCCATCATAGCCCTGAGCGCTCGGCCGTCCACCGCGCCGGTGATGGTCGCGGCTCGCGCATCGTCGCGATCGTTCCAGCGGGCGGCGAGCTGGCCGGCGGCGCCGTCGTCGGCGGCGAAGGTCAGGTTGGCGGCGATCGCGCCATTGCCCTGGTTCCAGCTCGCGGCGCCGGAAACCGCCAGATCGGGAGCCCAGCGGGTGGCGAGGAAGGTGAAGCGCACGATCGCGCCATCCTGCGTCCACTTCCAGGTTCCGCCGCGCAGGCCCTGGTCGGTCCCGCTGTAGTTGACATACCAGCGAGCGATGGCGTCGGCGGCGGTCTGCAGCGCCGCCGAGGCGAGGGCGCGTTCGCGTCGGTCGGCCGCGTTGCCCGACATCGGCGCGGCCGGGAGCGCCTGCTCGGCCTTCAACGGGAAAAATGGCGTGAGACGCACCGCCTTGATGCGCGGCGCGCAGGCGGTGTCGCCGGTCGTCAGCGTCGCGGTGAACCGCCGCACGATGCTCGCCGCGCAATCGTCGACATCGCCGAGGGCGTCCACATGGAAGCTGTTCGCCATCACCACCTGGAGCCCGTGGGGGAATTGCGCGGCGACCACGGCGCCGTCGGCCACGGGGGTCAGCATATCGAGCTCGCCGTTGATCACCAGAACCGGCGCCTTGGTGAAACGCGCCTCGCGCGGGATCGGCTGGCCGGGCGGATAGGGCGGACCGTCGGTCGGCCAGCGCAGGCACAGGTTGACGTAGCTGATGTCGATCGGCACGCGCAGGAATTCGTCGATGGTCAGCGGCCGATAGAGGCCCGGGTTCTCCGCCGCCTTGTCGGCCACCGCCTCGTCGCGCGCCGCCAGCCGCTCGGCGAAGCTCGCGTTCATCTCATAGACGGTCTGGTCGTCCTGGCAGACGTTGGCGGTGAACAGGCCGCGGCTGTAGGCCTTCGCCGCGCCGCCTGGGCCGAGCTCGCCCGTCTCGTTCTCGGCGATCAGCCGGAGCAGCGGCTTGTCATCGCCCCGCGCGTGCGCCCGCGCCGCGGCGTCGAGGTCCTTGAATGTCGGCCAGCCGGAGAGGCCGATGTAGAGCGTCAGCCCCAGGCTGGTCGGATCGGCGGTGACCGTGCGGGTGAGTCCGTTGGCGTCCGGAGCCTGGCCGGTCACTGGTTTCGCCCGCACCGACTGGGCGAGCGCCGTCACCCGCTCGAGCGACGAGCCGGGCAGGGCGGCGCAATAGGTCGAGCGCCGGCAGGCGAGGTTCACCCCGCGCCGCATCGCCTCGCCGGCATGCGGATACCACGGGCTCTCGCCGATCACCGGATAGGCGCCGTCCAGCACCACGCTGCGCAGGCGGTCCGGATAGCGCGCCGCCAGCACCTGGCCGAAGAAGGTGCCGTAGCTGTCGCCATAGTAGTCGAAGGTCGTGACGCCGAGGCGGTCCAGCACGGCGATCATGTCCTCCACCGCCAGGCCCGTGCCGTAATAGTCGGCCGCCGCGCCGAGCGAGGCGCCGCACTGGCCGGCGTTGTCGATGGTGATCTTCCACGCCCGTTGCATCGGCGCGCAGTCGATCGCGCCGGAATTGCCCGTCCCGCGCGCGTCAACGACGATCAGGTCGTGATCGCCGAGCAGCGGCTCGTAGAGCGCGTGGTAGGAGGAGAAGCTGCGCAGCGACGAGAGCCCCGGCCCGCCCTCCTGCGCCACGATGGTCCCGGCGGCCGGGCCGCTCCGCCAATGGCGATAGACGGCGTAGGCGATGTCGATGGTTCCGGGCGCGCGACCCTTGGGATCGATGGGCCGCCGCAGCGAGCCGCAGGTGACGTGCGCCCTCTGGCACACGCCCGGCAGGCCGGCCTCCTGGTCCGGATCGCCCTCGCGCGGCGCCGGCGCGGCATGGGCGAGCAGCGGCGCCAGCAGCGCGGCGGCGGCGAGGGCGGCGAGACGGCGGCGCATGGTTCGAGGTCCCCCTCTGAAAGGAGGGGTGCAGCAAACACCAATCCCGCCGCGCGCGCCAGCACGACGCGCCGCCGCGCCGCGCGGCGGCAAGCTCAGGGTCGGTCGTTCGATCGCTCCCGCTTTGCGGCGCAAGTCGCCGTCTCCAGCGACAGAGCGCGTCCGGCTACAGCGAAAAGCTCACGCCGCAGCCGCAGCTGGTCCGCGCGTTCGGGTTGCGGACCCGGAATTCGGCGGCGGCCAGCTCATCGGCGAAATCGATCTCCGAGCCCTTGAGCAGGGCCAGCGAGACGACGTCCACCAGAGCGGTCGCGCCGTCGCGCTCGATACAGGCGTCGTCCGCCTCGGCCTCGCGCACCAAGTCGAAGCGATACTGGAAGCCGGAGCAGCCGCCGCCCTCGACCGCGACACGCAGCATCAGCGGCGCGCCCTCCTCGCTGGCCAGGGCGTTCAGGCGCGCGGCGGCGGCCGGCGAGAGGGTGATCGAAGGGTCGGCCGGGGCGCTCACGAGTCGCTATATGTGCGCGGGCGCGCCCCGCCGCAAACGGGGCCCGCGATTTGGAGGGGTGCGATGGATCCGGCGGCGTGGAGCGAAGATCCGGCCAGGAGCCGCGGCCGGCTGCGTCCGGAGCCGCCGAGCGCCACCCGCACGCCGTTCGCCCGCGACCGCGACCGCATCATTCATTGCACCGCCTTTCGCCGGCTGAAGGGCAAGACGCAGGTGTTCGTCGCCCACGCCGACGACCACTTTCGCACCCGCCTGACGCACTCGCTGGAGGTGGCGCAGATCGCCCGCTCCCTGGCCACGGCGCTGGCGCTCGACGCCGATCTCGCCGAGACCATCGCGCTCGGCCACGATCTTGGCCATCCGCCCTTCGCGCACGCCGGCGAGGAGGCGCTGGAGGCGCGGATGGCGCCGTTCGGCGGCTTCGACCACAACGTCCAGACCCTGCGGGTGGTGACCGAGCTCGAGCGGCGCTACCCGAGCTTCGACGGCTTGAACCTCACCTGGGAGTCGCTCGAGGGCATCGTCAAGCACAACGGCCCGGCGGCGGCGCGCCTGGCCGAGCCGGCGTGGAGCGCGGTGGCGGCGTTCGACGCGGCCATGCCGTTGCGCCTGGAGACCTGGCCTTCGGCCGAGGCGCAGGCGGCGGCGATCGCCGACGACATCGCCTACAACAATCATGACGTCGACGACGGCCTGCGCGCCGGGCTGTTTACACTCGCCGAGCTGGAACTCGACGCCGCTGATCGGCCCGATCCTGGCCGCCGCGCGCGAGGATCATCCCGGCCTCTCCGAGCGGCTGCTGCGGCTGGAGACGGTGCGGCGGATGATCGGCGCCATGGTCGGCGACGTGCTCGACGAAACGCGCGCGCGCGCGGCGCGGCTGCGGCCGGACTGCGCCGAGGCGGTGCGAACCCTGGGCGAACCGCTGGTCGGCTTCTCACAGGGCATGGCCGCCGATCTCGCCGCCCTGCGCGCCTTCCTCCACGCTCGCATGTATCGCCACTGGCGCGTCAACCGCGTCCGCGCCAAGGCGCGGCGGGTGCTCGCCGAATTGTTCGACCTGCTCTGCGGCGATCCCGACCTGCTGCCGACCGACTGGCGCGACCGCCTCGCCACGGTCGGGGCCGGCGCGGGGGAAGGGCCGGCGGCCCGCCTCGCCTGCGACTACATCGCCGGCATGACGGACCGCTTCGCCATCGAGGAGCACGCCCGCCTCTTCCGCCTGGACGAGTGGGGATAATCGACACCCTGGCGAGGCGTCCGCCTTCACGAAGGGTAAACTCCCGTCATGTGATTCGGGCTCTCTGGCGGGCGGTGGATCACGGCGCGGAGCTTGCGACACATGGCGGACACCCACGGGCGGCCTTATCCGAGCGGCCCCTACACGCCGGGCGATGAGCCGCCGCTCGCCTTCGAGCGGCGCCGCCAGCCGAAACCCGAGCGGCCGCGGCGCGGCCCGCCGCCGGTCACCTTGATCCTCAGCGCCATCCTGCTGCTCGGCGTCGGCGGCGCTGTCGCCTTCATGTACCGCGCCGGGCTGCGCGCCCCGGGCGGCGCGCCGCATCCGGTCGGAACGCCGATCGGCGAGGTGCGCGTGGCCGCCCCGCCGCAGGCGCAGCCGCCAGACCCGGCCGCCGGGCTGACCATCTACAAGGAGGGGCCGGCCCCCGCCGCGCCGGCCTTCACCCCGCCGCCGGAACAGCCCCTGCCGCGCGCCGGCGCGGCGCCCGAGCTCGCGTCCGGACCGTCGCCGTCGCCCGCCGCCTCCGCCGCGCCGGTCGCCCCGAGCCCGGCGCAAGCCCCGCAGTCGGCGGTCAAGGCCGCGCCACCCGACAAGGCCGCCGCGCTCCCGGCGGCCAAGGCCAAGCCGAAATCGATCGACACCCTGCTCGCCGCCGCCTCCGGCGCGCCAACCCACAAGTCGGGCCAAGCCAAGGCGGAGAAGCCGGTCAAGGCGCACGCCGACGCCGCCCCGATCGCCGCCGAGACCGCCAAGGCGAGCGACACCCCGGCCAAACACGAGCACGCCGTCTCCGATCACGCCGCGGTGGTGCAGATCGGCGCCTTCTCCTCGCGCGCTCTCGCCGAGGCGGCGGCCAGCAAGGGATCGGGCGGGCACGCCAAGCGGATCGTCGCCATCACCAGGCCGGACGGCACGGTGCTCTACCGCGCCTCGCTCGCGGGCTTCGCCTCGCGCGACGCCGCCAGCGCCTTTTGCGGCAAGCTGAAGGCGGCCGGCGACAGCTGCTTCGTGCCGCGATGACGCGGCGGTGACCGCCACACGCGCCTGCATCCTCGGTTGCGCCGGCCCGGCCTTGTCGGCCGAGGAAGCGCGCGTCTTCGCCGACGCGCGGCCGTGGGGTTTCATACTGTTCGGCCGCAATATCGAGGCTCCCGATCAGGTCCGCGCCCTCACCGCCGCCCTGCGCGCCAGCGTCGGCCGGCCGGACGCGCCGATCCTGATCGACCAGGAGGGCGGCCGGGTGCAGCGGCTGCGGCCGCCGCGCTGGCGCGCCCTGCCGCCGGCGCGGGCGATCGGCCGCCTCGCCGAGACCGACCGGTCGGCGGGCGGGGACGCCGCGTGGCTGACCGGCCAGTTGGTCGCCGCCGACCTCGCGGCGCTGGCGATCACCGTCGCCTGCGCTCCCGTGGCGGACGTGCCGGCGCCCGGCGCCGACGAGGTGATCGGCGATCGCGCCTATGCCGGCGACCCGACGCTGGTCGCCGAACTCGCCCGCGCCATGGCGAACGGACTGCTCGCCGGCGGCGTGCTGCCGGTGGTCAAGCACGTTCCCGGGCACGGTCGCGCCGCCGCCGACAGCCACCTGGCCCTGCCGATCGTCGAGGCCAGTCTCGCGGACCTGTTGGCCACCGACTTCGCCGCGTTCGCCGCCCTGGCGGACCTGCCGGCGGCGATGACCGCTCACGTGGTCTACGCGGCGATCGACCCGCAACGGCCGGCGACCACCTCGCCCAAGGTGATCCAGGAGATCGTGCGCGGTGAAATCGGCTTCGACGGCCTGCTGATGAGCGACGATCTGTCGATGAAGGCGCTGACCGGCGATCTGGGCGAGCGCGCCCGCGCCAGTCTCGCCGCCGGCTGCGACGTCGTCCTGCATTGCAACGGCGATCCGGCCGAGATGGCCGCCGTGGTCGCCGCCACGGGGCCGCTGGCCGGCCGCGCCGCCGAACGCGCCGCCGCCTTCCTGGCGCGCCGTCGCCCACCCGCCGACGCCACTTGCGACGCGGCCGTCGCGGCCGATCGCCTGGATCGGCTTCTGCACCGGCGCGCCGTCGCGTGAGCGAAGCCTTCGCCTTGCCGCCGCCGCGGCCCGCCGAACGCGACGAACCCCCGGAGGGGCTGCGCCTCGACCTCGACGCCTTCGAAGGTCCGCTCGACCTGCTGCTCGAACTCGCCCGCCGGCAGAAGGTCGATCTGCTGGAGATTTCCATGACCAGGCTGGCGGATCAGTACCTGGCCTTCATCCGCGCCGCCCGCCGCGACCTGGTGGTCGCCGCCGACTACCTGGTGATGGCCGCCTGGCTGGCGATGCTCAAGTCGCGCCTGTTGCTGCCGGCCGCGCCGGCCGCCGCCGACCCGCCGCTCGACGCCCGGGCCGAGGCGCGCGCGCTCGCCTTCCGCCTCGCGCGGTTGCAGGCGATGCGCGAGGCGTTCGCCGACCTCGAGCGACGTCCCCGGCTCGGCCGCGAGGTGTTCGCCAGGGGCGATCCCGATCAGGTGCGCGTCGCCCCGGCGCGGCTGGCGAACGGCGATCTCAATGGCCTGATCGCCGCCTACGCCGCCCAGCGCCGGCGCTCCGCCGAGGCGCGCTATCGGCCGGCGCCGGTCCGCGCCTACCCGCTGGAAGCGGCGCGCGAGCGACTGGGCCGGCTGCTGCCGCGGCTCGATCGCTGGACGGCGCTGGTCAGGGTCGCGCCGGACGACAGCGATCCGGCCGCCCGGGCGGTCGAGGCCGGGCCGGCCTCGCGCCTGGCATCCACCCTTTCCGCCGGCCTCGAACTGGTGCGCGAGGGGGCGCTGGAGATGCGCCAGCTGCAGGCGTTCGACGACGTCTGGCTGCGTCGCCGCCGCGCCGCCTGATGGACGCGGACGAGGCGGCCAGGGCGGTCGAGGCGCTGCTGTTCGCCGCCATCGCGCCCCTGACCGCCGGCGATCTGGCCGAACGCCTGCCGGCCGGCGTCGATATCGCCGCGGCCATCGCCGAGGTGCGCCGGCTCTACGCCGGCCGCGGCGTCGAGCTGGCGGCGGCGGCCGGCGGCTGGCGCTTCCAGACCGCGGCCGATCTCGCCTGGTTGATGGAGAAGGAGGGCGCGGCGCGCGAACTCTCCAAGGCCGCCAAGGAAACCCTGGCGATCGTCGCCTACCACCAGCCGGCGACCCGCGCCGAGATCGAGGCGATCCGCGGCGTCCGCGACGCCTCCGGCACGCTCGCCAGCCTGATGCAGTCCGGCCTGGTGCGCCTGCGCGGTCGCCGTCGCTCGCCCGGCCGGCCGCTCACCTACGGCACCACCGAGCAATTCCTTGAATACTATGGGCTGGACAGCCTCGCTGATCTGCCGGGCGCCGCCGACATGCGCGCCGCCGGCCTGCTGGGCGCCAATCCGCCCGGCGACTTCACCGTCCCGAACCCGGCCGCCGCCCCCGACGACGAGCCGATGGAGTCGGCAGAGGGCGCGCCGCTGTTCCACCGCGACTTCCTGGCCGAGGATGACGGCGCTTGAAGCGCGTTCCGTCTACATGGCGCCGACTTGGCGCTCCTAAGAGCCCCGCCCTACCGTCCAGCCGCCGCGCCTGAGGCGCCGTAGCCTCCGCGCCTTAGGTCGGCGGCCAGGGTGATGCGACCTTCGCCGCCCCTCAGCCGGGCGCGATAGACCTCGACCGCCTCCAGCACGCGCATGACGTAGTCGCGCGTCTCGTAGAACGGAATGCATTCGACGAAGTCGAGCGGATCGGTCGCGGCGCTCCTCGGATCGCCGCACACCGCCGCCCACTGGCTCGGCCGGCCCGGGCCGGCATTGTAGGCGGCGGCGGCCATGACATAGGAGCCGCTGAACTGCTCGACCAGCTGGCCGAGATAAGCGCCGCCGACGCGCATGTTGTAGTCGGGATCATCGAGGTCGCCGCCGCCGAGGCCGGCGCGCCGGGCGACGGTCGCCGCGGTGGCCGGCATGAGCTGCATCATGCCGCGCGCGCCGGCGCCCGACCGGGCGCTGGGATCGAAGCTGCTCTCCTGGCGGACGATCGCCAGCATGAAGGCCGGCTCCGGCAGGCCGTAGCCGAGCGGTGTCGAGCGGATCGGATAGCCGCGGTCGGGCAGGATGACGCCGTGCTTGGCGGCGTTGCGCACCACCTTCATCGCCAAGGCCTGACCGTCCAGGCCTTGCGCCAGATCGACCAGCATGGCCTCGTCGGCCGGCGTGGTCAGACTCTCGGACAGGGCGGTGACGAACACCCGGAAGGGGTCGCGCAGGCCATAGCCGGCCAGCAGCCGGGCGGCGCGCACCGCCATGTGCGCCTGAAAGCGCTCCCGGTCGGAGGCCGTGATCGCCGGGTCGCGGCCGAGATCGAGATTTGTCTCGCCGATCCGCTCGGCGGCCAGCTGACCATAGAAGGCGGTCTGGAAGCGGGCCGCCTCGCCATAGGCCAGGCGCGCGCCGACCGGATCACCCATCGCCTCGAGCGCCCGGCCGCGCCAATAGAGACCGCGGCTCTGCGTGAGCGGCGAGCCGCCGGCCGCTTGAACCCTGACGAAGGCCTCTTCGGCGCGGCGGGGGTCGTGCAGCTTGGTCAGGGCGATCCAGCCGGCGCGAAAATTGGCGTCGGCCGCTTCTGGTCCGGTGACCAGGCCCGAATGGGCGGCGGCGGCGTAGGCGAGCGACCAGCTGCCGATCGTCTCGGCCTCGGCGACCAGATGGCCGTGGCGCCACAGGCGCTCGCCGGCCCCTTCCGGCATGTCGACGGCGAGATAGCCGACCAGCGGCAGGGCGGCCGCCTCCTGGCCATGGTTCACCAGACTGAGCACCCGCTCGTAGGCGAGGCCGGGCGAGCTCTGGGCCGCGATCGGCAGGGCCGCGACCATCGCCTCGGCCGATGGATCGCCGCGTCGCACCGCCATGCGGGCCAACGCCAGGCTCTGCTGGTCTGGCGGCAGCAGGCGCAGCATGTCCTGCGCCGCCGGCCCCTGCGGACCGTAGAGCAGCCTGTCCTCGCGGGCGATGTGGTCGGATGGCGCGAGGACGACACCGAACCGCGTCAGCACCGCCTGCTGGCTGGCAAGGTCGCCCTCGAGGGCGCGCCACGCGGGCCGGATCACCGCCGCCGCGCCGGCGGCGTCTCCGCTGGCGGCGACGGCGCTCGCCAGCGCCATGGCCCCTTGCAGGGTGCGCGGCGACTGGCCGGCGAACCAGGCGACGACCTGCGCGGCGGGCAGGCCGGATTCTGGCAGGAGGCGTTCGGCGGCCATCTCGCGGCGCTCGGGCCGGGGCCAACCCTGGAGCTCTCGTCGCGCCCGTTCGGCCTCCTGGAAGCTGAGCGCTTGCGGCGCCGAGTCGGCCAGGGCCCACAGGCCGAGCGCCTGGGCCGCCGGGTCGCCGTCGTAGGCCATGGCGCGCCGGATCGTGGCGGCGTCGCCGGTGCGGTCGGCGGCCATGATCGCCTGCAGCGCGGCGGCGGGGCCGTTTATCACCGCCGGGACGCTGTATTCGCCCGCCGCGATTTCAGGCCGCGCGCCGTTCAGTGGCGAAGGGCCCGCGACATAGGTCCCGGCGGCGTAGCCGTTGCCGGCGGCGCCGGATCTCGGCGGCTGATAGGCGGTCGTCGGAGAGGCGACGCTATAGCTCGGCGGCGCGTACGGCGGCGGCGCATAGGCCGGCGGCGCATAGGCTGGCGGCGGATACGCTGGGGGTAGGTTGGCGTCCTGCCCGAGCGTGGCGACCGGAGCGGTCGCGGCGGCGAGCGCCAGGGCGGCGGGTCTCCACGACCAATGGCGATTGAGCGGCAATTTCAACTCCTTGACGCCGCCTTCTAACACGGCCTTGGTCCGCGACATGGCGCGATCTCAGCTGCGCGGCGTATTCACCGCCCTCGTCACCCCGTTCCGCGACGGCGCCGTCGATGAACCCGCGCTGCGCCGGCTGGTCGAGCGCCAGATCGCCGCCGGCGTTCATGGCCTCGTGCCCGTCGGCACGACCGGGGAGGGCGCGACGCTGGCGCGCGACGAACACTACCGCGTCACCGACCTGGTGCTCGCCGTCGCGGCCGGCCGTGTTCCGGTGATCGCCGGCTGCGGCAACAACTCGACCGATCAGGCCGTGCAGCTCGTCCGCCACGCCAGCAACGCCGGCGCCGACGCGGCCCTGGTGGTGACGCCCTACTATAATCGCCCGAGCCAGGACGGGCTGCACGCCCATTTCGCGGCCATCGCCGAGGCGGTGGACCTGCCCATCGTCGTGTACAACGTGCCCTCGCGCACCGGCGTCGACATCGCCGACGAAACCCTCGCCCGGCTCGCGGCGATCCCCACGATCATCGGGGTCAAGGACGCCACCGGCGATCTGGCGCGGCCGTCGCTCCAGCGCCTGATGTGCGGCTCCGACTGGACGATGCTCTCCGGCGACGACCCCACCGCGCTCGGCTACATGGCGCACGGCGGCCACGGCTGCATTTCGGTCACCGCGAACGTCGCCCCTGGCCCGTGCGCGCGATTTTACGACGCCTGCCTCGCCGGCGACTGGGCGGAGGCGTTGCGGCTGCAAGACACGCTGATCCGCCTGCACAAGGCGCTGTTTCTCGACGCCTCGCCGGGGCCGACAAAATTCGCCCTCGCGCACCTCGGCCTATGCGCCGCGGCGGTTCGTTTGCCGCTCGTCCCCTGCGCCGCCGCCGCGCGGCCGGCGATTCTCGAGGCGATGGCGCTCGCCAGGGTGACGGATTGAGCGTTCGGCGATCATCGTTGGCGGCCGGCCGGGCGACGGCCTATATCGGCGACGGCGCACCTAGGCCGCCGGCCGAAGCGTTGGAGAAGAAGGCGAAATGGGTGGACTGGCTCCCTGGCACTGGCTGATCATCGCCGTCGTGCTGCTTCTGGTGTTCGGCGGCCGCGGCAAGCTGTCCAGCCTGATGGGCGACGCCGCCAAGGGCATCAAGGCGTTCCGCGAGGGCCTCAAGGGCGAGGAGCCCCCGCCGGCCTCCACGCCGCCGCCGCCGCTCGCCCAGCCAGCGCCGCCGGCGATGGACAAGGAACCGATCGTCCGCTGATCGCCGGTCGGACGGTCCCAATCCCATGTTCCCGGAAGGCCGGATCGTCGATTTTCTGATCGTCGCGGTGGTGGCGCTGATCGTCGTCGGCCCCCAGGACCTGCCGCGGCTGATGCGCGTCGTCGGCCAGTTCACCGCCAAGCTGCGCGCCATGGCCGCCGAGTTCCGCGCCAGCTTCGATGAAATGGCCCGCCAGTCCGAGCTCGACGAGCTGCGCCGCGAGGTCGCCGCCCTGAAAAACGGACCGACCGCCGGCCACCTCGGCCTCGATGCCGACACCCATGCGACCTTGAGCGATTTCAACGCCGAACTCACCGCCAGCGCCGCGGCCGCGCCGGCCGACTACCAATACCCGGCGCGGGTGAGCGTCGATCCGCAGCCGGCCGATGCGCCAAGGACGGTCGAGACGGAGGCCCTGGCGGCCAAGGCCGCGCCTTGAGCGGTCAGGGGGCGAGCGAGGACAGCGAGATCGAGGCCTCGCGCGCGCCGCTACTCGACCACTTGATCGAGCTGCGCCGCCGGCTGATCGTCTGCGCCCTGGCCCTGGCGGTCGGCTTCGTGGCCTGCTTCGCGTTCTCGCGGCAGATCTACATCCTGCTGCTGCGCCCGTTCGAGGCCGGCGCCGGCCTGCTCGCCGCCGAGCACGCTCACGGGGTCGGCCACGGTCCCTTCGAGCTGCTGCTCATCCTCCTCGGCCTCAAGGCCGCACCGGTCGCCGCCGCCCCCCTGCGCCTGGTGTTCACCGCGCCGTTGGAGTTCTTCTTCGTCAAGGCCAAGCTGGCGATGTTCGGGGCCATCGTCGTGACCTTTCCGGTGCTCGCCTGGCAGCTCTATCGCTTCGTCGCTCCCGGCCTCTACCGCCGCGAACGGCGCGCCTTCCTGCCGTTTCTGGTCGCCTCGCCGCTGCTCTTCCTGGCCGGCGCGGCGCTCGTCTACTTCGTCATGCTGCCGTTCGTCCTGTGGTTCTCGCTCAATCAGCAGGTGACGGGAGCGGGACAGGTGTCGATCGAGCTGCTGCCGAAGGTGTCGGATTACCTTTCGCTGGTGACCACCCTGCTGCTCGCGTTCGGCCTGTGCTTTCAGCTGCCGGTGATCCTCAGCCTGCTCGGCCTCGCCGGGATCCTCAGCGCCAGGCTGCTGCGCGCCGGGCGGCGCTACGCCATCGTCGCGGTGTTCGCCGTCGCCGCCGTGCTGACCCCGCCAGATCCAATCAGCATGCTCAGCCTCGCCCTGCCGATCTGCCTGCTTTACGAGATATCGATCTGGTGCGTCGCCTTGATCGAGGGCCGGCGCGCCCGCGAGGACGGCGGCGGCCCTCTCTAGACCCCGCCGCTCTGGAGCGCCGGCCTCCTGGCCGGCCCGGCGAAAAAGCCGGCGCGGACGCCGGTGCTCCGCCTCACCGCCCCCGGCGGTCGAGCGCGCGCCCGCTGACGACGCTCGACTCGCCGAAGCGGGCGCGCAGGGCGTCCATGGCTCTTTCGGCGTCCAGCCGGCGGTCGGGCGCGCCGCCGAACAGTCCGGCGCCCTCGCCGTCATCGGGGCGCGCGAGATCGGACAGGCCGACGCCGATCAGCCGCCAGCGGCCGGCGCCGGCGATCGCCGCCAGCATGGCCCTGGCGGTCGCGAACAGCATCGCGCTGGTCTGGGTCGGCGCCGCCAGGGTGCGCCGGCGGGTGATGATGCGGAAATCGGCCGCCTTGAGTTTCAAGGTGACCACCCTGCCGGCGGTGTCGGCGGCGCGGGCGCGACGGGCGACCTTCTCGCACAGTGGAGCGAGGCGCGCCTCCAGCGGCCCGGCGCCGCTCAGGTCGGTATCGAAGGTCGTCTCGGCGCTGATGCTCCTGCGCTCGCCGTGCGGATCGACGCGGCGGTCGTCCTCGCCCAAAGCCAGCTGGGCCAGTCGGCGGCCGCTCTCGCCGAAGCGGCGGCCGAGGCTCTCCGGACCGGCGCGCGCCAGGTCGCCGACCAGACCATGGCCGGCGGCCGCCAGCGCTCGGGCGAACGCCGGCCCCACCCCCGGCAGCACGCCGACGGGGCGCGGCGCGAGAAACGCCCTCGCCTCGGCCGCGCCGATCACCGTGAAGCCGCGCGGCTTGTCGAGGTCGGAGGCGATCTTGGCCAGGAACTTGTTGGGCGCGAGCCCGACCGAGACGGTGAGACCGGTCTCTCGCTCGATCCGCGCCTGCGACCGGGCGAGCGCGAGCGCCGGCGGGCCGCCGTGCAGCCGCTCGGTGCCCGAAAGGTCGAGCCAGGCCTCGTCGAGCGACAGCGGCTGGACGAGCGGCGTGAGGTCCCGCAGCACCGCCATGATGCGCCGGCTTTCCTCGCGGTACTTGGGAAAGTTGGTCGGCACGATCACCGCCTCCGGGCAGAGCCGCCGCGCCTTGAACATCGGCATGGCCGAGCGCACCCCGAAGCGGCGGGCGATGTAGCAGCAGGTGGTCACCACCCCGCGCGCGCCGCCGCCGACGATCACCGGCTTGTCGGCCAGCTCCGGCCGGTCGCGCTTCTCCACCGAGGCATAGAAGGCGTCACAGTCGACATGGCCGATGGCCAGCCGCCCGAGCTCGGCGTGGCGCGCCAGCCGCGGCGAGCCGCAGGCGGGGCAGGCGTCCGGAACGGCCTCGCCCCACCAGAAGCAGTCGCGGCAGACCGCGACTGGCGCCGTCACGCCGCCGGCCACAGCCAGGCCGCCCCGCGCACGCCGGAGGAATCGCCGTGCCGCGCCCGGACCACCCGGGTGGCGAAGACGTCGGAAAAGATGTGCCGCGCCATCATCGGTCCGATCCGATCGTAGATCGCCGCCGCGTTGGAAAGCCCGCCGCCGAGCACGATGATGTCCGGGTCCAGGATGTCGCAGACCACCGCGAGACCGCGGGCGAGCCGGTCCAGTAAGAGCGCGAACGCCGCGCCCGCTTCGCGATCGCCGGCCGCCGCCGCGGCGATGATCGCCTCGGCGCTCAACGGCCGCCCGGCCGCGCGCTCGAAGTCGGCCGCCAGGCCCGGACCGGAGATCCAGGTCTCCAGGCAGCCGCGCCGCCCGCACCAGCAGGGCGCGATCCCCAGCTCCTCGGGGGTCGGCCAGGGCAGGGGGGTATGGCCCCATTCGCCGGCGATCCCATTGGCGCCGTCCACCGGCCGCCGGTCGACGACGAGGCCGCCGCCGCAGCCGGTGCCGAGAATCACGCCGAAGACCGTCCCCGCCCCGGCGCCCGCCCCGTCGACCGCCTCCGACAGGGCGAAGCAGTTGGCGTCATTGGCGAGCCTCACGGGCCGCCCGAGCGCCGCCCTCAGGTCGTCGGCGAACGCCCGGCCGTTCAGCCAGGTGCTGTTGGCGTTGCGGATCAGGCCGCTGACCGGCGAGGCCGATCCCGGCGCCCCCACCCCGACCGGGAGATCGGCGACGCCGGCTTCGCCCTCGACCTCGGCGATGAGAGCCGCCACCGCCGCGATCGCCGCCTCGTACGCGCCCGGGTTGGCGATGCGCCGACGGGCGAGCAGGCGGCCGCTCTCGTCCAGCACCGCCGCCTCGATCTTCGTCCCGCCGAAATCGACCCCCAGGCGCGGCATGGGCTCAGCGACCGCCCGCCGGGATGTTCGACACGACCGCTCGCGGCCGCGATCGGCGGCGGCCGCCGGATACGCGCGGCTCGTCCATGGCTACAATCTAGGGCGAGCCTGGCGCCGGCGCCAATCGCTCGTCGCGGGCTTGGCGGCGTCGGCGGCGACTGGGACCGCGGTCGGCCGTCCCGCCGGCGGCGGAATCAGCAGCGAGCGGCCAGGGTGCCCAGGCGCGCTTCCGCCAGGGGGGGCGGAGCCCAGGCCGCCGCCACCGACTTCGGGTCCCCCATCGCCGCCATCGCCGCGGCGAACCCCGCCGGCGCCCGCGCCGCGCCGCTGCTGACGGTGATGTCCGAGCCGCCGTGTCCGTCGGAGACCACGCCGAAGGTGTCGCCGGCATAGGCGCCGGTGAGCTGCAGCGTCGCGACGGTCTTGGAGCCGTTGACCACCACCAGTTGATCGCCGCCGTTGACGCTCGCCCCCGTCGCCTTCACCCCCAGCAGGTCGATTGTCTCGCCCGAGCCGAAGCCGGCGATGGTCGCGGCGAAGCCCTTGGGCGCCTTGATCGCCAGCACGCCGGCGGAGCCCAGGAACGAGGCCGTCAGCGTCTTGGCAACCGTGGAGGTGGTTTCCAGGGTCGAATTCGCGTCGATCCGCAGGGCGCCCGCGCCAGAGACCTTGCCGGTCAGGATCAGGGTCCCGAGATCGGCGGCGACCGCGCCGCTTACCGTTACTGGGCCGGCGAGCGTGCCGTATCCAGAGAAGCTGCCCCCGGCGGCGACCGTCAGGCCCGTCGACGAGAAGGTTCCGCCGTTCAGGTCGATCGCCCCCGCGTCGGCGAGAAGGCCAAGGGCGGTGTAGCCGCGGCTGGCGTCGAGCTCCAGCAGTCCGGCGCTGGTGATGGAGGTCAGGCTCGCCTCGAGGGTGACGGACTTGCCGGTCGTTCGATCCTGGGCCTGCACCGTGGCGCCGCCGCCGGCGAGGTCGAGCCGCGTCGCCAGGGTGGTGATCTTGTCGCCGTCGGGGAGCTGCAGGGTGGCGCCTTGGGAGACCACATAGACCCCGCCGGTCAGCGTTCCCTTGGAGAAGTTGGTCAGGGCGCCGCCGCGCAGGCTCAGCGTCTTGCCGGCGGCGACGGTCAGGGTTCCGGAGTTGGTGAGCGGCACGGTGATCGCGCCGAACCCGAAGAAGGCGCCCACCAGGTCCAGTCCTCCGGCCCCCAATCGGCCGGCCGAGAACGTCCCGCCGTCGAGCTCGAGATAGCCGTTGCTGGCGACGGTCATCGAAGAGGTGCTCGTCCAGTTGCGCCCCGCCTGAAGCTCGAGCCGGCCGCCGGAGGCGATCGTCCTGAGGCTCGCGTCGATGGCGACTTCGGCGTTGCTCGTCGTATTGAACGACTCGATCGTCGAGCCGGCCCCGCTCAAGACGATCGTGCCTGCGTCGGTCACGATGCCGACGTTTCGCGGCAGCTCCAGCGTCGCGCCGGCGTCGGCCTCCAGCGTCCCGCCGGTCAGCGTCGATCCGGTGAGATTGGTCAGCGATCCGGCGAGAGTGAGCGTGCCCGCATGGGCGAGCAAGGTTCCCGCATTGCTGATCGCGCTCTGGATCGCGAGTCCGCCGGCGCCGCCGGCTTCGATCAGGCCGGCGTTGGCGATGGTGTTGGCCCCGGTGTCGAGCGTCAGGCCGTCGGCGCCGCTCGCCGCGATGGTCCCGGCGCTCTGGTTGACCAGTGTCAGGGTGGCCGAGCCGATCGTCCCGCTCCCGGCGATGGTGTTGTCGAGGTTGGTGAGCGTCGTCGCCGCGGCGCCGCCGACCACCTGGTTGTAGTTGAAATCGGTGAGGCTCACCTGGCCGCCGCCGCTGAGCGTCGTGCTCTGGGCGATCACCAGCTCGGTCGGGTTGCCCGAGCCGGCGCTCATCAGCGCGATCGTCCCGCCGTTGGCGATGGCGCCTTCGAGGGTCAGGGTCTCGCCGTCGGCGACGGTCGCGGCGCCCTGCAAGGCGAGGCCGCCGGCCGTGCCGTCGAAGGTGGCGCCGTTGGCGAGGATGCCGCCGGTTCCGGTGCTCTTGATGACGCCGCCGACGACGTCGGCGCCCTGCAAGGTGAGGGTCGAACTGGCCGCCAGCAGCGTCCCGCTATTGGCGACGGCGCTGTCGATGATCAGGCCGCCGGCGCCGGCGGCTTCGATCAGGCCGGCGTTGGCGATGGCGTTGGCGCCCGTGTCGAGCGTCACGGCCGCGCCGCCGGTCGCCTCGATCTTTCCGGCCGCCTGATTGACCAGCGTAAGATTGGCCGAGCCGATCGTCCCGGACCCGGCGATGGTGTTGTCGACGTTGGTCAAGGTCGTTGCAGAGGCGACGCCGACCACCTGGTTGTAGTTGAAATTGGTGAGGCTCACCTCGCCGCCGCCGCCGAGCGTCGTGCTCTGCGCGATCACCAGCTCGGTGGGATTGCCCGAGCCGGCGCTGGCCAGCGCGATCGTCCCGCCGTTGGCCACCGCCCCGCCGACCGACAGCGTCGCGCCGTCGGCGATCGAAACCACGCCGGCGTTGGTGAAGGCCGTCGGCGTGAGCGAGCTGGCGCCGGCGTCGGCGCTCACGGCGCCCCCGGCCGCGACCGAAAGAGTTCCGCCGCTGATCGCCCCGCCTTGCAGGCTGAGATGGCCGCCGGACGATATCGTTACCGTCGCGCCGGTATTGGTCACCGACGCCGCCACCACCAGGGCGCCGGCGCCGACCGCCTCGATCAGTCCGCTATTGCCGAGGGCGCTCCGGATGGCGAGGCCCCCGGCGCCGGCCGCTTCGATCAGCCCGGCGTTGGCGATGGTGTTGGCGCCGGTATCGAGCGTCAGGCCGGCGCCGCCGGTCGCCTCGATCGTCCCCGTGCTCTGGTTGACCAGGGTCAGGGTGGCCGAGCCGATCGTCCCGGACCCGTCGATGGTGTTGTCGACGTTGGTCAAGGTCGCCGCCGAGGCGCCGCCGACCACTTGGTTGTAGTTGAAACTGGTGAGGCTCACCTCTCCGCCGCCGCCGAGCGTCGTGCTCTGGGCGATCACCAGCTTCGTGGGATTGCCCGAGCCGGCGCTCGATAGGGCGAAGGTTCCGCCGTTGGTGATCGCGCCCTTCAGGGTCAGGCTCTGACCGTCCGCGACGGTCACGACGCCATGGCTGACGACGCCGGCCGCCGCGCCGTCGAAGGTGGCGCCGTTGGCGACCATCGCCCCGCCGGCGGCGGTCGTCACGGCGCCGCCGACCACGTCGGCGCCCTGCAGGGTCAGGGTCGAGCCGCTGGCCGCCAGCAGCGTGCCGGTGTTGTCGACCGTCCCGTCGAGGACGAGCCCGCCGGTTCCGACCGCCTCGATCAGGCCGGCGTTGGCGATCGCGTGGGCTCCGGTGTTGAGCGTCAGGGCGCTCGCGCCGGTGGCTTCGATCTTTCCCGCCGCCTGATTGACGAGGGTGAGGTTGGCCGAGCCGATGGCGCCGGCGCCGGCGATGGTGTTGTCGAAGTTGGTAAGCGTCGCCGCCGTGGCCCCGGCGAGGATCTGATTGTAGGGGAAATCGGTCAGGCTGACCTCGCCGCCGCCGCTAAGGGTCGTGGCCTTGGCGATGAGGAGAGAGGTCGGGTTGCCCGAACCGCCGCTGGCGAGGGCGAGCGTCCCGTGGTTGGCGATCGCGCCCTTCAGCGTGAGGCTCTGACCGTCCGCGACGGTCACGATTCCCTGGCTCACCAGACCGCCGCCCGCGCCGTCGAAGGTGGCGCCGTCGGCGACCATCGAGCCGCCGGCCGCCGTCGTCACCGCGCCGCCGACCACGTCCGCGCCCTGCAGGGTCAGGATCGAGCCGCTGGCCGCCAGCAGCGTGCCGGTGTTGTCGACCGTCCCGTCGAGGACGAGCCCGCCGGTTCCGACCGCCTCGATCAGGCCGGCGTTGGCGATCGCGTGGGCTCCGGTGTTGAGCGTCAGGGCGCTCGCGCCGGTGGCTTCGATCTTTCCCGCCGCCTGATTGACGAGGGTGAGGTTGGCCGAGCCGATGGCGCCGGCGCCGGCGATGGTGTTGTCGAAGTTGGTAAGCGTCGCCGCCGAGGCGCCGCCGACCACGTGGTTGTAGTTGAAATTGGTGAGGCTCACCTGGCCGCCGCCGCCCAGGGTCGTCGACTTGGCGATGAGGAGCGAGGTTGGATTGCCCGAGCCGCCGCTCGAGATCGCGATCACGCCCTTGTTGGTGACCGCCCCGCCGACCGCCAGCGTCGCGCCATCGCCGACCTCGATCATCCCGGCGTTGACCCCCGCGCCCGTCCCCCCGGAGGCGGTGAAGGTTCCGGCGGAAACCAGCAGCGTGGCGTTGGCCGAGGTCTGAATGTCGGCCACGGTCTCGCTCGTCGAGGCGGTCACCGTGAAGGCGGCGCCGGCGGCATCGAGAATGGCGTCGTCCTTGGCCCCGGGGACGTGGCCGTTGCTCCAGTCGGCGGCGGTGTTGAAGTCGGCGCTCACCGCCGTTTTCCAATGGATCGCGGTCATGCTCGGTCTCTCGCGCTTGGCCGCCGGGCGGGCGGCGTTTGGGCGTCGTTCTCACGGCGCGCTTTCCGCGCCCATAGACAGGATGTTAACGGCGAGGATCGGGGCGCCCGCGCGGATCAACCATCTTCAACTTGACGGCCAGCGCCGAGGACATCGCCGAGCATGGCGGGCCCGAGCATGACGAGCCCGAGCGCGCGGGAATTGATCGCGACGCGATTCGTCGGGCCGCGACGGCGGCGGCCGACGCAGGGGACGCCGATGGCGCCGTCCGCTGCGTGCAGGCCTTGTTGCGCCTGCCGGCTTCCTCGGCCAATCTCGCGCGCGACCATGCCTTCGCGATCGCGGTGCTGCGTCTGGCCGGCGATCCGGAGAGCGCCTGGGCGGTCGCCCGCGGCGGCCTTGCCCGCCTGGGCTTGCCGATCCCCGACCAGCTCGGCGCCGCGAGGCTTGCGATCCCGCTCCTGCGCTGGCGGGCGGTCCAGTGGCTGCGCCGCGACCCCTCCGGCGAGCCCGCGCCGCCCGCCGACCCCGATCCCCTGACCCTTCTCTGCGACGCCGCCGCCACCCTGGCGTTCGACCAGAGCGCGCGAACAGCGGCGTTTCTGGCGCTGGAAGGCCGACGGCACGCGCCGGCCGCCGCGCGCGGGACGCCCTTCTGGCTGGCCTGCGACACCTTCCTGTGCGCCATGCTGGGAGATTTCCGCCGCGCCGCGCGGCTGGGCGCCAGGGCGGTGGATCTTCTGGACGCCCAGAAGGAGCCGTCCGCGAGCGCCGCCGCCAGTCTCTACCGCGCGGTCTTCTGGGGGCTGGTCTGGCGCCGGTCTCATGCCGAACTGCGGCCTCGCTGCCTCGAGGTGCGCGACCTGGCCCTGGCCGAGGGCGACCGGGTGCAGGCGGCGATCGCGGTTCGCAACTGGGTGATGATCGGCTGGCGCACCGCCCCATCGCTGCAGGCCCTCGCCACCGAGATCGAGCAGGCCGACGATCAGCTCCGCCAGCTGGCCGATCACGACAGCCAGTCGATCGTCGTCGCCCTCGCCGCGGCGGTGGCCAGCCTGCGCGGCCCGCCCCGATCGCTCGCCGACTGGGCGCGGTCGCTGCCGCCGGGCAACACCCTGCTGTTGATGGAGCTGGCCAACCTCCATCAGGACTACGCCGCTGGTCTGCAGTTCGCCGGGCGTGAACCGCTGCTGCGCCGGCAGCTCTCCAGCCATCCCCGCGGCGCGGACTGGCGATTCCACCACGCGGTCGCGCGCCTGAAGACGGGTCGGTCCGCCCCGCGCGGCGACCTGCGCTATCTGCGCCGGGCCGCCCGCCTCAACCCGGTCGACAATGGCGCCAAGGTGGCGATCATCGCGGCGTTGCGGGCCGGCGGTCGCGCCGGGGCCATGTCGGCCTGGGCCGCCGCCCTGGACCTCGCCGAATGCGGGCCTTCGCGCCTCGAGGCGGGGCTGTGCGCCGCGCTCGCCGTCGACGCCGCGCGCCAGGCGGGGCGCGAGCAGATGTCCGGGCTGTTCGCCGATCGCGCGCGGGCGACGTGGCGCGCCTGGGGCGCGACGGCGTTGCTGCGGCCGGGCGGGGGGGCTGGCGAGTCTCCCCGGACGGAGCGCGACCTCCTCGCCGAGGCGGCGCACGAATTGCGCACGCCGTTGCAGGCGCTGCGCGCGACCCTCGATCTCGCCGGCGACGATCCTGGCGCCCTCGACATGGCGAGCCTGCGTCGGGGCGTCGCCAATCTCGCTGGTCTCCTCGACCATCTGGCCGTCCATGGCGGCGGAGGCGGGGCGGGACCGCGCGCGCCGGTGGATCTGCCTCGCCTGATCGAGAGCGAATGCGCCGCCCTCCGCCCCCTCGCGGCTCGCGCCGGCCGGCGCCTCGACACCGCTTGCGAGCTTCCCGCGCCAAGTCT
Organism: uncultured Alphaproteobacteria bacterium; assembly: GCA_963752245.1. Taxonomy (GTDB): domain Bacteria; phylum Pseudomonadota; class Alphaproteobacteria; order Caulobacterales; family Caulobacteraceae; genus Acaudatibacter. The sequence goes on from CAVVXO010000004.1 coordinate 397,309, forward strand.
GACCCGCACCGACGGCGCGGGCGTGGCGCAAGTGCTGCGCAATCTGGTGTCGAACGCGGTGAAATATGGCGGCCCGCGCATCCTCGTCCGCCTGGCGCTGGAGGGGCCCCTCGTCGCCATCGGCGTCGAGGACGACGGACCGGGCATCGGCGAGACCGATATCGCCGGCCTCTTCGCTCCTGGCGAACGCGGCGCCCACGCCGGCGAACCCGGCGGCGAGGGCCTCGGCCTCGCCATCGCCCGCCGCATCGCCGAGCGCCTCGGCGGCGCCCTCGTCGCCGAACCCCGGCGCCCCCACGGCGTCCGCTTCACTCTCACCCTTCCCCACGAAGGCGGCGAGCCGCCGTGACGGGCTCAGATCTTCGACCAAGCCGCCTCTTCGACGACGCGCAACACCCCTTCGAGCGAGTCTCGGTCCAGAATGTCACGGGCCGCGAATCGGATCACCCGTATCTCCTGTCCCGCCCAGCCATTGCGCGCGGCGCTCGTCGTGTCGCCGCTGATCCGCATGCCCATGCGCCTCGCCATCGACCTCGACCGCCAGGCGCGCGGCGGTGCAATAGAAGTCGAGAATGTAGGCGCCGATCGGATGCTGGCGGCGAAAGGCGAGGCCACGCGCCCTCCAGCCGCGCAATTCACGCCATAGCACGACCTCGGGCAGGCTCGGCTTACGCCGCAGCGCCCGCGCCCGCTTGAATGTCAACGGCTTGGCCCGCAGCATCCCGACTCTCGCCCATGAAGTGGGGGAGGTGGCGCGAAGCGCCGGAGGGGGCAGGGTGCCTTGACCGTCCGGCGGCCTGTTCGCACCGGACGCGCTTCGTCCGCCGCTCGCCCCCTCCACCCCTTCGGGATCCCCCTCCCCCACGATGTGGAGGAGGATGAACACGGCCCGGCTCTCCCCCATGAAGTGGGGGAGGTGGCGCGAAGCGCCGGAGGGGGCAAGGCGCCTTGACCCGCGCCCCTAAGGCGGCGCCAGCTGGACGCGGTAGCCGAGCCTGGGCACGGTGACGACCAGCTCCTCGCCGCCCTCCGCGCCGAGCTTGCGCCGGATGCGGCTGATCAGGACATCGACCGACCTGGGATCGGCGTCCCATGGCCGCCGACTGAGGATGGCCAGCAGCTCCTCGCGATTGACGACGGCGCCGCCCGCGAGAACGAGGCCGGCCAGCAGGTCGAACTCGCCGCGCGTCAGGCGCGCGTCGACGGCGCCGCGCGTCACCGAGCGCGCCTTCAGATCGATCCGCCAGCGACCGAGCCGGCGGGATTCCCGCGCCGGGCCGCGTCGCCGGGCGACGCTGCGCACCCGCGCCGCCAGTTCGCCGGCGTCGACCGGCTTTGTGACATAGTCGTCGGCGCCGGCGTCGAGCGCCTCGATGCGCGCCTCGGCTTCACGCCGGCCGGTGACCACGATGAGGCCGATATCGCTTTCCTCGCGCAGGTCGCGCGCCACGGCCATGCCGTCGGCGTCGGGAAGTCCGAGGTCGAGCAGCACGACATCGACGCTCGCCCGCGCCAGCGCCGCGCGGCAGGCGCCGGCGTCCGCGGCTTCCTCGACCACGAAGCCGGCCGCCGCGAGCCCAAGGCGCATCGCCGCCCGGGCGGCGGGATCGTCCTCCACCAGCAGAACCCGGACGGCCTCGCTCGCTGTCATCACGCCCGCTTCGCAACCCGCCGCCCCACGGGTCAACGCGCGAGCGCGCCGCGCGCGCCCTGGCCGGCCGACCGTCAAAAATACGTCAATTCCGTCGCTGGCGGGAGAGATGCGGTTGTCGCCGGCCGGCCCTTCCGCGGAGCGTGGCTCCCGGCTCGCGGCCGCCCGCTCCCTGGCGTGGCCGCGGGCGGCAACGGGAGCCGACCACCATGCACGAACACAAGTTCACCTACACCATCGCCGGTGTTCACCTGAGCGACGAACAGAAGACCCGTGTGTCGCAGGCGATCGCCGGCGCGGTCGCCGGGGTGCTCGCCAGCGAGTCGCCTGGCCAGCTTTCCGCCGACAGTCTCACCCTTGGACGCATCTACGGCGGCATCTGGATCATGCCGGAGGTGCTGCGGGAAGCGGGCGGCGCCGACCCGGTGATCGAGAGCGTGCGCGCTCTGGCCGCCGGATGATCGTCATGAGCGAGGCGGACGCCAAGACCTGTCCGAGCGCGCCGCCCGAACCCGGTTCGGTGCTGCTCGGAGTGGTCACCGGGCCTGGCGCGGTCGCCTATCTCAACCCGCACGTCCGCGTGGACGAGGCGCTGCTCGACGGCATCCGGCGGCGGGGCGTGGCGCCCGACAATCGCCTGCGCTTCGCGTGCGCCTGCGCCGAGCACCGCTGCGTGCAGTGGAAGGGCGATTCGGGGGCCGGCCGCTGCGGGCTCGTCGAGGAGGCGGTGGATACCATCGCCGCGCCGACGGGCCCGCTGCGCCTGCCGCGCTGCGGCATCCGCGCCACCTGTCGCTGGTTCGCCCAACGCGGCCGCGACGCCTGCGCCATCTGCCCGACGATCATCCGACGACCGGCGCCCGCCGCTGGCCGGGCGGCGCCGCCCGGCGCCTCGGCGCGCGCGCCGTAGGGCGGCCGACTCCGCTTCCGACTTCCCGCGCCGAACACCGACGCTCGACCGGGCTAACCGCCTCTTAAGCTTGGCCGCGCAAGCTCGTCCCGCGGCCGAATCGACGCCGCGCCACGCCGCGAGTTCCGTGCCCCGCCGCGAGCCGCCAACCTTCTCGACCGCGCCGCTGGTCCTCGTCGTCGAGGATAACCCGCAGAACCTCGCCTTCTTCCGCGACGTGCTGGAGGCGGAGGGGTTCGCCGTGACGACCGCGGGCGACGGAGTCGCCGCCTTGGAGCGGGCCCGCGAACGCCGGCCCGACGTGGTGCTGATGGATATCCAGCTGCCGGCGATCAGCGGGCTGGAGGTAACCCGCTGGCTCAAGGACGACGCCGACCTGCGCGCCGTGCCGGTGATCGCGGTCACCGCCTTCGCCATGCGCGGCGACGAGGATCGCGCCATGGCCGCCGGCTGCGACGCCTATCTGACCAAGCCGATCTCTCTGGCGCGTCTGCTGGAGACGGTTCGGCGGTTCGCGCCTACTTGATCTTGCCTTCCTTGAACGGGACGTGCTTGCGCGCCACCGGATCGTACTTCCGCACAGTCATCTTTTCGGTCATCGTGCGGGCGTTCTTCTTGGTCACATAGAAGAAGCCGGTGTCGGCGGTCGAGTTCAGGCGGATCTTGATGGAAGCGGGCTTGGCCATGGCGAAGTCTGTCGAGCGAACGGTGCGGGCGGAGAGCGGTGGCGCTTAGAGCAAGCCCCCCGCAAGGTCAAGGAAGCGACCTGCGCCGCGGGCGACGGGCGCGACCTCGACCGCGAGCTCTGGAGCCCGGACGCCCCGCCCGCGCCGCTCCGTCCCCCCTTGTGCGAGATATTCCGCTTCTGTTCTCGAGCGGCCATGGGCGCCCGCAACGCGGATCGCATTCCGATGGCCTTATCCCCGCGCGGGTGCGAGACGTTGGCGACATGCATCGGCTCGGCCGGGATGTGATCGTACGCGACGCAGGATGTCGACAAGTCATTGGCGGCAAAGGCAGCCACGAAAAGTGGCGGAGCTCAATCAATGGGCGCACCGTCACGGTGCCGCGCACCAAAAGCCGCCACACCGCCAACGAGGTGCTGAAGCAGCTCGGGATCGCGAAGAAAATTTAAGCGACCGCGACTTCGCGCATCTCGCTTACCCTGAACTCAACCCCCACCCGCGCGTCCTTTATCCCCAGATTATCCGCTAGCATCTCCGGCGCGAGCGCCAGGGCCAGGGACTCGAACTCGGCGAGGTCGGCGGCCTCGACGACGAGGCCAGGGATGTTGCTTTCGGAAGTCCAGACCGCCGCCTCGGGATCCCAGTGGGCGGCGACGAAGAACGAAGGCGACATCGGTGTGGGCTCCAGCAGGCTCGACAAGCTAAGCGGGCAGCCTCGATCTCGCAACCAACCCGAGACGAGCCCCGATGGGAATCGGAGCCGGCAGAAGAACCCCTCAACGCGCTCACGGGCCAGGCGCGCCATCGCGGAAGGTCGGATCGTGTCGCGCCCGCCACTCCTGGATCGTCAGCTCTCGCGGCGGCGGGGTCCCGGCCGGGTCGCCGTCGAGAGGCAGGCCGGCCTTCAGCCGCGCCACCTCGGCCAGGCAGTGGCGGGCGACATCCCAGGCCTTGGCCTCGCCGGCCTTGGCCGCCTGGTCCGCCAGATCCATCAGCTTGTCGATCACCCCGGCGACATCGCGCGAGCCGCCGCGGGCGCGGTGCTCCAGCAGCAAGCCGATGCGCTCGCGCACATCCGCGCGGCGGCCGACCGTGCGAGCCGATCCCTCGCCGACATAGCCGGCCGCGGCGGCCGCCTCCTTGTCGGTGAGGCCGCGGGCTCGCGCATGGGCGAAGGCTTCGTGCTGACGATTGTTCATCGGCAGGTCGAGGTCCATGGCCGCCGCTTCCATGCGCCTTTTCGTATTGCAACTATTTTATTGCATTTCGCATGCGGTCATGGTAGCGGACCGGCAGTTCCCCGTCTTCGATCGCAACGCGCCTCTGCCTTGATGCCTCTTCAGTTCCGCCAAGATCGCCGCGCCAAACCGCCATCTCCCGCAATCCCATGCGCACTCTGACCCATGACCGCGCCCTCTTCCACGAGGATCCTTCAAGATCCGCGAAGATCCATCATTCAAGAAAGCTCGATAAGCTGTTGCTTTCTAAAATGTTTCTGTCATATGCCCTCGGCAATGCGAAGAGGACGGCGCCCCCGGACTGGATCGGGGCGGTGGAGCGGTCGGCGACCCACGCCTCGCGTTCAGGTCAGAGGCCAGCCGGGCCTCGCGTTGACACCCCGGGGCGCCGTCGCCACGTTCCGCCACCCTTTGCCAAGGCGGCGAGCGCCGCGCAGCTGAAATCAGCGCCTTCATGAACGTCGTCGTCGTCGAGAGCCCGGCCAAGGCCAAGACCATCAACCGTTACCTCGGGCCCGGCTACCAGGTGCTGGCCTCGTTCGGCCACGTGCGCGACCTGCCGGCCAAGGACGGGTCGGTGCGGCCGGACGAGGATTTCGCCATGAGCTGGGAGGTCGACCCGAAGTCGGCCAAGCGGCTTTCCGAAATCGCCCAGGCGGTAAGGGGCGCCGAGCGCCTGATTCTCGCCACCGACCCGGACCGCGAGGGCGAGGCGATCAGCTGGCACGTGCTCGAGGACCTGAAGCGCCGCAAGGCGATCGGCAAAACGGCGGTCGAGCGGGTGGTGTTCAACGCCATCACCAAGAGCGCCATCGGCGAGGCGATGAAGGCGCCGCGCGCCATCGACGCCGAACTGGTCGAAGCCTATCTGGCCCGCCGGGCCCTCGACTATCTCGTCGGCTTCACCCTGTCGCCGGTCTTGTGGCGCAAGCTGCCGGGCGCGCGCTCGGCCGGCCGCGTGCAGTCGGTCGCCCTGCGCCTGATCGTCGATCGCGAGATGGAGATCGAGGCCTTCCGCAGCCAGGAGTACTGGAGCGTCGAGGCGGATGTCGCCGCCGGCGGCGCCGGCGCCGATCCCTTCGTCGCCCGCCTGGCGCGGCTGGCCGGCCGGCGGCTGGAGAAGTTCGCGCTCGGCGATGAGGCGTCGGCCGAAGCGGCGCGCGCGGCGGTCGCCGCCGGCGCCTTCACCATCGCCGCCGTGGAGACCAAGCCAGGCCGGCGAAACCCGCCGCCGCCGTTCACCACCTCGACGCTGCAGCAGGAGGCGGCGCGCAAGCTCGGCTTCTCCGCCGATCGCACGATGAAGGCGGCGCAGCGGCTCTACGAGGGCGTCGACATCGGCGGCGAGACCGTCGGCCTGATCACCTACATGCGCACCGACGGGGTCGCTTCCGCCCCCGAGGCGCTCGCCGAGGCGCGCCGGGTGATCGGCGCCCTGCACGGGCTGGACTACGTTCCCGAGAGCCCGCGCCTCTACAAGGTGAAGGCGAAGAACGCCCAGGAGGCTCACGAGGCGATCCGCCCGACCAGCCTGGAGCGCAACCCCGGCCGCCTGCATCTCGACAGCGATCTCGGCCGGCTCTACGAGCTGATCTGGAAACGCATGCTGGCCAGCCAGATGGAGGCGGCCCGCATCGAGCGCACCACCATCGATCTGGAGACCGCCGACCAACAGATGGCGTTGCGCGCCACCGGCCAGGTCGTGCTCTTCCCCGGCTATCTGGCGGTCTACGAGGAAGGCCGCGACGACGCCGCCGGCGAGGAGACAAGCCGCCTGCCGAAGGTCGCCGTCGGCGCCGCCGTCAGGGTGCTGGAGGCGCGCGCCGACCAGCACTTCACCGAGCCGCCGCCGCGCTTCTCCGAGGCCAGCCTCGTCAAGCGGATGGAGGAGCTGGGCATCGGCCGGCCTTCCACCTACGCCTCGACTCTCAGCGTTCTGCGTGATCGCGCCTACGTGCGGATGGACAAGAGCCGCTTCGCGCCGGAGGACTCTGGCCGGCTGGTGATCGCCTTCCTGGAGAAGTTCTTCGCCCGCTACATCGAGTACGACTTCACCGCCGGGCTCGAGGAGAAGCTCGATCTGGTCTCCTCCGGCGATCTCGATCGCCGCGCCCTGCTCGCCGAGTTCTGGCGCGACTTCGCCGCCGCGGTCGGCGACATCTCCGAACTGAAGACCAGCGAGGTGATCGCCGCCCTCGACGAGGCGCTCGGCCCGCATGTCTTCCCGCCACGCGCCGATGGCGGCGATCCCAGGCTCTGCCCGACCTGCGGGGCGGGGCGCCTGTCGCTGAAGGCCGGCCGCTATGGCCCCTTCGTCGGCTGCTCCAACTATCCGGAGTGCCGCTTCACTCGCCCGATCGCCGTCGGCGAGGCGCCGGCCGGGCAGGGCGACCGCGAACTCGGCGCCGATCCTCTGACCGGCGCGGCGGTGTGGCTGAAGGCCGGGCGCTTCGGCCCCTACGTCGAGCTGGGGAGCGAGCCGGTGAAGCGCGCCAGCCTGCCGAAGGACTGGCCGCCGGCCGCCATCGACCTCGACAAGGCGCTGCGCCTGTTGCGTCTGCCGCGCGAGGTCGCCCCGCATCCCGAGGATGGGGCGATGATCACCGCCGGCATCGGCCGCTACGGCCCCTTCATCCTCCACGCCAAACGCTACGTGAACCTGCCGAGCGCCGAGGAGGTGTTCGAGATCGGCCTCAACCGCGCCGTCGCCCTTCTCGCCGAGCCGCGCAGCGGGCGGGCCGGGCGCTCGGCCGCCGCGCCGCTCAAGGAGCTCGGGAGCCACCCCGCCACCGGCGAGCCGGTGCGGGTCCTCGCCGGCCGCTACGGTCCATACGTCCGCGCCGGCGCCGTCAACGCCAACATCCCCAAGGGCGCCGATCCGGCCGCCTTCACTCTCGACGAAGCCCTCGCCCTGCTCGCCGCCCGCCCGGCCAAGCCGGCCAAGGGTGGACGCGGGCGCGCCGCGAAGGCCTCGGCCGGTCCCAAGCCGAAAGCGGCGCCGCGCCGCGCCGGCAAGCCCAAGCGCGCCGCCTCGTGACGCCTCTTCGCGCGGAGCGCCGGCGCCCAGACCGGCGCGAACAAGAAGAGCCGACCGGGAGGTCGGCGCGCCGAACCGTTCGGTGAGGCGCCCGCGAACCGGCGAGCGGCGGGAGGGTCCCGCGCCGGTCGCGGTGGTCGAGGTGGTGGATCTCGACGCCGATGGCGAGCTGTGGGTGCGGCGCGCCTCCGATCCGGAAAGCCCGACGGCGCGGCTCGCGCCCGGCAGTGCGGCGAGCGGCGGCGCGCCCGGCCTCGGCGATCGGCTGCTCGCCCGCTTCTCCCGCGCCGAAACCGGCGAGGTCGAGGCGCGGCTCATCAAGCGCCTCGGCCAGAGCGCCCATCAGGTCCTCGGGGTGGTGCGCAAGCGCGCCCGCGAGGCCTTCGTCGAGCCGGTCGACCGCCGCGCGCGCCACGGCTTGCTGCTGGCCCCCGGCGACGGCGCGCGCGTCCGGGACGGCGACCTCGTCCTGGCGCGGCCGCGCGGCGAGCCGGGCCCACGGGACCGGCGCCGCGAACGCACCCTGGCGGACCTCGTCGAGGTCGTCGGCCGCGAGGACGACGCGCGCGCCGCCTCGCTCATCGCCGTCCACGCGCACGGCGTGCCGATGGGCTTTCCAGAGGCGGCCGAGGCCGAGGCGCGCGCCGCCCGTCCGATCGGCCTTGGATCGCGCGAGGACCTGCGCGATCTGCCGCTCGTCACCATCGATCCGGCCGACGCCCGCGACCACGACGACGCGGTGTTCGCTCAGGCGGACGACGATCCCAGAAATCCCGGCGGCTGGATCGTCTGGGTGGCGATCGCCGACGTCGCCGCCTACGTGACGGCCGGCTCGGCGCTCGACGAGGCGGCGCGCGAGAAGGGCAACAGCGTCTACTTCCCCGATCGCGTCGAGCCCATGCTGCCGGAGGCGCTCAGCGCCGACCTCTGCTCGCTGCGCGAAGGCGAGGACCGGCCGTGCCTGGCGGTGCGCATGGTGTTCGCCGGCGACGGTCGGCGCCTTGGTCACCGCTTCGTGCGCGGCCTGATGCGCTCGGCGGCCTTCCTGACCTACGAGGCGGCCCAGGCGGCGATCGATGGCGCGCCGGACGCGCGCACGACGCCCTTGCTGGGGCCGGCGCTGCGACCGCTGTGGGCCGCCTTCGCGGCGTTGAGCGAGGCGCGCGGGCGCCGCTCGCCGCTGGAGATCGCCGCCGCCGAACGGCGGATCGAGATGGACCAGGCGGGGAGGGTGGTCGCGATCCGCCCGCGCCCGGTGCTGCCGGCCCATGTCCTCATCGAGGAGATGATGATCCAGGCCAACGTCTGCGCCGCCGAGACGCTGGAGCGGTCGCGCGCGCCGCTGATCTTCCGCGTCCACGAGCCGCCGAGCGAGGCCAAGCTGATCGCCTTGGCCGATTTCCTGCGCACGCTCGACATTCCCTGGACGCGCGGCGAGAGCGTGCGCACCGAGCGGTTCAACCGCCTGCTGCGCGCCACCCGCGCGGGGCCGAACGCCGACATCGTCAACGAGGTGGTCCTGCGCAGCCAGTCGCAGGCGGTCTATTCGACCGACAACCTCGGGCACTTCGGCCTCAACCTCGACCGCTACTGCCACTTCACCTCGCCGATCCGCCGCTACGCCGACCTGACGGTGCACCGCGCCCTCATCGCCGCGATCGGCGGGACGAAGCCAAAGATCCCGAGCGGCGGACCGCTTCAACTGACCGCCCAGCACCTGACCATGACCGAGCGCCGGGGGATGGCGGCCGAGCGCGACGCCGCCGACCGCTACGTCGCCGCCTTCCTGAAGGAGCGGGAAGGCGCGGTGTTCGAGGGCCGGATCACCGGCGTCACTCGCTTCGGGCTTTTCGTCAGGCTGGCGGAGACCGGGGCGGACGGCCTCGTGCCGATCGCCTCGCTCGGCGACGACTACTTCCACCACGACGAGGTCGCGCACGCCCTGGTCGGCGAGCGGCGCGGCGAGCGCTGGCGGCTGGGGCGCCGCGTCGAGGTGCGGCTGCGCGAGGCGGCGCCGGTGACCGGCGGTCTGCTGCTGGAGATGCTCAGCGACGCGGAGGCGCGCGCCCCGCGCGTGGCGGGCGAGCCGCTCAAACGAGGCCGGCGCCAGACAGTCCCCCGAAAACGCCCAGGAGGCAGGTCGCGGCCGAAACGATGACGACCAGCCACAGGTACGGCCCGCGCAGCCGCACCCTTTCCGGCAGCGCCTTGACCGCGAGGGCGATGAGGAAGCCGAGCACCAGCGGCAGCATGAAGGCGTTCATCACCTGCACGCCGACATTGAGCGAGACCAGGTTGGGCGCGAGGGCGACGATCGCCGCCGCCCCCAGCAGGGCCGCGGCATAGACGCCATAGAACCATCGCGCCTCCAGCGGATGCAGCTCCAGCGAATGCTTGTAGCCGGTCACCTCGCCGAGGCCCCAGGCGAGCGCCAGGGAGGCGACGATGGCCGCCACCATCCCCGCCCCGACGATCCCCAGGCCGAACACCAACCGGCCGAAGGTCGGCCCGAGAAAGGGCGTCAGCGCCTTGCTGAGATCGCCGACCGTTCCCAGATCGCCGCGGGCGCCATGCGCGCCCAGGGTCGCGGCGGCGGCGATCAGGACCGCCGCCATTACCAGCTGAGTGGTCAGCGCGCCGCCGGCGGTGTCGAGCCGGGCGGCGTTGAGGTGCTCGGGCTTGAGCCCCTTATCGGCGATCGCCGACTGCTGGTAGAAGATCATCCAGGGCATGATCACCGCGCCGATATTGGCGGCCACGAGATAGAGATAGGCCTTGTCGGTCAGCGGCAGGCTGACGGTCTGGCGAGCCAGCTCGGCCAGGTCCGGGTGCGCCGCCCAGGCGACGCCGAAGAACGCCAGCTCGAACAATCCGATGGTGATCGCCACCTTCTCCACCCGCCAGTAGGAGCCGGTCAGGACGATCGCCAGCAAGCCGCCGCAGGCGATCGGCAGGGTCAGCCAGCGGGAAACGCCGTACAGTTCGCCGACCCCCACCACGCCCGAGAGTTCGGTCAGCAGCGCGCCGGCCGTGGCGACCGCGAGGCCGGCCACCGAGATCCACGCCCAGGCGCGCCCGAACGTCTCGCGGATCAGCTCGCCGTGCCCGCGTCCGGTGTGGACGCCGAGACGCACGGTCAGTTCCTGGACCATGTAGAGGATCGGCACCAGCACGATCTGCACCAGCAGCAGGCGGTAGCCCCACTGAACGCCGCTCTGGCCGGCGGTGATGATGCTGCCGACGTCGGTGTCGGCGAGCATGACCACCAGGCCCGGACCAATGACCGCCAGAAATCGGCGGAGCCGGTCGCGAGCGGCCAAATTGCGAAGCACTCTCATTCGCGACCTCGCTAGCCTGTTCTCCGCGCCACGCCAACCGCCGGGCTTGGTCGCCACCGCCGAACACCCTATGGACGCGCATGACCGAACAGGCGTTCGACTCCGTCGCCGAGGATCCGCCCTCGCCGGCCCGCGCCGGTCCGGCGGTGCGGCCGCGCGACGCCGCCACCCTGATCCTGGTCCGCGGCCGACCGGCGTTCGCCGAGGTGCTGATGGGGCGGCGCCACGGCGGACACGCCTTCATGCCGGGCAAATGGGTCTTCCCGGGGGGACGCGTCGATCCCGCCGACGCGCGGGCGCCGGCCGCCAGCGAGCTTCGCCCCGAGGTCGCAGCCCGGCTCGCGCGCACCGCCACGCCAGCGCGGGCGCGGGCGCTGGCGCTCGCCGCGATCCGCGAGACCTTCGAGGAGACCGGCTTACTGCTCGCCCGCCCGGCGACCCCACGGCTCGCGGCCGGAGCGTGGCGCGACTTTCTCGCCCATGGCGCGGCCCCCGACCTGGCGGCGCTGGACTTCGTCGCCCGGGCGATCACACCGCCAATCTCACCCAAACGGTTCGACGCGCGGTTCTTCATGGCCAGGGCCGAGGCGCTGATGAGCCAGGAGCGTCTGGCCGACTGTGGCGAGCTGGACGAAATAGCCTGGACGCCTCTCGCCGACGCCCTGGCGCTCGACCTGCCCAGCGTGACCCGCTACGTCCTCAACGACCTGCCGGCCCGTCTCGCCGATCCGTCTCGACCAGCCCCGTCGTTAAGTTACCGCCGCGGCCGGCAAAGCATCGTCCATGTCTGAGGCGGCGCAATTCGGTCACCAGCGCGTCGCATGCACAGGCATGACCAAGGATCTCGTGCGGACGCTGGTGGCCGCTTTCGAGGCGCCGGCCCGAGAGGCTGACCATCCCTATCGCCACTGGATACTGGACAAGCTCTTCCCAGACCCGGTGGCGGCGGCCTTGCACGATCTGCCGCTGCCGATCGCCGCTCCCGGCGAGGTGTCGGGCAAGCGCGAGCTGCACAACGACACGCGCCGCTATTTCGACGCGGAAGCCCAGGCGCGCTTCCCCGCCTGCGCCGCGGTGGCCGCCGCCTTCCAGTCGGATGCTGTTGTGGCGGCGATCGAAGCGGCCACCGGCGCCGACCTCGACGGAACCTTCGTCCGCCTGGAATATGCGCAGGACGTCACCGGCTTCTGGCTGCGGCCGCACACCGACCTGGGTGTCAAGAAGTTCACCCTCCTGATATACCTCAGCCGCGATCCGGCGCAGGCGGACCTTGGCACCGACATCTACGCCGACGCCGCGACCTGGGCGGCGCGGCCGCCTTTCCTCGACAACACCGCGCTGATGTTCGTTCCCGCCGACAACACCTGGCATGGTCTCGAGAAACGGCCGATCGCCGGCGTGCGCAAATCGGTGATCATGAACTACGTGACCGAGGCCTGGATCGATCGCGAGCAGCTTTCCTCGGCGACGCCGGTTCGCGGCTCGAAGCCACGCGCCTGAAGGAGCCTGCTGACCACGGCCGCCGCCAGCGGCGTGGCGTCGACGGCTTGGCGGGCCGGCGGTGAGCCGGGACCGCCGGTGAAGCGTCGGAGGGCGCCGGCGGCGAGCAGCGGATCGATGAATTGCGAGAAGTGCGGCATGGCAAGGTCGAACACCTCGACCGGCGCGCCGCTCGCCAAGGCTTCGGAGATCATCGAGACACTATCGCCGGTGACCACCAGACGGTCGGCCAGGGCGAGAACGCCGCGGTAGGGGTTGTCGCCGACGCGGGGCCAAATCCAGACATGCTCGTCTCGAAAAAAGGCGACGGCGAGTTCCTCGATGAGAACGGCCGGCGTCCGTCGCGAGGGCGCCACGGCCAGGCTCCAGCCCGCGCGCCGCAGCGCCGCGAGGCCGTCCGCCAGCGCTCGCCGATGCGTGGGCGAAAAGCCGCCGCGGCTGGTGGTCCCGCCGATCAGCACGCCGGCGAGCGGCCGGCCGAGCGGCGCGAGGCGCTCGCGCCATTCGCCGGCGGCCGTCGCCAGCGAGGCCGCCGTCACGTCGTGCAGGGCGGTGGCGACCTTGATCACCTTGCCGCCGGCGGCGATGCGGTCGTGGGCCATGGCGACCACCAAGTCGAAGGGATCGAGCGGGCGCCTCGGATCCTGCACGTGGACGGCCAGCATCCGCCGCGCGCCCCGCCGGCGGAGCCAGCTGGCGAGAAAAGCCGAGCGGCGGCCGCAGGTGACCAGCAGATCGGGCCAGGGCGCCGCGAAGTCGCGCGCTAGGGCCCGGGCGCGCCCGGGCGGCCAGGCGAGGGCCGGCGGGGTCACCTTCTCCACGACGACGCCGGCGACGGCGGCGGCGAGACCGCGCGCCTGGGTGCGCATGCCGGCCTCGCCGGTGGTCGCCGCCCAGGCGATGATGGGGGAGGGCGGCGGCTCCAAGCACGGTCTCCGGGTGCGGCGGTGTGGCGCCGGCTGCAGGATTCGAACCCGCGACCTTCGCTTTACAAAAGCGCTGCTCTACCAACTGAGCTAAGCCGGCCAGCGGCGCTTATGCCGCCGGCGCGCCGCGCCTGGCAACGCGGCGGCCTCAGCGCCCCAGCACCGCGTCCGCCACGAAGGGGTTGGTGCGCCGCTCCGCCCCGAAGGTCGAGATCTGGTTGTGGCCGGGCACGAAGGTGACGTCGTCGCCGAGCGGCCACAGCTTGGTCGTGATCGACGCGATGAGGTCGGCGTGGTTGCCGCGCGGGAAATCGGTGCGGCCGATCGAGCCGGCGAAGAGCACGTCGCCGACCTGGGCGAAGCGCGCGGCGCGGTGGTGGAAGACCACGTGGCCCGGGGTGTGGCCCGGGCAGTGGTAGACCTCCCATTCCGTCTCGCCGAGCTTCACGCGATCGCCGTCGGCGAGCCAGCGATCGGGAACGAACGGCCGCGCCTCCGGCATGCCCCATCGGGCGGCGTTGCGGGCGATGTCGTCGATCCAGAACTGATCGTCCGGATGGGGCCCCTCGATCGGAACGCCGGTCGCCTCCTTGAGCGCCGCCGCGCCGCCGGCATGGTCGAGATGGCCGTGCGTGATCCAGATCTTCTCGATTTCGAGGTCCTTCTGGGCGAGGGCGGCGCGCAGGCGCGGAACCTCGCCGCCCGGATCGATCACCGCCGCCTTCATCGTCTTGGCGCACCAGACGATGGTGCAGTTCTGCCGCAGCGGCGTCACCGGCAGGACGATGGCGCGGATCGGCGGCCCCTCGCCGGGCTCGTTCGCGCCGACGCCGCCGCGCCCCGGGCTCGTCCCGTCCGCCACGCCCGCTTTCTCCTTTTTACGGCGCCTTGTCGGGACCGAGGCCGTGAACCGCGGCGACCATGGGCGGGAAGCCGGCGCTGTCCTCGAGCACATCGAGGCCCTGAGCCAGACGCGAATGGCCAAGGCCGTAGGCGAGATAGATGACCGCGCCCAGCACGATGTAGCTGACGAGAATGATCGCCGGGATCGGATCGCCGTGACCGGCCTTGCCGATGAGATCGAAGATGAGCGGCGCGGCCATCACCACCGCCCCGATCACGCCGAGAACCGGCGTCACCGATCCGCCGGGCGCCGTGAACGGGCGCGTGAGATCCGGGCGGGTCTTCCGCAGCCACAGGACGCTGATGCAGACGATGGCGAAGGCGCAGGCGGTGCCGAGGCTGACGAGGTCGCCGAGAATTTCGATCGGCAGCAGCGAGGCGGCCACCGCGATCAGGGCGCCCAGGATGATGGTGCCCAGCCACGGCGTGCGGAACCTGGCGTGCAGGCGGGAAAAGACGCTGGGCAGCAGACCGTCCTTGGCCATGGCGTAGAAGACGCGGGACTGGCCATAGGTGAGGATCAACATCACCGAGGTGAGGCCGGCGATGGCCCCGATCTTGATCAGGATGGCGATCCACGGCACGCCGATGCGATCGACGGCCAGGGCGATCGGCGCCGGGACCCCCAGCTGCCGGAAGGGCACGACCCCGGTCAGCACCGCCGCCACCAGGATGTAGAGAATGGTGCAGATGATCAGGGAGCCCAATATGCCGATCGGCATGTCGCGCTGCGGGTTCTTCGCCTCGCCGGCCGCCGTCGACACCGCTTCGAAGCCGACATAGGCGAAGAAAATCACCGAGGCGGCGCGGAAAATGCCCGGCACGCCGTAGGTGAAGCCGCCTTCGTTCTTCGGGATGAAGGGATGCCAGTTGGCGACGTTGATGTAGGAGAAACCGAAGAGGACGAAAACGATCAGCACGCCGACCTTGATCACCACGATGACGTTGTTCACCGACGCCGACTCCGAGACGCCGAGCACGAGCAGGCTGGTGACCGCGAGGATGCCGACCGCGCCGATCAGATTGAGCCCGTGCCCCATGGTGAAGACCAGCGGACCGGCCTGCCCCTGCACGGCCTGGACGAAGGAGGTGGTGAACTGCGGCGGGAATGACCACGCCGAAGTTGCCGAGAAAACTCACCACGTTTCCCGACCATCCCGCCGCCACGGTCGCGGCGGCGACGCCGTATTCCAGCACCAGCAGCCATCCCATGATCCAGGCGAACACCTCGCCTAGCGTCGTGTAGGAATAGGTGTAGGCCGAGCCGGAGACCGGCATGGTCGAGGCGAGTTCGGCGTAGCAGAGACCGGCGAAGACGCAGGCGAAGCCGGCGATCACGAAGGAGAGCATCACCGCCGGTCCGGCGAAGTGGGCCGCCGCCGAGCCGGTCATTACATAGATGCCCGCGCCGATGATGCAGCCGACGCCGAAGAAGACGAGGTTCACTGGGCCCAGCGTCCGCTTGAGGTGCGCGCCGGCCGCCTCCCGCTGGATCTGGTCGATCGACTTCTTGATCAGCAGCCTGTTCGTGCTCGGCGCGACGGCGACCATGGGCTCTCCCCCCTAGGGAATCATTGCGCCGCCGAGCACGGCGGTTCTTGAGCCCGACCGTTAGAGGGGGGCGGGGAGGGGCGCAACAAGGCCGCCGAACCGACGGATTGCCGGCGCTTCCGCCCGCCGCTAGCTTCCGCTGAAATCGTCGTGTTCGAAAGCGCGGCGCGGTGAACCTTGAGGAAACTGATCGATGGCGAGCGTCGCGGGGGTGAGCACCGGACTGGGACGGATCTTCCAGCGCAAGTCGGTCGCCCAGATCCAGTCCGAGCTCGAGCATGGCGAGCTCAAGCGCACGCTGGGCGCCCTCAACCTCGTGCTGCTGGGGATCGGCTGCATCATCGGCACGGGGATCTTCGTGCTGACCGGCCGCGCCGCCGCCCAGTTCGCCGGCCCGGCGATCATGGTCTCCTTCGTCATCACCGGCCTTCTCTGCGCCTTCGTCGCCCTGTGCTACGCCGAGCTGGCGGCCGCGCTGCCGGTCTCCGGATCGGCCTACAGTTACACCTATGCCTCTTTGGGAGAGGGGGCGGCGTGGGTGATGGGGCTGCTGCTGCTGCTGGAATACGGTCTCGCCGCCTCCGTCGTCTCGCTCGGCTGGTCTGGCTACTTCGTCAGCCTGATGCAGGACATCGGCGTGCACATCCCGCCGGCGCTCACCGCCGCGCCCGGCGTGCCGGTCGCCGATCCGCTGGGCAACGTGCTGCATGACGCGGCCGGCCACGTGATCACCGGCGTCATCAACCTTCCGGCGATGCTGGCCATCCTGGCGGTGACCGCCCTCCTGGTCGTCGGCATTTCCGAGTCCGCCACGGTCAACAACATCGTCGTGGCGATCAAGCTCACCGTCGTGATCGCCTTCATCCTGATCGGCTCGCGGTACGTGAACCCGGCTCACTGGCAGCCGCTGGTTCCGGCGCAGGTTCCCGCCCCGCCGCCCGGAACGCCGATGGACATCTGGCATCAGATCGGCCGCGCGCTGATCGCCGTCGTCACCGGCGACAACTCGACCAAGTACGGAATCGGCGGCGTGATCCACGGGGCCGCGGTGATCTTCTTCGCCTACCTGGGGTTCGAGGCGGTCTCGACCGCGGGCGCCGAGACGCGCAACCCGGCCCGCGACATGCCGATCGGCATCCTTGGGGCGCTGGTCATCTGCACGATCCTCTACATCGCCACCTCGGCGGTGCTGGTCGGGATTGTCCCCTACACCTCGCTGAACAACCCCGCGCCGATCGCCACCGCCGTCAATTCCATCGGCCTGCCGTGGTTCGCCGAACTGGTGAAGATCGGCGCGATCGCCGGGCTTTCCAGCGTCATGCTGGTGCTGCTCTATGGCCAGACGCGAATCTTCTACACCATGAGCCGGGACGGGCTTCTTCCCAACTCGCTCGCCAAGGTGCACCCCAAGTTCAAGACGCCGTGGATCAACACGATCCTGGTCGGCCTCGTCGCCTGCCTGGCCGCCGGCTTCATGTCGCTCGACCAGCTATCGGACGTTTCCAATGTCGGCTCGCTGACCGCCTTCGCTCTCGTCTGTGTCACCGTCCTCTACCTGCGCTACCGCAACCCGGAGCTGGAGCGGCCCTTCCGCACGCCGTTGTTTCCTGCCGTGCCGATCCTCGGGGCGGTCATGTGCCTCGTCCTGCTGATGAGCCTGATGGCGGGGCAGGCGACCCGACGGTTCTTCCTTCTCTATCTGGCGGTGGGCGTGGTGATTTATTTCCTGTTCGGCATCCGCAACTCGCGGCTCGGTCGGGGAATCGTGGTGACGGGGCATGAGCCGGAGCCTATGGAGCTGCCTCGCCGCGACCTGTAGGGCTCGGGAACCGCGAGCCCGCCAAGTCGATTGGGGGCGGGAAAGGGGCCAGCCGATGAAGACTTCGGGCGCATGGAGCATCGGCGCGATGCTTCTGCTGACGAGCTTGGCCATGGCCAGCAGCGCCGACGCGCGCCGCCACGGCGCGCACGGAACGGGGGCTCGCCATCGGAGCCATCGGGTCCGCGCCGCCAAGGTCCATCCGATCGCCTTCATCCGCATGCCCAGCGAGCGCGGCGCCGGCCGCTCTCGCGAGGTGGCGATGGCCGGCCGCCCGGGCGAGCCGCGTCGGTTGAACGTCTCTCGCGGATGGGGGCGGCGGGGCGTCGGCTCGCTCGGTTATGAGCGCCTGGGCGGCTCGCCCATCGACGTTCACGAGGTCAACGCCGCCGCCGGCACCCAGTTCGGCGCGCCGGACGCGGTGGTCGGCGGCGGTGTGAGCTACCGCTTCTGATCGGTCGACAAGCTTCGCCTGGCGCGCCTACAACGGCGCGCGACGGGGGAGCAGAGAGCCATGGATCAGACACTCATCTTCGCTCCGATGGGCGCGCAGGCGGCCCTGACCTTCTTCATTCTCGGCCTCATCCCCATGGCGCGATTTCGCGCGGTGTTCACGCGCCGGGTGGGCCGCGACGATTTCAAGCTCGGCAAGTCGGCCGCCGTGCCGGGCGACGTGGCCCTGCCGAACCGCAACTACATGAACCTGCTGGAGCTGCCGACGCTGTTCTTCGCGGTCTGTCTGATGTTCTTCGTCGCTCATCGGGTCACCGGCGCGGCGCTCTGGGTCGCTTGGACCTTCGTCGCCTTGCGAGCGGTCCACAGCCTGGTGCACATCACATACAACAACGTGTTGCACCGGATGACCGTCTTCGCGCTGAGCAATTTCGCGCTCATGGCGCTCTGGCTGATGTTCTTCTTGCGCTACTGAAAGGCGATTTTCATGAGTGGCATGAGAAAGCCGCTGTCGTCGGTGTTCATCGCCGCCGAGAACCGCGAGGGCCGCAAGAGCGGCGTCGGCCAGGTGGCGGCGCCGCACCAGGGCAAGGACGACTACGTCGTTTCTCAGGAGTTGCGCGCCGAGCGTCGCTCCAGGGAAGCCGCCGCCAAGCTCGAGGCGCTGAGAGGCTTTCTCGCCAAGACCCTCGTCGAGCGCGCGCGTGAACGCGCGGAGGGGGCTCGGGAAATCGAGATCGACGACCTTCCCGAGGCGTTGCGCGCCGGCCCGCCGCCGGATCACGCGGATTTCGAACTGGGACGGCCTTCCCTGCTCGGCGCGTTGCTGCCGCGGTTCGGGCACGCGCACGAGGACCGCTCCAGTCCCGTGGAGCGCGCGTTCGAGAGGGCGCGATCGGAATGGCAGGCCGCCAAGGATCGGCAGGATCAGGCGGTCGCCGCCCTGCGCCAGGGCCGCGCCGAGGCGACCGCCGCGCGCGAGCGCCGGCGAGCTGATTTGGCGCGCCTCGACCTCGCGGATCTCGACCGCGCGATCGCCCAAGAGCTATCGGCCATGCCGCTACCGTTCGAGATGGCCGGCGAGCCAGGCGTTTCGGTCGGTCCCAAGGGTCAGGCCACCGTCGTGTGGCGCGCGCCGGCCCTGGACGAGATGGTCCCGAGCGCGAGCCGCTATCGATTCGTCAAGAAAGAGGACGAGATCGCCGCCGTGCCGATCCCAGAAGAGAAGCGCGGGCCGCTCTACCGCCGCGCCCTCGCCCAGCTTGCCCTGCTCGCTTGCGAGACGACTCTGTCGTTCGCGCCGGAAGAGCGGGTCAGCCGCGCCCGCGTCGATCTGTTCGCCGAAGGGATCGATCCTGCCACCGGTCGGGACGCGCGGACCGACCTCATTTCGCTGAAGATCAATCGGGCGTCTCTGGCCAAACTCGATCTGACGCGCATCGACCCCATTCCCTGCGTCCAGCGCCTCGGCGGTTGGGCCGCCACCGCCGTGAATGGGGAAAAGCCTTGAGCGACATCAGCTCCTTCACTCTCGATGTCGCCGAGGGCTCTCTCGACGACCTTGCCGACCGGCTTCGCGCGGCCCGGTGGCCGGAGCCCGAAACCGTCGCCGACTGGTCGCAAGGCGCGCCGCTCGAGAAGGTGAGGGAGCTCTGCGAGTATTGGCTGAATGCCTACGATTGGCGGCGCTGCGAGGCGAGGCTGAACGCGCTTGGCCAGTTCAAGACGACCATCGATGGCCTCGCCATCCATTTCCTGCACGTCCGCTCGCCCAATCCCGATGCGCTGCCCTTGATCATCACGCACGGTTGGCCTGGCTCGGTGATCGAGTTCATGAAGGTGTTCGGACCGCTGAGCGATCCGGCGGCGCACGGCGGCAAGGCCGAGGACGCCTTCCACATTGTCGCGCCATCGCTGCCCGGCTTCGGTTTCTCCGACAAGCCGCGCGAGGCCGGATGGGGCGTGCCGCGCATCGCCGGCGCCTGGATCGAACTCATGCGTCGGCTGGGTTACGAACGCTGGGTGGCGCAGGGCGGCGACTGGGGAGCGGCGGTCACCACCGCGCTCGGCATGGCCCGGCCGCCCGGCCTCGCGGCAATCCACGTCAACATGCCGCTGGTCTTTCCGGAGGGGGATGACCTGAAGGATTTGACCGCCGCCGAGCAAGCGTCGCTCGCCGCGATGCAATTCTACCAGGACAAGGATTCAGCCTATGCCAAGCAGCAGGCGACCCGGCCGCAATCCCTCGCCTACGGCCTCGCCAACTCGCCGATCGGCCAGGCAGCCTGGATCTACGAAAAGATGTGGGCGTGGACCGACAATCGGCGGCGCGCCCGAGGACGCGCTGACGCCGCGACGAAATGCTCGACAACATCATGCTCTATTGGTTGCCAAACAATGGCGCGTCGGCGGCCCGCCTCTATTGGGAGAGTTTCGGCTCGTTCGCTTCGGTCCCGCTCAGCCTGCCGGTGGGGGTGAGCATCTATCCAAAGGAAATTTTCCGCCCATCGCGCCGCTGGGCGGAAAAGCGCATGGCGAACCTCGTTCATTGGAACGAACTGGATCGCGGCGGCCACTTCGCGGCCTGGGAGCAGCCGGCGCTGTTCGTGGACGAGCTTCGCGCCTGCTTCCGATCCTTACGGTGACGCGGCCTCCCATCGCGCGGAGGCGGGGATCGGCTGAGGAACCCGCCAGGGCCTGCGCACCGGCGGGCGCGCGCGCGGCAGGCGCATCGGCGAGGGTGATTCTCGCTCCGTCGGCGAGCGGCGGCGCAAATCGGGCGATCAAGGCGGCCGAAGACATGCCGATCTCCTCGCGCACCTTCGTGATATCGCGGTTGCGCAGGGCCGGTGGGTTGAAGGCCCAGGCGAGAACCCACTGCCATAGGTTGTCGATGAGGCCGCTCAACCTGCGGCTGAGCCCGACCGAGCGGCCGCCGTCGAGCACCTGCAGACCGAAATGGGCGCCAAAGCGCTTGACCGTCTGGCGGTGCCCCGGCGTGGCGGAGGCGAGGCAGGCGCGCACGCCGCGCGCGCCTGCCAGGCGCGGATCGGTCCGCACGCAGAGGGCGAGCTCGCGCAACGACTGGTTCAGCTGACGGCGAAAGCGATTGGCCCAGACCATGGTCGGCCCCTCGTCCGGCATGGTCGGCAGATGCTCGTTCCAGAAGTGGAGCGTGATCACGCGCTCGCCGCGCGCGACCACCACACCGTCGGGATAGCGGATCGGCCGCTCGGCGCGTTCCACGGCGATGCGCAAGAGGCACTCATCACTGCGACTGAACTCAAAAACGCCGTGGACTCGCCGGAGCGGCGCATCCAGACGCCTGATGCCATCGCACATGGCGGCCCGGACGGTGGAGCGGAGCGTCTTTCCAGACGGCTCGAGCATGTGGCGTGCTCCAACTTCGATGCGGCGCGGCGACTGGCGGTCGCCAGTGATCAACGCTCAACCATGCCGGGCGGCAACCGCGCCATGACAAATTTTTCCGCGCGCCCGGCCAGCCGACCTGGCGCGCCGACCTTTGAACCGACCGGCGCCATCGGCTAAGGGAAGGGGCGCATGCCCGCCTTTCTCCTCCAGTACCTGCCGATCGTGCTGTTCCTGGCCGTCGCCGCGGCGCTCGGCCTAGGATTCATCCTGGCCGCCGCTATCGTCGCTCCCAAGGCGCCCGATCCGGAAAAGCTCTCCTCCTACGAATGCGGCTTCAACGCCTTCGACGACGCGCGATTGAAGTTCGACGTGCGCTTCTACCTCGTCGCAATTCTGTTCATCATATTCGATCTCGAGGTCGCCTTCTTGTTTCCATGGGCCGTGGCGCTGATGAAGCTGCCGCACGCGACCGGGGTGTTCGCCTTCTGGAGCATGATGGGTTTCCTGGGCGTTCTCACCGTCGGCTTCATCTACGAGTGGAAGAAGGGTGCGCTGGAATGGGAGTGAGTCTCTCATGGCGCTGATTGAAACAGCCCGGCCGCCGCTGGTTGCGGCCGGCGGCGCGGCGCGAGTCGGCGTGGAAGGTTATCGGCCCGGGGCGCACGAGCCCTTCTTCGATGGCGTCACCGGCGAGCTATCCGACAAGGGTTTCGTCACCGCCGCGCTCGACGATGTCGTTACCTGGGCGCGCACCGGATCGCTCATGTTCATGAGCTTCGGCCTCGCCTGCTGCGCCGTGGAGATGATGCAGGCGGCCAATCCGCGCTACGACATCGAACGCTACGGCGTCGCGCCGCGCGGCAGTCCGCGCCAGTCCGACCTCATGATCGTCGCCGGCACCCTGACCAACAAGATGGCGCCGGCCATGCGCAAGGTCTATGACCAGATGCCCGAGCCGCGTTACGTCATTTCCATGGGCAGCTGCGCCAACGGCGGCGGCTATTACTACTTCAGCTATTCCGTTGTGCGGGGCTGCGACCGGATCGTTCCGGTCGATGTCTACGTGCCAGGCTGCCCGCCGACCGCCGAGGCGCTGGTCTACGGCATCCTGCAGCTGCAGAAGAAGATCCGCCGCACCGGGACGATAGAGCGGTGAGCTGGCCGGTCAGCGAGGCTGAACTCGCCGAACTCGGCGAGGCGATCGGCGCCGCCAGCGACGGCGCGGTCACCGGCCGGCAAGTCGCCTTCGGCGACCTGACGCTGGAGGCGGATGCCAAGCGTATTCTCGATGTGCTGCGCCTCTTGCGCGACCAGTTCGAGTTTCAGCAGCTGATCGATATCTGCGGCGCCGACTATCCGCAGCGACCGCGCCGCTTCGACATCGTCTATCATCTGCTCTCCTACACGAAGAACCGGCGCGCGCGGGTGAAGATCGCCGTCGACGAGACGACGCCGGTCGCCTCCGCCTGCCCGGTCTATCCCTGCGCCGACTGGTTCGAGCGCGAGGCGTTCGACATGTACGGCGTCGTGTTCGACGGCCATCCCGACCTGCGTCGCCTGCTCACCGACTACGGCTTCGCCGGCCATCCGCTGCGCAAGGACTTCCCGATGACGGGCTATGTCGAGGTGCGCTACGACGATGAGTTGAAGCGGGTTGTCTATGAGCCGGTGAAGTCGGTGGAATTCCGCAGCTTCGACTTCCTCTCGCCGTGGGAGGGGGCGCCTACGCCAAGCCCGGCGAAGGCTACCCGTACACCGTTCCGGGCGATGAGAAGGCCGCGAGCGATCGATGACGGGGGCCAGCGCGCCAGCCTCGCCGCTCGACGGCCTCGCCGAACAGGCGTCCGCCGGGCCAGACCCAACTCGCAAGTTCAGCCTGAACTTCGGGCCGCAACATCCCGCCGCCCATGGGGTTTTGCGCCTCGTTCTCGAACTCGACGGCGAGCTGGTCGAGCGCGTCGACCCGCACATCGGCTTGCTTCATCGCGGCACCGAGAAGCTGATCGAGGCGAGGCCCTACACCCAGAACACGCCCTACTTCGACCGGCTCGACTATGTCGCGCCGATGAATCAGGAGCACGCCTTCGTTCTCGCCATCGAGCGGCTGATGGGCCTCGAGGTCCCGCGTCGCGGCCAGATCATTCGCGTGCTCTATTGCGAGATCGGCCGGCTGCTCAATCATCTGCTCAACATCACCACCCAAGCGATGGACGTCGGCGCCCTCACCCCGATCACCTGGGGCTTCGAAGAGCGCGAGAAGCTGATGGTGTTCTATGAGCGGGCATCCGGCGCGCGGATGCACGCCAACTATTTCCGGCCCGGCGGGGTGCGCCAGGACCTCCCCGATCCGCTGATCGACGATATCGAAACCTGGTGCCGCGCCTTTCCGAAGATCCTGGGCGAGATCGAAACGCTGATCACCGGCAACCGCATCTTCAAGCAGCGCAACGTCGACATCGGCGTCGTCACCAAGGAGCAGGCGCTCGCCTGGGGCTTCACCGGGGTGATGCTGCGCGGCTCGAACGTGGCTTGGGATCTGCGGCGCAACCAGCCTTACGAGATCTACGACGAGCTCGCGTTCGAAATCCCTCTCGGCGTCCACGGCGACTGCTACGACCGCTATCTGTGCCGGGTCGAGGAGATGCGGCAGAGCATCAGGATCATGCACCAATGCATTGATCTCTTGAGGAAAACACCTGGCCTGGTTCTGTCCGACGACCATAAGGTGACCCCGCCCCGGCGCGCTGAGATGAAGCGCTCGATGGAGGCGCTGATTCACCACTTCAAGCTCTACACCGAGGGCTTCCACGTGCCGGCCGGGGAAATCTACGCCGCCGTCGAGGCGCCCAAGGGCGAGTTCGGCGTCTACCTCGTCTCGGACGGCACCAACAAACCTTATCGGTGCAAGATCCGCGCGCCGGGCTTTCCCCATCTCGCCGCCATGGACTGGATGAACCGCGGCCACATGCTCGCCGACGTCAGCGCCATTCTCGGCTCGCTCGACATCGTCTTCGGCGAGATCGACCGATGAAGCATTCCGGAGCGCCGGCGTCCCGCCGGCATTGCTTGGATAAGAGAAACGGCCGGCTGGAAGCCGGCGATACGGGCCGGCGGGACGCCGGCGCTCCGGCGGCTTGCATGAGCGTCCGCCGCCTCGCCAAGGAGCAGCCCGATAGCTTCGCCTTCACGCCCGCCTCGCTGGAGCAGGCGGTCTGGTGGTTGGGAAAGTTTCCGGCGGATCGCAAGCAGTCCGCCGTCATCCCGCTCTTGTGGCTGGTGCAGAAGCAGGAAGGGTGGGTGCCGGAGCCGGCGCTGCGCGTCGTCGCCGAGATGATCGGCACGCCGGTGATCCGGGTGCTGGAGATCGTCACCTTCTACACCATGTTCCAGCTGCAACCCGTTGGAACCACGGCGCACATCGGCGTCTGCGGCACGACGCCCTGCCTGTTGCGCGGCGCCAACGATCTCAAGGATGTCCTGCGCCGCCGCATTGGACCACGCGAGCATCGCTCCGCCGACGGCCGCTTCTCCTGGGAGGAGGTCGAATGCATGGGCGCCTGCGCCAACGCGCCGATGGTGGCGATCAACGACGACTACTACGAGGATTTGACGCCCCACGCCCTGGAGGGGTTGCTGGACGCCTTCTCCAAGGGGGAGTCGCCGCCGCCGGGCTCCGCCATCGACCGTCAGGGCGCCGCTCCGGAAGGTCGCCCGACGAGCCTCACCGATGAGACGCTCTACGACGGTTCGCGGGCCAAGCCGATCCACCTGCCGAACGTCGCGGCATGATCGTCATCCTTGGCAAGGTGGGCGGACATCCTGCCAGCCCTTTGGGGCGTGACGGCCGCGCGCCACGTCGGGAGCCGGTCGCGTGACCGCCGCCAGCTGGCGCACCCTGGGGCTCGTGCTGCTCGTCGCGGGCGTGGTGGCGATCGCGCTCGGGCGGTTCTCCAGCCTTCTGCCGCATTCGGCGGTGTGGATCGGCCTCGGCGTCATCGTCGCCGGCTGGATCGCCATCGGCCTTTCCTTCCGCGCCCCGCGCCGCCCCGAACCTTAAAGACCAGAACGCATGCCCGGCATTCTTCAGGACAAGGACCGAATCTTCACCAACCTCTACGGCCAGCGCGACTGGCGGCTGGAGGGGGCGAGGGCGCGCGGCGTGTGGAACGGCACGGCCGAGATGATCGCGCAAGGGCCAGAGTGGCTGTGCGACCAGGTCAAGGCGTCCGGGCTGCGCGGCCGCGGCGGCGCCGGCTTCGCCACCGGCCTCAAGTGGACCTTCATGCCCAAGCAGGAGGGCGCGCGTCCACACTACCTTGTCGTCAACGCCGACGAGTCCGAGCCCGGCACCTGCAAGGATCGCGAGATCCTGCGCTTCGATCCGCACCGGCTGATCGAGGGCTGCCTCGTCGCCTGCCGCGCCATCCGCGCGCACGACTGCTTCATCTACATCCGCGGCGAATACGTCCGCGAGCGCGAGCACCTCGAGGCGGCGATCGTCGAGGCGACCGAGGCCAGTCTGATCGGGCGCAACAACATCCATGGCTGGGACTGCGACATCCGCGTCACCCATGGGGCCGGCGCCTACATCTGCGGCGACGAGATGGCGCTGCTGGAAAGCCTCGAGGGCAAGAAGGGCCAGCCCAGGCTCAAGCCGCCGTTTCCGGCCGGCGCCGGCGTTTACGGCTGCCCCACGACCGTGAACAACGTCGAATCGATCGCTGTCGTGCCGGAAATCCTGCGGCGCGGCGCCGACTGGTTCGCCAGCTTCGGCCGGCCGAAGAACACCGGCACCAAGCTGATGAGCGCGTCCGGCCACGTCAACAAGCCGGCGGTGGTCGAGGAGGCGATGTCGATCCCGATGCGCCAGCTGATCGACGACCACTTCGGCGGCGTGCGCGGCGGCTGGGGCAACCTCAAGGCGGTGATCCCGGGCGGTTCGTCGGTGCGCCTCATCCCCGCCGAGGAGGCCGAGGTGGCGCTGATGGATTTCGACGATCTGGCCGCGCGCGGCTCGGGGCTCGGCACCGCGGCGATGATCGTCATGGACAAGAGCTGCGATATCGTCGCGGCGATCGCCCGCCTCTCCTATTTCTACAAGCACGAGAGCTGCGGCCAGTGCACGCCGTGTCGCGAGGGGACCGGATGGATGTGGCGGGTGATGGAGCGGATGGTCACCGGCGAAGCGGAGCCGTCGGAGATCGACCTGCTGCTCGATGTCGCCAGCCAGGTGGAGGGCCACACGATCTGCGGCTTGGGTGACGCCGCCGCCTGGCCGATCCAGGGACTGTTCCGCCATTTCCGCCCCGAGATCGAGGCGCGCATCGCCGCGCTACCGGGCGCGGCGGGGAAGCTTCGCCGGCGCGAGCCTGCCGGAGGCCGCCTGATCCGGCCGCCCGACGCGCGGCGCTCGCCTCGACGGCCGCGCCGCGTTCGATCGGACCTGGGCTAATGGGCGAGGGAGCGCGATCGGGGAAAGTGTCGCCGAGCCCCTGGTGGCGGATCAGGTTGCTGGCGGTGCTCGCCGTTCTCGGCCTGGGCGCGCTCGTGGTCACCCTCTTTGTCGACAGCCAGCGCGCGGCGATCTCCCGTGATCGGGCGACCGCCTGGCAGACGCATACGATCGAGGTGCT
Organism: uncultured Alphaproteobacteria bacterium; assembly: GCA_963752245.1. Lineage (GTDB taxonomy): Bacteria > Pseudomonadota > Alphaproteobacteria > Caulobacterales > Caulobacteraceae > Acaudatibacter. The sequence continues at coordinate 424,326 of CAVVXO010000004.1, forward strand.
CCATCGCGGCCGCGACCTCGCCACCGCGCTGCAGGACGCCGAGGTCGGCCAGCGCGGGTATCTGCTGACCGGCGATGCCGCCTATCTGTGGCTGACCCAGACCAGCGAAGCGCAGATCCCCAAGCTGCTCGGGGCGGTGGTGGCGGCGACGCGCGACAACCCGCGCCAGCAGCAGAACCTCGCGGAGCTGGGCAGCCTCGTGCGCCGGCGGCAGGCGCAGATCGAGACGACGCTCGGTCTCGCCGCGCACGGCCAGCGGGACGTGGCCATCGCCAAGGTCCGCGCCGAGGAAGGCCTCTCGGCGATGACCGGGTATCGCAACGTCCTCGTGCGGGTGCTCGCCGAGGAGGACCGGCTGCTGAAGGACCGCGGCGACAAGGCGCGGGCGGCCGGTCGCAGGACCAACCGCTATCTCTACGCCCTGGCGTTCGTCGGCGCTCTCATCCTCGTCATCGCTCTCGTCGCCCTGGTCGCCGCCCTGCGCGCCGCCGACCGGGTGCGGTTCGGCGAGCTCGAGACCCGCGCCGCCCGACGCATCCGGCTCAGCGAGGAGCGCCTGCGCCTGGTCCAGGCGGCGGGCGGCGTCGGCGGTTTCGATGTCGATCTTTCGACCGGCAAGGCCATCGGCTCGCCCGAACTCCATGCCCAGTTCGGCTTTCCCGAGGGCGAGCCGCTCTCGCGCGAGCGCGTCGAGGCGGCGATCCATCCGGACGACCGCGCCCGTGCGGTCGAGGTGGTGACCCGCGCCGTGGCCGAGGGGTCGGGCTTCGACGACGAGTGCCGGATCGTGCGCCCGAGCGGCGAGGTGCGCTGGGCGACATTCCGCGGCCGGCCGGTTCTGGACGAATCCGGCGCCGCCGCCGGGCGATACGTCGGGGTCATGCTCGACATCACCGACCGCAAGGCCGCCGAGGTGGAGATCGCCGAAGCCAAGGCGGCGGCCGAGGCGGCCAACGAGGCCAAGAGCCAGTTCCTCGCCAACATGAGCCATGAGCTGCGCACGCCGCTCAATGCGGTGATCGGCTACAGCGAAATGCTGCGCGAAGAGGCCGAGGACCTGAACACGCCCAGCCTGATCCCGGACCTCGACAAGATCCACAAGGCCGGCCGCACCCTGCTGTCCCTGGTCAACGACCTGCTCGATCTCGCCAAGATCGAGGCCGGCAAGATGGACCTCTATCTCGAGGACTTCGACGTCGCCCAGATGGTCGAGGAGGTGCTGGCGACGATCCAGCCGCTGATCGACAAGGGCGGCAACAGGCTCACGGTGCGTCTCGCCGAAGATCTGGGCGCCATGCGCGCCGACCTCACCAAGGTGCGGCAGATCCTGCTCAATCTGCTCAGCAACGCGGCGAAGTTCACAGAAGGCGGCGCGATCCTGCTGGACATCGGCAAGGCGAGGGGCGAGGCCGCCGATGTCGCGCGCTTCCAGGTCACCGACAGCGGCATCGGCATGACCGAAGAGCAGATGCACAAGCTGTTCGAGGCCTTCCAGCAGGCGGAGGCCTCGACGACGCGGAACTACGGCGGAACGGGGCTGGGCCTGGCGCTGACCCGACGGCTGTGCCGCATGATGGGCGGCGACGTCACGGTGGTCAGCCGCCCGGGCGAAGGCTCCGTCTTCACCGTCACCCTGCCTTGGGTGGTGACCGAGCCGGCGGAGCTCGCCGAGGAAACGGCCGCGCGACGCCGCTCGCCCAGGAGGCGGACGCGGACCGGCCGGTGGTGCTGGTGATCGACGACGATCCGACGGTGCACGACCTCATGCGGCGGTTCCTGGCCAAGGACGGTCTGCGGGTCGAGGCGGCGAGCGACGGTGACAGCGGCTACGCGCGCGCCAAGGCGCTGCGGCCGGTGGCCATCACGCTCGACGTGATGATGCCGCGCATCGACGGCTGGCACGTCCTCTCCATGCTGAAGGCCGATCCGGCCACCTGCGACATTCCGGTCATCATGCTCACCATGGTGGACGACAAGAAGTCTCGGCTACGCCCTTGGCGCCGACGAGTATCTCACCAAGCCGATCGACCGCGGCCGCCTGCATGCCATTCTCGCGCGCCGCGTGCCGGCGCCCGGCGCGCCGGTGCTGGTGGTGGACGACGATCCGGGCGCGCGCGAGCTGCTCCGCCGCACGCTGGAGAGCCAGGGCCATCGGGTGCGCGAGGCGCAGGACGGCCGCGCCGCCCTGGAGCGCCTTGCCGAGACCCGCCCGTCGCTGATCCTGCTCGATCTGCAGATGCCGCGCATGAACGGCTTCGAGTTCCTGCACGAGCTGCGCCAGAAACCCGCTTGGCGCGACATCCCGGTGATCGTGGTCACCTCCAAGGATCTCACGGCCGACGAGCGGCGGGAGCTGATGGGCGCGGCCCAGGCGGTGCTGCAGAAGGGCGCGCTCGACCGCGAGCAGCTGCTGCGGCAGGTCTCCGAGCGTGTCGCCGCCCTCGCGAAACCAAGAGAAGCGGCGCGACGTTGAGCGGCGCGGGATTCCATCCGCGTTTCGGCGCCCGCCGCCGTCCGGAGAGCTGACCGATGCCCCGCATTCTCCTGGTCGAGGACAATGACGAGAACTGGGACATGCTGTCCCGCCGCCTCGGCCGGCGCGGCTATGAGGTCGCGCGCGCCGCCGACGGCCAGCAGGCGGTGGAAAAGGCCGCCGGCGACCACCCGGACCTGATCCTGATGGACGTGAATCTGCCAGTCATGGACGGCCTCGAGGCCACCCGCCGCATCCGCGCCGCCGGCGGCGAGGCGAAAGTCCCGATCATCGCCCTGACGGCGCACGCGCTCACCGGCGATCGCGACAAGGCCTTCGCCGCCGGCGCGGACGACTATCACACCAAGCCCGTGGAACTGCCGCGGCTGCTGGAGCAGATCGAGGCCCTGCTGAGCCCGAGGGCTACCCCAAGCCAGGCCGGTGGCTGAACCCTTCGCCGAACCGGCGGCCTTCGAGCGATTGCGCCGCGCCGCCGACGCCGACGCGCGAACCGCGATCGCCCGCGCGCTGATCGCCGAGGCGGAGGGCGCCCTCGCCCTGGACGGAACCGCCAGAGACCTTCGCCTGCCTGGCCGGGGTGAAGGTGTCGGGCGCGCGGCTCCGTCGCGCCGGCCTCGCCTGCGCCGACTTGCGACAGGCGGACCTTTCCGGCGGCTTTCTCGCCCAGGCGAACCTGCGCGGCGCGAAGCTGGAAGGGGCGAGCCTCGCCGGCGCCGATCTCAGCCACGCCGACTGCGCCGGCGCCCTGATGGGCGAGGCGGACCTGCGCGGCGCCCTGCTCGAGGAAGCGAGCCTGGAGGGCGCCAGCCTGCGATTCGTCGACGGGCGCGAGGCGGTTCTGGAGGGAGCGATCCTGGCCGGGGCTGATCTCTGGGGCGCGCGGCTGGAGCGGGCCGATCTCAGCGGGGCCCTGATGCGCGGCGCGCGGCTGGGCGACGCCAGTCTCACCGGCGCCGACCTCGCCGGCGCGGACCTGCGTGAGGCCGTCCTCGCCAGCGCCGATCTCGGCGCGGCCAACCTCGCCGACGCCGATCTGCGCGGCGCGAGCCTGAAGGGCGCGACGCTGGCCGGCGCGAACCTCGCCGGGGCGCAGCTGCAGGATGTCGATCTCAGCGGCTGCGATCTTACCGGCGCGCGCTGGAGCCACGCGCGGCTAGGCCGCACGCGGTTCGAGCGCGAGCAGCTGGGCGGTGTGGTCGGCGAGGAGGCCGCCGGCGAGTTCACGCTCGCGGCCACGGCCTATCTCACCCTGGAGCGCAACTTCGCCGATCTCGGGGATCCGGAGGCCGCGTCCTGGGCCTACCGCCGCAAACGCCGGATGCAGAAACGCGCGGCCGGGCGCCTGGCCATGGACGCCCTCAGGACGCGCCAGCCGCGCACCTTTGCCTTGCGCGGCCTCACCTTCCTGGGCAACTCCCTCGTCGAGCTGGTCTGCGACTATGGCGAGAGCATCGGGCGCGTGTTCGGCGCGCTCGCTGTCGTCTTCGTCACCTTCACCGTGATCTATGGCCTGACCGACAGCGTCACCCGAACCGATGGCAAGATCACCACCATCACCCACAACCCCGTCGATCTGGCGATCTTCAGCCTGATGGCGATGACGACATCGGGAACGCCGTCGGTCACGCTGTCGCCAGCCGGCGAATACGCCCTTCTGATCTCAGGTTCGCAGGCCTTGATTGGCATCTTCCTGACCGGCCTGCTGGGGTTCGTCGCGGGCAACCGCATCCGGCGATGAAGACCAGACAGCGAACGGCGGCGGAGGAGGAAGTCGATCGCGGCGTCTTGACGCCCTGGCGGTTCAGTCCCGGAGGCGGACGCCCTCCTCGCCGGCGAGCCGAGAATTGTCGCGCGAGCTCGGCCGAGGCGGCCTGGGGCTTCGCCTGAGGAGCGGCCGGCGGCCGGCCCGCGTCGAGTCAATCGTCGTCCGGGTCGGAGGGCGGGCGCTTGTCGTTCAGGAAGAAATCCGCGCCGACGGGCGCGGCGACCGGCGTGAAGGCGTTGGGCGCCTGGTTGAAATTGAAGAAGTCCATCAGGTCGTCCGAGCGCGCGTCGACCTTGTCGCCTGGCCGGATGAACGGCAGATTGTACGCGGTTTCGATAAAATGGAGAATGCTGCCGAACGTGTGGGTGACCGTCGAAACGTACGCCGGCGGTGTATAGGCGGAGACGACCAGCAAGGGCACTCGAAAGCCGCTCTCGTAATAGCCGTAATTCGGATCGATCGGCGGCGCGACATGATCATACCAGCCGCCCCAATCGTCCCAGACGACCAAGATGACGGTGTTCGGCCAGTATGAGCTCTTGCCGATGGCATTGACGATCGAGGTCACCCACGAAGGGCCGAGGCCTTCGTTGAGCGTGGGATGGTCCGACTCCGGCGCGGAAGGGATCACCCAGCTGACAGGGCGCAACTTGCCCGAATTGATATCGGCGAGGACCTGGGCGGGCTTGAAGACAATATCGCCGTGCCTGAAAGCCGGTCCCGCGCAGGTGCGACCGCTCGCCTGGCACATATGGGCGATGGCGTTCGGGGCCGTCCAGATGCCTCGCATGTTCGGCGTGTAGTATCGCCAGGCGAGCCCAGAGCGCGCTCCGGGCGGCGGATGGTCGAGAATGTCGGTGAGGGTGGCGTGCTCGAAGCACGGCGTCGCCGTGCCTTTCATGCCGTTGGGACCAACCGTGGCGATTGTCGAGTTCGGCGGGGCGACACAGCCGCCGACGGTCCCTTTCGGCGGATTGTCGGACGCGAATATGCCGGTGGCGCTCCTGGTTTCCGACGTTCCCGAGATCAGGAACTGATGCGCGGGAAAGCTCGGCCCCTGATTGCTTTGAAACATGCGGCTGGCGAAGCCGTAGTGCAGGGCGATGTCGACATAAGGCTTGGCCTCGGCCTCGTCGACGTAGGCGAACTGGGCGTTGGCCGGGCAGGGGTTACCATTGACGCCGGTGCAGCGATTGCGGTCGGCGCCGTCGAGCTTGCCGCCATCGAACTGGATCTTGAAGGCGCCGTGGCTATGCTCGGGGTCGTAACCGTCCGCCAGGGAGACGGCGGTCAATGGAATGGTCTGCCCTTTGGAGTTGAGGCCCGAGGTCGCGATGTCGGCCGCCGGCAGCAGAGTTGCGAGGGCATGAAACAGGTTGTCGGGCGTGCGGTTCTCCTGAACGACGACCACGACATGCCGCACTTGCGGTATGTCCGCCCTCGCGATTGCCGACGACAATATAGACCCGGCGCATACCATCGCTACACGCTCAAGCAATGAGCTTAGCTGGCGCATTGAAAATACCTTGAAAATGGCCAATGTTTATCGAAATTAAAATCGTGTCGGCGTTTCGTCAAGTAATCGCCGTGACAAAGTTTCCCGACCTGCCAGAAAGAAGATTACCCGCGCCGGTGGCCGGCGCGGCGGGTTGCTCTCACCGGCCTGCCGGGATTGGTCTCCGGCAACCGCATGGCGCGCCGACCGGCCCGACCGGGCCACCCGCCCGGGCGGTCAGATCAGCGGCGGGGCGCCGTCACCGATGTCCAGCGCCAGCGCCTCCTCGACGAAGCGGGGCCAGCGGGATAGATGCGGCGGGCGCTATCGGCTGGCAACAGCCGTACCGCCGCGCTCGGCATCTTCTGGGTGGACCGTCGCGAGCGCCGGGCCTCCCAGTCGCCCTCCCCAACCCGAGAGCTTGTATGGAGGACGGCACGAGGGGCTCCCACATGCAAGTTACCGCCGCGACGACGCCGATCGCGGCACGCGGGTAAGCGGCGCTGAACCCGGAGACCGGACGGTAAGTCAGGGTAGAATTCATCGAGGAGGCGGTCGCCACCTTGCGCGAGGCGGGCGCCCTTCTGGCTCGGGGAAATTACCTCCTTCGTTCACCGGGCCCGCTGTGGTGGGGCGCGGTTGAAATTAGCGCCGCGTTGAGGCACAAGCGCGCCTCTCGGATCGGCGGTCCCGCGTATCGGTGAGGGCCGCCGTTTTCTTTTTTCGGATCGAAGACGTCGCCATGGCCGTCCCCAAACGCAAAGTCTCGCCCTCGCGCCGCAACATGCGCCGCGCCCATCACGCCCTGCCCAAGGCCAGCTATGTCGAGGACAAGGACAGCGGCGAGCTGCGCCGGCCGCACCACCTCGATCTGAAGACCGGCATGTATCGCGGGCGGCAGATCCTCACGCCCAAGGACGAGTAGGCGCGAGAGCCGGACGGGCGGAGGGGGCGCGGGTTGACCCAGATCGTCGACATCGTCGGCCGGGAGGTGCTGGACAGCCGCGGCAATCCGACCGTCGAGGTCGACGTCACCCTGGAGGACGGCGCCTTTGGCCGCGCGGCGGTTCCCTCCGGCGCCTCGACCGGGGCGCACGAGGCGGTCGAGCGGCGCGACGGCGATGCGGCCCGCTATGGCGGAAAGGGCGTGCTGGGGGCGGTCGCCTCGGTCAACGGCGACATCCTCGATGCGCTGGGCGGCGCCGAGGCGGAGGATCAGCGTCGGCTCGACGCCCTGCTGATCGATCTCGACGGCACGGCCAACAAGGGCCGCCTGGGCGCCAACGCCATCCTGGCGGTCAGCCTGGCGGCCGCCAAGGCGGCGGCGCAGTCGGCCGGTCTGCCGCTCTACAGGTACGTCGGCGGCGCCGAACGCCCATCTGCTGCCGACGCCGATGATGAACATCATCAACGGCGGGGCGCACGCCGACAATCCGATCGACATTCAGGAGTTCATGATCCTGCCGACCGGCGCGGCGAGTTTCGCCGAGGCGCTGCGCATGGGGGCGGAGATCTTCCACGCGCTCGGCAAGGCGCTCAAAGCCGCCGGCCACTCGACCAACGTCGGCGACGAGGGCGGCTTCGCCCCCAACCTCGCCAGCGCCGAAGAGGCGCTCGCCTTCATCGTCAAGGCCGGCGAGGCGGCCGGCTGGCGCGCCGGCGAGGATTTCCACCTGGCGCTGGACGCCGCCTCCAGCGAGTTCTTCAAGGACGGCGTCTATGACCTGGCCGGCGAGGGCAAGCGCTTCGACGCCGCCGGCATGGCCGACTACTTCGCCGGCCTCGTCGACCGCTTTCCGATCGTCTCGATCGAGGATGGCTGCGCCGAGGACGATCTCGAGGGATGGCGCCATCTCACCGAGGTGCTGGGCGGGCGGGTGCAGTTGGTGGGCGATGATCTCTTCGTCACCCAGTCGGCGCGGCTGGAGATGGGCCTGGCGCGCGGCCTCGCCAATTCCATCCTGGTCAAGGTCAACCAGGTCGGCACCCTCACCGAAACGCTCGACGCGGTCGATCTGGCGCTGCGCAACGCCTACACCGCGGTGATGAGCCACCGCTCGGGCGAGACGGAGGACGCGACGATCGCCGATCTGGCGGTGGCGACCGGCTGCGGGCAGATCAAGACCGGCTCGCTCTCCCGCTCCGATCGGATGGCCAAGTACAACCAGCTGCTGCGCATCGAGGAACAGCTCGGCGACCAGGCGCGCTACGCGGGCAGAGACGCCTACAGGCGCTGGCTGCGTCGCAGCTGAGCAGCCTGGTTCTCGTCGCGGGGAAAGGCGGCGACCTGGCGTGACGCACTTCATTAGGAATTGCGGGTAAGCTGCGGCCTTCGACCAACCGTGAGTCGGTCCGCGGACCATGTCTCTACGCGCCTATCTGCCGACGGCGATCCTCGCCGGCCTGATCTTCTTTTTCGCCTTTCACGCCCTGACGGGTGACCGCGGTCTGCTGCTTTCGGGACGGCGCCAGGTGGAGCTGGCGCGCAAGGAGCAGGCGCTGCGCGACGTCATGGCCGAACGCGCCGAGCTGGAGGCGCGCGCCCGCTTCCTGCGCGACGACAGCCTTTCCGCCGACCTGCTGGAGGAACGCGCCCACGCGGTGCTAGGCTTTACCGATCCCCGCGATTATGTGATCCGCACGCCGGCCGCGCCGTAAGGGAAGGCCTTCTGAACACCTCGAGGCTGCGGATGGCGCGTTCGACGAAAAAGCCGAAGGACGCACTTCCCGTCGACGCCGACACGGCGCTTGCCTTCTACCGTGACATGCTGCTGATCCGCCGGTTCGAGGAACGGGCCGGCCAGCTCTATGGCATGGGGCTGATCGGCGGCTTCTGTCACCTCTACATCGGCCAGGAGGCGATCGCCGTCGGCATGGAGGCGATCCGCCGGCCGGGCGATCAGGTGATCACCGGCTATCGCGACCACGGCCACATGCTGGCGACCGGCATGAGCGCCCGTTCGGTCATGGCCGAACTGACCGGCCGGGCCGCGGGCGCCTCCAAGGGCAAGGGCGGCTCGATGCACATGTTCTCGACCGAGGCGGGGTTCTACGGCGGCCACGGCATCGTCGGCGCCCAGGTGAGCCTCGGCACGGGCCTGGCCCTCGCCAACCACTATCGCGCCGACGGCAAGGTGGCGTTCGTCTACTTCGGCGACGGCGCCGCCAACCAGGGCCAGGTGTACGAGAGCTTCAACATGGCGGCGCTGTGGAAGCTGCCGGCCGTCTATGTCATCGAGAACAACCAATACGCCATGGGCACGAGCGTCGAGCGCTCGTCGTCCGAGACCCACCTGTATCGCCGGGGCGAGAGCTTCGGCATCGGCGGCGAGGAGGTCGACGGCATGGACGGGCTGGCGGTGCGCGACGCCGGCGCCCGGGCGGCCGAGCACGCGCGCTCGGGCAAGGGGCCGTTCATTCTCGAGATGAAGACCTATCGCTACCGCGGCCACTCGATGAGCGACCCTGGCAAGTACCGCACGCGCGAGGAGATCGATCAGGTGCGCAAGACCCGCGATCCGATCGAGCATTTCCAGGAACGGCTGATCGCGGCCGGATACGCCGACGACGCGGCTTTGAAGGCGATCGACGGCGAGGTGAGGCAGGTGGTCGCCGAGGCGGCCGAGTTCGCCCGCACCGCGCACGAGCCGGAGCCGGCCGAACTCTACACCGACGTCTACCTCGAGGCGCCGCCGGCGGAGGCGCGCGCGTGACCGACATCCTGATGCCGGCCCTGTCGCCGACGATGGAGGAAGGCACGCTCGCCAAGTGGCTGGTCAAGGCGGGCGATCCGGTAAGATCGGGCGACGTCATCGCCGAGATCGAGACCGACAAGGCCACCATGGAGGTCGAGGCGGTCGACGAGGGCGTCGTCGAGGCCCTGCTGGTGCCGGAAGGAACCGAGGGCGTGAAGGTCAATGCGCCGATCGCCCGGCTGAAGGACGAGGGCGGACAGGCGCCGAGCGCGGCGGCCGGCGGGTCCTCGCCGCCGCCGCCGGCGACGCCCGTCGCGGCCCCAGCCGCCGCCACGCCGGAGGCGGTCGCGGCTAAGGCGCCTCCGGCGCCCCGACCGGCCGGGCCGAGCGCCCCCCATGCCGGGCCGACGCGCCGGCAGACCGTCCGCGACGCCCTGCGGGACGCCATGGCCGAGGAGATGCGCCGCGATGCGGACGTCTTTCTCATGGGCGAGGAGGTGGCGCAGTACCAGGGCGCCTACAAGGTCAGCCGCGATCTGCTGCAGGAGTTCGGCGACAAGCGGGTGATCGACACGCCGATCACCGAGTACGGCTTCGCCGGGCTGGGCGTCGGCGCGGCCATGGCGGGTCTGAAGCCGATCGTCGAATTCATGACATTCAACTTCGCCATGCAAGCCATTGATCATATTATCAACTCGGCGGCGAAGACACTCTATATGTCCGGCGGCCAGATCCGCTGCTCGGTGGTGTTTCGCGGGCCCAATGGCGCGGCGGCGCGAGTGGCGGCGCAGCATAGCCAGGACTACTCCAGCTGGTATGGTCAGGTGCCGGGCCTCAAGGTGATCGCGCCCTATGACGCCGCCGACGCCAAGGGGCTGCTCAAGTCGGCGATCCGCGATCCTAATCCGGTGGTTTTTCTAGAACACGAAATGCTTTACGGCCACGAGTTCGACGTGCCTGAAGCGGCTGACTGGCTCGTGCCGATCGGCAAGGCCCGCGTGCGGCGCGAGGGCGCCGACGTGACCATCAGCACCCACTCGCGCATGGTCGGCGTGGCGCTGGAGGCCGCCGAGGCCCTGGCGTCGGAAAGCATCTCCGCCGAGGTCATCGATCTTCGCACCCTGCGGCCGCTCGATCACGGCGCGGTGGTCGCCAGCGTTCGCAAGACCAACCGTCTGGTCACCGTCGAGGAGGGCTGGGGCCCCTTCGGCGTCGGCGCCGAGGTCTGCGCCCGGGTGATGGACGAGGCTTTCGACTTCCTCGACGCGCCGCCGACGCGGGTCTGCCAGGCCGACGTGCCGATGCCGTACGCGGCCAATCTCGAACACCTGGCTCTGCCCTCGGTCGCCCAGGTCGTCGCCGCCGCCAAGGCGGTGTGCTACAGATGAGCCGGGGAAGGGACGATCCGGCTTGGCGCGCCGGCGGCTGCCACTGCGGCGCGGTGCGCTTCGAGGCGCGCCTGCCTTCGCGCCTCAAAGCGCAGACCTGCACCTGTTCGATCTGCGCCAAGACCGGCTTCATTCATCTGATCGTGCCAGAGAGCGGCTTTCGCCTGATTGGCGGCGCCGAGGCGCTGACGGCCTACCAGTTCAACACCGGCGTCGCGCGTCACCTGTTCTGCCGCGTGTGTGGGGTAAAGGCGTTCTACCGGCCGAGATCCAACCCGGACGGCTGGTCGGTCAATCTGCGCTGCCTGGACGAGCCGGAGGTGCTGGAGGTGTCGATGAGCGAATTCGACGGCCGGCGTTGGGAGGAACACTGGTCGCGTCACGGCGAGGCGGTCGCGGCCCTGTCGCGGGAACCGGCATGACCGACATCCTGATGCCCGCCCTGTCGCCGACCATGGAGGAGGGCACGCTGGCCAAGTGGCTGGTCAAGGTCGGCGATGCGGTGAGGAGCGGCGATGTCATCGCCGAGATCGAGACCGACAAGGCGACCATGGAGGTCGAGGCGGTCGACGAGGGAGTCGTCGAGCGCCATTCTGGTGCCGGAAGGGACCGAAGGGGTGAAGGTCAACGCCCCGATCGCCCGCCTGCGGGGCGATGGCGAAGCGCCGGAGCCAGCCACGAGCCCGGCCCCGCGAGCCGAACCTCCGCCTTCGCCGGCCAACCCCGAGCCGGCCGCGCCGACGCCGGCGCCGGTCGAGACCGCCGCGCCCGAGAAGACCGGGGAGCGGCCGCCGGCCAAGCTGGGCACGGACGAGCGGATCGCCGCCTCGCCCCTGGCCAGGCGCCTGGCGGCGCAGCTCGGGATCGAGCTGGCGGCGATCAAGGGCTCCGGACCGCACGGCCGGATCATTCGCCGTGACGTCGAGGCGTTCAAGGGCGCGCCGTCCGCCAAGCCCGACCGCCCGCCGCCGGGCGCCGCCGCTCAGCCGCAAGCGGCGGCCGCGCCGCGCCAGGCCCGTTCGCTCGAGCAGATGGGCATCGCGCCGGGCTCCTACGAGCTCGTCCCGCTCGACGGCATGCGCAAGACCGTCGCGCGGCGGATGACCGAGTTCTTCCGCGACGTGCCGCATTTTCCGCTGACCATCGATATCGAGATCGACGGCCTGCTGGCGGCGCGCGCCCGGATCAACGCCATGCTCGAGGCGTCCGGCGGCGGGAAGGTCAGCGTCAACGACCTCGTCATCAAGGCGGCCGCCACCGCGCTCAAACGGGTCCCGGAGGCCAACGCCAGCTACACGCCCGAGGGCATCGCCCTGCACCACCACGCCGACATCGCCGTCGCCGTCGCGATCGAGGGCGGGCTGATCACGCCGATCGTGCGCGCCGCCGAGACCAAGGGCGTCGCGGCGATCGCCGCCGAGATGAAGGATCTCGCCGAGCGGGCGCGGGCGCGCAAGCTGAAGCCCGAGGAGTTCCAGGGCGGCACCTTCTCGATTTCCAACCTCGGCATGTTCGGGATCAAATCGTTCGCCTCCATCCTCAACGAGCCGCAGGGGGCTATCCTGTCGGTGGGCGCGGGCGAGAAGCGGCCAGTCGTGCGTGGCGATCAGCTGGCTGTCGCCACCGTCATGACCGTGACCCTGACCTGCGACCACCGGGTGGTCGACGGGGCGATCGGCGCTCGCTGGCTGGCGGCATTCAAGGCGATGATCGCCGATCCGATCACCATGATCGTCTGAAGGGACCGCGGCGGCCGATGAACGCCTATGACTTCACCGCCGCCACTCTCGACGGCGAGCCGGCGCCGCTGTCGAACTGGCGCGGGCAGGTGCTTCTCATCGTCAACACCGCCAGCAAGTGCGGCTTCACCCCGCAATACGCCGGCCTCGAAGCCCTCCACCGCAAGTACATGGATCGCGGCTTCGAGGTGCTCGGCTTTCCTTGCAACCAGTTCGGCGGTCAGGAACCGGGGGACGCCGCTGAAATCGCCGACTTCTGTTCGCTGACCTACGAGGTAAGCTTCCCGGTGATGGCCAAGATCGAGGTCAACGGTCCCCGGGCGCGACCCTCTCTATGCCTGGCTGAAGCACGAGAAGAAGGGGCTGCTGGGCAGCGAGGCGATCAAGTGGAACTTCACCAAGTTCCTGATCGACCGCGGGGGCCAGGTCGCCGGCCGCTACGCGCCCACGGTCGACCCCGCGGCGCTGGAGCGCGACATCGAGGCGCTGCTGTAAGGCCATGGCCGACAGCTTCGATGTGATCGTGATCGGCGCGGGACCGGGCGGCTATGTCGCGGCGATCCGCGCCAGCCAGCTGGGCCTCAAGACGGTGATCGTCGAGCGCGAGGCGCTGGGCGGCGTCTGCCTCAACTGGGGCTGCATCCCGACCAAGGCGCTGCTGAAGACCGGCGAAGTCTACGAGCAGCTGAGTCACCTGGCGGACTACGGACTTTCGGCGGACAAGCCGGCGTTCGAGTTCGCCAAGGTGATCGACCGCTCGCGCAAGGTGGCCAAGCAGCTGTCGAGCGGCGTCGCCTTTCTTATGAAGAAGCACAAGATCGAGGTGGTCGAGGGGACGGCGCGGCTGGAAAAGGGCGCGCCGGCGCCCAAGGTGGTCGTCGATGTGAAGGCGGGCGGCGCGCGGACCCTGACCGCCAAGCACGTGATCCTCGCCACCGGGGCGCGGGCGCGCACCGCGCCGGCGGTCGGCCTTGCTCCCGACGGCGAGCGCGTCTGGACCTATCGCGAGGCGCTCGCGCCCGCCTGCGCGCCCAAGCGGCTGCTGGTGGTGGGGTCCGGCGCAATCGGCGTTGAATTCGCCAGCTTCTTCCGCGCCTTGGGCTCCGAAGTGACCGTGATCGAGGCGCTGCCGCGCATCCTGCCCCTGGAAGACGAGGAGATCTCCGCCGCCGCCCGCAAGGCCTACGAGCGACGCGGCCTGAAGTTCCGCGTGCCGGCCAAGGTCACCCGGCTCGCGGCCTCCAAAGCGGGCGTCGAACTGACGCTCGAGGCCGACGGCAAGCCCGAGACGCTGCAGGCCGACGTGGCGATCGTCGCCATCGGCATCGAGGGCAATGTCGAGGACCTCGGGCTGGAGGCCCTGGGCGTGAAGGTCGAGCGCGGCCACGTGGTCAAAGGCGCTCACGGCGAGACAAACGTGGCCGGTCTCTATGCCATCGGCGATGTCGCGGGGCCGCCCTGGCTGGCGCACAAGGCGAGCCACGAGGGCGTGCACTGCGTCGAGCACATCGCTGGCCTATCGCCGCCGGAGCTCACGACGCCGGTTCCCGGCTGCACCTACAGCCAGCCCCAGGTCGCCTCGATCGGCCTCACCGAGGCTCAGGCGAAGGAGACGGGACTCGAGGTGAAGGTCGGGCGCTTTCCCTTCCGGGTGAACGGCAAGGCGATCGCCTCGGGCGAGACCGAGGGCCTCGTCAAGACGATCTTCGACGCCAGGACCGGCGCGCTCGTCGGCGCCCACATGGTGGGGGCCGAGGTGACGGAGATGATCCAGGGGTTCGCGCTGGCGATCACCTGCGAGGCGACCGAGGCGGAGATCTTCGCCACCATCTTCCCGCACCCGACGATGAGCGAGGCCATGCACGAGGCCGCCCTCGACGCCTATGGCCGCGCCCTGCATATCTGAGCGCTGACGGGCTCTTATCGCAGAATTCTCACCTTTCCGCCGCCACCAGCCGCTCGATCGCGACGTAGTCCGTCTTGCCGGATCCTAGCACCGGGATTTCCGGCGCCCTGACAATCTGGCGCGGCACGGCCAACTCAGGCAGACCGCGCGCCTGGGCGTGGGCAAGCAGGGCGGCGAGGTCCGCGTCTCGCTGGTCGGTGACCAGCACCAGCCTTTCGCCCTTGCGGCTGTCCGGCCGGGCGATCACGGCGTGGCGCGCGTCCGGCCACAGGGCGCTGGCGAGGTCCTCGGCCGCCGTGAGCGAGACCATTTCGCCGCCGACCTTGGCGAACCGCTTCACGCGCCCAAGGATGGTGATCCAGCCGTCATCGGTGATCTCGACGACATCGCCGGTGTCGTGCCAGCCGTCCGGCGGCGGCTCGAGCCGGCCGTCGACGCCGAGATAGCCGGTCATGATGTTCGGGCCTTTGACATAGAGCCGCCGTCCGCGGGCTATGCCGGGAACCGGCTCCAGCCGCGTGAGCACACCGGGCAGCAGCCCGCCGACCGTGCCCGGCCGGTTGTCATCGGGCTTGTTCACGGCGATCACCGGCGAGGCCTCGGTCGCTCCGTAGCCTTCCAGCACCGGGATCGGCCCGGCGCGTTCGGCGATCAGGGCGTGGGTCTCGTCCTTCACCTTCTCGGCGCCGCAGACGATGAACCGGAGCCCCGACAGATCGCCCGCCGCGGCGGCGCGGGCGTACTGGCTGACGAAGGTGTCGGTGGCCAGGAGGATGCTCGCTCCGGTCTCCCTGATCAGCGAGGGGATCTGCTTGACGTGCAGGGGACTGGGATACTGGAACGCCTTCATGCCGGTGAAGATCGGCAGCAGCACGCCGCCGGTCAGGCCAAAGCAGTGGAACACCGGCAGAGGATTGAACATCACCCACGCGGGATCGAGGGCGATGTGCTGGGCGACCTGGCGGACATTGGCGATGAGATTGGCCTGGCTGAGCACGACGCCGCGCGGGGCGCCGAAGCTGCCGGAGGTGAAAAGCACCACCCCTGGATCCTCGGGCGCGGCGCGCGCCGCGGCGGCCTTCGGCGCGAGGGACGCGGCGAGCGCGATCGCGCGGTCGAAAGGGCCGATCGAGCGACGGACGTCCTCGAGGTAGGTGATCTGGCAGACCGGCTCCAGCGCGTCGATGATATCGTGGAGCTTGCCCTGTTCGATGAAGCGGTGCGAGGTCAGCACCCGCTCCACATTCGCGATCTTGACGGCCGCCCGTAGATTCCTGAGGCCGGCGGTGAAGTTCAGCATGGTCGGTACGCGGCCCACGGCGTGCAACGCGAAGAAGGTGACCGCCGCGGCCGAGCTGGACGGCAGCAGCACGCCGACGTTCTCGCCGCGCCTGGTCATGGCGGCGATCTTGCGGCCGAGGGCGAAGCTGGCGCGGATCAGGTCGGTGTAGCTGAGCGGCCGGCGCTCCTGGTCTTCGAGGATCGCCTTTTTCTTCCCGTGATCGCGCGCCGCCGCCAGGAGCGAGGGGAAGATTGTCTGGCGACTGGCGTCGCGGTCGAACGGCTCGCTCATGGTCACGCTCTTAAGCGGTTCGCCGGCTCGCCTCAAAAATCCACCTCGACGCCCAGGCCGCGCCGGCGCGCCTCCTCGAAGACGAACCAGCCGGCGGCGAGATCCTGGGCGATCGCGCCGAGCGACTTGTAGAGCGTGACCTCCGAATCGGAGCGGCGGCCGGCGACCGCCCCCGCGAACACCTCGCCGATTTCGCCAATGATTTGGGCCTCGCCGATGGCGCCGGCGGCGATAGCGTGCAGGATTTCGCCGCCTTGGCGAAGCGCCCCTTCTCTTTGGTCGGCGAACAGCCGCCCCCGGGCGAGCAGGGCGTCGTCGACCTCGCGGGCGGCGGCATGGCCGGAGCCGACAATGTTGACGTGCGCGCCAGTCGGAACATCGACGCCGGCGAGGACGGGTTCGCTGGCGGCCGTTACGGTGCACACGATGTCGCTGCCGGCGACAGCGTCGCGCGCCGCGCCCTTGGCGCATGACGGAAGGCCGAGTTCGGCGCTCAACCGCGCGGCCAGAGCGCGCGCCCGGTCGGCTCGTCGTCCCCAGACGCGGATCTCGGAAACCGGCCGGACGCAGGCGATCGCGCGGGCGTGACACAGCGCCTGCTCGCCGTAGCCGAGCAGGGCGAGCACGCGGGCGTCGCGGCGGGCCAGGGCGTCGGTGGCCGCGGCGCTGGCCGCGGCGGTGCGTATGGCGGTGATCGCGCCGGCGTGCAGCACGGCGAGCGGGGCGCCCTCCACCGGGTCGAACAACGCCACGACCCCCTGGTGCGAGGGCCGACCGCGGCTGAAATTGCCCGGCATGACGCTGATGAGCTTGGCGCCGAATGTCGCCTCGGCCACGCCCGGCATGACTCCGAACAGGGCGGCGGCTCGCAGCGGGACGATCTGCCGCAGCGGCTGGGCGACCCGACCGCTGGAAAGGGCGATCATCGCCTCGCGCATCAGCGGGATGGCGGCGGGATAGGTCAGAATCTCGTCGATGACCGCCTTATCGATGACGCGCATGACCTTGCCACCTTTGCCGCGATCGCGGTTCCTTATTTTCCCGCCTGTCGCCAAAGCTTCGCTTGCCACGGCGGGGCGTAACCGGCTAGCTGGCAGTAGCGCCCCGCTTGGGGGCGACACGGGAGTTACGAACGGAATGTCGACGACAAGCTTGAAGCGCTGCGCCCTGGCGCTGACCGCGCTCACCGCCATCGGTGGCGCGGCGCACGCCGCGGACACCATGCCGGCCAAGGCCCGCTTCGCGGTGCTGCCCGCCACCCATCCGGAGGCGATCGCCACCACCACCGGCCTCACCACCTGGAAGTTCAGCTACACCTACAACAACGGGAAGTACACCGACACCTTCGTCGGCAACGCGCCCACCGGCGCGGCGACCACGACGCCATCGTTCATCATCCCGATGGTCATCGTCGTCAGCGGCCAGACCTTCGACCCGCGCACCAAGCAGACCAACGGCCACTCGGCGCTGAAGAATACGGTCAAGTCACCGATTTTCAGCAACGAGGTCCGGTTCCGCGAAGCGGGTACGACGCTGGGCAAGACACAGTACATCGACGCCTTCGAACGCGAGAACTTCTGGACGCAGGTGTCGGCCAATCCCGGCTACCACGTGCTGCTGGGCAAGCCGACGATCGAACCGACTTTGACTCTCAACGTGCCCAAGGGCACCGGCAGCGTCGGCACCGAGTTCGGCGTCAAGGTGGCGCTGGTCGATATCAACTACATCGACGCTCAGATCCATACCTATCTCAGCGCCCACCCGGAGATCACCGCCGCCAGCGTGCCGGTGTTCATGGCCTACAACACCTATGAGACTTCCGGCGGCTGCTGCATCGGCGGCTACCATTCGGCCAACGGCGGCCAGACCTACATGATGTACGACTATGTCGGCACGCCGAAAGTGTTCTCGCAAGACGTTTCGGCGCTGTCGCACGAAATGGGCGAGTGGCTGAACGACCCGTACATCAACAACAACTCGCCGTGCGGCATCTATGAAGTCGGCGATCCGCTGGAGCGGGAGTCGAACTACGGCGGGTACCCGTACACGGTGGACGGATTTACCTATAATCTGCAGGACCTCGCCGCGCCGCCCTATTTTGGCGCGCCGCCATCGACCAGCCTGGATGGCCGCGCCACCTTCCAAGGCACGAAGCTCAGCGTCTGCCAGAACGGCGCCTGATCTTCGATCCATCCTGTCGGGGCGGCCTTGACGGGCCGCCCCGCTTGATCCCGGCGCCGGCAAGCCCGATCTTGCCCGCATGACTCTCGTCATCGATCGCGCCGCCCCGCGCGCCCTCCGACATCCCGAAAAGCAGGCGCGTCCGGATTCGCCGGTGCTGCGCAAGCCCGACTGGCTGCGGGTCAGAGCCCCCGGGTCGGCCGGTTACAACGCCACGCGCGCCATCGTCCGCGAGCTCGGCCTCGCCACGGTGTGCGAGGAGGCGGCCTGCCCCAACATCGGCGAGTGCTGGAGCCAGTCGCACGCCACGATGATGATCATGGGCGAGGTGTGCACCCGCGCCTGCGCCTTCTGCAACGTCGCCACCGGGCTGCCGGCGGCGCTCGACGCCAGCGAGCCGGAGCGGGTCGCCGCCGCCGTCGCCGCCATGCGCCTCAGACACGTGGTGATAACCTCGGTCGACCGCGACGATCTCGCCGACGGCGGCGCGGCGCACTTCGCTGCCACGGTGCGCACGATCCGGACGCGGGCGCCGGGCGCGACGATCGAGATTCTCACCCCCGATTTCCTGCGCAAGCCGGTCACCGCCAGTCTGGCGGTGATCGATTCGCGGCCCGACGTCTTCAACCATAATCTCGAGACCGTGCCGCGCCTCTATCCCTCGATCCGGCCGGGCGCGCGCTACTATCACTCGCTGCGGCTGCTGGAGCGGGTGAAGGAGCGGGCGCCGGCGATGTTCACCAAGTCCGGCCTGATGGTCGGCCTCGGCGAGAGCCGCGAGGAAGTCGCCCAGGTGATGGACGACATGCGCTCGGCGGGCGTCGATTTCATCACAATCGGCCAGTATCTGCAGCCGACCCGCAAGCATGCCGCCGTGGCGCGCTTCGTCGAGCCGGCGGAGTTCGACTCCCTGGCGGTGCTCGCCCGCGCCAAGGGCTTTCTGATGGTCGCCGCCAGCCCGCTGACGCGCTCCTCGCACCATGCGGGCGCCGATTTCGCCAAGCTTCAGGCCGCGCGGCGCGCGGCGGAAGGGCAAGATTGCATCACGCCCTGACGCGGCGGCTGCCCTACCGTCCCGACCAGCTCTTCGACCTCGTCGCCGATGTCGAGCGCTATCCGGAGTTCATCCGCTGGGTGGAGAGCCTGCGCGCCTTTGACCGGCGGGCGACGTCGCCAGGCGCCGAAACGTCTGACGGCGGAGGCCAAGGTGCGGTTCTCGATCGTGCGCGAACGTTTCGCCACGCGCGTGCGCCTCGATCGGCCGGCGCTGACCATCGACGTGGACTTGCTGTCCGGTCCGTTCCGGCGCCTGCGCTGCCACTGGGATTTCGCGGCGGATGCGGAGGGCGCGGCGGCGATGAAGGGCGCGCTGCTGCGGTTCGAGATCGATTTCGAATTTGGCTCCCGCCTCCTGGAACGCCTGTTGGCGGCCAATTTCGACCTCGCCGTCGGCAAGCTGATCGCCAGCTTCGAGCGCCGCGCGGCGCGGATCTACGGTTGACGAAGCCGCTCCCGCAGCATTTCCAGGGCCGCCTCCGCGGCGGCGAGTTGCACCGCGGCGCGACTGTCGGGCTCGAACATCTCCAGTCGGTGGCGCACCGAATCATTGGTCCGCGCGGTCGCCAGATGCACCGCGCCAACCGGCTTCATCGGCGTGCCGCCGCCCGGTCCGGCGACGCCGGTGATCGCCACCGCCAGATGAGCGTGGGAATGCTCCAGCGCGCCCTCCGCCATCATTCGGGCGATTGGCTCTGAGACGGCGCCCAGATCGGCGATCATGTCGCCCGGGATGCCGAGCAGCTCCTGCTTGGCGCGATTGCTGTAGGCGACGAAGCCGCGTTCGAACACGTCCGAGGCGCCGGCCACCGCGCAGAGCGCCGCCGCCACCAGGCCGCCGGTGCAGCTTTCGGCCGTGACGATGCGCAGCGACCTGGCGCGAGCGTCGTCGATCACCAGCCGGGCCAGGGTCTCGATCTCGAGCGAAAACATCGGATCGGCTCCTCCGCCGCGATCAGGGGGGCATGGCGACGGCGCACACCGCCTGGGCGGCGAGGCCCTCGCGCCGGCCGGTGAAGCCCATCGCCTCGGTGGTGGTCGCCTTGACGCTGACGGCGGCCGGCGAGGTGCGCAGCAGTTCGGCGAGCTTGGCGCGCATCGCCTCGCGGTGCGGCTTGATGCGCGGCGCCTCGCAAATCAGGGTAATGTCGGCATTGACGATGCGGCCGCCGGCCGCCGCCACCAGGCGCGACGGCGTGCTCCACGAAGAGCGAGGAGGGGGCGCCTTCCACGTCGGATCGCTCGGCGGGAAGTGGTCGCCGATATCGCCGGCGCCGATGGCGCCGAGCAGGGCGTCGGTCAGCGCGTGCAGGCCGGCGTCGGCGTCGGAGTGGCCGACGAGTCCCTGATCGTGACCGATAGCGACGCCGCACAGGGTGATCGCGTCGCCCGGCCCGAAGCGGTGGGCATCGAAGCCGAAGCCAACCCGGGTCGCGGCGCCGCCGCGGATGAGTCGATCGGCCATCTCGAAATCCTCCGGCGCGGTCAGTTTGAAAACCATCGGATCGCCCGGCACGAGCACCACCGCGCCGCCGGCGCGCTCGAACACCTGGGCATCGTCGGTCGGTGTCTCGTCCGCCGGCCAGGCGGCGTAGGCCGCGAGGAGTTCGTCGCGTGGAAACGCCTGTGGCGTCTGAGCGCGCCACAGTCCGTGGCGATCGAGCGAGCGCGCCGCGCCAGTCCCGCCTTCGGCCTGTTTGAGGCTGTCGGCGAGCGGCAAGGCGAGCACGGCGCCTTGGCCGGTCTTGACGCGGGCCCGCACGCGCTCGATGTGCGCGGTCGTGAGGAACGGGCGGGCGGCGTCGTGGACCAGCACGGTCGCGTTCGGCGCCTGCTCGCCGAGCGCCAGCAGTCCCGCGTGAACCGAGTGGGCGCGCGTCGCACCGCCTTTGGTCACGTGGACCGACAATCCCTCGAGCACTTCGAGCGCGCGGTCCGTCTCCTCGACGGGCGCCACCACGACGATGCGGCGCGCCCCGGCGGCGGCCATCGCCTCGACCGACCAGCGCACCAGCGGCTTGCCGCCGACCAGCCGCCACTGCTTGGCGAGGCCGGGGCCGGCGCGCGCGCCGGCGCCCGCCGCGACGATGACGGCGTCGAACGACATGAGGCTGTTTAGCGCGCGAGGGTCGGCTGTCCAGGGCGGCGCTCGGCCGGCCAGCGCCGGAGGCAGGCAGGTGCGTCGGCGGCGCCACGGCTGTTGATTTTCGGGCACAGCTCGCGCTTACCTCCGGCCGTGATCGATCCAACCATCCGAGTCGAGCCCGAACGATCGTCGCCGCCGTGGGGCCGCTGGCTTCTCGGCGGCGGCTATGCCCTGTCGGCCGCCCTGACGGCGGCGGCGGCGGCGCTGGGATCGATGCCGCGCATGACCGGGCCACTCGGGCCCGGCAGTCCGCTGGTTCTGGCCTGCCTCATCGTGGCCCTGGCGCTGAGCCTCGCCGTCGCCGCCTGGCTCGCCTGGCGGGTGTCGCGGCTGCTCGGGGCCGGCGCCCGGGACGCCGGCGCCCGGCTGCATCTGCGCTTTGTCACCCTATTTTCGCTGGCGGCGGTGGCCCCGGCGCTGATCGTCGCCCTGTTCTTCGGCGTGCTGGTCACCCGCGGCGTCGACGACTGGTTCAGCGCGAGAGTGCAATCGGTGGTGGAGAACTCCGCCACGGTGGCGCGCTCCTACCTCGCCGAGCAGGAGGATTTCATCGGCCGTCACGTGGCGGCGATGGCGAGCCAGCTCGCGGCCAGGCGCGGCGCCATCGCCCGACAGCCCGCCGCCGCCGACGACTACCTCGCGCCAGCTGGCGGCGGAGAACGGCTTCAGCGCCGCCTTTCTCATCGACCGGCGCGGTCACGCCCTGGCTCGCACCGGGGGCGAGCCGTTCGTCATGCCGCCAGCCGCCGACCTTCCGCAGCGCCGACGAGGGGGTCGTTTCGGTCGGCGCCTTCGAGTCGGTCGATCAGCTCCGCGCGCTGTTCCGAATTCCCGGCGTGGAGGCGAGCTATCTCTACGCCATTCGTCCGGTGGACCGCGGCATCTTCCGCCACCTGCGCGAGACCGAGGCCTCGCTCGCCGGCTATCGTCTCGCCAAGGCCAGCCGCGCCCGCATCCGCGACGCCTTCGCGCTCAGCTATGTCCAGACGGTGCTGCTCGTCCTTGTCGGGGCGGTGTGGCTGGGGATGTCGGCGGCCAACGGCATCGCCGCCCCGATCGCCCGGCTGGTTCAGGCGGCCGGCCGCGTCTCGGCCGGGGACCTGACCGCCAAGGTCGAGCTCGGGCGCGACCTCGAGGAGATCGCCGTCCTGTCGCGCGCCTTCAACCGCATGCTGGGCGATCTCGGCGACCAGCGCGAAGCCTTGCGCGCGGCGCACGAGGAGGCCGAGGCGCGCCGGCAATTCACCGAGGCGGTGCTGCTCGGCGTCAGCGCCGGCGTTGTCGGCCTGGACGCCCACGGCCGGGTGCTGGCGCTGAACGGCCAGGCGGCGCGGCTGCTGCGCCTGGACGGCGAGGCGAGCCAGGGCCGGCCGCTCGCCAGCCTCGCGCCGGAACTGGCCGGCGTCGCGGAGGCGGCGCGGCGCGGCGGCGACGAAACCGAGGAGGATGTCGACATCGTCCGCGCCGGCGAGACGCGGCGTCTTCGGGTGCGGGCCAGCGCCGTCGACGGCGGCGTCGTCCTGACCTTCGACGACATAACTCGCCTCGTCGCCGCCCAGCGCAGCGCCGCCTGGCGCGACGTCGCTCGCCGCATCGCCCACGAGATAAAGAACCCGCTCACGCCCATCCAGCTCTCCGCCGAGCGCCTGCGCCGCAAGTATCGCGGCGAGATCGTCAGCGATCCAGAGATCTTCGATCGCTGCACCGACACCATCGTCCGCCAGGTCGGCGACATCGGCCGCATGGTCGATGAATTCTCCGCCTTCGCGCGCATGCCGGCCCCGCGCTTCGCCGAGCATGACGGCGCCGAACTGTTGCGCGCGGCGGTCTTCGCCCAGCGCGTCGCCGACCCCGAGACCGAAGTCGTCGCGGAGGGCGCCGATGAACACGCGCCGCTGGTCTGCGACGGTCGGATCGTCTCCCAGGCGCTGGCCAACGTGCTCAAGAACGCCGCGGAGGCGGTCGCCGCCCGCCGCGCCGCGCATCCCGAGCCTCCTGGCCGCATTGTCGCCCGTCTCGTCCAGCAATCGGGCGCGATGCGATTCGAAATCGACGACAACGGCGCGGGGCTGCCGGGGGACCGCGAGCGGCTCACCGAACCCTATGTCACCACCCGGGCCAAGGGCACGGGGTTGGGGCTCGCCATCGTCAAACGCATCCTCGAGGACCACGGCGGCGAGCTGCGGCTGGCCGATGGACCGGCGTGGGGCCAGGACGAGCGCGGCGCCCCCCTCCGCGGCGCGCGGGTGATCCTCGAGTTTCCCCTCATCGCCAAGGTCGCCTCGCCGCCCGAGCTGAAGCGAGCGCTCGCATGACCGGCGACGTCCTGGTGGTCGACGACGAGGCTGACATCCGCGATCTGGTCGCCGACATTCTGCGCGACGAAGGTTATTCGGTGCGCACCGCCGCCGAATTCGGGCCAGGCGATGTCGGCGATCGGGGCGCGCAGACCGTCGCTGGCGATCCTCGACATCTGGATGAAGGGCGGCGGCCTCGATGGGCTCGAACTGCTCGAGCACGTCAAAGGTCTCGACGCCGACCTGCCGGTGATCATGATTTCCGGCCACGGCACCATCGAAACGGCGGTGTCCTCGATCAAGCGCGGCGCCTACGACTTCCTGGAAAAGCCGTTCAAGTCCGACCGGCTGCTGCTGCTGGTGGCGCGGGCCATCGAGGCTTCCCGCCTGCGCCGCGAGGTCACCCACCTTCGCCAGCGCGCCATGGTGCCCGACAGCCTGATCGGCGAGTCGCCCGCCGTCCAGCAGCTGCGCACGATGATCGCCCGCCTGGCGGCGGCCAACAGTCGGGTGCTGATCGCCGGGCCGCCCGGCTCGGGCAAGGAAACCGTCGCCCGACTGATCCACGCGGCGAGCCCTCGGGCCGAGGCCCAGTTCGTCGCCATCTCCGCCGCCGGCATGACGCCCGAGCGTCTCGACGTCGAGCTGTTCGGCGAGGAAGGGGAGGGGGGTCGGCCGCGCCGCATCGGCGTCTTCGAACGCGCCCATGGCGGCACCCTCTACATCGACGACGTCGAGACCATGCCACGCGATAGCCAAAGTCGCATTCTGCGCGTGCTAGTCGACCAGCGGTTTCGCCGCGTGGGCGGAGACACCGACGTTCAAGTCGATGTACGGGTGCTGTCTTCGACATCCCGAGATCTGTTGCGTGAGATCGAGGCCGGCCGGCTGCGCGAGGATCTCTATCACCGCCTCAACGTCGTGCCGTTGCGTGTTCCGGGGCTGGCCGAGCGGCGCGAGGATATCGCCGCCGTTGATCGACTACTACATCGAGCGGCTGAGCACCGCCTCGGGCCTGCCGCGCCGGCGCTTGGCCGACGACGCCCTGGCGACGCTGCAGATTCAGTCATGGCCCGGCAATGTCCGCCAACTGCGCAATCTCGTCGAACGGATTCTGATCCTGGCGAGCGGCGATCCCGCCCGGCCGATCACCGCCGAGCTGCTGCCTCCGGACACCCACCCCGCGCCGCCGGCCGGCGGGGTCGGGACCGAGCGGATCATCGCCCTGCCGCTGCGCGAGGCGCGCGAACTCTTCGAGCGCGAATACCTCGGGGCGCAGATTACCCGCTTCGGCGGCAATATCTCGCGCACCGCCGCCTTCATCGGCATGGAGCGCTCGGCCCTGCACCGCAAGCTCAAATCGCTGGGCTTCGGTCCGGGCCGCGGCGACGAGCCGGAGGCGGGCGCCTGAGCCGGATCGCCTACGTCAACGGGCGCTTCGCGCGCGCCGACGCCGCGGCCGTGTCGATCGAAGACCGCGGCTATCAGTTCGGCGATGGCGTCTATGAGGTGTGGGCGGTGTTCGACGGCGGTTTGGCCGACGCCGGCGGTCACTTCGCGCGGCTGAAGCGCAGCCTTGGCGAGCTGCGGATCGCCGAGCCGATGGCCGAGGCGGCGCTGCGCCTGCTGCTGCTGGAAACCGTGCGCCGCAACCGGGTGCGCGACGGCCTGGTCTATCTTCAGGTGACCCGCGGAGTCGCGCCGCGCGATCATCCGTTTCCCGATCCGCCGCCGGCGCCCGCGGTGGTGATCACCGCCAGGCCGGTCGACATGACGGCTTCCGAAGCGCGGGCGGCCGAGGGGATCGCGGTGATCACCGTGGCGGAGGGCCGCTGGAGCCGCTGCGACATCAAGACCACCAACCTTCTGCCCAATGTCCTGGCCAAGCAGGCGGCGCGCGAGGCCGGCGCGGCCGAGGCCTGGTTCGTCGACGACATGGGGCTCGTCACCGAGGGCGGATCGAGCAATGCTTGGATCATCGACGCCGACGGCGTCCTGCGCACCCGCGACACTCAGGCTAACATCCTTCGCGGTGTCACCCGCGCCAGCATCCTGCGCCTCGCCGACGAGCTGGAGCTGACGGTCGAGACCCGGCCCTTCGCTCCCGCCGAGGCCACGTCGGCGCGCGAGGCGTTCGTGACCGGCGCCGGCAGCCTCGTCCTGCCGGTGGTGCGCATCGACGGGACGCCGGTGGGCGGCGGGACGCCCGGCCCGGTGGCGAAACGCCTGCGCCAACTCTATATCGCGGAGGCGCGGCGCGACGCCGCTCTCACCTGAGGCCGGCCGCGGCCGGCGCCGCAACAAAGGACCGTGACTCCTCCCGTGTCGAACGAAAAGCGCCAGAACCTGCAAGATTCGTTCCTGAACGCCGTGCGCCGGGCCCGCACGCCGCTGACCATTTTTCTGATCAACGGCGTCAAGCTGCAGGGGGTCGTCAGCTGGTTCGACAACTTCTGCGTGCTGCTGCGCCGCGACGGGCAGGCGCAGCTGATCTACAAACACGCCATCTCGACGATCATGCCCGCGCAGCCAGTCCATTTCTCCGAGCCGCCGCAAGAGGAAGGCGACGAGGATTGAGTCGGACGGGCTCGTCGCGCGGCAGCGTCGATCACCAGCCGGCCGCCACGCGCGCCGTGGTGGTTCACCCGGCCTTGCGCGGCGGCAAGGCCAGAGAAGCGGCACGCACGGAGCGAGGAGCGCCTCGCCGAGGCGGTCGATTTGGCCCGCGCCCTGGATCTCGACGTCCGCCGCTCCCTCATCGCGCCGTTGCGCGCCGCCACGCCGGCCACCCTGTTCGGAAGCGGCAAACTCGCCGAGATCAAGGATGCCTGCGCCGACGAGGAGGTCGCCCTGGTGGTGGTCGACGGCGACCTGACTCCCGTGCAGCAGCGCAATCTCGAGCGCGCCTGGACGGTCAAGGTGATCGACCGCACCGGCCTTGTCCTCGAGATCTTCGCCCGGCGCGCGCGTACCCGGGAGGGTCGCCTTCAGGTCGAGCTGGCGCGCCTGGAGTACGAGCGCTCGCGCCTGGTGCGCACCTGGACCCACCTCGAGCGCCAGCGCGGCGGCTTCGGCTTTCTGGGCGGCCCAGGCGAAACCCAGATCGAGGCCGACCGGCGGTTGCTGCTGGAGCGCATCACTCGTTTGAAGGCGGATCTCGCGGAAGTGCGCCGCACCCGCGGCCTGCAACGCCACTCGCGTGGCCGCGTGCCGTTCCCGACCATCGCCCTGGTCGGCTACACCAACGCCGGCAAGTCGACCCTGTTCAACCGCTTGACGGAGGCCAAGGTTCTGGCCGTCGACCAGCTGTTCGCCACGCTCGACCCGACCATGCGGCGCATCGCTCTGCCGGATGGCCGGCCGGCGATCCTGTCCGACACCGTCGGCTTCATTTCCGATCTGCCGCACGAACTGGTCGAGGCCTTCCACGCAACCTTGGAAGAGGTGCGCGAGGCCGACGTCATCGTCCACGTCCGCGATGTCGCCTCGACGAGTTTCGCGGCCGAAGGCGCCGACGTCATCGGCGTGCTCGCCGCGCTCGGCGTCGACACGGCCGAACGGCCGGTTCTCGAGGTGTGGAACAAGATCGACCGCCTGTCGCCAGCGGCCGCCGCCGATGTCCGCCGCGAGGGGAGGGCGGCGAGCGCCGCGCCGATCTCCGCCCTCACCGGCGAGGGTTGCGGCATCTTGCGGGATCGCCTCGCCGAGCTGGTCGATCCGGGCGATCCGATCACCCTGCGCCTGCCGCTTTCCGATGGCGAGGGTCTGGCTTGGCTCTATCGCCACGGCCGGGTGCGCGACCGGCGCGAAGCCGATGGCGCGGTCAGCCTGGACGCCGTTCTCGACGCCAAGGCGCTCGGCCAGTTCGAACGCATGCGGCCGGGCGCGTTCCGGTAGGCGCCCTTACGGAGCGCGACCGTCTCCGATCGCCTTTCTCCAGAATCCCGCGTCAATGCGGAGCCGAAAGCCCGCGCACCCCCAGCATTGGGTCACGCCAGTTTCACCCCCTGGCGGTTCATCGACAGCGTCAGATGTCGGTTCGCCCGTCGCGACATCCGCTCATGAAAGGCGGGGAACACCCGTTCTTCCTCTTCGGCCATGTGCCGGGCGATCAGTTCGTGAAAGCTTGCCCAGAGGCCGATCCAGCTCGGGTCGTCGGGCCGAGTCTCGTGCAGGCGGAACAGATAGGTCTTCACCTGAAAATGCTCGGCGGCCAGATGGTCGGCCGACGCCGCGTCGCCCCCTTGGCGAAGCGCCGGGTAGATGGTCGTCTCCTCCTGAACGCCGTGCTTGAGCAGAGCGTAATAGAGGTGGGCGTAGAGGGCGGCGCGCCGCGCCGTCTCGCCAGGCTTGGTCCTCAGTCCGGCGCGGAAAATGCCTTCGGCCATGCGATGCTCGAGCTTCAGTTGCCTGAGCCAGTCGCCGGCGATGGCGCTCGTCATCTGCATGCCGAGCTTGCGCCCGGAGAGCAGGGCGACCCCGGCGGTGAACCCGGCCGCGCCGGCCGCCAGCAGCCGCAGCCGCGATGGTCCGGGGTCGGGATGGGTTCGTTCGATCCACGTCATCGGCCAGGTCACTCCACGTCCGTCGTCGGCCCCGTAACCCACGGACCGGCGAGTCGTTCAACCCGGCGGGCTTGCCTCGCCCTGGAACTCACGCGCGACCAAACCAACCCTTCGGGTCATCGCGCCTAAGATATATTATCGGAAATATTTCCATTGTTCAGAGGTTCTTGCAACCCTATGTCACGCAGCCGGAATCTCGCCCCGGGAGATCCGCCGCAGCGTGTCGACGAGCAGCGCCGGCTCGACGCCCGCGACGCGATGCTCCAGCTCTTCGGCCGTGTCGCCCGCCCCGACGGCGACCTCGACCCGCGCCAGCACCGGGCCGTGGTCATATTCCTCGTCGACCAGGTGCACGCTCGCGCCGCTGACCGACACGCCAGCGGCTATCACGGCTTCGTGCACGCGACGACCATACAGCCCCTGCCCGCCGAACTTCGGCAGCAGCGCCGGGTGAATGTTGAGGATGCGGCCGGGGAACGCCGCGAGCGTGGCCGGTCCGAGCTTCCGCAGGTAGCCAGCCAGCACGATCCACTCGGCGCCGGCGGCCATCATCACCGCGGCGAGCCGCTTGTCCGCGCCGGCCGGATCGCCAGCGGTTGGAAGCGCCAGGGCCGCCAACCCCTGTTCGCGGGCGAAAGCCAGCGCCGGCGCGGCCGCCTTGTTGCTGACCACCATCCGGATTTCGGCGGCGAGATCGCCGTCGGCGATCGCCCGGGCGGCGGCGCGCAACCCGCTGCCGTTGTTCGACGCCAAGAAACCCAGCCGCAGCAACGCTATTCGCCGCCCAGTTCGACCGAGAACCGAAGGCCGTCGAAGGCCGGTTCCACCCCAGGCGGCAGCCGAGCCGCCAGCTCGGCATAGTCGAGATCAATATGCAGATTGGTGAGGATCGCCCGTTTCGGCCGGAGTCGTTCGATCCAGCCGAGCGCCTTCTCCACATGAGCGTGGGTCGGGTGCGGCGTGTAGCGTAGGGCATCGACGATCCACACCTCCACTCCGGATAGCGTCGCGAAGGCGGCTTCGTCCAGGCCGACCACGTCGCTGGAATAGGCCACGGACCCGAAACGGTAGCCGAGCGAGCGGCTGGCGCCGTGATCCTGGTCGAAGGCCACGACCGGTATGGGGCCGGAGGGGCCGTCGACATCCCAGGCCGCACCCGGCCGCGCGTTCCTCGGCTCGGCAATCGCCGGATAGGGCCCCGGCGCCCCGTCGAACAGATAGGCGAAGCGCTCGCCCATCGACGCCGCCGTCGCGGCGTTCATCCAACACGGTATCCTCTTGCCCTGCTTCAAGAAAAACGGCCGGATGTCATCGATGCCGTGCACCTGGTCAGCGTGGTCATGGGTGAGGAGCATAGCGTCGAGACGCCGCGCACCCGCCGCGGCGCATTGCAGCCGCAACTCCGGCGCCGCGTCGACGACCACGGTGGTGGCGCCATCGGGAGCGGTCCCCTGCCCGATCCGGCGGACCATCAGCGAGCAGCGGCTGCGCCAGTTGCGTCGGTCTTTGGGATCGCACGCGCCCCAATTGCCGTCGGCGCGCGGCACACCGCCGGAGGAGCCGCAGCCCAGGATCACCACTTCAAGCCGATCGTTCATGGCCTTGGAATTTTTTGGAAAAGCTCGAAGAAGGCGCGCTCTGTCCGCGCCTCGGCCTCGGGGAGCGACCAGCCGCGGACCTCCGCCAGCTTGGCGAGCACATGCGGCAGGAAGGCGGGCTCGTTGCGCCGGCCGCGCATCGGCGCGGGCGCGAGAAAAGGGCAATCGGTCTCGACGATGATCCGCTCGGCCGGCATTTGGGCGATGGTCGCGCGCACCGCGTCGGCCGCCTTGAAGGTGGCGATGCCCGAAACAGAAAACCACGCGCCGAGCGCCGCGGCCCGCTGCATCAGCTGCGGCCCGGAGGTGTAGCAGTGCATCAGGATCGGAAACGCGCCTTTGGCATGCTCGTCCTCGAGGATGTCGGCCATCGCGACGTCCGCCTCGCGGGTGTGAACGATCAACGGTAGACCCGTGCGCCGCGCCGCGGCGGCGTGAACCCGGAACACGCGCGCCTGCACCTCGCGGGGGCTGAGGTCGTAGTGGAAATCGAGGCCGGTCTCGCCGATACCAACAACCCTTGGCCGCGTCGCCAGCTCGCACAAGGTCTCGGCCGCTAGCGAAGGATTTTCCTTGGCTTCATGAGGGTGCGTGCCGATGGTCGCCCAGATGTCCTCGCCCATGGCCGCCACCGCGTCCACCGCGGCAAAGGCGCTCACCTTGTCGCAGATTTCGACCATGAGACCGACGCCGGCCGCGCGAGCGCGGGCGATCACCGCCGCGCGATCGGCATCGAAGGCGGATGCGTGGAGATTGACATGGCTGTCGATCAGCATGGCGCCGTCAATTCGCCGCCACCGTTTTGAGCCGGCCGACAGCCACCTGCAGAGCATCGCCACGATCGAGGTTCACCGCCAAGGTGCGCTCGACCAGTTCGCGCAGCGCTCCGACCGTCTCCGCCCATCGCTCGGCGGCATTCACCCGCGCCGCCGCGGCCTCCGCCCTGGATCGTTCTTGGAGGCGAGCAGACAAGCGGCCGAAAAACAACTCGAAACGATCAAGGCCCGCCGGGCCGCGAAAGCTCTCCGCCAGCTTGCCGACCGCGGACGCGTCCGGCGCGGGCAGGCTGTCCAGCAGGGCGGCGGCGGCGGCGTCCAGTTCCAGGACTCCCTGTCCCGCCAGCCGCCAGGCGCCGCCCGGCGTTCCGCCGCTCAGGGCGAGCAGAGACGTCGCCGCCGAGCGGTCGAGTCCGGCGACCCGCTCCAGCCAGGCGATCGCCGTCTCGGCCGGCGGAGGCTCAAAGCGCAGCCGGCGACACCGGGATCGCACCGTCGGCAGCAGCCCGCCGGGCGCATGGCTGACCAGCAGCAGGAGCCCACGCTCCGGGGGCTCTTCCAAGGTCTTGAGCACGGCGTTGGCCGCCGCGTCGTTCAAGTCGTCGGCGGCGTCGACGATCGCCACTCGCCACGCCGCCATGGCGGGCGTCTTGGCGAAGAATTCGCCCAAAGTTCTCGCCTCGTCGACCGGGATCTGCCGGCGCGCCCTGCCGTCCTCGTCGTCGCGCCGCAGCACCAACAGGTCGGGATGGGCGCGGCCGACGATTTGGCGGCTGATTGGATCCTCGGGATCGGCGCCGAGCCGGCCGCGCGCCGGATCGGCCGCCGCGCCCAGGAGCCGCCGCGCGACGCGATAGGCGAAGGTCGCCTTGCCGACGCCCCGCGGTCCAGCGAGCAGCCAGGCATGGTGCACCCGCCCTTGCTTGACCGCCGCCGAGAAGGTCGCCTCCGCCGCCTCGCCGAGCCAGTCGAAGGTCGCGCGCGGATGCGGCGGCGCGGGAACGGTCATGACGCCTGCACCGTCGGCGCGACGGCCGCCCAGACCCGCTCCGCCACGACCGCCACCCCGCCGCTGGCGTCGATCAGCCGGCAACGCTGGGGCTCGCGACGAGCAATCTCGGCGAAGGCATCCCGCAAACACTGGTGAAAGCCGATCCCCTTGGCCTCGAAGCGCTGCCGGCCCGCCCGGGCCAGCCCGATCGCCGGGTCGATGTCGAACACCAGCGTAAGGTCGGGCCAGCGACCGCCGAGCACCTCCCGCTCCAACGCCGCGATCAGCGCCGCCGGGCGCTCCGCCCGCCGCCGTTTGATAGGCCCTGGTCGAGTCGGCGAAGCGGTCGGTGAGCACCACCGCCTCGCGCGCCAGGGCCGGCGCGATGACGCGCTCGAGATGATCGGCGCGCGCCGCGTAAAGCAACAGGGCTTCGGCGGTGGCTGACCAGCGGTCGGGCGGCCCATCGACCAGCAGGGCCCGGATCGCCTCGGCTCCCGGCGTGCCGCCGGGCTCGCGAGTCGCCAGCACTTCGCGCCCGCCGCTGGCGAGCCGCGCCGCCAAGCGCGCGAGCTGGGTCGACTTGCCGGCCCCCTCCCCGCCTTCGAAGCTGATGAACAGGCCGCGCGCCATGGACGGCCCCGCATAGACCGCGCTTCGCCAGCTCTGTCCAGCCACGAGGCCAAAACCGCGAGATTGGCCCGCGCCGCGCGCCCCTGTTAGACCGAGGGCGTCAGGACGGGTGGCCGAGTGGTTGAAGGCAGCGGTCTTGAAAACCGCCGTGGGTTGACGCCCACCGTGGGTTCGAATCCCACCCCGTCCGCCATGTCTCTGTTCTAAATCGTTGAATGCACGGCGTTTTATTAGGGTGGTTATGGTCACGTCCCCGAATTTCGTCCCCGAAACGGGGCTTTTTGGCCGCGGTGATCCGACGGGGTCCGAAACAATTTGTGATTGGCCCCCCTCCGACAGATAGTGCGGCTCTCCTGCACGCGACGCGTAAACGGGAGGACTGACGCATGCGCGCCTTCGTGACCGCCGTCGCGGCATTGCTGGCGTGCGCTTGCGTCTCTCTCGTGGCTTGCGGCGAGTTCAAGGAGACCAGAGACATGAAGGCCGCCGTGTCGGACGCGCAGGATCGCGCCGATGCGGCGGAGTCTCGCGCGAGCGAAGTGGAAGATAAGGCTGAGGAGCTTGAGGCGCGCGCGGACGACGCGGACGCCCGGGCGAATGATGCAGAGGAAGAGGCGGCGGAAGTCACGTCAAAAGCTGACGCCACCGCTGAACAGGCGGATCAAACCGTCGAGAAGACCGACGACCATGAGGCGCGCCTACAGGCGGTTGAGAAGAGAACGGGAATGCCGCCCCCTTGATCGGAATTGCGTCCGAGGGTGCCGTGCATAAGGCATGGGTGAAGCAAAAAGAAGAAGACTCAATCTGGCGGCGATGGTTTGCAATGAACCGCGCTGCATTTACTGCAATAAACCTTCCGCTAGCATCGAACATATGCCCCCTATATCGTTGTTTTTGCAGAGACGGCGACCAAAAGGGCTCGAGTTCGGCGCGTGTACCAACTGCAACCACTTGACCAGTGGTGCCGATCTAGTCGCCAGCTTTATGGCCAGGCTTGAAACCGAAGGTCTACTAACGGATGATGTGACTCGCGAAGCCCTTGAACGTAAAGCGGCGTTGGAACAAAAAGCACCGGGTTTGCTGCCAGAGTTACTGCGACGTGATAAAAGTAAGAAACTATGGTTACGGACTAGAACTGGGCTTTTTAGGGAGGTTGTCCAAATTAACGCAGACGGTCCGCTCTTGCATGCGCATCTAACTGTCTTCGCTGCAAAGATGGGCATGGCGCTATATCGCGAGCATGTTGGGTCTGCCCTGCCCATGGAGGGAGGCGTGCAAACTCACTATTTTCTAAATTCTGGTCTGTCTATAGCAACGGCAGAGTCTATTCTAGCGATCTTACCTCTGAAGGGAGGACTTGAGCAAGGTTCTTTCACCTCCGCAGGACAATTTGTCTATAGGTTTAATTGCGATGGGCGTGAGACTCTCGCCGCGCTTATTAGCTTTCATCGTGGTCTGCACATATTCTTAGTGGCGGCCGCGAACCCATCTTTCTATGGAATGCCAACTGGACAGCATGGGAGCGATTTTGTGCGACCGGGAGAGTTGGTCGCGCGAATGCCAACAGTTCCGCAGCAAAACGAGGCCGCAGTGTCGAACCGCTTAATTCCGCGCAGCCTCTCAGGGTCGCGCGCGCGCACGTAACTGTGCTGAAACTTGGCCTCCGATCACGTCCCTGGGGCAGCGCTGTTCTTGGGGACCCTTAGGCACGGTCCATGTGATCCCAGAGGATGGACCAAACCTTTTGTTCCAGTGACTGAACGCGGTTCATCAAGAGGCCGATTGCTCGAGCATATGCCGCAGAGCTACCCGCCGCGCCGCCTAGCCACTCTTGCTGTCGAGCCGTGATGCGTTGACCGAGGTCGGCGATTTGCCCCTCAATCTCGCTGATTTCAGCTAGGGGATCCACGACGCGAGCCCTACCATATCGCGACGCTGGTCCCCAAACCTGTTTCGAGCCCGCCGGCCTTCAAGCTGAGACACTCCCGAGTTTCCACTGCCCGACGATCGCAGGCGGGACCGCTTAATCCAGCGTAGACCCGAGCCCCACCCGCGCACGTAACTATCGCGAAACTCCCCTCTGCGCCACCTTGGGGCGCGCCAATGGTGGCTAGAGCGAATGCGCGGTCACTAACTCACCCCGTGACGCGTCCGCGCGGAGCGTGCTCTTTTGCTTTCAATCTCGCTGCATCCAATCGATCACGTCCAACAGCGCCCCGCTCTGCGGGTCATCGGGAGGATCGCCGCGTTCGACCATGATTGCCACGGCTCTGAGCTTCGCCACCGCGTCCGCCCGTTTCGCGATCGGGAGGTTCAAGGTCGCGTCCTCCAAGGCCAATAGCCGCTTGATTTGATCCGCTTCCATGTCGGCGGGCATCTCCGCCACATAGCCGCGCTCCGCTTGGTGCCAGGCGGCGGATGGCGTCTTGGGCATGGCCTTCATTCGCCTTCTCTCAATGCGGGGTTTCTGATCTTGGCGTTCGCGCCAGGCGCGCCAGCCCGCGAGGATGCGGGCCTTGCCCTCGGCGGTCTTGGCGCCCGTCGATAAGCCACCGTGAAGTTTGCAACGGCCATTGCGGAGCGCCAGGGCGAGGCAGGGCGTCCCTCGGCGGGTTCGGGCTTGGCAGGTGCGCCGGACCCGCGCGAGCGACCTAATGAGAGCGGCATGATGGTTGGCGTAGCCAAGCGCCTCGAAAGCGCGCGCCGCCGCCGTCGATGGAGGCGGCGGCGGCTTTGGCGGCTTCCACCCTGGCCCGCGTATGGCTTCGACGCGTAGGAGGCGCTGCTTTCGGCGTTTCACCGCTCGCGCGCTAACCCTAACGGCCGCGACCGCAAGCGGACGGACCGCCAGCCGGAACACGCCGGATTGCCCGTCGGGCGGTCGCCATAGCCCTGTTTCAACAGGCTCACCATCAGGCGGAACACCGCTGCATCGGCCCGCCGAGCGATTGAATATCGCCCATGTCGCCAATTGCCGTGACGCTTCGTGATCACCGGAAGCGGCCTCTGTCGGAAAGCACGGAAAGCCGCCCAACCGCTCGGCGCGTTGCGCAACAGCGTCACGCGACTCCCTTGATAATCATCGCACTTTAGGTGACGCGTCACAGTCGCCTTGATCCCCCTCGCTCTGCGGCCACAAGGCGTCCCCTAATGCGGACAGGTGCGGCGCGGCGTCGAGAAAACGACCCACTGCCCAGGCAATGCAGTCTCGATCGCGCTCGCCAACGTCTAGCAAGGCCAGTCTTTCAAGAGCGGCAATCTGTGTTCGGCTGACCTCTAGCGACACAAGGAGCCGGCCATGGAATTGGCGCTCGCGATAGGCCTCGCTTCTAAGGCGCGCTTGTTCACGGCGGCGGGCGGTGGCGAGTTGGCTTGCGCGGTCATCAACCATGCAGCCACTCCTTGATCGGCGACGCGGGCTGGCTCGGAGGCGCGATGCGGCAACCCGTCAGAGTGACAATGCAGTCGGGCGTAACGTCGCGGACGCCTTCGCGGCCGATCCGCAGCGCCGCACCGAGGCGGTCCGGTTGGCCGAGCGGATTGACTGGCGCGGCACCATAAAGAGTTGAGACAGTCCAGCCCTTCGATCGAGCCGCCAGGCCATGGATGCCTTCGAACATAGCCGCACCCTCGCACGCGTCACGCCAGGCGATCGGATCGGAGTTCGGCGGTGGGCAATCGGCGAGCTCTAGCAGCGCGTCAGCATGGGGGCCGCCCCGATCAGGCGTGTTTTCGGCCTCACCCCTTGCGACAGTTGCGACAGTTGCGACAGTTTCGGGGTTGGGGGGCGGCTTTGTCGCAAGAGTTGCAACTGTCGCAGGGGTCGATCCCTTTTCGCGTGATCCGCCGCAAGCAATCCGCCACGTCTCGCGGGCACGCTCGCCTTTGACCTCGCCGTCCCCGGCGGGGAGCAACCAGCCGTGATCGGCGAGAATGTCGACGCACCGCTCGGCCGTCGCCTTCGGGCGAAGGACGTTCGGCCCAAACCGCATGATGGCGCGGATGGACACGAGCGGGTCTGCCCAATCCTCGACCAACCACGTCCGCAATCGCTCCGCCTCGGCGAGGCGAACATCGACGCGGGCGCGGGTGGCGAGGCGCGCCGCCTCGGCGGCATAGAAGCGCGCCAAGATCGCCGCCCGGTTCATCGTGTCGACGGTGATCTCGCCGGCGGCCGAATTGGCGATCACCTGCAGGATGGCGGCTAGACGGGCGGCATGCTCCGGGAGCTTCGATCCGAACGGCTTGACGCACGCCAGTTCGCCGCCAGGCCCGAGCTTGGCCTCGATCTCATCGTGAAGCTCGATCCAGGCTCGCCGCGCCTCGGGAGCGAAGTCGATGAAGCGCGGCTCGAGTTCGTTCCGCCCGTCCACCGTTGGCGGCGCCATCGCGAGCAGCCGGCCGATCGCATGATTGAAGCCGGTGAAGCGCAAGTCGGTCGGCGGTGGCGGATCGCGGAACAGCCGATCGCCGGCTTTCTCAGGCGCCTCGGCGACAAGGAACCGGCCGATCAATCCTTGGTCGTTCAAGTCCGCCGCCGTCAGAAAGGACGCCGCGACGCCGGGTTGCGCCATCAGGTGCACCGCCAGCCGCCGGCCGCGCAGACTGAGGAACCCGTCGCCGGCGCGAAGGCGGCTCGCCCTCCCCGCATCCCATAGATTGGCGAGCGTGGCGGCCGTGCGCAGCCTGGCCTCGTCCGTCATAGCGTGGCCGCCGATGACCTTGGCGGCTTCATCGGCGAACAGGCCGAACGAGCCCGGCAACACCGGCCAGAGCTTGACCAGGCCCTCGATCGTTAGGTCATCGGCCGCCCGGTCCGGCCGGATCGGCTCCAAAGGCTCCGGCCCGAGCTCGTCCAACGCGTCGCGGCGCCGGTCACGAGTGAGCTTGTTGTCGCGCTTGATCTTGGCGCGCTCGGCTTCCCAAGCGTCATGCGAGTTCCGCCAGCCTCGCCAAGCGAAATCATAGAGCCCCTTAGCGTCCGCCTCTGTGTTGCGGATCGGGAGGAGGGCGATCCGGTCCGCCGCGCTCTTTCGCTCGCCGCTACTCGCCACCGTGAACAGGAAGAGCGAACAAGGGCGCGTCACCCCGGCCGGAGTGCGAACATCGACATGGGCCTGTGCAGCGATCGTCG
This sequence comes from uncultured Alphaproteobacteria bacterium, assembly GCA_963752245.1. Lineage (GTDB taxonomy): Bacteria > Pseudomonadota > Alphaproteobacteria > Caulobacterales > Caulobacteraceae > Acaudatibacter. The sequence continues at coordinate 461,758 of CAVVXO010000004.1, forward strand.
CGGCAGCGAGGGCCGAATGCGCCGCAGTCGCCTCGGCGCAACGTGTCGCCTCGACCGTGGCCTCTACGAACGGCGCGAGCGGCGATCCGAGCGCCTCGACAGGATAGGCCAGCGCCGGCGGCGAGGGCGCCACCAACGGCAACGGCTCGGGCGGCCGGTCAGGACTCGAGTTTCAACGGGGCGATCACGGCGCCACCGCCCGCGCCATCATGGCGTCGTTCCAATCGTCGAGGCCGTCCGGCGGGTTCAAGAACGACACCGCCAGCCCGGCCGCATAGGCGCGGCGGGCGAGTTCTCGCGGCGCCACGCTCGCCGGCCGGATCGGCGTCGGGCGCGATGATCAATTCACTTGCGGCGGCGGGCCATCGCAGCGCCGCCATGCCGCCGGCGGACAGGGCTGCGATGCAGCCGGCCGCTGGATCGTCCAGCGCCTGCCATGCCGACAAGGCGCTCTCGATACCCTCGCCGACGACGAGCGCGGTCGCCTGCGATCAAGCCGGACGTGACCACCGCCGACCGCGCCGCCCATGACTTTTGACCTGCGCTACCGCCGCCTTGCCGAGGCCATCGGGCGCGAGGAAGGTGAGGTGAACGCCCATGCCGTCGCCCGTCCGGCCCTTGGACGCGCGCGACCATCGCCGGCGCGGTGGCGCTCGGCGGATAGTAGGGGATCAGCGGCGCGGCCGGATGGAACCGCAGGTGCGCCCCGCCGAGGGGCGCGGTGATCGCCCTGGCGCGCCGCAAGTAGGTTTCGGCGAGGGAATGCGCGAAGGGACTCGCCGAGGCCCAAAGGCGGGCCGCCCAGGCCCTTCGCCGGCTTTGCCGCTGCTCCGCATCCCTGGCGCGCCGAGCGGCCTCTCGGGGCCTCTCTCGCGGCTCTAAGCGGCCTTCGCTTTCCAGCAGGCGAGCCGCGTCGCGGCGTGTGCGAGCCGCGCCAGCGTGAACCAGCATATCCAGCACGCCACCGCCCTGCCCGGCTTCGTGATCCTGCCAAACGCCGCGATCGGGAACGACGGCGATCGAGCCTCGCCGGCCGAACCGCAGCTCGCGAGCGGTTGACAGCGCCCTGTTCGGCTCGCCGAAGCAGGCCCGCGCGAGGGTGGCGACGCCGGCCGCGTCGATGGCCAGCGCGGTCATGCCGCCACCGCCAGGATATCGCCGGCCTCATAGGCGACGGCGAGCGGCCTCGCTAGGGCCGCGTTGATGCGCCACCGCCGAGAAGGAACCGCCGGGCCGCCCAGGCGGCGAGCTCGGCCCGATCCGCGGGATCGGCCTCCGCCAGGGCGGCGGTGATCGCCTCGCCCATGCGGGTGGTGGAAAGCCTTTGGTGGCGAGTGGGTTGAGGTGCTATGTTCACGCCGCTGGCAAGCAAGCTGAACACGGCGGGGCGCTTCGTGACGGGAGCGCCCCCCGGACGCGGGGGCCATCCGGTCAGGCCGCGTCCAGCAGGCTCTTGGCCGCATCCATCGGGATGACGCGGCGGCCGGCGATCTTCACCGATCGCAGCTTTCCGCGCTTCATGAGCAAATAGAGGGTGCTGCGACTGCATCCGAGGGCGCTCGCCGCATCCTTGACGCGAAGCGCCAGCGGCGCGGGGGAATGTTCGTTCATTGTCTAAGCTCGCGTTACGCGCGCCGAGACAGTCCCGGAGCGCTTGACGCCGCTTGGATGCGCCCTCCCGGTCGGCCGTAAGCAGGAGTGCCGGTTTCGATTGGGGTTCAGGTTCTGGTCGGCGCGCTTTCGTTTTGGCTTGTTCACGGCTCGACAGCACGGGGTGGCGCGACGCGACAGAAGCCCAGACACGCTTGGCCGCGAGCGTTCCCAAGCCGCAGCTTTCCCGCCACGCCGCGCTACCCGGAACGGGGGTGCCGGTTTCGATGTGATCGATGGCGAGCTTTTCGAGCGCCCTTTCGGCCCGGAGCTCGGAGGCGCGCGTCGCCGATTCCCGACGGTAGAGCGTCAGCCGCATGCCGCAGGTGATCGATTAAGCGTTCAAGGCCCGCCTGTTCGACATAGACGAACCAATCGCCTTCGCGGATCACCTTCGACTGGCGCATCGTCCGAAGAAGTTTCCGAGTTCACTCGTGCAATTCTGGCGGTGTAGCCAGCTGGCTTCAGGATCATGGCAACCATTTAATGCCACGCCGGAGAAACAATCTTAGGTAGCCCTGTGAAACTTTACGCACGATAATCTTAGCCGCCCGCAACCGAGACTGGCTCATTTGGGCCGCATCGGGCGCATACAGCCCAACGCTATCAACGGCGCTTGCGAGGAATAGGACGGGAACATTGATCCAGCCGGTGCGGGCGTCGGCTGTATTCAATGGTCTGTCGACTAAGTCTCGCAGACGCCACGCTCAAACGCACCCTCGATTCAGCGGCTTGTTTCGAACCGCTTCCATTGAGAAGCGATCAATGCCGCAGTTCAGAGCCGCCCGTTTCCGGGTCCCCCATGCGCAGCACCTCGCGCCGCACCTTGGAAGGCAGGGGAAGGGCGGCGGTGCTTTCCGCCCGTGTCGCGTCGTCGCGCTATCCCCTGCCTGTCGAGTATTTAGGCGGCCGCGCGAATTCGGCGGCCACGTCCGCGCCCCCGGCTTCCAACCAGTTGATCACCGCCTCTAGCGCGCGCCGGTCGGCGCCATCGCCCGAGTCGGCCGATGATCGAAGCTGAGCATCAACGGCCTTGAGCTTCGCGGTCGCGTCGGCCGCTGTCGGGATCGGAGCGGTCAAGGTGGCGGCTTCAGTCCAGAATGTGATCGATCGTCGCGTGCCGAACCGGGTTGGCACGCGGTCATCGCGCGACGCCAAGCCTCGGCGGGGCTGAGGCTTTGAGCGTCATCGGATAGCCCTTTCGCCGTTGAAGCATACAGGCTGAGCGTCGTCGCCGACTCCGCCGTAGTGAGCGGTTCGTCGTCCAGCTCGCGAATGAGGTCACCGCCCTAACGTTCGCGGGAGCTTGGAGTCGCCAGGTTCGCATGGGGTTCGGGTCTGCCGGTTGTGGGGTGTCCGCGTTCATGGTAAAACCTCGCCCATGATCCACGCTCCCGCGCCGCAGGGGAACGACGGCCCCAGCCTCGCCGGTGCAATACCGCGCCCAAGCGTCCATCAAGCCGCGCCGGCGCTCCAGGGCGTCGCCGCGCGCATAGGCCCGTTCGGTCTCATCGCCGACGACGTGCGCCAGAGCCGCCTCGGCAAGCTCGCGCGGGAAGTTCGTCGCCTCGCCCGCCCAATCGCGGAAAGCTCGATCGAAAGCCGTGCGTCGTGGCCTCGACCTTCATCCGCCGCAGCAACATGCCGAACGCCATGCCGCTCATTGGCCGCCCGGCCTTCGCCCCAGGGAAGACATAGCCATTCCCGCCGAGCTCCCGCACCTTGGCCAGCACCGCTAGGGCGGCGGCGGACAGCGGGACGCGGTGTTCGCGGCCGGCCTTCATCCTCGCCGCCGGGACCGTCCAGACGGCTCGCTCGACGTCGATTTCAGCCCAGGTGGCGCGCCGACGTCTCGCCGGCGCGGGCGGCCGTCAGGATGGTGAACCGCAGGGCCAGCGCCGCGACGGCGTCGCGCTCGCCGAGGGCCGCCAGGAAGGCCGGAACATCGGCATAGGGCATCGCGGCATGGTGACCACGGCTGAGCCGCTGGCGGGCCGGCAAAGGTGATCCAGGTGGCCTTTCCACCGCGCCGGGTTCTCGCCCTGGCGGTGTCCGGCGGCCTTGGCCGCGTCCAGAACCGCCTCGATCCGGCCGCGAAGGCGAGCGGCGGTTTCGGGCCGCGCTGTCCAATGCGGCTTCAGCACCCGCAGCACCGCCGGCGTGTCGATGGCGTCGACCTTCATCGCGCGGATCGGCGCGGCGTAGGTCGTCAGGGTCATCGCCCATTGGGCGACGTGCTTGTCATTGCGCCACTTGGCCGAATGGGCCGCGAGATAGGCGTCGGCGGCCTCGCCGAAGGTCGGGACGCGCCGATCGGCAACGCCTTCGACAATCGGATTGCGGCCGGCGCGCGACGTGCTCCCTGGCCGCCCTGCGCGCCGTCTCGCGGGCCATGCGCGAGGCTCACCGCCGGCTTGCCCGCCGCGAGCCGCTAGCCCGCCAAGGCCCAGCTCCCTGATCCTTGCCATCCGCAGCGGAAGAGGAAGCGCCCAACGCTTCGCGCCGCTTGGCGTCAACGATCAGATAGCAGGCCCTCGCCGTCCGACGTAGGCGGCCAGGCGTCTTCAAGGTCTCGACCTTGCGCGCCGTGAGCCGGTGAATTTCCCTCGCCATCGCCGTTCACCCCAACAATCCGCCCCTAAATGTTGGGGTATTCTGGCGGACAACGGCGGACGTGTCTAGACGGTCAATGGCCTAAGCGCCTGAGATGTCAGAGGGGAATATGGACAGCGTGCGGACGGCTGGAAACGCTGCTTAGGCGGTCACCCCGTCCGCCAAGTCACAGCATATCAGCGGCTCGGCGCCGGGCCATCATTACCCGGATAGACGGCGGCGGGAGCCGGCGCGGGGCTCGCGTCGCCGTCGGGCGGCGGATCGACGCTGGTGATCTCGGTCGCCGGCATGACCTCGATTGCCGGCGTGACCTCGGGAACCGTCACGCTGGGGTCGGTTGCCGACAGCGTCTCATCCGCGTGATCGCGAGATTTGTTCACGCGCGTTTCGCGCGCGACCGGCGCGGCTGGCCAAGGGTCGGAGACATAGGTCGCCACCGCCGGCGACACGGCCGCCGCCGCCGCGACGCTGGGCGACGGCGCCACGACGAAGGGTTGCTGATCGGTTCCTCGCAGCGCGGCCTCGGCCGGCGCGAGGCCAAAGCTGGCGGTCGCGGTTCCGGCGATCACCGCCAACACAGCCCCGGCGGCGATGCAGGCCAGATCTGTCTTTTGCATCGGTGATCTCCTTCCAACTTGGTCGCGATCGTCAGAAATGGAAGCTCACGCGCGCGCCGGCGAGGCCGCCGGGGTCCTGCGCCTGGGCCGCGAACGCGGTGTTGATTTCGTGCGCGTCCAGGCCACGATCCTCGCCGGCGCCCTGCAGGCCCAGGCTCACCTTGCCGGATCGGCTCAGCGGCTGCCCGACCGCGAGGCGGAGCGTCTGGCGTCGTGGCGGCTGGGTCGTGACCGTCGCGCCCGTCGCCGCGGATTTCAGCAAAACTTGCTGCATTGACGGCTGAGCCGAAGTATCCTCCTGCGCCGTGACCCCGCCGGGCGCGCTCACCGCCAGGACGGCGAGGCAACAGGCGAATATTTCAGCTTTTGGTTGCATGGCGATCTCTCGCCATCATCAACGACCAATCGTGTGCGGAGTTCCGGCTGCTTGAGGTCTTTCAGTGCCGGCGGCCGCCGGCGCGAGCGCGGGCGAGGCTCTGGCCAAGCGCGTCGCTGGTCGGCGCGCCCGGCGTCGGGGCGAGAGACGGGATGCCGCCGGCGCTGGCGTAGCCCAGTCCGCCCGGCGCGGCGGCGCCCGCATAGCCCACTCCCGGAGTGACCCCGAGCCCAACCTGGCCTGGCTGAGCGGCTTGGCCCGAGGCCGTGGCCCCCTGGCCGAAGGCGCCCGGCGCGGGGGAGCCAAACCCGCCGCCCTGGGCGGCGCCGGCTGGCTGGCCATACTGCGCGAACACCGATCCGGCCGGCCCGGCCGGCGCGCCGCTGGTCCCCTGCGGGCCAGCCGCGGATTGGCCGAAGGCGGCGTTGCCCGAATTTCCCGACGGGTCGGCCGGATTGGCGCCGCCCAAGGCGCCGCTCAGAACATTGCCGACCGGATTGGCGCCCATGGCGCCTGGAACGATGTTCTGCGCCGCGGCGCCGCCGGCGAGACCGAGTTGGTTGGCGGCCGCCAAGGCCTCGGCATTGGCCAGGGCGCGGCTGGGCGGAGGCGGGCTCTCGTTCGGCGCGTGGGCATCGTATTGCCGGGTGGCGAGCAGCAGAGCGAAGGCGAGAAGGGCGATGCCGCCGGCGCCGATGGCGATCCGTCGCATACGCCGCCCCCGCCCATCACCATCGCCCAATCCCAGGCTCGGAAGTCGAAGTCCGTCGTTCCACGCCATCATCCTCGCCTCATTCGCGCCGTTCGCCCGTGATGCGCGCAAAAACGGCGCCGGGCCAAGCCCGTTCCGGCCGCCGTCTCCGCCGGATTCTTCGTCTCCTTCCAGAAAGAGGGCTCAACCGCGGCTATACCAGACGGCTCTGCACCACCGCCGCGGCGATGAAGCTGGCGTAGAGCGGGTGTGGCGCGAACGGGCGGCTCTTCAACTCCGGGTGGAACTGCACGCCGACAAACCACGGGTGATCGGCGCGCTCGACGCACTCGGGCAGGGCGCCGTCGGGCGAGACGCCGGTGAGCCTGAGGCCGGCGCGCTCCATGGCGTCGCGATAGCCGATGTTGACCTCGTAGCGGTGGCGATGGCGCTCGCTGATGCTGGTCGCGCCATAGATCGCGGCCAGCTTGGAGCCGGGCGTCAGCACCGCGTCATACGCCCCCAGCCGCATGGTGCCGCCGAGGTTGTCGCCCTCGCCGCGCTGCTCGGTCGCGTTGCCGCGCGTCCATTCAGTCATCAGCCCGACCACCGGCTCGCCGGTCGGCCCGAACTCGGTGGAGGAGGCGCCGGCGACTCCCGCGACGTTGCGCACCGCCTCGATCACGGCCATCTGCATGCCGAAACAGACGCCGAAGAACGGCACCTGCCGCTCGCGGGCGAACTGGGCGGCGCGGATCTTGCCTTCCGAGCCGCGCTCGCCGAACCCGCCGGGCACCAGGATGCCGTTGACCCCCTCGAGCAGGGTCACCGCCGCGCCGTTCGCGTCCTCGAACACTTCGCTCTCGACCCAGTCGATCTTCACCCGGACGCGGTTGGCGAGGCCGCCATGCACCAATGCCTCGATCAGCGATTTGTAGGCGTCCTTCAGCACCGTGTACTTGCCGACCACCGCGACGGTGACCTCGCCATCCGGCTGGCTCATCCCCGCGTCGATCGCCGACCAGCGGCCGAGATCCGGCGCCGCCGCGTCCTTGATGCCGAAGACGTTCAGCACCTCGCAATCCAGCCCCTCGCGATGATAGGCGAGCGGCACGGCGTAGATGCTGTCCGCGTCCAGCGCCGGGATCACCGCCGATGGCCGCACGTTGCAGAACTGCGCGATCTTGCGCTGCTCGTCGGCCGGGATCGGCCGCTCGCATCGGCACAGCAAGATGTCCGGCTGGATGCCGATCGAGCGCAGCTCCTTGACCGAGTGCTGCGTCGGCTTGGTCTTCATCTCGCCGGCGGTGCTGATGAACGGCAGCAGGGTGAGGTGAATGAAGCAGGCGTCGCCGCGCGGCAGCTCCTGGCCCAGCTGGCGGATCGCCTCGAAGAACGGCAGTCCCTCGATATCGCCGACCGTGCCGCCGATCTCCACCAGGACGAAATCCACGCCGGGCCCCGGGTCGGCGAGGACGAAGCGCTTGATCTCGTCGGTGACGTGCGGAATCACCTGGACGGTGGCGCCGAGATAGTCGCCGCGCCGCTCCTTCTCGAGGATGGTCTGATAGATCTGGCCGGTGGTGATGTTGTCGGCCCGGGTGGCCGCCACCCCGGTGAACCGCTCATAGTGGCCGAGGTCGAGATCGGTCTCGGCCCCGTCGTCGGTGACGAACACTTCGCCGTGCTGATAGGGGCTCATCGTCCCCGGGTCGACGTTGAGGTAGGGGTCGAGCTTGCGCAGCCGCACGCCATAGCCGCGCGCCTGCAGCAGGGCTCCCAGCGCCGCCGACGCCAAACCCTTGCCGAGCGAGGAGACCACGCCGCCGGTGATGAAGATGAACCGCGCCATGGGCGGCCACCCTAGAGCGTGTTCCGCTTACATGGAACCGACTTGGCGCTCTGGAACACGCTCGGCGGTGTGACAAGATAAAGCACAATTCGCGCCCGGCGAACGGCGCGCTGGAGCGCTGGAGCGCTGGAGCGCTGGAGCCGATTAGCGGGCGGGCGGCGGCGATCCGCCGAGCGGCGGCAGCGCCAGGCCGTTGGCCGCCCCGCTGCTGGCTGGCGGCGGCGAGCCGGCCGAGCCGGACGACAGCGGCGGCAAGCCGGGCGCGCCGCCGCCCTGCCCCGCCGGAGCTTGCCCAGCCGGCGCTTGGCCCGCGCCGGCTTGTCCGGGCGCCGGGGGCGGCGGGCGGCGCAGGCTGGCGGGGTCGACGCGAAGGTTTTTCAACGCCTTCAGCGCCGATGTGCTCGACCGTTCGCGCGCGCCAAGCAGGGTGAGGGCCAAGCTGAGCGCCAAAAACAGCGAGAACAGGATCCAGGTGGTGCGGGTGAGCAAATCACCCGCGCCGCGCGCCGTGATCAGGCCGGTCGGGTTGCCGCCGCCGAAGGCGCCGCCCTCGGAACGCTGCAGCAGCACCACCCCGATCAGGGCGAGGCAGACGAGCACGTTCAAGGTCAAGAGCAGGTCGAGCAGCATGGACGGAAGTCTCGATCGGACGGGCGCGACGCGCCGCGCGTCGAAGGCGCCTCAAATAGCATCGCTCGCGACCGAATGCCACACCGAGGCGCCCGGACGGCGCTCTATCGGGCGACCCTGGCGCCTTGAGCCCCTTCCCTACTTCGGCAACACCAGCAGCGGGTCGACCGGGCGGGGCTTGTCCATCGGGCTGGCGGCGTAGCGGACCTCGAAGTGCAGCTGCGGGCCATTGACCGAGCCGGTCGCGCCGACATCGCCCAGCATCTGTCCTTGCGCGACGCTCTGGCGCATCTGCACCCCGATCGAGGCGAGGTGGGCATAGGCGGTCACCCAGCCGTCCAGGTGCTTGACCAGCACGAGATTGCCGAAGCCCGGCACCTCGTTGCCGGCATAGACCACCTCGCCGGCGGCGGCGACGCGCACCGGCGAGCCGGCCGGCGATCGGATGTCGATGCCGTCGTTGCGGCGACCCAATCCCTGGACGCCGAACGGCGCCAGTATCGCCCCCCGAACCGGCCAGATGAACCGGCCCCGCGCCAGCGCCGCGATGGCCGACGGCGAGCGGCCGCCGAAGTCGGCGCCTTGATACGGCGGCGGCTGGTAGGCTGGCGGACGATAGGCTGGCGACCCGTAGCCAGGCGATCCGTAGGTCCGCGAGGCGATCTGACCGCCCGGGCCCGGGCCGCCAGGGCCGCCAGGGCCGTAAGAGGGCGGACCGTAGCTGCGGGTCACCGACAGCCGTCGCGCCGCCGCCAGCGCCGCCGGGCTCGGCACATACGGGCCGCCATCGGCGCGCGGCTGGCCATAGCCGTATTGGGCGTACGAGGACGCGCTCGCCGTGGCGTTCGCCGGCCGGGCCGGCGCCCGGTACGTCGGGCGAACGGCGTTCGGGGCGGCGATGTGTTCGACCGTGGTGGCGGCCGCCAGCCGGGTGGGCCCGCGATCCTCGAAGCGGTCCGGCAGGGCGACCCGGTCGCCGGCGCGCAGCTTCGCCTTTTCCGGCAGATCGTTGAGGTCGGCGAGCGCCGCCGGGCTGATCGAGAACCGCTTGGCCACATCGGCGAGCGTGTCGCCGCCGGCGGCCTGGTACGCCTTGGCCACCGGCACCTTGATATGCTCGCCCGGGCGCAGGGCGTAGGGGAGCTTCAGGTGGTTCGCCTCCACCAGCACCCTGCGCGTCGTTCCAAGATCGCGGGCGATGGCGTCGAGATGGTCGCGCGGCTGCACCAGATAGTCGCGGTACATGCCGGTCGCGGCGACCACCTTGCCGCCGGCGATCACCCTGCCGGGAACCTGATGGTAACGGATGGTCGGCGGCGGCGGCGGCACGTAGGCTTGCGCCGACGGCGCGGGACGCGACGGCGTTCGAGGAGGCGGCGCGGGCGGCGGTGACGCGCTGAGGGGCGGCGAGGCCGATTGGGTCGCCGTGGCCGCGCCGCCGATGCCGGTCGGCGGCGGGATTTCGACAGGGGCGCTGGCCGGCGGGGGCGTATAGCTCGGCGGCAAGGCGCTCTGCGCGGGGCTTGGCGGCGCGCCGACAACCAGCGCGCCAGTGTTCGGGCCGGCCGGCGGCGGAGCCGATCCGCCCGGCGCGCCGGGCAGCGGCGGCAAGGGAGCGCTTTCGACGCTCGCGGGCGGCCGCGCGGCGGTCACCGGCGGCGGCAACTCGGCGGATGGATTTTGCGGCGGCGAGGTCTCGACCGGCGCGGCGGTCTCGGCTGGCGGGCTGGTGGCGGGCGGAGCCGCCGCCGGCGGGTTGGCGGCCTTGGTCCCGCTGAGGTCGGTGGGATAGGTCGGCGTCGCGCAGCCGGCGAGACTGCCGGCGACCAGCGCCGCAAGGCCGGAACCGGCCAGCCAACGTCGGCGCGCCAAGGTCATGTCGCTCATCGCCGCTCCGGGCCAGGACGCCGAACCGGAGAGGCGCCGGCCGGCGTGATACCATGAATACGTGGGCGCGCGCGCTCGACGGTCCGCTCTAGAGTTCGCGGGCGACGCCCTTGAGCAGCGGCACGAACCTGACCTCGCACAGCACCTCCGAACGAAAGCCGCCGATGCCGTCTCCCGCGTAGCGGCGGAGGGTCTGCACCGAGCCCCGGCCGATGGGGGCGACCAGCACGCCGGACGGCTTGAGTTGTTCGAGCAGGAGGGTCGGCTCCTCGGGCGCCGCCGCCGTGACGAGAATGCGGTCAAATGGCGCCTGCTCGGGCCAACCGAGCATGCCGTCGGCGAACCGGGTGATGACATTGGTGAGTTGCAGCGCCGCGATTCTGGCCTCCGCCTCGCGCAGGAGGGTGCGGTAGCGCTCCATGGTGTAGACGAGGCGCGACAGCCGCGCGAGGACGCAGGTCTGGTAGCCGGAGCCGGTGCCGATCTCCAGCACCCGGGCGCGCGGCTCCAGGGTCAGGGCCTGCGTCATCAAACCCACTATGGTCGGCTGGCTGATGGTCTGGCCGCAGGCGATCGGCAGGGCCGAATCATCCCAAGACCGGTCCTTGAACAGATCGGGCGTGAACAGGTCGCGCGGCGTGCGCTCCAGAGCGGCGAGCACCGCCGGGTCGGTGACCCCTTGCGAGCGAAGGCCGAGCACCAGGCGGGCGAGGCGCGTGTCCGGCTCGGTCGGCTCCTTCGGCCGGCGGCTCATCCCGTGACCTCCGCCGCCGACGGCCGGCGGACGAACGCGGCCCGCAGGCGCGCGAGCGACGGCTCGTGCGTCAGGTCGATGTGCAGCGGCGTTACCGAGACGCGGTCCTCGGCCAGCGCCTCGAGATCGGTCCCGGCGCCGGGCCGGAAGGCGTCGGCCTTGTAGCCGAGCCAGAAATAGTCGCGTCCGCGCAGGTCGGTGCGCCGCTCGGTGTAGCGATTGCGCACGCCGCGAAACCCCTGGCGGGTGACCGCGACACCGCGCACCGCCTCGGGACGGCAGGCGGGGAAGTTGACATTGATCACCACGTCGCCCCCCCAGCCGAGCCTCGCCAGGCGGCCGACAATCTCGGCGCCCATGGCCTCGGCGGCGGCGAACGGGTGGTCGGCATCGGTCCCGCCGTAACGCAACATCTGCGACAGCGCGATGGCCGGAACGCCCATGGCCATCCCCTCGATCGCGCCGGCGACCGTGCCGGACATGGTCACATCCTCGCCGGCGTTCATGCCGCGATTGACGCCCGACAGCACAAGGTCGGGCGCCGCGCCCTCGAGCAGATGCTGAATGCCGACCAGGATGCAATCGGTGGGGGTGCCGCGCACCGCGAAGCGGCGCGGCCCGGCGCGGCGGACCCGGATCGGCTCGGCCAGGGTCAAGGCCCGCGAGGCGCCCGACTGTTCGGTCTCCGGCGCGACGATCCAGACATCGTCCGAGATCCGGCTGGCGATGCGCTCCAGCGCCGCCAGGCCTTCGGCGTGAATGCCGTCGTCGTTGGTGACCAGGATGCGCATCGCCCGCCTCTAGGCCGCTTCGCCGAGGTGCGCGGCGCCGCCCATGTACGGCCGCAGCGCCGCCGGAATGGCCACCCGGCCGCTCTCGTCCTGATAATTCTCCAGGACCGCCACCAACGCGCGGCCGACCGCCAAGGCCGAGCCGTTCAGGGTGTGCACGAACCGCGGCCCGCCGCCCTCCTCCGGCCGGTAGCGCGCCTCCATCCGCCGCGCCTGGAAGTCGCCGCAGTTCGAGCAGGAGCTGATCTCGCGATAGCTCGCCTGCGAGGGCAGCCATACCTCGAGGTCGTAGGTCTTGCGGGCGGCGAAGCCGAGGTCGCCGGCGCACAGGGCGACGGTGCGGAACGGCAGTTCCAGGCGCTTCAGCACCGCCTCGGCGGCGGCGGTGAGCCGTTCGTGCTCCTCGGCGCTGGCTTCGGGCGTGGTGATCGCGACCAGTTCGACCTTGGCGAATTGGTGCTGGCGGATCATGCCGCGGGTATCGCGGCCCGATGCGCCGGCCTCGGAGCGGAAGCACGGGGTGAGCGCGGTGTAGCGCAGCGGCAGCTCGGCCTCCGCGAGGATGCGCTCGCGCACGAGATTGACCAGCGAGGCCTCCGAGGTCGGGATCAGCCAGCGCCCGTCGGTGGTGCGGAACGCCTCCTCGGCGAACTTCGGCAACTGGCCGGTGCCGAACAGCGCCGCCTCGCGCACCAGCAGCGGCGGCGAGACCTCGGTGTAGCCGTGCTCGCGCGCGTGCAGGTCGAGCATGAAGGCGCCCAGCGCCCGCTCGAGCCGCGCCAGGTCGCCCTTCAGCACCACGAACCGCGCGCCGGCGAGCCGCGCCGCCGCCTCGAAATCCATCAGCCCGAGCGCCTCGCCGAGCGTCACATGATCCCTCGTCCACGGCGGCGCGCGCGGCTCGTCGTGGCGGCGAACCTCGCGATTGGCGCTCTCGTCCGCCCCGTCGGGGACATCGTCGGCCGGCAGGTTGGGCAAGGCGGCCAGCCGCTCGTGCAGGGCCCGCGCGGCGTCCGCCGCCGCGCCCCCGCCGCTGTCGATCCGCGCCTTGGCGTCTTCGACCAGGGCGAGCAGCCGGGCGACCTCGGCTTCCTCGCCGGCGCGCCTGGCCGCGCCGATCGCCCGCGAGGCCTCGTTGCGCGTCGCCTGCGCGGTCTGCAACGCCGTCTGGGCCGCCCTGGCCGCCTCATCCAAGGCGAGGATGTCGTCCGCCGCTGGCGAGACGCCGCGCCGGGCGAGCGCGCGGTCGAAGGCGTGGGGATCGTCACGAAGGGCGCGGAGGTCGTGCATGCGGCTGTGCGAAGGCGCCGTCAGGCGGGCGGCTTCGCCCTTAAAGCGGGACTCGCCATTTCCGCCAAGCGCGGCCGCCACCTTCCAAATCCTCCGGGGCTGCCTATCTCATGGCCGATGGCGGGCGGCCGGTAAGTCCGCGGCGCCAGCTCAACGAGAATGGATGACGCGGGCGAGGCGGTTCGGATACACTCCGATCCGTCGCCGCCGCGCGCCGGCGACGGAGCTTGGAAGACGGACGTGGCCGAACGACGGCAGGATGATCAGGTGATCGGACCCGGCGGGCCCGCTGGCGGGAGCGGGACGGCGGTCGTCACCCGCGTCAAGCCCAAGACTCAGAAGCCGGCGATGTATCGCGTACTGATTCTCAACGACGATTACACGCCGATGGAGTTCGTCACCTATGTGCTCGAGCGGTTTTTCAACAAATCGCGGGAGAGCGCGGTCCGCATCATGTTGCACGTGCACCAGAATGGCGTCGGCGTATGCGGCGTCTACACCTACGAGGTCGCCGAGACCAAGGTGGCGCAAGTGATCGAGACCGCCCGCCGCCACCAGCATCCCCTGCAATGCACCATGGAAAAAGACTAGCGAGTTCACCCATGCCGTCCTTCTCTCGCAATCTCGAAGAAACGCTGCACCGGGCGGTCGCCAACGCGAATCGCCACAAGCACGAGTACGCCACGCTGGAGCATCTGCTGCTCGCCCTGGTCGACGACGCCGACGCGGCGGCGGTGATGAAGGCCTGCGATGTCGACCTGGCGGCGCTGAAGAAGAACCTGCAGACCTATGTCGACGGCGAGCTCAAGCAGCTGGTCGTCGACAATGGCGAGGACGCGCGGCCGACCGCCGGCTTCCAACGGGTGATCCAGCGGGCGGTGATCCACGTCCAGTCGTCGGGTCGCGACGACGTCACCGGCGCGAACGTGCTGGTGGCGATCTTCTCCGAGCGCGAGAGCCACGCCGCCTATTTCCTGCAACAGCAGGAGATGACGCGCTACGACGCGGTCAATTTCATCGCCCATGGCATCGCCAAGAAGGCCGGCGCCTCGGAGCCGCGCGCCGCCAAGGGAGCGGACGAGGAAGAGAAACCGGCCGCCAAGTCCGGCGCCGAGGCGCTCGCCGCCTACTGCATCGACCTCAACGAGAAGGCGCGCCAGGGCAAGGTCGATCCCCTGATCGGCCGGGGCAACGAGGTCGACCGCTGCATTCAGATCCTGTGCCGGCGGACCAAGAACAATCCCCTGCTGGTCGGCGATCCCGGCGTCGGCAAGACGGCGATCGCCGAGGGCCTGGCGCGCAAGATCATCGCCAACCAGGTGCCGGAAGTGCTGGCGAAATCGACGATCTTCAGCCTCGACATGGGTTCGCTCCTGGCCGGCACGCGCTATCGCGGCGACTTCGAGGAGCGGGTCAAGCAGGTGATCAAGGAGCTGGAAAACCACGCCGGCGCCATCCTGTTCATCGACGAGATCCACACGGTGATCGGCGCCGGGGCGACGAGCGGCGGGGCGATGGACGCGTCCAACCTGCTGAAACCGGCGCTGGCGGCCGGCAACCTGCGCTGCATGGGCTCGACCACCTACAAGGAGTTCCGCCAGCATTTCGAGAAGGACCGCGCCCTCGTTCGCCGCTTCCAGAAGATCGACGTCAACGAGCCGTCGACCGAGGATACGATCAAGATTCTCAAGGGCCTGAAGAGCTATTACGAAGAATTTCACAAGCTGAAGTACACTACCGAGGCGCTGAAGGCAGCGGTGGACCTGTCGGCGAAGTATATCAACGACCGCAAGCTGCCGGACAAGGCAATCGACGTGATCGACGAGGCGGGCGCCTCGCAGATGCTGCTGACCGAGGCCAAGCGCAAGAAGATCATCGGGGTGAAGGAGATCGAGGCGGTGGTCGCCAAGATCGCCCGCATCCCGCCCAAGTCGGTCAGCAAGACCGACACCGAGGCGCTGCGCCAGCTGGAAGGCGACCTCAACCGCGCCGTGTTCGGCCAAGGACCGGCGATCGCCAAGCTCAGCGCGGCGATGAAGATGGCCCGCGCCGGCCTGCGCGAGGCGCACAAGCCGATCGGCAGCTATCTCTTCAGCGGCCCGACCGGCACCGGCAAGACCGAGACCGCCCGCCAGCTCAGCCTCACCCTCGGCATCGAGCTGCTGCGCTTCGACATGAGCGAATACATGGAGCGGCATACGGTCAGCCGGTTGATCGGCGCGCCGCCCGGCTACGTCGGCTTCGACCAGGGCGGCCTCTTGACCGACGCGGTCGACCAGCATCCGCACGCCGTCGTTCTCCTGGACGAGATCGAGAAGGCGCACCCGGATGTCTTCAACATCCTGCTGCAGGTGATGGACCACGGCGTGCTCACCGACGCGAACGGCAAGAAGGTCGATTTCCGGAACGTCATCCTGATCATGACCACCAACGCCGGCGCGGCCGACGGCCAGCGCAACTCGATCGGCTTCGGCCGCGGCAAGATGGAGGGGCAGGACGAGGAGGCGATCAAGCGCCTGTTCACGCCGGAGTTCCGCAACCGCCTCGACGCCACCGTCGCCTTCGCCGCCCTCACCCCGGAAGTGATCCGCATGGTGGTGCAGAAGTTCATCCTGCAGCTCGAGGCCCAGCTCGCCGACCGGCAGGTGACCATCGAGGCGACGGAGGAGGCGATCGACTGGCTGGCCAAGAACGGCTTCGACGAACTCTACGGCGCCCGCCCCCTCGCCCGCGTCATCCAGGACGAGATCAAGCGGCCGCTCGCCGACGACATCCTGTTCGGCCGGCTCAGCCAAGGGCGGCCACGTCAAGGTGCTGCTGCGTGACGGCAAGCTCGCCTTCGACTTCGACGCCAAGCCCGCCGCTCCCCCGCCCGCCGCCGCCGAACCCGGCGAGAAGGAGCCGGCGCTGGTTTGACCTTCGCCGGTCAGATCTCGCGCAAGGCGAGGATGTGCTCGGCCACGTCCGCCTTGGCCGCGAGCAGGCGCCGTCGGGCTCGCCGGGTCAGCACCTGGGCGACCTCCAGATCGATCAACTCGGGCGCGAGGAGATCATCCCGGCCAAGGAGGCGTTCGGCGATCGGCGTGTCGGCTTCGTTCAGGAGCCATTTCAGCGCGACGCTGGCGTCGACGATCATTCATCGCGCCAGACGGAGGGGTCGCCTTCCCGCAGCGCCCTCAGGTCCGAGACGCTGTCTTGGGCGGGCCCGCCGCCGAAGACATCCTGGCGAAGGCGGCGAAAGTGGTCGATGGCGCCCGGTCCGCGAAGCGCGCCTCCCGCCGCGCGCGTGATCGCCACCCGCGCCTCCTCCTCCATCGATCGGCCATTTAGCGCGGCGCGCGCTTTCAGCCGATCGATGACGGCCTGTTCGATGCGGCGGACGGTGATCGCGGCCATTGGCGCCCCGATGGTGACCGCATTCTGCTAGCACATCGGCAAGCTGCGGCATAGCGCCAGGACCCCGGCGCCGGACTGAGCTTCCCATCGAAGAGCAGCCTCACACCGCCAAATCAACGGCATAGCGGCGCTCTCGATCAGGCCTCGGGGCGCCTGAAGACGCCGGGGGGAAGTCCTATGCGGTCTCCGGAGGCGCCAATAGCAGTCGCGGCCCAGCCAACGCGTTCTCCGGCCGACAGCGCGCCGCGAAGGCTGGCGCGGCGAAGCTCGCCATGGCGGCCACGAGGGCGTGCGGGGACATTACGGCGTGGGGGACTGAAGCTGTCACCGTGGTTCCGCCCTGACCATCGCTGGCGAGGTTGAAGGTCGCGCCGGCGTAGGCGCTGACCAGGGTGATCTCGTCCTGCTGGCCGGACGTTCCAACCTGCGCGTTGACGGTCAGCACCCCGCCTGGCCATGGCCGTTATCGACCTAGGTCGCCGTCGTGATCCCGCTGAAGTAGGGCGCCCCCAGAAGATCCAGTGACGAGGTTCCACTCGTGGAGAGGCCGGTGACGGTCCCCGTGAAGACGACTGTCGAATACGGAGCGAACACGGTTCGGCCGAGCTCCAGGACCCCAATGGGGGCCGTGAACACCACGGCGCCCGGCGACGTGTCCGCCGCCCACAGCGTGCCGCCGTCGATTTGCATCGTCGCCGGTGGCGGTGGCGATTCCTTTGCCGCCGACATAGCCGCTCGGCGCCAGGGTCACTGTCGTGAAAGCGGAGTTCAGAGCGTAACCGGCGGAATAGGTTCCGGTGAGGACCTTGCTGGTCATGACGGGCTCCTTTCGTTCATCTCGCAATGATCAATGCGGCGTCAGCAGCATGGCGGCGGTCGGAGTTGCGGTGATCGGCGCCGGGGCGACCGCGAGCGGGCCGGCGGTCGCCATCCCCGCCATGGCCGAGGCGAAGGCCTGGAGCCGCGCCGCCGCCGGTGACGGTGATGGCGCTGCCGCCGTGGCCGTCGGAGGCGACGCTGAAGGTCTGCCCTGTGTAGTTGCCGGTCAGCTGCAGGGTGGCGACCGCGCTTGCTGCCGTTCACGATCACCAGCTGGTCGGAGCCGTTGAGCGTGGCGCCGGTGGCGGCGGTCTTGAGCAGGTCGATGGTGTCGCCGGCGGTGAAGCCGGCGATCGACGCCCGCCATCTTCGAGGCCTTCTTCAGATCGAGCGTCGCGCCCGCGCCGGCGAAGGTGGTGGTGGTGGTCTTGGCGACGGTGTTGTCGAGCTCCAGCGTGGCCCCGGCGTCGATCTTCAGCGCCCCCTTGCCGCTGATCGCCTGGGTGAAGTCGAGCAGGCCCGAGGCGACCTCGATCAGAGCCGCTGTCGGTGGTCTTCAGCGCCACGACGCTCGGTCCCGCGTCCCGGCCGTCTTGATCAGGGTCCCGGAGACGGTCAGCGTCGAGGACGCCGACTTGCCCCGAGCGATGCCGACATTGCCGTCCAGCTGCCAGGTGGCGCCAGAAGCGATGGTCAGATGCGCCGCCGAGGCGGAGGCGTCGCCGATCGTCACCGCGCCGGTCTGAATCACCGTGCCGGTGTCGTTGAGCGTCGCCGTTCCGCCGACGGTGAGGCCGGCGATCGTGGCGTTGGCGAGGCTCATCGTCCCGCCGCCATTCACCACCGCGCCGGCGCCGAAGCTGGACGCGCCCGAGAGGGTGAACGCATCGCCGGAGCCGACCGCACCGTCGCCGCGCCTTCGCTGAAGGCACCGGCAAAGGTCAGGCTCTCGTTGAGGCTGGTCGTCCCGCCGCCGATCGACCATGAGCCGGCCGTGATCGCCGCGCCGGCGTTGATCGCCTGCGTCCCGCCGGTGAAGGCCAGGGTTCCGGCTCCGCCGATCGATCCGGCGAGGGTGTCGGCGCCCGAGAGACTGAGCGTCTGGCTGGAGCCGACCGTGATCGAGCCGCCGGCCGCCTCGACAACAGCCCCCCCGAGGGCGAGATTGCCGCCGAGGGCGCAGGGCGCCGCCGATCGCCAGGGTCCCCGCCCCCGTGACCGCGCCGGCGAGGGTGCTGGCGCCGTTCAGGCTCAGGGTGTCGCCGGCGCCGATGGCGATGGACGAGGCCGCGTCCTCGCTGAAAGCGCCGGCGTAGGTGAGCGACTCGTTGACGCTCGTGGCCGCGCCGCCGCCGATCGACCAGGTCGCGGTGGTGATCGCCGCGCCTGTGTTCAGCGCCTGCGTCCCGCCGCTGAAGGCGAGAGTTCCCGGCCCCGCCGATCGCGCCGGCGAGCGCGGCGTTGGCGAGGGTCAGGGTGTCGCCGCTCGCGATGCTCAGCGAAGAGCTGGCGTCCTCGCTGAACGATCCGGCATAGCCGAGATTGGTGTTGATCGTCGTGGCGTCGCCGCCGGAGAGCGCCCAGCTGGCTTGCGTGAAGCTCGCCCCGGCGTTCACCGCTTGCGAACCGCCGGCGAAGGCGAGCGTCCCCGCGCCGCCCACCGATCCGGCCAGGATGGAGCCAGCTCCGGTGAGGGTCAAGGCGATGGCGCCCAGCGCGATGGAGCCGCCGCTCGCCTCGACGAAGGTCCCGCCGAAGCCGAGGTTGCCGCCGAGCGTCAGGGCGCCGCCGATGGCCAGCGTGCCGCTTCCGGTGACCGCGCCAGCGAGGGAGGAAGCGCCGTTCAGGCCGAGGCTGTCGCCCGAACCGATGGCGATGGACGAGGCCGCGTCCTCGCTGAACGATCCGGCATAGGCCAGCGCGGTGTTGATCGCCACGGCCGAGCCGCCGCTGACGCTCCAATTGGCGACGCTGAAGCTCGCGCCGGCATTGATCGCCTGCGAGCCGCCGGTGAAGGCCAGGGTTCCCGAGCCGCTGACCGCGCCGGCCAGGCTCGATCCGACGCCCGAGAGCGTCAGGGTGTTCGCCCCCAGCGCCAGGCTCGAGGCCGAGTCCTCGGTCAGGGCGCCGGCGTAGGCGAGATTGCCGCCGAGGGTGACCGTCTCGCCGGTCAGGGTGGCATCCGCCACGCTGACCAGCGCCCCGGCGCCCAGCGACGCGATTGCCGCCGCCGAGCGCCAGAGTTCCCGCTCCGCTCACGGTTCCATTCAGCGTCGCGCCGGAGAGGAAGAGGCCCTGGCCCGAGGCGATGGAGAGATTGGAGCTGGCATCCTCGGCGAAGGTCCCGCCGAAGCTCAGTGTGCTGTTGATGCTGGCGGCGTCGCCGACCAGCGACAGGGTTCCCGGGGCGCTGATCGCCGCCCCGGCGTTGAAGGACGAGGTTCCCGAGAGCGTCAGGGTGTTCCCGTTGAGGTTCACGCTGGCCGCGCCCTCATTCCACGTTCCGTTGAAGGTCTCGTTGGTGTTCAGCCTCACCGCCGCGCCGCCCGAGAGGCCGACCGTGGAGGCCGTCAGGCTCGAACCGGCGTTCAGCGCATCCGTCCCGCCGGCGAAATCGATCTCGCTCCCGGCCAGGGCGGCGTTGAACTGATCGCCCGCTCCGGTGAAGGCCAGCGCCCCGCCCGACGCGGTGACAGCGCCATTGTCGGTGAAGGCCGAAGCGAGTGTACCGAAGCCCGTCAGGCTCGAACCGGCGGCGGCGGTCAGGGCGCCGGAGCTGAACGTGCCGCCGCCAAGCTGCAGCACGCCGGCATTGGCGATGGCATTGGTCGTGGTGTAGCCGCGGCCGCCCAGCACCTCCAGGTTTGCCGGCCGAGCCGATGGCGGTGAGGCCCGACTCCAGGCTGACTTCTTGCGAAGTTCCGGTGTTCAGCGATTGCACGGTCGCCCCGGGGCCGGCGAGATCGAGCGTGGCGTTCAGGGTGGCGATCTGGCTGTTGTTGGCCAGCTGCAGCGTCGATCCGCCCCCGACCACGAAGGTCCCGCCGGTGAGCGTCGAGCCGAACAGGTTGGAGAGCGTCCCGCCCACCAGGCTCATCGTCTTGCCCGCGTCGACCGACAGCAGGCCGCTGTTGCTGAACGCCGTTGCGATCGTCCCGTAGCCCTTCACCGTCCCGGTGCTCGCGCAGGCTGGCCGGCGCCAGGGAACCGCCGCCCAGCTGGAGAACGCCGGCGTTGGTCATGGCGACCGTGGATGTCCAGTTCCGCCCGGCGAGCACCTCCAGCGTGCCGGTGGAGGCGATGGTGGCGAGAGTCGAATCGATGGTGACCTGCTTGCCCGATTTGGAGTTCTGACTTTGCAGCAGCGAACCCGCGCCGCTGAGGATTACCGTCGCCGCATCGGTAGTGATGGTCTGATTTAATGCCAACTGCAGCGTCGAGCCGGCGTCCGCCTCGAAGATCCCCCCGGTCAACGTTCCGCCTGCGAGGTTGGCTGAACTTGCCTCCCAGATCCACCGTCCCTCCGCCGCTGGCGGTGATCTGCCCGGCGTTGGACCAGGCCAGTCCATCGGTCGCGTTGTCGATGTGGAGCGTGCCGCCGTTGGAAACGTCGATGTTGCCCTGGTTGGTGAAGTTCTCGCTGTAAATGTAGAACGACGCCGTGCTCTTGGTCACGTTGATCGCGCCCTTGTTAATCACGGCGTAGCCAGCGGACGTCCCGCCGCGAATGCCTTCGAAGCCGCTCGCACTGGTGTCGTTGAGGGTGAGATTGGCGCCCAGCGTGAGGGTGCCGACCGACACCTGCGAGAGATAGGCGCCGCTCGCCGTCAGATTGACCGTCGCGTTGTCGAGGGTCTGCGTGCCTTGCAGGTCAAGGCGAGCGCCAGATCCGGACAGCGTGACCGTCCCATTTCCGCTGCCGCCAGCGCCCTTCAGGACGATGCCAGCGCTCGAAATGGTGACCGAGGAACTCGATGCTGCCAGGTTGAGTGGGCCGTCGTAGGTCAGGCCCGATAGGGTCCCGTAGTCGAACACCAAGCCGGAACCGGCGTCGGCGATCGTCCCGCCACTGATCGTGCCTCCGGCCAGCGTTAGGGTGCCCTGCGCCTGTCCGGCGCCGACGTTGAGGGTCGACCCGGCATTGTTCAGAGTGCCGGTGACCGCGACCACGCCGCCGGCGTCGGTGATGGAGCCCAGCCCCCCCGTGGTGATCACGCCTCCCAGATCCACCGTCCTCCGCCGCTGGCGGTGATCTGCCCGGCGTTGGACCAGGCCAGTCCATCGGTCGCGTTGTCGATGTGGAGCGTGCCGCCGTTGGAAACGTCGATGTTGCCCTGGTTGGTGAAGTTCTCGCTGTAAATGTAGAACGACGCCGTGCTCTTGGTCACGTTGATCGCGCCCTTGTTAATCACGGCGTAGCCAGCGGACGTCCCGCCGCGAATGCCTTCGAAGCCGCTCGCACTGGTGTCGTTGAGGGTGAGATTGGCGCCCAGCGTGAGGGTGCCGACCGACACCTGCGAGAGATAGGCGCCGCTCGCCGTCAGATTGACCGTCGCGTTGTCGAGGGTCTGCGTGCCTTGCAGGTCAAGGCGAGCGCCAGATCCGGACAGCGTGACCGTCCCATTTCCGCTGCCGCCAGCGCCCTTCAGGACGATGCCAGCGCTCGAAATGGTGACCGAGGAACTCGATGCTGCCAGGTTGAGTGGGCCGTCATATTCGACGCCGCTCAGCGCGCCGCCGTTCCACTGAAGGGTCCCACCGCTGGCGCTGATCGTGCCGCCGCTGATCGTCCCGTTGCCGTCGAGTTGGAACGTGCCCGCGGTGATGCTCAGGGCGCCGCCCAGGGTGAGCTGGGCATTGTCCTGCACGGTCGCGCTGGCGTCACTGATCGTGATCGAGTGCGCCGCCTCGGCGGAGTTGATCGTCGCGGTGAATTTGGTCGAACCATCGAAGAAGACATCGTCGCCGGCGCCGGGGACGACCCCGCCGGTCCAGTCGGCCTTGGTCGACCAGTCGCCGTTCTTGCCCGCCCAATGAAGGCTCGCCATCGGACCCTTCGCCCTCGTCTCGAGAAGTTGCGCCTCGCTCGCCGGCCTCCCCGCGAAGAGAGTTGGCGGCGTATCTCGCCTTTCGCTCGGGCGAGGCGCGGGCGTCTGTGCGGAAAATCACATTGGCGAAGATTTTTTTGCCGCGCGGTTCCCCGAGAACCGCCCGGGTCGCCCCCGACGCATGCCCCTTCTCGATCCGGTGGCGAAATGCGTACAAATACACATGAACAGTCGGGAGGTGATCCGGCGACTTCAGGCCGAAGGCTGGGTCGAGGTGGCGCAGAAGGGTTCGCACCGTGACGCGGCCGGGCCGGTCTGGATGGCGGAACTGCTTGCGGCTGAGATAGAGACATGAGCGCCTACATCGCAGTGGTCCACAAGGACGCCCGGAGCGACTATGGCGTGTCGTTCCCAGACTTTCCCGGATGCTTCACCGCCGGCCATGACCTGAACGAGGCGCGCGCCTTCGCCGGCGAGGCCCTGGCGCTCCACATCGAAGGCATGGCGGCTGACGGCCTGCCCATTCCCGAACCGTCGTCGCTCGATGCGGTGATGTCGGATCCGGTCAACCGTGACGGAGTCGCCATTCTGGTCGAGGCGACGACCCAGCCGACACGCGCGGTGCGGATCAACATCACCTTGCCCGAGGCGACGCTGCGGGAGATCGACGCCCATGCCGAGGCCCGCGGCTACACTCGGTCCGGCTTCCTGGCCGCGGCGGCCCGCCGCGCGCTTCGCGAGGAGGCCGCCTGAGCGCAGCGCTTCATCCGGGCGGCCTTTCCTGGGCCCCTGAGCTTCTGAACATCTGACTCTGGTGAAAGGGGGTGACCCGTCAGTAGCGGCTGTCGGGGCAGACGCGGGCGAGGCGCCCGCGCTCCAGCGCCGCCCTCACCATTTCCTGTGGAGCCGCCCCGCCCCGCCCCGGCCCTCAGCCCTCCCCGTCTCCCGCCAGCGGTCCCGCCCCACGGGCGTCGAGCACCGACTGGCCGGCGGCGGCGCGCGCCAGGGCGACGAGGGCCGGCAGATCGACCACCGCGAGCCGCCGGCGGCCGACCTCGATGACGCCGCGACGGGCGAGCTCGCCCAGCTCGCGCGTGACGGTCTCGCGCTGGGCGCCGATGCGGGCGGCGAACTCCGCGTGGGTGGGGGCGGGCTCGATCACCAGGCCCTGGGCGCCCAGGCCGCGCGCGCCGCACAGGCGCAGGATCTCGCACTGCAGGCGCGCGCCGGGCCGCAGGGTGTTGAGATCGAACACCCGGCCGGTGAGTTCGCGCGCGAGGGCGACCAGGCGGCGCGCCAGCCACAGGGCCGCCGCCGGCGTGGCGAACGCCGCCTCGCGGAACAGGCCGGCCTCGAGGCTCCAGAGGGCGCAATCCTCCGCCGCGAAGACCCAGGCCGAGCGCGGCCCGCCATCGATCGCCGCCAGCTCGCCGAAGATCTCCCCGGGCCCGAGATCGCGCAGGATCACCTGGCCGCCATCCGGCGCCAGCAGCGCCACCTGCACCCGCCCGGCGAGCAGGCGATAGACCGCCCCGGCCCGCTCTTCGGGCGTGATCAGCAGCGAGCCGGCCGCGACCCTCATGAACGTCCCGCCGCCCTCGAAGGCGGCGACCAGGCCGGCCGGCAGGGCGTCGGCCTTTCCGGCGAGGTTGCATCGGGGCGCGGTCATGCCCCTGGATCACCGCCGCGCGCCGGCTTGTCTGTGCGAAAAAACACAGTTTAGATGTGGGATATGTCATTTCCTCGAAGACCATGCGCCCATGCGAGCTGGGCGAGGGCCGAATAACGGGAGTGGAGAATGGCTGAGCCGGATATCGCGTCGGTTGGAGCGGCAGCGGACCGAGAGAGCGTCGCCGTGATCGGCGGGGGCGTTGCGGGCATCGCCGCAGCAGTGAAACTGCTCCAGCAAGGCTTCAACGTCACTCTATTCGAGAAGGAGGCGACGCTCGGCGGCACTTTGTCGTCGATGGACGCGCCGACTCTTGATGGAACATCAAGAACGCTAGACGTCTACCCGCACATTCTCGGGGACTGGTACAAGGAGTTCTGGTATCTTATCGAAAACGATCTGGGACTCCGGCGGGAGGATCTTTACGTCCGGCGCGATCGGATCAAGATGGCGATGCTCCCTGAGGGCGGGGCAAAATCATTCGCCTGCGTCGACTACCGGAGCCTCGCGACGCCGACGAGCCTGCACAATCTGGCTCATGACCTGGAGAGTGGGGTCGTGTCGCGCCGTGACATGTTCCTGTTCGGCTACACCTATCTCGATCTTGTGAGCATGCCCCTTGACCAAGGTGTCACGAGGCCGAAAGGGGCCAACGCCGCCGGCGTCAATCTAAGCGAGATAGAATTTGTCGGGAGGGCATTCGAAAAAGCGCCGTCGGAACCGGCGCCCGGCGGCCGGGCGGCTACCCCGGTATTGGATTCTCTTGATGTCGTCGGCTTTCTCTACAGCCGGCCGTACATGAACGACGACATCGCGCAGATGCACGACGATATCCTGCGCGTCATCTGGTCGATGCCAGCTTGCGAAACTTCAGCGCGCACCTATCAGCGCCTGCTCAAGCACACCCTGACCTTCCCCAACGAAACGCCGTTCGGATGGTTTGCGAACGGACCCATCCAGGATGTTCTCATCGGGAAGATCGACGGCCTCCTTGCCGATTACCTCGGCGCGAACCTCAAAAAGGGGACAACGGTTACCCACCTATACAAAGGTGCGAAAAGGGCCGACTGGACGATCGAATGCACCTCCACCGCGGGTTTGGACACGCTATACTTTTATTCGGTTGTGGTAGCAACCGAACCCAAGGCGGCCCTGGAACTTGCCTTTTCCGGCATAGGAAAGGACGGCCAATCACTTGTTGATCTGGAGCCCAACCTTGCGCGCTTGCGCGAAGCGAGAGGCGGCCGGATACCGGTGGTTTACCTGTATTTCGAGCCCGAATTCACTGAAAAACTGCCGAAACTCCCTGACGAGCTTGTCGGCTTCAAAGCACAGGTCCGGAAGGACGACAGGGAGACGAAGACCGGCGCCCACCGTGCGATGATGCTGGGCCTTGATCCGGTGGATCCAACCAAGAATGACTATGATATCTCTTTTATTAATATCGCAGGCGTCTGGAAGGATCCCGAGACCGACCTGGCTGCCCATGGGAACGAGCCCGTCCTTGTGCTCGCCGCCTCTCACGCTGATGCGATAGAGGCGCCGGGGCCGGAGGAAGGGGTGATGGACGGAAAGGCGCAAGGTTTCCGCCTGATTAAACGCCTTTCCGACTATGTTACGGAAATCGATCCGGGGAAGGGATGGGGCTTTAATAATACGGATCAAATTGGCAATGAGATTAAATGTATTGATTGGAAGCGCACCTATCCGTTGACGAACGTCAAGCACCAGCTTTTTCTTAACGAACCAGGAAGCGAAGCCTGGCGCCCAGTGACCAAGAATGGTAAACTTCGCAATCTATATTTCGCCGGCGACTATTGCCGTACCGATCTGGACATGGCGACCGTCGAAGCCGCCACCCAAAGCGGCGTCATGGCGGCTCAGGCGATTCAGGCGGTTTGCGCGATCGGCCAGCCAATCCTGATGCAGCGGCACGTTGTCTACGAACAGACGCCCCTGACCCTGGCCAAGTTAGCGGCGGCGCCGACTGCCTTCTCATTGGCGCTGGCCGAGATCTACGACGCCGCGGCCGCCGACCAGAGGTTGGCGATGAGCCTGCCGTTTGATGCCGCCGTGCTCGCCACCCGCTTTGGCGCCGACTGGATGAAGTCGGCGATTGATCTCGCGCGAGCGGTATTGGCGCCGGTCGACGGCTCCGGGGACCTTGGCGCCCAGGACAAACACATCGGCGTGGCCGGCGCGGTCGCCGGCGCTTTGGCCGCCTGGGTCCTGGAAGGTCCCAGTCTCGGATCAGCCCTGAGCGACACGGCCGCCGAGGCCGCCTACACGCTGTGGTATTGGACGTATGGCCGTCACCTGTTTCCGAGCTTGCCGGCCACCCCGCCGCCTCGGCCTTCCCGGATCAAGCGGCCGCGTGCAAGGGCGGCGACCCCGACGCTCCCGGGACCTCCCACGGCGCCCCGGCCACCAACGACTTGGGGCGCCCTGGCCCGGCAACTTCTCGGCGAGCGGCGCTTTACGCCCAAGGACGTGTCCGACATTGGATTTGGCATCGCGGCCGGCGCGATCGAATTCATCAACCGGGAGATCGCCCCACCTCCAGTTGGTCAACCGCCCCCCACGTTCGATGACAATCTGCTGGAGGCGGTGAAGAGGGGCGGCCAGGCAGGAAGACAGCGCGGGCGGGAGTACCGGCACTATCCGACCCCGTATAAACTCGCCGAACCAGCCTCCCTGGTCTGAAATCGGTAAATCTGCCTGCCGCGCCGGGCGTCGTCGCCGCGCTTGGCTTTGCAACTGAGTTGTCCGCCCTGCGCGACACGATCGCCGACTGGATCGACGGGGCGGACACGACCATGCGGCCGATGCTCGCCTGGCAGTTCGATCCGCGCTCCAAGTACTTTCGCCCGTTGACGATCTTCGCCTGCTGGAGCGCGCGAAATACTGGCGCCATCCCGGCCGCTTTGATCGAGCGCGCGGCGGTGCTGGAGATGATTCACAACGTCACCTTGATCATCGACGACATCCTCGATCGCTCCGACACGCGTCGCGGCGTCGAAACGCTGCACAAGCGCTTCGGCCTGCTGCCGGCGCTGATGGCGGCCGGCTATATCGTCGCCGAGGCCTATCGTGCTGTCGGCGGAGCGGCCATACGACGTTCGTCTCTTCTCGGAACTGCTCGAGCGGCTGGGCGTCGCTGAGTGCGTGCAGTGGACCAGCCGGCGCCGGCAGCCGCCAGCGTATGATGATTGGCGGGCGCTGGCGCGCGAGGACACCGGCTCGATGTTCGAGATCTGTGCGGCGCTCGCCACCGGCGACGATTCGCTGCGCGCACTTCGGTCGGCTGCTCGGCATGGTCTACCACGGCTGCGACGATGTCGCCGACGTGAAGGGCCTCACGGCCCTGGGCGGCGGCGGGGAGGACGACCTGCGCGACGGCATTCTGACGCTGCCCGCCTCGCTCGCCATCCAGGACCCGAACATTCGGGCGCTCTTCTGCGCGGAAGCCCCGTCGCGAGACGAACTCGAGCGCATCGCCCTGGCGATGCGGAAGGAATTGCCGACGGCGGAGGCCAAGCTCGACCAACTCGCGGCCGAGGCCCGCTGGGAGGCGCTCGCCAACGCGCGCGAGCCGGCCGCCCTGCACCTGCTGGTCGACTTCACTCGCGAGCTTTCGCGGCGCTGACAATGGGCTCCCTGGCGAGCCGCGAGGATTTCGACGCCGTGGTGATCGGCGGCGGCCCTGCGGGTTCTGTGATGGCGTGGCTGCTCGCCAAGCAGGGGGCGCGGGTGGCGGTGCTGGAGCGCGCCCGATTTCCCCGCGAGAAGGTGTGCGGCGACTTCGTCGAGCCCGGCGGCCTGGCGATCCTCGACCAGCTGGGCGTTCTCGAGCAGATCGCCGCGCGCGAACGGCTGCCGATCGATCAGACGCGGGTCTACTTCGGTCCGCGCCTCGCCTACCAGGGCGCGATTCCGTACTACCCCAAAGCCCCGGCGGCCTTCCCCTACGGCCTGATCGTTCCCCGGGCGGAGTTGGACGCCTTGCTGCTGGACGCGGCCGCCGGCGCCGGAGCAAGGATCCTCTCCCCTGTCGAGGCGCGCACGTTTCATCGGGAGGAAAACCTCACGCGCATCGAGGCGAAGGCGGGTGACGCGACCGTCACCCTGCGCGCCCGCCTGCTGATCGGAGCCGACGGCGCGCAGTCGCGCGTCGCGCGCTTCGCGGGGCTCGCCCGAACCGAGCGCCGGCACATCGGCGTCGCACGCCGCGTCTATCTCGAGGACATCGACGTCGAGCACGGGGAGGCGGCGATCTGGATCGACCCGGAGTTCGCGCCGGGCTACGGCTGGATGTTCCCCATGCCGGGCGGTCGGGCGAACGTCGGCGTCGGACTGTGCAGCTACATCAGCGACGGCTTCGGCATCGGCGTCCGCGCCACCTTCGAGCAGGCGATCGAACGGCTTCGTCTGCGCCATCCCGGCTGCGCTCGCGCGCGGATCGCCAGTCGCCCGCTCGGCGGCGTGGTCAAGACCTACGCGGGGATCGACCGCAACCATTTCGACGGCGGCTTGCTGATCGGCGACGCCGGCTCGTTCGTGGATCCGGTGACCGGAGAGGGAATGACCCATGGCATGGAATTGGCGGTCCTCGCGCTCCCGTCGACCATCGAGGCGCTGGAGCGCGGCCGGTTCGCGGCCAGCGACCTGGAGCGGTACGAGGCGGACTTCCGGAGCTACTTCGATCCCTCGATGACCTATCTGGCGCTCGCCGCCGCCTTGCTGACCAACCGTTATCTCGCCGGCGTATGGCTGCGCATCATCGAGCGCGGCTATGCGACGGCGCAGACCGACCCGCTGTTCGGCCAACTGGGCGGAGCCATTTTCGGCGGACCGCTGCTGGAGCCCGCGGCGGCCACGCTGCAAATCTGGACGCGCGTGCTCCAGTCCGCCGCCGAGGCGCTGGCGGGCGCCGGCGGCGATGTCACCGCCCCGTCCTTGACCATCGCCGAGGACGCCATGGCTTTGCGCCAGGGCTGGGAGCAGTCGCGGCGCCAGGACCCGGCGGCCCACGCAGAGTGGCTGGGCGAGGTCGGACGGCGGGCTCTCGCCGCCCACGCGACGATCTGGACCAGGCCGAACCCCAGGCCCGCCGGGGTCTTCCGCCATGTCGGGCTGGAGGCGGCGTCCCCGGGTGAGCCGACCGATGCCCATCCGCTGGGCTCGGCAGCGGTCCGCGCCCTGGTTGCCCGCGGGGCCCGAGCCCTGGTCGAGGCCGGTTTCGCCCTGGCCTCTCGCCCCTCCACGCCGGCATTGACTGACCTCGAACCGCGGCGGCGCTGGCGGGTGAAAGCCTAAGGGCCCAGCCCCCAGCGGGCGGACTTGTCCGAGCCTGTCATACCCTCACGCGCTCGGCGGTCGCGAGCGCGCTCGCCGTTCGCGCGCGGCCTCCGTGCGGCTGGGGCGGGCTCTCGCACGGCCGGGCCGAAGTCTCCGCCCCGCCGCCTCGGCGGCGGGCGCGGTGAACCGGACGGCCCCCATCCGCCGCGCCAGTTCGATCCCCGCGCGGCGATCGCGCTCGGCATCCGCCGCGCGTCCCATCCCCGCCAGCAGATCCGCGCGGCCGCGCAGGATATCAATGCAGAAGGCGCGCTCCGGCGGATTATAGGCGACGGCTTCGTCGTAGGCGGCGAGCGCGCCCTCGTGATCACCGGCGAGGCCCAGGGCGGCGCCGCGCACCCCTAGCCAGAAGGGCAAGGAGATCCGGGCGCCCAGCCTGCGGAATCCGGCCATCGCCTCGCCGATCCGCTGGAGGGCGCCCGCCGCGTCGCCCGCGTCGATGCGGGAGATCGCCAGCCAGCCCTCGGCAAGACAGGCGGCGTAGTCGAAGCCCGCGTCCGCGGCGAGGTTCCGCAGGCGGCGCGCAGTATCGGCGAGGGCCGGCGGATCGCGCTGGAAATGGCGGAGACAGGCAGCGCAATGCAGCGCCATGGCGAGGTCGAAGGCGTTGGTCCGCCGCTCGCCCAAAGAGAGGGCGCACCCGATGCGCCGTTCCGCCTCGGCGTCCTGGCCCCTCATCCAAGCGATCAGCGCGCCTATGCCCATGGAGAGGGCGTCGTCGCCAAACGCCTTGTGGCTGCCGTCCTGCATCGCCTCCCAGGCGCGGTACGCTCGTTCGGCGGCTTCCAGATCGCCGGTGTAGAACTTGTGCTGAATGGCGACCCGCAGGGCGAACAGGCGCCGCCACAGCGCCGCGCCCTCGGCCGCCGTCAGGTCCAGCGAACGGTCGGCGACCCGCGCGGCGGCGGCGAAATCCCCGGCGGTGAACAGGGCTCGCCACCTGGCCATCAGCTCGCGCGCCTCGGCCGCCGAATTGCCCAGCTGGACAGCCAGCGACTGGGCCCGCTCGGCGGACGCCGCCGCCTCCAGCGAGCAGAAACTCTGGGTCAGCTGCAGCACCCGGTTGAAGCGCGCGCGGATGCGCAGCTCGGCGACGTCCCGCCCGGGGAGGGCCTTGGCCTGGTCGAGTTCCTCGAGAGCGGAGCGATAGTTCAGCTCCGCCTCGCGGAAGGCGCGCCGCCGAACGGCCAGGTGACCGGCCTCTTCCCAGGCGGCGATGGCGCGCTCGCTCTCGCCGGCCTCCGCCCAATGCGCCGCGAGCGTTTCGGGGCGGCCCTCGGCGAGGGAGGCGAACTGCTCCAGGATCAGCGTCGCGGCCCGGTGGTGCAGTTCGCGTCGGTCGGCTCGCAACAGCGTGTCGTGGGCCGCGGCCGCGATCATGGCGTGACGAAAGGCGTGGGCCTGGGTGGCGGTCCTGGCCGGGGACACGAATCCCGCGGCGATCAGGGCCGAGAGGGCGGTCAAGGGATCGCCGCCCTCGGCTTCGACCATGGCGGCGAACAGGGCGGTCGGGAAGACCTGGCCCAGAACGGCGGCGACCTGGGCGTGCCGCTTGGCCGCGCCGAGTTCGTCCACGGCGGCGGCCAGGAGGTCGGCGAGGCTCGCCGGCACCCGCCCCTCGCGGGCGCGCCACTGTCCCCGCGCGACCAGCCGCGTCAGCTCTTCGATGTAGAGCGGCACGCCCGCCGAGCGGGCGACAACCAGATTGATGTCGCCGAGCGCCAGGGCTTCGCCGCCGGCGGAACGGGCGAGGCGGGCGCTAGCGGCCGAGTTCAGCGGCCCCAGGGTGATCGTCTCCTGGCCCGCTGTCGCGAGCCACGGGGGCGACGTCGAGGGACGAGAGGTATGGACGAACAGCAGCGGGCGATCGCCTCGCCCGGCGGCGACCCGCTCAAGGAACTCCAGCGTCGAGGGATCCACCCAATGGAGGTCCTCCACGGCCAGGACGATGGGCCCCTCGGCGGCCGCGGCGTCGAGCCAGTCCTCCAGTCCATCCAGGAGGTCTGCGCGATCCGCCGCGCTATCGGGTGGACGGTGGCCGCCCTGACCTATGTAACGCGTCAGCAATCCGGCGATTCGATCCGGCCTGACGAAGCTATCCGGCGGCGCGAGCTCCTCGCCGAGCAGGCTGGCGGCGATCGAGCCGATCGCCGCCAGAGGCGGGGCAAACTGGGCGGCGACGTGAAAGGCGGCGCCGCGGTGCAGACTGGTCCCGCCGCCTTCGAGCCAGGTTGCGTCCTGATCTTTGGCGACGGTTCGCCGCAACTCCTCCACCAGGCGAGACTTGCCCACCCCGGCCTCGCCCACGATGCCCACGACGCGGCGACGCCCCGACTTGGCGGCGCGCCACGCCGCGAGGAGGTTTTGAAATTCCGCCTCCCGTCCGAACAGCTCCCCGTCGCCGTCGCCCAGACGGGCGTCGATGCGCCGCACCCTCCAGCGCGGGCCAAGGACTTCGAAGGCTGGCGGCGGCCGGGAGAAGCCGGCGGCCTCGACGAGCCCCAGGGGACGGAAGTCGAAGACGCCGTCGCACAAGCCTCGGGTGGTCTCCGACACAACGATCCCGCCCGGAGCGGCGACGCGCTGGAGCCGGGACGCGAGATTGGGGGTCTCGCCCGCGATCGCCCGCTCACTGGCGGCGCCGCGGCCGAGAAGCTCGCCGATGACGACCGGCCCGGTCGCGATGCCGGCGCGCACCGCCAGTGACCCGCCGTCGGGGGCCCTCTGGCGAGCGACGGCATCGCGGATCCGCAGCGCCGCGTCGACGGCGCGATGCGGGGCATCCTCGAGCGCGAGCGGAAAGCCGAAATAGGCCAGGACGCCGTCGCCGGCGAATTGCGCCACCACGCCGCCGGACTCCTCGATGCAGCGCGCGCACTGCCGCTGATACGCGAGAACGAGATCGTGGAAATCCTCGAGGTCGAGGCGGGACGACAGGGCCGTCGAGCCGACCAGGTCGCAGAAGAGCACGGTGAGCTGCCGCCGCTCGGGTCTGACCGGCGCCTGGTCCATCAGGCCGCCGCTTCGAGCGAGTCCGGGGCCCCCAAGGAGGGCCAACGGGCGAGCTGGTCCAGCGCGCGCAGTTCGAGCACGGCGCGCCCGGAGCGAAGAATCCCCCGATTGGCCAGGGCGCGCATCTCGCGGCTGACCGATTTGCGCTGAGCGCCGATGCGGGCGGCAAGTTCCGCATGGCGCGGCGCCGGGCTGATCCGTAGCACGTCGCCGGGCGCGGCGGTCGCCGTGCGAGCGAGACGGAGAAGTTCGCAGTGCAGCCGCGTCTGGACGTTCAGCGCGCTCAACTCGAACACCTTTTCTGTTAGCCGGCGCACCTCCGCGCCTAGACGGCCCGCCAGCCACATCGCGGCCTCGGCGCTAGACCGAACAAGGGCGAGGAAATCGGCGGCGCTCATCATGGCCACCTTCACGTCGGTCAAGGCGACGACGCTTGCGGAACGGGATTTGCCGTCCAGGGCCGCCAGTTCGCCGAAGAGGTCGCCTGGACCAAGGTCGCGCAGCAGCACCTCGCGTCCGCTCAGCGAAAAGAGCACCACCCTGGCTTTGCCGGAGAAGATGAGGAAGACCTGGTCGGGACGCGCGCCGGCCGTCAGGAGCGCCCGCCCACGCCTGGCGGACAGGGTCTTCAACCGAGATTTTACAACGCGCCGCACCTCCGGCGCCGCAAGTTCCAAAAGCGCGAATTGCTCGGCCAACAGCGCCCCTTCACGCCAGCCTCGTTGTCTTGGTTAGTCCGTGTGCGCCAGACTTGGCAACGCCTCATCTCACCGCCGCGGCGATCCGCTCCGCCAGCCGCGCCAGCTCGGCGGGATCGGCCATCGCCTCGCCGCCGTGGCGCGCCAGCTCGCGACCGCGCCACCGTGGGATCAGGTGAACATGAAGGTGGAAGACGGTCTGGCCGGCGGCGGCGCCGTTGAACTGGGTGACGACAAGCCCCTCCGGCGCGAGCGCGGCCACGAGCGCCCGCCCGACACGCTGGACAGAGCGCATCAGCGGGGCGAGGATCGCCTCGTCGGCCTCGAGCAGGTTGCGCGGCCCAGGCGCCTTAGGCACCACCAGGGTGTGTCCCTGCGCCTGAGGGAAGGCGTCGAGAAAGGCGAGGCGTGTCGGCGTCCTCGAACACCTTGGCGGCGGGCGTCTCGCCGCGCACGATCCTGGCGAAGATGTTGGCGGGGTCGTAAACTCCGGACAGCGACACGCGGACGGCTCCTTCAGCCAAGGCAAAGAGCCCTTCGCTAGCAGAGGACGGAGCGATGAGCGACGGCGACTTGAGCGCCAACGTCACCGAGCGCCAGCGCAAGTGGATGGAGAGCGTGCGCGCCTCGCTGGAGCGAGACACCGGAAAGACCTTGGCGCAATGGGCGGCGATCGCCCGCGCCTGCCCGGAGAGCGGCCATCGCGCGCGGCTGAAGTGGCTGAAGGATGAGCACGGCCTGCTGCAGAACCGCGCCGCCCACGTTCTTTCCGAAGCCTTCGGCTCCCGCCACGGCTGGGACGATCCGGCGACACTCGCCGCAGGCTTGTGGGCCGATCCGGCCGCCGCGCGTGTGCGTGACGCCATCGACGCCTGCGCCATGGCGCTCGGCGAGGTGATCCGCACGCAGCGGAAAGGCTACACCGCCTGGTCGCACCGGGTGCAGTTCGCCGCGGCCCGGCCGCTCAGGGCCGGCGCGGCGCTGGTGGGGCTCGCTGTGCCGGCCGACGCCGATCCGCGCCTGGAGCCGCGCGGCCGCCAGTCGTGGTCGGAACGGCTCACCGCCCGCCTGCGGCTCGCCGCCCCCGAGGCGGTCGACGACCGGTTCGCGCGGCTGCTGCGGCGGGCGTGGGAAGGGGCGTGATGTCCGCCGCGCGGCTGACCGCCGGCCTTCTCCCCGTGATCCTCGCCGCTTGCGGCCAGCATGGCGGCGCCGCCGGCGGCGCGCCGGCCGCTCCGAGCCAAGCGGCCAGGGCGCTGCTCGCCACCCTGCCGCCCGCCTACCGGGGCGCCGACCTCGACAATGGCGAGGCCAAGTTCGCCGCCTGCCGCTCGTGCCATAGCGCCACCAGGGGTGGGGGCAACATGACGGGACCGAACCTCTGGGGCGTATTCGGTCGCAAGGCCGGGGTCGTCGCCGGCTTCCACTATTCCGACGGCGTGAAGGCGAGCGGCATCGTCTGGGACGCCGCCAGCCTCGACAAATGGATCGCCAATCCGCGCGCCGTCGCGCCCGACACCAAGATGAGCTTCGTCGGCATCGACGATGCGAAAGACCGCCGCGATCTCATCGCCTATCTCAAGGTGGCGAGCAGCGTCGCTCGCTAGGGGGCGAGCCGGCTCAATAGCCAAATGAACGCCGCGCCCAGCAGAGTGGCGAGCGTCGCCCAGCGCGGCGGGCCGCGGGCGTGGCTGAGC
Organism: uncultured Alphaproteobacteria bacterium; assembly: GCA_963752245.1. Lineage (GTDB taxonomy): Bacteria > Pseudomonadota > Alphaproteobacteria > Caulobacterales > Caulobacteraceae > Acaudatibacter. Next base: position 496,606 of record CAVVXO010000004.1, read on the forward strand.
GGCATGAGCGTGGCCGCGCCGTTGTAGAGAAAGGCGCCGGCAAAGACCGCCAGCAGCGCCGCGAAGGCGGCGGCGTCCAGGCGGACGAAGCGGCTGGCGAGGACGCCGGCCAGCGGCGCGGCGGCGTCGGCGATGAGCCAGGCGCGCGCGCCCCTGCGCCCGGTTCCGCCAGACAACCCGAGGATGACGGTGTTGACGCCGTCGGCGAGGTCGTGGGCGAGAACCGCGATGGCGATGACGATACCCAGCCGGCTGGAGGCGCGGAAGGCGAGGCCGATGGCGAAACCATCCATCAGGCTGTGGGCGGTGAGCGCGGCGGCCGCCGCGTGGCCGGCGAGCCCCCTGCCCTCGCCCGCCGCTCGCGCCGAGCGATCGAGCAGCAGATAGGCGAACAGGCCGGCGGCGAGGCACAGTCCCAGGCCGCGCGGCCCCGGTGACGCCGCGCCCAGGCCGAACGCCTCGGGCGCGAGGTCGAACAGGGCGACGCCGACCATCGCGCCGGCGCTGAAGCCGAGGATCAGCGGCAGCCGCTCGGCATGGCGCAAGGCGAGCGCCCCGCCGGCCAGGGTCGCGGCGCCGGTCGCGAGGCCGAGCCCGATCAGCAGCGGCAGGCTGGCGACCATCCGGTCTCACCGCTACAGAGGCGCGACGGTCCAGCCAAGAGCGAAGCGGCGCGCCGGCAAGGAGGATATCGACCATGACCGGCATTCATGCGGCGTTGATGGCGGCGAGCGCGCTGGCGCTCGCGGCGCCCGCGGCGGCCCTCGCCGACGAGGGCATGTGGACCTATGACAACTTCCCTTCGGCGCTGGTCAAGCAGCGGCTCGGCGTCGACATCGGCCAGGCGTGGCTCGACCACGTGCGCGACTCGACGGCGCGCCTCTCCATCGGCTGCTCCTCCTCGATCGTCTCCGGCCAGGGGCTGGTGCTGACCAACCACCACTGCGTCTCCGACTGCGCCCAGGATTTGTCGACGCCGCAACAGGACCACATCAAGCTCGGTTACCTGACCGCCGCGCCCAGCGAGGAGCGCAAGTGCCCTGGCATGCAGGCCGAGGTGCTGCGCCAGATCACCGACGTCACGCCGCCGGTGACCGCCGCCGGCGCGGGCAAGACCGGCCAGGCCTTCGTCAAGGCCCGCGACGCCGCCATCGCCGCCATCGAACAGGCCGCCTGCGCCGGCAAGGAAGCGGTCCAGACTTGCCAGGTCGTCACCCTCTACCAGGGCGGACAATACAAGCTGTACACCTATGACAAATACAGCGATGTGCGCCTGGTCTTCGCGCCGGAGTTCGCCACCGCCTTCTTCGGCGGCGATCCCGACAATTTCAACTTCCCGCGCTACGACCTCGATGTGTCGTTCTTGCGGTTGTACAAGGATGGCAGGCCGGCGGCGACGCCGGAACATCTCAAGTGGAATCCGGCGCCGCCGGTCGCCGGCCAGCCGGTGTTCATCGCGGGCAATCCCGGCACCACGCTTCGGCTGCTGACCGCCGACCAGCTGCAATCGCAGCGCGACTTCGTCGTGCCGCAGACGCTCGTCATGCTGTCTGAATTCCGCGGCCGCCTGATCGAGTTCGGCCATCAGGGGCCCGAGCAGGCCCGCATCGCCGACCGCGAGTTGTTCGGCGTCGAGAACAGCTTCAAGGCCTACTGGGGGCAGTATCAGGCTCTGGCGCAGCCGGGTTTCATCGAACTCAAGCGCAAGGCCGACGACGACTTGCGCGCCCGCGTCGCCGCCGATCCGGCCCTCGCCGCCAAGACCGGCGATCCCTGGGCGGAGATCGCCGCCGTCCAGGCGCCTCGCGCCGCCCTCAACGCCAAATATGGCCTGCTGGAGCGCCGCCCCGGGTTTGGCTCCGACCTCATGACCTACGCTCGGGCGATCGTCCGCGCCGCGCAGGAGCGTGGCAAGCCCAATGCCGAACGCCTGCCGCAGTACACCGACAGCCGCCTGCCGCTGTTGGAAAAGCAAGTGCTCGACGAAAAGCCCATCTATCCGGCCTTGGAGCGGTTGGAGATCGAGTTCTGGCTCACCAAGGTGCGCGAATACCTGACCGCCGACGCGCCGGAGACGGCGATCTTCCTTGGCAAGGATTCGCCGGAGACCTGGGCGGCGCGCCTCGGCGCCTCCACCCTCGCCGATCCGGCGGCGCGCAAGGCGCTGTGGGTGGGCGGCCTCGCGGCGGTGCGCGCCTCGCCCGATCCGCTGATCCGCTACGTGCTGGATACCGATCCGACGTCGCGCGCGGTGCGCACGGAATACGAGGAGAAGGTCAGCGGCCCAAGCGACCGCGCCGCCGAGAAGATCGCCGCCGCGCGCTTCGCCGTTTACGGCGCCAAGGTCTATCCCGACGCGACCTTCACCCCGCGCGTCTCGTTCGGCAAGGTCGAGGGCTGGACGCTGAACGGCGTCACCGTGCCGCCCTTCACCACCTTCGGAGGCCTGTGGCGGCGCGCCACCGGCCAGCCGCCGTTCGAACTTTCGCCGCGCTGGCTGGCGGCGCGCGGCAAGTTGAACGACGCGACGATCTTCGACTACGCCACCGACAACGACATCGTCGGGGGGAACTCCGGCTCCCCGGCGATCGACGCGCAAGGGCGGGTGATCGGCGCGGCCTTCGACGGCAACATTTATTCGCTGGGCGGCGACTTCGCCTTCGATGACGCCATCAACCGCTCGGTGATCGTCTCGACAGCGGCGGCCACCGAGGCGCTGCGCACCGTCTACGGCCGCGAGGCGCTGGTGGCCGAGCTGCTCGCGCCTTGAGGGCTCAGCCGGGGCGCTCGACAGAAGCGCAGAAATCGTAGGTCGCCCAGCGAGAGGCCGAGGTGACGGATCAGCGGCTGGAGCCGCCCGGCGTCGAGCGCATGCGCCTCGGCGACCGGCGTGGCGATTACGCCCATGCCGGCGATCTCGATCGCGTAGTCGGAGGGTCTAGATCCTTGCCGGCGAGGCGCGCCAGAGTTTCGGCGAGGTTGACGCTCGACATCCAGGCGCCGGCCCGGCGCGGGCAAAATAGCGAGCGCGGCGGCGCCAAGCCGTCGAGGTTCGTGCGCTCCTGGCAAGCCGCGCGGCGGGGCCGCTGCTGGCCACTCGTCATTTCCGATCCCGGCTCAGAACGTCTTCGTCACACCGCCGAAAAAGCCGCGCCGCGGGCCAAATTGCGGGGCGCCGACGCCCACGCCGGTGCCGTCGCGGATTTCATAGACCTCGTCGAAGAGGTTCACCACGTCGAACCGCAGGGTGACGCCGTCGAGGGCCCCGCCGTCGAAGCGGTGCGACAGCGCGAGGTTCACCTGGACGTAGGCCGGCAGGTGGTCGCCGTTGGGAACTCCGCCCGGGGCGGTGGCGCGCAGGCCGCTGCCGTAGATCAGATCGCCGCCTAGCCGCGTGCCCTTCCAAAAGTAGGAGAGCCCCGCCGAGCCGGTCACCGCCTGGTCGTGATCGAGGTAGATGGAGTGATCGGCGATGTAGGCGAGAACGTCCGGCGAAAAATTGAACTGGCTGGAGACGATGTCCTCTCCCGTCGCCTTGGCCAGCGCGAGGTTGGCGTAGGCGGTGAGCGGCCCGTGCGCATAGTCGAGATTGAACTCGACGCCTTCCTGCCGTCCATGCGCGTAGTTGAATGGCGTGAGAATGATCGGCGCGCCGAACTGTCCCTCGTCCACTAGGTTTTTCGAAATCTTGTCGTAGGCGTCGATGCTGGCGGTGAGGCCGCGCCACAGCTTCTGCGCGATGCCGACGTCGAAATAGTTGGCCCGCTCGGCGTACGGCGTGGTGTCGAGCAGCACCGCCGGCGCGGCGGTGGTGTTGACGAACTTGGCGATGGTCGGCGCGGCGACCAGCTCGAACGGCGGCGGCGAGAAGTAGCGCGAATAGCCGGCGTGAATCGTCGTCGTCGCGGTCGGTTTCCACACCGCGTTGAGGCGCGGGCTGAGCTGGTTCTCGTCGCGCAGGCCGTCGACCTGATCGAAGCGCAGGCCGTAGTTCACGGTCAGGTTGGCGAGCAGCTGCCACTCGTCCTGCAGGTAGAGGCTGAGACTCTTCGCTGTTCGCCCACCGTCGTCGACGATCGAGATCGGCTGATCGCTCAGTTGGCTGCCGCTGGCCGGGTCGAGGGCGATGACTTGGGAGGTGGTGTCGCTGATCGAGCGGTCGAGTTCGCCGATCACGCCGCCGCGCAGCGTGTGGCCGCCGCCGATCCGCCAGACCGCCTCCGCCTGCAGACCGCCGGCCAGATCGCGCTTGAACGCGCTCTGGGCGATGCCGTCGAACAGCAGATCGCCCAAGGCATCGGGAACGAAGGTCAGAGACGAATAGCGGCCGAACAGCGAAATTTGGCTGGTCAGGGCGCCGGCGTCGCGCAGCCAGGTGGCGACGGCATAGTCGGTCGCTTCCTTCTGGCTCTCGTTCAAGACGGCGCTGTCGAAGGTGGTCCGCCCCTCGACGATCAGCGGCTGATCGCCATTGGGACCGAACATCAGCGACGGGGTGAGCCCCGGCCGGTTGGGGATCTGGAAGCGCTGGTTCGAGGCGCCCAGAATCAAAGCCACCCGGTCGGACGGATCGACGATCTCCGAGAGATAGGCGAAGGCGTTCAACTGATCGGTGACATCGTGCAGCGGCGTCGGACTGGCGTCGGGCAATTCGATGCCGAGCGCGCTGTGCAGGTAGCTCAGGGAGACAAAGGCGTTGAACCGCCCGTCTCCGCCGCCGTACTCCAGGCTCGGCTCGATCTCGTCGTGGCTGCCGCCATAGAGCGATACCGCGCCGCCGTTGGCGAACTCGCCCGAGCGGGTCGCGATGTCGACGATGCCGCCCGTGCGCAGGCCATACTGCGCCGGCAGGGCGCCGGTGATCAGCTGGACCTTGTCGGCGAGACGCGGGCTCAGGGCCTGGCCGAACACGCTCAGGCCCTCGGGCAGGATGACGCCGTCCAGGCGGTATTGCAGGCCATTGTGCTCGCCGCGCACGTGCAGCTGCCCGAAGGAGTCCTGCGCCACCCCCGGAGCCTGCAGCACCACTTGATTGAGTCCGGTGTTCGCGCCGCCCGGCAGGGCCTCGATGGCGCGGCGATCGATGGTGTAGACCGAGGCGCCGATCTGCGGCTGGATCGTCGCGCGCGCGGCGGCGAGGCGTCGGGCGGTGACCACGACCTCGGCGACGGTCGGCGGCGCCGTCGCGGCTGGACTGGCGTCTCGCGCGCGCGCCGCTCCGCCGATGCCGGCCAGCGCGCTGGCGGCGAGAAGGGCGCGGCGGGATCGCCGTCCGCGTCGAAGGCTTGCGCTGAGCGCCATCGAAGCTTCGAATTCCAAAAAGGGAGAGGCTCGCGGGCCGCGGACGCGCCCGCCGTGACAACGCTCCTACAGAGAAACGGCCGTATGATGGCGAAGTTGTCTCGCCGGATCAGCCGCTAGCCGGCCGAAAGGGAACATGCTAGCGGACCGGTCATTGTCGCGACCCGCGCGGTCGCCGGAGGGGGCGCTCGCCTTCGATCGGCGGTCAGGGCGCGCGGACCAACCTTGCAGGATCAAAGGACGCCAACGCCCATGTCCGACACCCTAGAGCGCGTGCGGAAGATCGTCATCGAGCATCTCGACGCCGATCCCGAAAAGGTCACCGAAAAGGCCAGCTTCATCGACGATCTCGGCGCCGACAGCCTCGACAATGTCGAGCTGGTCATGGCCTTCGAGGAAGAGTTCGACATCGAGATCCCGGACGACGCGGCCGAGCACATTCAGACGGTCGGCGACGCCGTGAAGTTCATCCAGGAGCGTCAGGGCGCCTGATCGCGGTACCGATCCGGAAGGTAAGCCGGATGCGCCGCGTGGTCATCACCGGCCTTGGCCTCGTCACGCCGCTGGCGGCGGGGGTGGAGGCGACCTGGCGGGCGTTGCTCGCCGGGCGGTCCGGAGCTGGACGGATCACGGCCTTCGACCCCGCCGCCTACGCCTGCCAGGTGGCGTGCGAGGTGCCGCGCATCGACGGCCGGGGCGGCGGCGGTCCGGACCACGAGGGGGCCTTCGATCCGGAAAGCGTGATGAGCGCCCGCGACCGGCGGCGGATCGATGATTTCATTCTCTACGCCATCGCCGCCGCCGACGAGGCGGTGCGCGATTCGGGATGGGCGCCGGCCGACGAGCGGGAGCGCGAGCGTACCGGGGTCAACATCGGCTCGGGCATCGGCGGCCTCGGCACGATCGCCGACACCGCCGTCGAGCTGCACGAGAAGGGCGCCCGACGGGTCAGTCCGTTCTTCATCCCCTCGGCGCTGATCAATCTCGCTTCCGGCCAGGTCTCGATACGGCACGGCTTCAAGGGCCCCAACCACGCGGTGGTCACCGCCTGCGCCACCGGCGCCCACGCGGTCGGCGACGCGATGCGCTTCATCCGTCACGGCGATGCCGACGTGATGATCGCCGGCGGGGCGGAAGCGGCGGTCTGTCCGCTCGGCATCGCCGGCTTCGTCGCCTGCCGCGCCTTGTCGACCCACTTCAACGACCAGCCGACCCGCGCCTCGCGGCCCTACGACAAGGACCGCGACGGCTTCGTGATGGGCGAGGGGGCCGGAGTGCTGGTGCTCGAAGAGCTCGAGCACGCCCGAGCCCGCGGCGCCAAGATCTACGCCGAGGTGATCGGCTATGGCCTGGCCGGCGACGCCTACCATGTCACCGCGCCGGAAGAGACCGGCGACGGCGGCTTCCGGGCGATGCGCGCCGCCCTCGCCGAGGCTGGCGTCTCGCCGGGCGACATCGGCTACGTCAACGCCCACGGCACCTCGACGCCGCTCGGCGACGAAATCGAGCTGGGCGCGGTCGAGCGCCTGTTCGGCGAGGCGGCGAGCGGCCTGGTCATGTCTTCGACCAAGTCCGCGATCGGCCATCTGCTGGGCGCCGCCGGCGCGGTCGAGGCCGCCTTCACCGTGCTCGCCTTGCGCGACCAGATCGCCCCGCCGACCCTCAATCTCGACCACCCTTCGGTCGAAACGGCGATCGATCTCGCGCCCAAGGCGGCCCGGCCGATCCGCGCCTCGGTGGCCATGTCGAACAGCTTCGGCTTCGGCGGCACCAACGCCAGCGTCGTCTTCAAGACGTTCTCATGACCGCGCCGCCCCGGCGGCCCTCCCGCGCCCGGCCGAGGCCGCGTCCATCCACCGATGCGGCCCGCCGCGCCACACGCCGCCGGCGGATGCTGGCCCGTCGCCACGCCGGCGTGTGGCTGCGCCGCCACCCCGGCCGCCTGGTCGCGATCGGCCTCGCCATCGTCGCCGGCCTGTGGCTCGTCTGGCTGACGCGCGGCCCGTGGCGTGAAGGCAAGACCGCCGACGTCACCTTGCCGCCGGGAGCTTCGGTTGCCGCGATCGCCGGCGCGCTCGGCCGCGCGGGCGTCGTGCGCTCGCCGCCGCTGTTCGTCCTGCTCGCCGAAGTCACCGGCGCCGCGCCGGGGTTGAAGGCGGGCGAGTATGTGTTCGCGCCCGGCCTGTCCCTGCCGCGGGTGATCGAGGCGATCGCCCAGGGCCGGGTCGTTCGCCGCCGGGTGATCGTGCCCGAAGGCGTCACCTCGGCCTGGGTGACGCAACAGCTCGCAGCCAATCCGGCGCTGACAGGGGCGATCACGACCCCGCCGGAAGGATCGCTGCTGCCGGCCGCCTACGACTATCACGCCGGCGAACCAAGGCAGGCGCTGCTCGACCAAATGGCGGCCGCGCAGCGGGCTCTCTTGGCCAAGCTGTGGCCGATGCGCGCCCCGGGGCTGCCGTTGCGCTCGCCGGCCGAGGCGGTGACCTTGGCCTCGATCGTCGAGAAGGAGACGGCGGCGCCTGGCGAGCGGCCGCTGATCGCCGGGCTTTACCTCAATCGACTGCGCCTTGGCATGCGGCTGGAGGCCGACCCCACGACGATCTATGCGATCGCCGGCGGCGCGCCGCTTGGCCACGGCTTGAGCCAGAGCGAGCTGGCGAGTTCGAGCCCCTACAACACCTACCGCAATGCCGGCCTGCCCCCCGGCCCGATCGCCAATCCAGGACGAGCCGCGATCGCGGCGGTGCTTCACCCCGCCAGGACCGACGCGCTCTACTTCGTCGCCAACGGCTCCGGCGGACACAGCTTCGCCGCCAGCTGGGCGGAGCATCTCGCCAACGTCGCCCGCTGGCGGCACATCGAGGCGGCGCGGACCTCGTCCGCTCGGGCGGCGACGGCCGGATGAGCAAGCCGCCAGCCAAGCGTCGCGGACTGATGTTCGTCGTTTCCAGCCCATCCGGCGCGGGCAAGACGACGCTTTGCCGCCGCCTGATCGCCGACCATCCTGATCTGGCGCTCTCCATTTCCGTCACGACGAGGGCGCCTCGGCCCGGTGAGAAGGACGGTCGCGAATACCACTTCGTCTCGCGGAGGGTCTTCACGGCCATGGCGGCCGCCGAAGCCTTCCTCGAATCCGCGGACGTGCACGGTCACTGGTACGGGACCCCACGCGCGGCGGTGGAGGCGCGGTTGCGGGCGGGCGAGGATGTCCTGTTCGACGTCGACTGGCAGGGCGCCGCCGCGATCGCCGCCGCCGCGCCGGCCGACACCACGCGGGTGTTCATCCTTCCGCCGAGCCTCGACGAACTGGCGGAGCGGCTGAAACGCCGGGCTCAGGACGACGCCGCGGTCATCGAACGGCGTCTTGCCGGCGCCGCGGCCGAGATCGCTCACTGGTGCGAATACGACTGGCTGGTGGTCAACGATGATCTCGATCGCGCCTATGGCGAATTGCGGGCCATCTATTGTGCCGAGCGTCTGCGCCCCCGCCGCAACATGGCGGCGGTGGCCAGCGCCAAGCGGCTGCTCGGCGAAACCCGGCCAGGCGGATGAACTTCGCCCAGCGCGGCCACCCGGCGATGGATCAGCTGCTGATCTTCACGCCCGACCGGCGAGCGCTCTACGTCTCTTGTCCCAAGACGGGATGCACGACGATCAAGACGGTCTTGGCCGCGGCCGCCGGACTTGATCCTGAAGCCGCGGACCACGAGGCGGCGATCGAGAACATCCACGATTGGTGGCTGCGACGCGAGCCGCGCTGGAGCCGCATCTCCGTCGACGAGCGCCGCGATCTGCTGGAGTCGCCGGAGGTGTTCCGCCTCACCTCGGTGCGCGACCCATACGAGCGGATCGTCTCTTGCTATCTCGCCAAGGTGGCGCGGCCTAACGGCAGCCGCTTGCGCACCGTGATGCAGTCGCGCGGCGACATGAGCCTCCTCGGTTTCCTGACCTATGTCGCCGAGACGCCGCCGCTGGCCCGCGACATCCACTGCCGCCGTCTCGTGGACCTCACCGGCGGCGGCGCGATCGCCTTTGACGCGGTGATCCGGCACGAGACGTTTGAAGACGACTTGCGCGGCGCGATCGCGCGGCTGCGGACGCCCGGCCTTAGTATTCCACCGCAAAGGCCCGGGAGGGCGACCGGCGCCGCGGACCGCCTTGCGACCTTGCTAGGTCCGGCGGAGCGAGCCCTGGCGGGCGAGATCTATGCCGAGGACTTCGCCGCCTTCGACTACCCTCGATGAGACGCCCGGTCGTCACCGCAGTGCTTCTGGCGGCATCGCTCGCCGCTTGCGGCGGGTCGGTCATGGCCCAGCCCTTGGCCGCCGCCGAAAGCGCCTACGCCGATTGGCTGGACGCGACCTATGCGGTTTCCACCCTCGCCTCTGGCGCCCTGGCGAGCCTGGATGGCCGAGATCTGGCGGCCTGGCGCGCCCGCCTGCCGGCGCTCACGGCCAGGGCCAAGCGCGATCTCGCCATCGCCGCCCGTCAGCGGCTCTCCGCCGAGGACACGCGCGCACTGGCCCGCATGCGGGTCAACCTCGCCAATCCGCCGGACGCGCCGGCCACCACGAGCGCCACTCAGTCGGCGGCCCGCTGCGCCAGAGCTGGAAACCCGCGCATTGGCCGCGTCGCTCTGTCGGCGGCGCTCTACGGCTGCTTCGAGAGCCTGGGCGACCACATCGCCTTCGAGCATCGCTCGATCGCTCGTGCGACGGCGCTCGAACTGCTGCAGCGACTGCCGGACGCCGAGCGGCGCAAAGCCCTTTTCGACGCCCTGGCGCCGCTCTGGCGATCGATCAACGCGGCGGACGGCCCCTCCAGTCCCTATCGACGGCTCATCCGGCTCGCCGCCGCCGAGCAGGACGCCCAGCATGCCTCGCCCCTGGCGGCGGCGGCCCGCACCCTCGGCCTGTGTTCGGCCGACGCGGAGAGCTGGCTCACGGCCGCGCTGGAGCGCTGGCGCGCCGTCAATCCAGGCGAGCCGATCGAGCCGTGGGACTACTGGAGCCACTACGCCACGCCGGTCCGTTCGCTCGATCCGCTGATCCCGGCGGCGCGCATCACGCCTCTGTCCTTCGCCTACTACCGCGACCTTGGCCTCGATCTGGCCCACGACGGCGCGATCCACGACCTCGCCGCCCGACCGGGAAAGGCGCCGCTGGCTTACGCCGACTTCGTCCGCATCGGCCGGCGGACCCCGGCTGGCTGGCGCCCCGCGTTGGCGCGGGTGTCGGGCAACGTCGAGGAGGGGGGCCTCTTCGCCCTGAACGAGATCGTTCACGAGGATGGCCACGTGGCGCACATGCTCGCGGTGCGGACCCGGCCAGCCTTCTTCGACCTCGGCGACGATCTTTTCATCGAGGCCTTCGCCGACGTGACCAGCTGGGCGGTGGTCAGCCCCGCGTGGCAAAGGCGCTATCTTGGCCAGGCGATCGAGCCGGCCGCCGGCAAGCGCGCCCTTCTCGCCAATGTCATCCTCGATCTCGCCTGGTCTCTGTTCGAGATCCGCCTGCTGCGCCAGCCGACCGCCGATCCCAATCGGGTCTGGACGGAGATCACCGCTCGTTACCTGAATATCCGTCCGCACCCCGAACTTTCCTGGTGGGCGTTGCGCGTGCAGCTGGTCGACACGCCCGGCTACATGATCAATTACGGCCTCGGAGCGGTGCTCACCGCCGATCTTCGGCGCCGCATCGCGGAGTCGATCGGCGTCTTCGATGGCGGCAACCCGAGGTGGTATGGCTTCGTCTCCCGTGGGCTGCTGCGCTTCGGCGCGAGCCGGCCCACGGTTAGCCTGCTGCGCGACTTTCTCGCGCGGCCGGTCTCTGACCAGGCGCTCTTGCAGGCGATAAATTCGTTGGCGCCTTCGCGCTCATGAGCGCCTATCTCGACCGCATCGCCGCGGTGGGAAAGAGCTGGGCCGAGGTCACCGACACCGCCTTTGCGATAAATCCCTTCGCCGATCTCGAGCTGAAGCTGATCATCGCCGCGTCGGCCCGCACCGGCAGCAATCATCTTTGCCAGCAACTGCGCGGCCGGGGCCTGCGCGCCGGGGAATACTTCCACTCACGCCGGCTGCGCGCCCTCCTCGAGCGGACCGGCGAGCGGCTGGAAGACCAGGTGGCGGCGCTGGTGCGGCGCTTCGCCTATCGCGGCGGCTTCGCGGTCAAGGGCGCCATCGACTTGCTCGCCGTTCCCTACTTGGCCGGCGAATTTCCGCGCCACCTCTCCAAATGGCGTTTCGTCCATCTGCGGCGACGCAACATCGTGCGGCAGGCGATCTCGCATGTGCTCGCCCAACACACGGGCGCCTGGCGTTCGGTGGTCGCCCACGGCGACGCCGGCGCCCCGACCTACGACCCGCGCGCCGTTCTCGGCGCCACCCAGCGGCTCATCGAGGTGAACGCTCTCTGGGAAGCCTTTTTCAGCGACGCGGGCGTGGCGCCGCTGCGGGTCTGGTATGAGGATCTCGACGCCTCGCCGGCCGAGGTGTGCTGCGCTGTCGCCGGGTTCTGCGGCGTCTCGGCGCCGCCGGTGCCCGGCAAGGGTCCGCCGGAACTCGTCCGACAGTGCAGCCTGGTGAATGCCGAATGGGAGGCGCGGCTACGCGACGAGGCGGCCAATGCCGTGGGCCTTCTGGAGGGCCGGTGGCGGGCGCTCGGGCCGTGGTGAGCCCGCCTCAGTTCCGCTCCGGCGGCAGACCTTGCCTGCTCTCCAGGAGGCGCTCCCAGCGGAGGGCGTCGGCGACGATGACGTCGAGATCGGCTCGCCGCGGTCGCCAGGCGAGACGCTCGCGAATGCGGCGATTATCGGCGATCAGGGCGGCGGGATCGCCTGGCCGGCGCGGTCCCATTTCGCGAACGATCGCGACGCCGGCGGCGCGCTCCACCGCGTCGAGCACCGCCAGCACCGAAAAGCCCCGGCCATAGCCGCAATTGAGCGTGAAGCTTTCGCCGCCGGCGACCTCCAGCGCCGCGAGCGCCGCCACATGCGCCTCGGCGAGGTCGCTGACGTGAATGTAGTCGCGCACGCCGGTGCCATCCGGCGTCTGGAAATCGTCGCCGAAAACCGTCACCGCCTCACGCTTGCCGCACGCCGCCTCCACCGCGACCTTGATGAGGTGAGTGGCGCCCCTGGTCGACTGGCCGGCGCGGCCGTGTGGATCGGCGCCGGCGACGTTGAAGTAGCGCAGCACGCCCACCTTCATGCCATGAGCCGCCGCCACATCCGCCAGCATCATCTCGGTCATCAGCTTCGAGCGGCCATACGGATGAATCGGCGCGGTCGCTGCGGTCTCGTCGACACTTGCCGCCGCGGGAGCGCCGTAGACCGCCGCGGTGGAGGAAAAAATGAAGCGCTCGACGCCGCCGATCACGGCGCTCTCGATCAGGGAGCGGCTGGCGGCGGTGTTGTTGCGGTAATATCTCAGCGGGTCGGCGATCGACTCCGGCACCACCACCGACCCCGCGAAGTGAAGGATCGCGTCCACGCCGTGCTCGGCGATGAGACGATCGACCAGCGCCGCGTCGGCGATGTCGCCGATCGCGAAGTCGACCTCGCGCGGAACCGCCCAACGAAACCCAGTCGATAGATTGTCGAGCACGACCACCCGACGACCGGCATCCCTGAGCGCCAGGACGGCGTGGGCGCCGATGTAGCCGGCGCCGCCGGTCACGAGAACGGCGGGAGTCGCGCCGCCGGGCCGACCATCGTCATTCTGTCGCCGCATGGGTGTCGTCCTGGCCGTTTGGGGCTACACCGCACCGGTCTGTAGCGGCGCGCACCAGAAAGCGGAAACTTCGTGGCGGTCGCGATCGATCCGATCTGGCTCAATCTGCGGGCGCCGCTCACCGACGCGATCTGCGCCACGGTCTGCGCCGAGTGGTCGAAGGCCGCCGATCTCTGGTTCGAAGCCACCCGCGAGGCGGACTATCGCGCCCTGGCCTCGGTGTGCGGGGCCGAGGCGGCGCTCAACGCCGGCCTGCTGGATATGGCGGAATACTTCTACCTGGGCTTTGCGGAAATGGGCTCGCCGCCGGCGTTCATCGGCCTGCTGCGGGCGCGCAACGACCCCATTCGCGAAGCGAGGAAGCGCTACTTCGCTCATCGTCGCCGAGCGCATGAACGCTCGCCAAGTCTCGAGGGCGGACGCGAACTGATCCGGCTGCACCTCTATCGCGAGGCGGTGCGCGCCTTGCTGCTGTCGAGCGCCTTCACCGCGCATCTCGAGGAGACCGCGCCGCTGCTGGCGCGCGCCTATGCCGGACTGGGCGCGCACGCCAGCCTGGTCGCGCTGGCCGACCACCTGGCGGGGCTCGCCGCCGACCCCAAGCTCGCCGAGCAGGTGGCCAGGGCCGAACGCCTGCTGGCGCGGCTCGCCGATCCGCCGGAGAAAAATCTACGGCGCTTCGTCGAACAGCACCCCGCCGGCCAAGCCTTTGCCCAGGCGATCGCGACCTGGGGCCGCCCACCCGGCGGCGGGAGTCTCTCGTGACGGCTGACGAAGCGCCCCAAGACGCGAGGACGCGCCTGGCCGCCGCCCTGGCGGCCGGACGTCCGCCGCAAGAGGCGGAACGGGCCGATCTGTTGAGCTGGCTGGCGGCCGACCCCGGCGGCGTCGTCGCCGCCTGCGCACCCGCCGATGACGAAGCGGGCGCCGCCGCCGCGATCGAGTTGCTGGATTTTGTCAGCCGCGAGGGTTATCCGCCCGGCGGACTCGCCCTCACGCGTGGCATGGCGGCGCGCTTTCCCGACGACGAGCGGTTCGCTGACTTCGAGCTCCGCTATCTCGCCTCCCACCAGGACGCCGCCGCGGCGCTCGCTCTGATCGAGCGATGGCTGGACCGCGAGTTGCGCACGGTCCAGCTCGGCTATCGGGTCGCCATCACCCTCAATCGCATGGTCCCGCCCGAACCGCTCGCCGAGCGGCGCGCGGCGGCGCTGTACCGCGCTCACCGCCGTTATTTCGAACTCGCCAAGCGCGCGCCTTACAGCCAGCTCTGGCTCGGCCGTTTCTACCGCGACACCGGCAACGCGGTCGAAGCGCTGAAGCACTACCTCGCGGCCTATGAGGCGCCGGCCGAGACGGCGCGCTACAAGATGCAGGCGCTGCGCGAAGCGGCGGACCTGGCGCTCGGCGAAGATCGCTGGGGCCGTGACGCGCCGATCCTGTTGCGCGCGCGCCAAGCCGGCGTCGAGGTCGGCGCGCCCTGGCGCTTCGAGGCCGTCAATCGCGTCTTCGACTACGTCGGCGGCGGCGAGGTGGCGCGCGCGAGCCTCGGCCCCTTGGCGAACCTGCCGGGGTCCCTGGCCTATTCGCGCCTCTATGACGTGGTCGGCACGCCGGAGATCGCCTTCGACTATCTCGTCGACGAGGTGCTGCCGGCGCGGATGGCCTACGAACCGGCCAACCGCCTCTTGATGCTCGGCACGTCCCTGTCGGCCGGCGGAATGGAGCGCATCTTCGCCAACAGCTTCCGCGCCGTGCGCGCCTCGGGCCTGTTCGACGAGGTCAGGATGGCGCTGCTCAACTTCCAGTCTGGCGAGCCGACCGCCTTCTTCGCGCCCGACGCCGGCGAGGAGCCGGAGCGTATCGCGGTGTTGGAGGCGATCGGCGAGCCGGCGTTTCCGATCTCCCTGTTGCCGGTCGGCCTCGCGCGCCGCGTCTGGGCCGCCTACCGCCTGATCGTCGAGGAGCGGCCCAGGGTCATCCACGCGTGGAATGACCTTCCCGGGACCATCGCCGCCTTCGCCGGCCTCCTCGCAGGCTGTCCACGCATCTTCGTTCACTTCCATCACATGCGGGCGATCAATCTATCCAGCGATCGCAATCTCATCCGCTCGTATCCCGCCTGTTACCGCCGGCTGCTTGAACGGCCGGAGATCCGGCTGCTGTTCGTCGCCGACGCCGCCGCCGACGACTACGCCGACTGGTGGGGCGTCGAGCGCACCGACAAGTTCCAGCGGCTCTACAACGGCTTCACCGAGCTGGATGCGCCGGCCGAGCCTCGCGAAGCGCTCAAGGAGCGTCTGGGCTTGCCGGCCGACGGGCCGATCATCGGCACGGTGTTCCGCTTCGATCCGGTGAAGCGGCCACGACTATGGATCGAGGCGGCGGCTCGCGTCGCGGCGGCCCGCCCCGACGCCAGCTTCTTGATGGTCGGCGGCGGCGCGCTTTGGGAACCGGCGCGCGAACAGGTCGCCGCCCTCGGTCTGACCGGCCGCTTTGTCTTTCCCGGCCAGGTGCGCAATGTCGCCGACTATCTCGCCTGCCTCGACCTCTTCATGCTCACCTCGCGGGTCGAGGGCCTGCCCAATTCGTTGATCGAGGCGCAACTGGCCGGCGTGCCGGTGATCACCGCCGATGTCGGCGGGGCCGGCGAGACCTTTGAAGCCGAGGTGAGCGGCCGCGGGGTCGCCGACGCCGATCCCGAGCGCCTCGCCGCCGCCTGCCTCGCCTGCCTGGGTGATGCGGCGTGGATGGCGCGCGCGCGGGTCGCCTCGCGCGAGCAGGCGCTGCGTCGCTTCGGCATCGAGGAATATCTGCGCAACCTGCTGCGGATTTACGCGGCGTAGCGCGCGCGGTTGCTTGACGCGGCGGGAGCCCCTTACGGCCACCGCTGCAAGGGAGACGATTCATGATCGCCACGCGGTTCACCGAACTTTTCGGCGTTGAGCACCCGATCGCCCAGGGCGGCATGCAATGGGTCGGGCGCGCCAGCCTGGTGCAGGCGGTGGCCAACGCCGGCGCGCTCGGCTTCATCACCGCCCTGACCCAACCGACGCCCGAGGATCTCGCCAAGGAGATCGCCCGCTGTCGCGACTGGACGGACAAGCCGTTCGGCGTCAACCTCACCATACTGCCGGCGATCAAGCCGCCGCCCTACGCCGAATACCGCGCCGCGATCATCGAGGCCGGGATCAAGATCGTCGAGACTGCCGGCTACAAGCCGCAGGAGCACATCGACGATTTCCACGCCCATGGCGTCAAGGTGATCCACAAGTGCACCTCGGTGCGTCACGCCGTCTCGGCGGAGCGCATGGGCGCCGACGCCATCTCGATCGATGGCTTCGAGTGCGCCGGCCACCCCGGCGAGGACGACGTCCCCGGCCTAGTCCTGATCCCGGCGGCGGCGGCGAAGGTGCGCATTCCGATGATCGCCTCGGGTGGTTTCGGCGATGCGCGTGGCCTGGTCGCCGCCCTGGCGCTGGGCGCCGACGGAATCAACATGGGCACACGCTTCATGGCGACAGTGGAATCGCCCATTCACCAGAAGATCAAGGAGCAGATGGTCGCCAACGACGAACGCGCTACCGATCTCATCTTCCGCACCCTGCGCAACACCGCGCGGGTGGCCAAGAACGCGATCAGCCAGCAGGTGATCGAGCTCGAGCGCGGCGGCGCCACGTTCGAAGAGGTGCGCGAGCTGGTTGCCGGAGCCAGGGGGAAGGTCGTCTACGAGACCGGCGATCCGGATCACGGCGTCTGGTCGGCCGGCCAGGTGCAAGGCCTGATCGACGATATCCCATCGTGCGGCGCGCTGATCTGGCGCATCGTGCGGGAGGCCGAGGCGATCATCGGCGAGCGGCTCGCCGCGATGGTGCGGCCCGGACCTCCGATGGACCCCGCGTCATGACGATCATCATGACCGGCGCGACCTCCGGCATCGGGCTCGTCGCCGCCCGACGAATGATCGAAATGGGCGCGGCGCTGGCGGTCGGCGCTCGCCGGCCCGAAAACGCCCCGACGGACCTGTGCGAGCGCGCCCGCCTCCTCCCCCTCGATCTCGCCGATCTCGCCAGTGTCGAAAGGTTCGCCGAAGCGGCGAGGTCGGAGGCCATCACCGCTCTCGTGCTGAACGCCGGCCTTCAGACCCTCCGGAGGGAAACCAGCGCCCAGGGATTCGAGCTGACCTTCGCCGCCAATCACCTCGCCCATTTCCTGTTGATCGTTCGGCTCCTCCGCCGCCTCGGGCCGAATGCGCGGGTGATCCTCACCTCGAGCGGCACGCACGACCCGGCGCTGAAGACCGGCATGCCGCCGCCGCTCGACGCCGACGCCGGTCGCCTGGCGCGCGCCAACACGAGCGCCGAGGCGGCGGCCAGGCCGAGCTTCGCCGGCCGTCGCGCCTATTCCAGCTCCAAGCTCGCCAATCTCATGACCAGCCGCGAACTGGCCGTCCGCCTCGCCGAGGCTCGACCGGACGTGGCCGTGATGGCCTTCGATCCCGGCTTCACGCCGGGCACCGGGCTGGCGCGCGCTTATCCGGCCCCGCTCGGTTTCGTGTTCCGGCGCATCATGCCCCTCGTCATGCGCGGAGCCTTCGTCAGCACGCCGGCGATCTCTGGCCGCGCTCTCGCCGACCTGATCACCGCGCCTGTCTACGGCGCGGCCCGCGGCGCCTACTTTTCGGTTCGCGACAAGGCGCTGACCTCGGCTGAACCCTCGCTGTTGGCGCGCGACGCCGACGCCTGCGCGCGTCTGTGGGGGGAAAGCGCCGCGCTTCTGCGGCAAGCCGGACACCCCGTGGACTAGAGCGCCCGTCCTCGAGCTTTGTTTGGTGGGCGGCGAGGGGTTCGAACCCCCGACCTCCTGGGTGTAAACCAGGCGCTCTGACCAGCTGAGCTAGCCGCCCGTACGCCTCCGGTTGGAAGCGGCGGCCCAGCGCTCTAGATCATCCGCCTCGCGACGCAAGCGCGCGATCGAGGCTCACTCATCGCGCAGGAGCGCCTTGCCATGCGTCGCGCCGCAATCGTCTCGCCGATCCGCACCGCGGTCGGCAAGTTCCTGGGCGCTCTGGCGCCAGTGACGGCCGGCGAGCTCGGCGCGACGATCCTGCGCGCCCTGGTCGAGCGCACCGGCATCGATCCGATGCGGATCGAAGAGGTGATCTTCGCCCAGGGCTACGGCAATGGCGAGGCGCCGTGCATTGCCCGCTGGTCGGCCCTGGCCGCCGGCCTGCCGATCGAGATCCCCGGATATCAGCTCGACCGCCGCTGCGGCAGCGGCCTGCAGGCTGTGATCGACGCGGCGATGATGATCGCCACCGGCGCGGCCGACGTGGTTGTCGCCGGCGGCGTCGAGAGCATGAGCAACGCCGAATACTACACCCTCGACATGCGCGGTGGGGCTCGCGCCGGCTCGGTGACCCTGCATGACCGCCTGGCGCGCGGCCGGGTGATGAGCCAGCCGATCCAACGATTCGGCGTCATCAGCGGGATGATCGAGACCGCCGACAACCTGGCGCGCGACTATGAGATCACCCGCGAGGCGTGCGACGCCTATGCCGCCGGCAGCCATCAGCGCGCCGCCGCCGCCTGGGCCGGCGGCAAGTTCACGGACGAACTCGCGCCAGTCGCCGTGCCGAGGAAGCGCGGCGAGCCGGTCATCGTCGATCGCGACGAGGGGGTGCGCGGCGACGTCACCGCCCAGTCGCTGGCGACGCTGAAGCCGTTGGAGCCGGGCGGCGTCGTCACCGCCGGCAACGCCAGCCAGCAGAATGACGCGGCCGCCGCCTGCCTGGTGGTCGCCGAGGATTGCCTCGCGAAGCTGAACCTTGAGCCGATGGGCTATCTGGTCGGCTGGGCGGCGGCCGGCTGCGAACCATCGCGCATGGGCATCGGTCCGGTCCCAGCGGTCGAGCGACTATTCGCTCGCACGGGGCTCGGCTGGGCCGACATCGATCTCGTCGAGCTGAACGAGGCGTTCGCGCCGCAGGTGCTTGCGGTGCTGAAGGGCTGGGGCTGGAGCGAGAACGACGAACGGCTCGAGCGACTGAACGTCAACGGTTCCGGCATCTCGCTCGGACACCCGATCGGCGCCACCGGCGGGCGCATTCTGGCGACCTTGCTCCGCGAGTTGAAGCGCCGCGGTGGGCGGCTGGGCCTTGAAACCATGTGCATCGGCGGCGGCCAGGGCATCGCCGCGGTGCTCGAAGCGGCGTGAGTTCGGCGGCCGACATCGATATCGCCGTGGCGGTGGCGGACGAGGCGGCGACCATCGCCAATCTGATGCAGCTCTACATTCACGATTTCTCCGAGCTGTGGTCTGGCGAAGCGCGCGGCGAACTGGAGGTGGACGGCCGCTTCGCCCCCTACCCGCATCTCGAAGACTATTGGCGCGATGCGGATCGCATTCCCCTGCTGTTCCGGCAGGCGGGCCGCCCGGTCGGCTTCGCCCTGCTGAACCGCCTGTCGCCGAGCGGTCGTCCGGTGGACCACAACATGGCCGAATTCTTCATCGTCCGGAAACACCGCCGGTCCGGCCTGGGCCGGGCCGCGGCGCACCGTATCTTCAGCCGCTTTCCCGGAATCTGGGAAGTGGCCGTGGCGCGGCGCAACGCGGCGGCGCTGCCTTTTTGGGGAGGCGTCATCCGGCTCGCCCGGGCGGCGAAGCCGGTCGAGTGCTTGACGAGCGTTCCGCCCCACTGGGACGGTCCGGTATTTCGCTTCAGCGCCTAGCGGCCGCTCAGCCGGTCGCCGCCAGCGCCGCCATTTACGCCCCTACCCGCTCCGCCTCGGCGGCTTCGCCGATGCCGGCGGGCAGCGGTTCCATGACCACCGGCTGCTCGTGTCTCGCGGAGAGAAGCTCGTCGCGATGGGCGGCGATGCGCTGCAAGCCGCGCAACGCCGCGCCGCTGCCGGCCGGGATCAGTCGGCCGACGATGACGTTTTCCTTGAGGCCCTCGAGCGTGTCGCGCTTGCCGACCACCGCGGCTTCGGTGAGCACCCGCGTCGTCTCCTGGAAGGAGGCGGCGGAGATGAAGCTGCGGGTCTGCAACGACGCCTTGGTGATGCCGAGCAGCACTGGCGCGGTGATCGCCGGGCGGCCCTCGCGGGCGATGGCCTTGGCATTCTCCTCCTCGACCTCGAGCTTGTCGAGGTGGTCGCCTTTCAGCAGGCCGGTGTCGCCAGGCTCGAGGATCTCGACCTTCTGCAACATCTGGCGGACGATCGTCTCGATGTGCTTGTCGTTGATCGGCACGCCTTGCAGGCGATAGACCTCCTGGATCTCGGCCACTAGGAACTCCGCCAGAGCCTCGATCCCCAGAATCCGCAGGATATCGTGTGGATCTGGGTTGCCGTCGATAATGTAATCGCCCTTGCGGATCATGTCGCCATCGTGAATGGCGATATGCTTGGCCTTGGGGATGAGGAACTCGACCGGCTCGCCGTCTTCCGGAACGATCTTGATCCGTCGCTTGTTCTTGTAGTCGCGACCAAACTCGACGCGGCCATCCATTTCGGCGATGACCGCGCAATCCTTCGGCCGGCGGGCCTCGAACAACTCGGCGACCCGCGGCAGGCCGCCGGTGATGTCGCGCGACTTGGCGCTCTCGGTCGGCAGGCGCGCCAGCGCCTCGCCAGGCCGCACTTCCGAGCCGTCGGCGACCGACAGAATGGCGCCAACCGGCACCAGGTAGCGGGCTTGACCACCGTTCGACAGCCGCAGCGGTTCGCCCTCGTCGTCGACCACCGAGATCGCGGGTCGGAGGTCGGCGGCCTTGGACACGCCGCGCCAGTCGATCACCACGCGGTTCGAGATGCCGGTCGCTTCGTCCGCCTCCTCGCGCACGGAGGTGCCTTCGATCAGGTCCTCGAGCTTGGCGCGACCGCCGACCTCGGTGATGATCGGCGTGGTGTACGGGTCCCATTCGGCGAAGCGCTGGCCGCGGCGGATCGCCTCGCCATCCTTGAGCTTCAGCCGCGCGCCGAACGGCGGCTTGTAGGATTCGCGCGCGACGCCGTCGACCTCGACCGAGGCTGTGATGCTGCGGCTCATGACCACCAGATCGCCGTCGTCGGCGACGACGGTGAGGCCTGGCGACAGCCGCAAGACGCCGTCGTTGGCCGCCTCGAAGAACGACTGCTCCGCCACTTGGACGGCGCCGCCGATGTGGAAGGTGCGCATGGTGAGCTGGGTGCCCGGCTCGCCGATCGACTGGGCGGCGATCACGCCGACCGCCTCGCCGATGTTCACCGGGGTGCCGCGCGCCAGGTCGCGGCCGTAACAGGCGCCGCAGACGCCCACCTTGGATTCGCAGGTCAGCACCGAGCGGACCTTGACCTGCTGCACGCCGGCGCGCTCGATCGCCTCGATCCGATCCTCGTCCAGGTAGGCGTCCGCCGGGACGACGATCTCCTCGCCGCCAGGGGCGCGCACCGCCTCGGCGGCGAAACGGCCGAGCACCCGCTGGGCGACCGAGACCTGCACGTCTCCGCCCTCGTGCACGGTGCGCAAGGTGATGCCCCGCGTCGAGCCGCAATCCTCTTCGGTGATGATGCAGTCCTGCGCCACGTCGACCAGTCGCCGGGTGAGATAGCCTGAGTTGGCCGTCTTCAGCGCCGTGTCGGCGAGCCCCTTGCGCGCGCCGTGAGTGGAGTTGAAGTACTCCTGAACGGTGAGGCCTTCCTTGAAATTCGAGATGATCGGCGTCTCGATGATCTCGCCGGACGGCTTGGCCATCAAGCCGCGCATGCCGCCCAGCTGCTTCATCTGCGCCTGCGAGCCGCGGGCGCCGGAGTTGGCCATCATCCACACCGAGTTGATTTCGAAGTCGCGGCCCGCCGCGTCCTTCTGACTGGTGGAAATCTCGGCCATCATCTCGTCGGAAACGCGGTCGGTGGCCTGCGACCAGGCGTCCACGACCTTGTTGTACTTCTCGCCCTTGGTGATCAGACCGTCGGCGTATTGCTGCTCGTATTCTTCAACCAGCTTGCGCGTGGTCTCGACGATCGAGTGCTTGCGCTCGGGGATGATGATGTCGTCCTTGCCGAACGAGATGCCCGCCTTGGCCGCCTCGCGGAAGCCCAGACCCATGATCTGGTCGGCGAACACCACCGTCGCCTTCTGGCCGCAGTGGCGATAGACGGCGTCGATCAGGTTGCCGATCTCCTTCTTGGTCAGGCTCTTGTCGACCAGGCGATGGCCGATCGCCGGGTGCCGCGGCAGCAGGGCCGCCACCTTCATCCGCCCCGGCGTGGTGTCGATCAGCCGGCTGACGATCTGCCCGTCCTCGTTCATCTCGGCGAAGCGGGCGCGGATCTTGCTGTGCAGGGTGACCGCGCCGGCGCTCAGCGCCGCCTCGATCTCGCCGAAGTCGGCGAACGCCTTGCCCTCCCCAGGCTCGCCGTCCTTGGCTTGGGAGATGTAGTAGAGGCCAAGCACGATATCCTGCGACGGCACGATGATCGGCTTGCCGTTGGCCGGCGAGAGGATGTTGTTGGTGCTCATCATCAGCACCCGCGCCTCGAGTTGAGCCTCCAGCGACAGGGGGACGTGCACGGCCATCTGGTCGCCGTCGAAGTCGGCGTTGAAGGCGGTGCACACCAGCGGATGCAGCTGGATCGCCTTGCCCTCGATCAGCTTGGGCTCGAACGCCTGGATGCCGAGGCGGTGCAGGGTCGGCGCGCGATTGAGCAGCACCGGGTGCTCGCGGATCACCTCCTCGAGGATGTCCCACACATGCGGCTGCTCGCGCTCGACCATGCGTTTGGATTGCTTGACGGTGCCGGAGAGGCCCTTGGCGTCCAGCCGCGCGTAGATGAACGGCTTGAACAGCTCCAGCGCCATTTTCTTGGGCAGGCCGCACTCGTGCAGCTTCAGTTCGGGCCCCACGACGATCACCGAACGACCCGAGTAGTCGACCCGTTTGCCGAGCAGGTTTTGGCGGAACCGGCCTTGCTTGCCTTTCAGCATGTCGGCGAGAGACTTCAGCGGCCGCTTGTTGGCGCCGGTGATCACCCGGCCGCGGCGGCCGTTGTCGAACAGGGCGTCGACCGCCTCCTGCAACATGCGCTTTTCGTTGCGCACGATGATGTCGGGCGCGCGCAGCTCGATCAGCCGCTTCAGGCGGTTGTTGCGGTTGATCACCCGACGATAGAGGTCGTTCAGGTCCGAGGTGGCGAAGCGGCCGCCGTCCAGCGGCACCAGCGGACGCAGCTCCGGCGGAATCACCGGGATGACGGTCATGATCATCCATTCCGGTTTGTTGCCGCTCTCCATGAACGCCTCCAGCAGCTTGAGCCGCTTGGACGCCTTCTTGAGCTTGATCTCCGAGGTGGCGGTGCGCAGCTCCTCGCGCAGCTTCTCGGTTTCGGCGTTGAGATCGAGCGCCTTTAGCAAGCCCTGGATCGCCTCGGCCCCGATCTCGACGGTGAAACTGTCCTCGCCGTAGTCGTCCTGGAAGCGGCCGCACTCCTCCTCGCTCAGCAGCTGGTTCTGCTTGAGGTCGGTGAGGCCTGGTTCGGTGACGATGTAGTATTCAAAATAGAGAACCCGCTCGACGTCCTTCAGCGGCATGTCGAGCACCATGGAGATGCGGCTCGGCAGCGACTTCAGGAACCAGATGTGGGCGACCGGCGAGGCGAGCTCGATGTGACCCATGCGCTCGCGGCGGACCCGCGCCAGGGTGACCTCGACGCCGCATTTCTCGCAGATGATCCCCTTGTACTTCATCCGCTTGTACTTGCCGCACAGGCACTCGTAGTCCTTGGTCGGACCGAAGATGCGCGCGCAGAACAGCCCGTCCCGCTCCGGCTTGAAGGTGCGGTAGTTGATCGTCTCGGGCTTCTTGATCTCGCCGAACGACCAGGAGCGGATCTTCTCCGGGCTGGAGAGCGAGATGCGGATCTGATCGAACGTCGGGGCGACCGGCGCCTGATTGAAGATGTTGAGCAGTTCCTGGTTCATGCGGCTATCCAGTTCGAAATCATGAATGAAGACTGATGGGTCTTAGCCGTACCGCCGGCTTCCAGCCGGCATGGCGCGGCTTCGGTGCAGCCGGGAGGCTCTGCCGGCTGAAAGCCGGCGGTACCGACGGCCATCCTCAACTGTTCTCCAGCTCGACGTTGAGGCCCAGCGAGCGCATCTCCTTGACGAGCACGTTGAAGCTCTCGGGAATGCCGGCCTCGAAGCTGTCGTCGCCGCGGACGATCAATTCGTAGACCTTGGTCCGCCCGGCGACGTCGTCGGACTTCACCGTCAGCATCTCCTGCAGGGTGTAGGCGGCGCCGTAAGCCTCCAGAGCCCAGACCTCCATCTCGCCGAAACGCTGGCCGCCGAACTGCGCCTTGCCGCCCAGAGGCTGCTGGGTGACGAGGCTGTAGGGGCCGATCGAGCGGGCGTGGATCTTGTCGTCGACGAGGTGGTGCAGCTTCAGCATGTAGATGTAGCCGACGGTCACCGGTCGCTTGAACGCCTCGCCCGACTGGCCGTCGTAGAGCGTCACCTGGCCGGAGCGCTCGAGCCCCGCCTCTTCCAGCAGGTTCTCGATGTCGGCGATGTGGGCGCCGTCGAAAACCGGGGTGGCGATCGGCACGCCCTTGGCGAGGTTGCCGGCCAACTCGGCCAGTTCGCCGTCGTCGCTCGGCAGCGCCTGATGCTCGCCGTAGATCGTCTTCAGCCGGTCGAGCAGCGCCGCCTTCTGTCCCCCGCGCCGCCAGGCGTCGAGCAGTTCGCCGATCTGACGGCCGAATCCGGCGCAGGCCCAGCCGAGGTGGGTCTCGAAGATCTGGCCGACGTTCATCCGCGACGGCACGCCCAGAGGGTTGAGCACCACGTCGACGGGGGTGCCGTCCTCGAGGTGCGGCATGTCCTCCATGGGCAGGATCTTGGAGATGACCCCCTTGTTGCCATGGCGGCCGGCCATCTTGTCGCCGGGCTGCAGCTTGCGCTTAACCGCGACGAACACCTTGACCATCTTCATCACGCCGGGCGGCAGCTCGTCGCCGCGCTGCAGCTTGTCGACCTTGTCCTCGAAGCGACGGTCGAGACTCTTGCGCGCGTCGTCGAACAGGCGGCGCATGGCCTCCAGCTCGCCCATCGCCTTCTCGTCATCGAGCGCGATCTGCCACCACAGGCCGGGCGAGAGGCTGTCGAGCCGCTCGGCGGTGATCTCGCCGCGGCTGAAGCCGCGAGGGCCGGAGACCGCCGCGCGGCCGACCAGGAGCTCGCGCAGGCGCGCGGTCATGTTGCGGTTGAGGATGGCGAACTCGTCGTCGCGGTCCTTGCCGAGCCGATCGATCTCGGCCCGCTCGATCGCCATGGCCCGCTCGTCCTTGTCGACGCCGTGGCGGTTGAAGACGCGCACCTCGACAACCGTGCCGGCGACGCCCGGCGGCAGGCGCAGCGAGGTGTCGCGGACATCGGACGCCTTCTCGCCGAAGATGGCGCGCAACAGCTTCTCTTCCGGCGTCATCGGGCTCTCGCCCTTGGGCGTCACCTTGCCGACCAGAATGTCACCCGGCAGCACCTCGGCGCCGATCGCCACGATGCCGGCCTCGTCGAGGTTGCGCAGCGCTTCCTCGCCGACGTTCGGGATGTCGCGGGTGATGTCCTCCGGGCCGAGCTTGGTGTCGCGCGCCATCACCTCGAATTCCTCGATGTGGATCGAGGTGAAGACGTCGTCGCGGACGATCCGTTCGGAGATGAGGATCGAGTCCTCGAAGTTGTAGCCGTTCCAAGGCATGAAGGCGACCAGCGCGTTTCGGCCGAGCGCCAGCTCGCCGAGGTCCGTCGAAGGGCCGTCGGCGATGATGTCGCCGGCGACCACCTTGTCGCCGACCCGCACCAGCGGCCGCTGGTTGATACAGGTGTTCTGGTTCGAGCGCTGGAACTTGGCGAGCCGGTAGATATCGACCCCCGGCTTGGTCGGGTCGGTCTCCTCGGTGGCGCGGATGACGATGCGGGTGCCGTCGATCTGCTCGACGACGCCCGGTCGCCGGGCGACGACCACGGCGCCGGAGTCGCGGGCGACCACGTCCTCCATGCCGGTGCCGACCAGCGGCGCGTCCGACTGGATCAGCGGCACCGCCTGGCGCTGCATGTTCGAACCCATCAGCGCCCGGTTGGCGTCGTCGTTCTCGAGGAAGGGAATCAGGGCGGCGGCGACCGAGACGACCTGCTTGGGACTGACGTCCATGAGATCGACCTGATCCTTGGCGAGCAGGCTCGGCTCGCCATTCACCCGGCCCGGAACCAGGTCCTCGACGATCTCGCCATCCTTCAGCGCGATGTTGGCCTGGGCGATGACGTGCTTGGCCTCCTCCATCGCCGACATGTAGACCACCTCTTCGGTGATCTTGCCGTTCTTTACCCTGCGGTAAGGGCTTTCGATGAAGCCGTACTTGTTGACGACGGCATGGGTCGCCAGCGAGTTGATCAAGCCGATGTTCGGGCCCTCGGGCGTTTCGATCGGACAGATGCGGCCGTAGTGCGTCGGGTGCACGTCGCGCACCTCGAAACCGGCCCGCTCACGGGTCAGGCCGCCCGGACCCAAGGCCGACAGACGCCGCTTGTGGGTGATCTCCGACAACGGGTTGGTCTGGTCCATGAATTGCGACAGCTGCGAGGAGCCGAAAAACTCGCGCACCGCCGCCGCCGCCGGTTTGGCGTTGATCAGGTCATGCGGCATGACCGTGTCGATATCCACGCTCGACATGCGCTCCTTGATCGCCCGGTCCATGCGCAGAAGCCCGATGCGATACTGGTTTTCCAGCAACTCGCCGACCGAGCGGACGCGCCGGTTGCCGAGATTGTCGATATCGTCGATTTCGCCGCGGCCATCGCGTAGACCGACGAGCACCTTCAGCACCTCGAGAACGTCGTCCTTGCGAAGAACTCGCTCCTCGTCGGAGGTCTCGATCCCAAGCCGCATATTCATCTTTACGCGGCCGACCGCCGAAAGATCGTAGCGGTCCGAATCGAAGAACAGGTTCTTGAACATCACGTCCGCCGTCTCAATCGTCGGCGGTTCGCCCGGCCGCATGACCTTGTAGATCTCAAACAGCGCGTCCTCGCGCAAGGCGCTCTTGTCGGCGCGCAAGGTGTTGCGCATGTAAGGGCCGACGGTGACATTATCGATGTCGAGAACATCGATGGTCGCGAAGCCCTTCTGCTCCAACGACGCGATCATCGCGGCGTCCAGCTCGTCGCCGGCTTCGGCATAGATTTCGCCGGTGTTGGGATTGACCTCATCCCGGGCAAGGAAACGGCCAGCGAGCGCCTCCGGCGGCAGAAGGAGGGTCTTGAGGCCGTTGTCGGCGAGCCGCTTGGCCTGGCGCGCCGAAACCTTCACCCCGGCGGGCGCGACCTCCTCGCCGGTGTCGGCGTCGATGAGCGGGGTCTCCGGCTTCACGCCGCGCCAGCGATCAGCCTTGTAGGGCGTCGTCCAGCCATCGGAGACGCCGTCCGGCCCCTCGTGGCGGGTGAAGGAGACGACATCGTAGAATGTCGTCAGAATCTCCTCGCCGTCCATTCCCATGGCGTAAAGAAAGGTGGTGGCGTGCAGCTTGCGCCGTCGATCGATGCGGCAATAGACGAGGTCCTTAGCGTCGAATTCAAAGTCGAGCCACGAGCCACGATAGGGAATGACCCGCGCGGCAAACAGCAGCTTGCCCGACGAATGGGTCTTCCCCTTGTCGTGATCGAAGAATACGCCCGGCGAGCGGTGCATCTGCGAGACGATCACCCGCTCGGTGCCGTTGACCACGAAGGTGCCCTTGTCGGTCATGAGCGGAATATCGCCCATGTAGACATCCTGTTCCTTGATGTCCTTGACCGAACGGGCCTGCGTCTCCTCGTCGATTTCCCAGACGATCAGCCGCAGCTTGACCTTCAAGGGCGCGGCATAGGTCATGTCGCGCTGAATGCACTCCTCGACGTCGTACTTCGGCGGCTCGAATTCGTACGAGACGTATTCGAGCATCGCCTTTTCGTTGAAGTCCTTGATTGGAAAGACGGAGCGGAACACCGCCTCGATCCCCTCGACGCGCCGCTGCCCCGGACGGACCTCCCGTTGCAGGAACTGCTCGTAACTGGAGCGCTGCACCTCGATGAGGTTTGGCATCCGCACCGCCTCCGGAATGCGCCCGAACGACTTGCGGATCCGCTTGCGGCCGGTGAAGCTGGAGTCGGAGTTCGAACGAGCGCCGTTCACGAGGCTGATCGCCATTTCGACTTAAATCCCATGTCTTGCGGCGCCGGCGCGCGCTGGGCCGGTCGCCTGAGTTGCCATCCACGCGCCCGCCCTCGAGCCGGAAGACCGCCGGGGCCCCGCCTGTCGCGACGAAGCATAGCCGGCCGGTCGTCCGCCGGACGCCGGAAAACCCGCGCCGCCTCGTCGGCGCGGGAGCCCCTTCGCGCTGGTCTCAAGGGCGGCGGACCGCGCCTCGGGGCTGTCTGACAACGCGAGCGCGCCCCGGCCAAACGCCGACGCGCGCACACGATCTCTCTCGGGAGGTGTGAGGAACCGTGTATCTAAGGCCTGCGTCCCGAAAAGGGAAGAGGCCTCTTGCAAGAACCTGGCCTGGCGCCGCCCGCGATCGGGCGGCGGGCCGCGCCGACGGTCGCTATTTGACCTCGACGCTGGCGCCGGCGGCCTCCAGCTTTGCCTTGATGTCTGCCGCCTCCTGCTTGGAGATGTTCTCCTTGACGCTCTGCGGCGCGCCTTCGACCAGGTCCTTGGCCTCTTTCAGGCCGAGGTCGGGACGAACGGCGCGGACCTCCTTGATCACGTTGATTTTCTTGTCGCCGGCGCCGGTGAGCACGACCGTGAACTCGGTCTGCTCTTCGACCGCCTCGGCCGGACCGGCGGCGGCTGGGGCGCCGGCCGCCATGGCGACAGGCGCGGCGGCCGAGACGCCCCACTTCTCTTCCAACAGTTTGGAGAGTTCGGCGGCCTCGAGGACGGTCAAGGCGGAGAGTTCGTCGACGATCTTGTCGAGCTTGGACATGGCGGGGGCCTTTCGTTGAGAGTCTCTGAAGGGGGTCGAGGTGGAGAAAAACGTCGGGTTGGCTAGGCGGCGTCCTTGACGGCATGGGCGTTCAGCACCCGCGCCAGCTGGCCGGCGGGCGCCTGGAGCACGCCGGCGATGCGGGTCGGCGGGGCCTTGAGCAGGCCGACGATCCGGCCGCGCAGTTCATCCAGAGAGGGCAGCTTGGCCAGCGCCTCGACGGCGGCGGCGTCCAGCACCTGCGCGCCCATCATCGCGCCCACAATGACGAACTTGTCGTTGTCCTTGGCATACTGGGCCGCGACCTTGGCGGCGCTGACCGGATCGGGGCCGTAGGCGATGCCGACCGGCCCCTTGAACAGGGCCCCGGCGCTCTCGCCGGCGCCGTTCAGCGCCTTTTGCGCCAAGCGGTTCTTCACCACCTTGAAGGCGGCGCCTTCCTTGCGCAAACGCCCGCGCAGATCCTCGAGCTGCTTGACCGTGAGGCCGAGGTAGTGGGTGACGACCACGGTCGCCGAACCGGCGAAGACGCCCTTCAACGCCTCGATCAATTCCGCCTTCTTGGCGCGTTCCATCGGCGGCTCTCCATCCGGTCCAACACAGCTGACGCGAGACGGAAGCCTGGAGCGGAAGCCCGCGCGGCCCCGCGCCGCGATTGGCGGGAGCGAGAGGCGCCTGGCTTCCCTGGTCTCCCCGCGGCGGTGACGTTTAAGCCCTCGCGGGCCCGCGGTTCTCGGACAGGAACGGCGCGGGACTCTGCCGCGCCAGCGAGCGGCGTCTAAGCCAAGCCGCGCGCCAGATCAACCCCGTGACCCGAGCCCGGCCGCCGGATCAATCCGGCAGATAGTCCGGATCGAGGATCTGCTCGACCGACCAGGGGCAGGATTCCGGGAAGGCGGCGAGGCCGGTCTCGCGCGTCGCGAGGTCGACCGCGTCCCCCCAGGCCCCGGCGAGCCAGCGCGGCTCGCGCAGCGTCGCCTTCAGGCTCGGGACATCCTCGAGATGCGCGGCAATGGCCTTGCGCTGCACGTTTATCGTCACCCGCCAACTGACGCTGCGGATAGCGCCCTGAACCCGCCACTTCAGCAGATGCGCCAGCAGCACCGCCATGCGGCTCGCCAGTTCGCGCTTTTCGCTCTTGCCCACGTCCTCGACCTCGTCGGCGATATGCTCGATGTCCAAGGCGTCGAGCTTGCCCGCGCGCAGCAGCGCGGCCTGCTCGCTCGCCCAGGCGACGACATCGGTTTCGTAGGCGGCGCTCACGGAGTCCCTTTCACCGCGTTCATAGCCCCAAACGCGGTTCGGCGTCGATGAGCAGACAAAATGCCCAAGCAAGCCTCCCCCTCTGGCGCGTCGCCATCACTCATGCATGGCGGACTTCCATGGAGATCGCCGCTCTTCAGGCGGCCTCGATATCGGTCTTGGCGAAATCGTCGCCCTTGAACAGCAGGCGTCCGCCGCCGGTTCGCGCGCAGGCGTAGGCGAAGCAGTCGCCCAGGTTGAGCCTAGCGAGATGACGGCCCTTGCCGAAGCGGTCGAAGGCGTCGAGCGCCGCCGCGCCATGGGTCTCGTCCAGCGGCGTCACGTCGATCCGGGACACCTGAAGAAACCGTGTCACGATCGCTCTGGCGGTTTCGATTTCAAGGTCCTTCTTGCGAGTAAGGGCCAGCGCCACCTCGACGATCGCGAGCGCGGACGTCGATCGCTCGGAATAGCGGGAGAGCGTGACCGCCAGGGCGTCGCCTTCGTCTTCTTCGGTCAACATCGCCACGATCGCCGAAGCATCGACGAAGATCATTCGTCTTCCTCGTCGCCGAGCCAGTCGTAGAAGGCCTTGTCCGCCGCGAGGCCCGTGGCCGGGCAGGCCATCACCTCGGCTCGCAGGGCGGCGATCTTGTCACGCAATGGGATTTCGTCGTCCGCGCGACGTAATTCGTTGGACACCGCCTGTTTCACGGCCTCGGTCAAGCCGCATCCGCGCTTGCGCGCCAGCTCCCGGACGAGCGTCGTTGTCTCCTGATCTCGAACATGAAAGGGCATGCGGCCTCCGTCTAGCCGAAAGCGTAGCGACGGCTAGACGGCCGCGCAAGCGTCGCGTCGGCGGGTGGACGTCGCCATGGCGGCAAGCCCATTGCCGACGTCCAGTTCGATCCCTGATGATATCCACTGCGTACGTATATCTTGGAGGTCGCGATGCAGGTTTCCAGATGGGGCAACAGCCTGGCCGTGCGCTTTGGCCGCCGCCGTGGTGGAGGCGCTATCCCTGAAGGACGGCGATCATATCGACATTCGCGTGGCGGGCGAGCGGGCCTTCGATGTCGAGGGCGATCGCGGCCGGGCCAAGGCTCTCGCCACCCTCCGACGCCTGAGCCGGCCGTTGCCGCCCGGCTTCTGGTTCGACCGCGACGAGGCTCATGAGCGGTAAGCTCTTCTTCGACACCAATGTTCTGAGCCGCCGTCTGCGACGCCGACGCCCGTACGGAAATGGCGGAGCGGCTGCTGGGGCGTGGCGGCGTCGTGGGCGTGCAGGTTTTGAACGAATTCGTCGCCCTCGCCCGACGCAATTTCGCCATGCCTTGGCCGGACATCGCCGAGGCGCTGAAAGCCTTTGGCGTCTTCTGCGGCGAGCCGACCGCGCTGGACGCAGCGATTCACGCCCATGCCATCTCGCTCGGCGCGTTGCGACACCCTCTACACCGAGGACATCCAACACGGGCGGGTGTTCGAAGGCCGGCTGACCCTCGACAACCCGTTCATATCGCAACGATTGCCTCGTCGATGTAGCTGGGCGGCGATCTTGTCGCCCAATGGAATTTTGTCGTCGGCGCGGCGCAATCACCAAAAGCTCAGGCGATCCGCCCAAGCCATCAGGCCATCGCCAGATCGCCAATGAGCGCTCCGGCCGGGATGCGCCAAGCCGCGCTCAACCGGCGGATCTGATCCAAAGTCAGGTCCCGCTTGCCGCCAAGCAATTCCGACGCTCGGGAACGCGAACCCAGGAGAGCGGCAAGGTCGGCCTGCGTGTAGTCGTTCTGATCCATGACGAAGCGCACCACGCCGATCGGGTCCGCCCCCGGAGTCGGAAAGTGGACCGCTTCGAATTGCTCAACCAGAGCCACCAATACTTCCAACGTATCGCCGTCGACCGAACCCTCGGGCGAGCCCCACAAGCGATCGATCTCACGCAGCGCCGCCCTGTGATCCTCGTTCGTGCGAATGGGTCGAATGTCCATCTCGATCTCCTAGAACCGGGCCACGGACGCCGCGTCGATGGTGTCGTATTCGGCATGACTGCCGAGAAATTTGACGAACACGATCTGTCGGCGAAAATCGATCGCGCAGATGAGACGAAAGGCGCCGCCGGCGATTTCGAAGCGCAGACGCTCCGCATTGATCGCCTTGGACTTTGAGAACGTCGCCTGCGCGTCCGCCATGCTGGTCCACCTCGCCTCCTTCACGACCTTGCGCCAGTGAGCCAACGACGGAGCCGCCTGCGGGTTCGCGGCGCCGAAAGCCGCCAGAGTGCTGCTGGCGATGAGCCGCATTCGAAGAGGCTACAACGTTCCCGACCAGGGAACAAGCGCCGGCGGCCGCTCCGCCGACTCTTCGAAGCAGCATCGCCCAATTCTCCACCGCACTAGGAGACGGCGACCCGTAAGGGGTGGAGAGGGCGAGCGGCGGGTTCAGACTGCGACTCGCCCGTCAGTTCGTCCAGGTATACGAATGGACGTGATCCTTGACGTCTGGGTGAAGGTCGATTAGACCGTCTGACTGAATAAAAACGCGTCCATAAGCGTTACCCTTATTGGTCATAAGGCTTCCCACCGCACCATAAGAATTTCTTGAGACATTGGCGCGATCCAAAGCGGCAACGAGCTCATCTCGCCTAGCGGGAATGACGTCCAAAGCCGTAGCAATAATCTTGTGAACATTCAAATATGGCTTTTCGGCCCAGCCGCGCAATATATCTATCGGAACCGCGGCCTCGTTGTCCCGACTAATGACGCGACGAGGGTTTCGATATGTACTCTTACTCACCCATTCCGGCCGCACCGGGTCCTGCTGAACTAGGTCGCCTCCCCTGGCGAGAGCGGCTTCGTGAAGAGCCCGGTTTACAGCAAGCAAGCTATCCCCGTTCGCCTCTCGCGTATAATCCGCTACCAGCCGACGCGCAGCGCGGGTCAGCGCATCCAAACGGATTTCGATCGTGGACATTCGCGCAGGTCCTCCTTGTTGAGGATCGCAATTATGGACATAGCCCTCTAAATGTCAACCAAAAAAATTCTTTTTCCAAATTCCGGGCCCACGGCGTGCAGACCAGCTGGAAGCCGCGGCCCCGGATAGACTGCTAGGCGAGAGCGCGCGCGAAACGCGCGCGTTGGCGCCTTTCACCACAGTTCCCCACCCGCTGGCGTTGCGCGCGAGCCTACCCTTCCCATGAACGGGAGGGGTTTGGCATCCGCCCTCTAAACCCCCGCCACGCTCGCCGGATCGACCTTGATGCCGGGGCCCATGGTCGAGGAGAGGCTGATGCCCTTCACATAGGTTCCCTTGGCGCCGCTCGGCTTGGCGCGGTTGAGCGCCTGCATCATCGCGCTGACATTGGCGGCGATCGCCTCGTCGGTGAAGCTCGCCTTACCGATGCCGGCGTGGATGATGCCGGTCTTCTCGGTGCGGAACTCGATCGAGCCGCCCTTGGCGTCCTTGACCGCCTGGCCGACGTTCGGCGTAACCGTGCCGACCCGCGGGTTCGGCATCAGGCCGCGCGGGCCGAGGATCTTCCCCAGCCGCCCGACCAGGGCCATCATGTCCGGCGAGGCGATCACCCGGTCGAACTCCATGAAGCCGCCCTGGATTCGCTCGACCAGATCCTCGGCGCCGACAATCTCGGCTCCGGCGGCGCGCGCCTCCTCGGCCCGGGCGTCCTTGGCGATCACGGCGACGCGCACCTCGCGCCCCGTTCCGGACGGCAGGGCGACGACGCCGCGCACCTGCTGGTCGGCGTGGCGTGGATCGACGCCCAGGTTGACCGCGATCTCGACGCTTTCGTCGAACTTGGCGGTGGCGTTTTCCTTGACCAGCTTCACCGCCGCGGCGAGCGGATGGACGACATGACGATCGCCGGTCCGAGCCTCGAAGCGCTTTCCGTGCTTGGCCATGACGATCAGCCCTCCACCACGGCCAGGCCCATGGCCTTGGCCGAGCCCTCGATGATCCTCGCCGCCGCCTCTATGTCGGTGGCGTTGAGATCCTTCATCTTCGCCGTGGCGATCTCGCGCAGCTGGGCTCTGGTCACCGTGCCGGCGCTATCGCGTCCCGGCGCCTTGGATCCGGATTTGAGACCGAGCGCCTGCTTGAGGAAGTGGCTGGCCGGCGGCGTCTTGGTCGCGAAGGTGAAGCTCTTGTCCTGATAGACGGTGATCACCGTCGGCAGGGGCGTGCCCTTGGGCTGCGACTCGGTGCGGGCGTTGAACTCCTTGCAGAAGCTCATGATGTTGACGCCGCGCTGGCCGAGCGCCGGCCCGATCGGCGGCGAAGGCGTCGCCGAGCCAGCGGGCACCTGCAGCTTGATGTAGCCAAGTATCTTCTTCGCCATGTTCTCCTCTCATCGACCCGACAGGGCCGGTCTGGCCGTGGTGCGAGGTGGCGCCTCTCCCACGGGTTTCATCGATGGACCACGTCGGCCCGTCCGTTGCGGACCGGCCCGCGCCTCAGTTGTTCTTCTCCACCTGGGTGTATTCCAGCTCCACCGGCGTGGCGCGGCCGAAAATGGAGACGGTGACGGTCAGGCGACCGCGATCTTCGTCGACCTGCTCCACCGAGCCGTTGAAGCTGGCGAACGGGCCATCGGTGACCCGCACCGACTCGCCGATCTCGAAGGTGATGGTCGGCTTCGGGCGCTCGACCCCCTCCTCGATGGCGCCGATGATGCGAGCGATATCGCGCTCGGGCACCGGCATCGGCCGCGAGCCGGAGCCGAGAAAGCCGGTTACCTTCGGCGTGTTCTTGACCAGGTGATACGCTTCGTCGGTGAGATTCATCCGCACTAGCACGTAGCCCGGATAGAATTTTCGCTCCGAATTGAACTTTCTTCCTCGGCGGATTTCCACCACGTCCTCGGTCGGCACCAGAATTTCGGAAAAACTCTCGTCCAGCCCGTGACTGTGGGCCTGCTCGCGGATGCTTTCAGCGACCTTTTTCTCAAAGTTAGAGTAGGCGTGGACGATGTACCACTTATGGTTCGGATGGCTGGGCGGGCGCTCCGAAACGGCGATCTGTTCGTTCATTTGTTTTACGTGACCTCGAGCGCTTTCTAGCCGGCGTTCACGAACTTGAGCACCGCGCTGATCGCGAATCCGAGAACCGAGTCCACGGCAAAGAAGAAAAAGGCCGTCAGCACCACCATGATTCCCACCATGACCGAGGTGATCCAGGTCTCTTTCCAGCTCGTCCAGGTGACCTTGCGCGCCTCGGCCCGCACTTCGGAGAGAAAGCGGATCGGGTTGAACGGCGGCTTGACGACCGGTGGGCTCGCGGCCGGAGCGGCGAGGGGTGGACGCCCGGCGGGTCGCGCCGCCATCGGCCGCGGCCGCGCTCGCGCCTGCGTCATGCCTTGATCCTTGGCCATCCGGCCTTCCTATCCTTCATTCTCGAGCGGACCGCCGGTTGGCAGGAGTGGGGGGACTCGAACCCACGACCCTCGGTTTTGGAGACCGATGCTCTACCAGCTGAGCTACACTCCTAGCGCCGGCGGCGGTCTCCTAGCACAATCCGCGCCCGCCGTCTTCTCTCTCCCTCTCCGATGGAAAGAGCGAGGGGCCCGCACCCGCCAGGCGTGGGGAGGTGAGGGGATGCTGGCCTGCAAGCAACCCGCTCACCCTCCCATCGCTCGTGCGATGGGCCCCTGCCCTCCCCCCGGGCGAAGGCGGAGTTTACTCGACGATCTTGGTGACCACACCCGAGCCCACGGTGCGGCCGCCCTCGCGAATGGCGAAGCGCAGCTTCTCCTCCATGGCGATCGGCGTGATCAGCTCGACGTTCAGCTCGGTATTGTCGCCGGGCATGATCATTTCCACGCCTTCCTTGAGGCTGATCACGCCGGTGACGTCTGTGGTGCGGAAGTAGAACTGCGGCCGATAGTTGGTGAAGAACGGCGTGTGGCGGCCGCCCTCCTCCTTGGTGAGGATGTAGGTCTCGGCGACAAACTTGGTGTGCGGGGTGATGCTGCCGGGCTTGCAGACCACCTGGCCGCGCTCCACGTCCTCGCGCTTGGTGCCGCGCAGCAGCACGCCCACGTTGTCGCCGGCCTGACCCTGGTCCAGCAGCTTGCGGAACATCTCCACCCCGGTGCAGACAGTCTTCTGGGTCGGACGGATGCCGACAATCTCGACTTCCTCGCCGACCTTGACGACGCCGCGATCGATCCGGCCGGTGACTACGGTGCCGCGGCCGGAAATCGAGAACACGTCCTCGATCGCCATCATGAACGGCAGGTCGACCGGACGCTCCGGCTGCGGGATGTAGTCGTCGACCGCCGCCATCAGTTCCAGCACCTTGCTCTCGCCGATCTCGGGGTTCTTGCCCTCGACCGCGGCGACCGCCGAGCCCTTGACGATCGGGATGTCGTCGCCGGGGAACTCGTAGCTGGAGAGCAATTCGCGCACTTCCATCTCCACGAGCTCGAGCAGCTCCTCGTCGTCGACCAGATCGACCTTGTTCATGAAAACCACCAGCGCCGGCACGCCGACCTGGCGGGCGAGCAGGATGTGTTCGCGGGTCTGCGGCATCGGGCCGTCGGCCGCCGAGACCACCAGGATGGCGCCGTCCATCTGCGCCGCGCCGGTGATCATGTTCTTCACATAGTCGGCGTGGCCGGGGCAGTCGACGTGGGCATAGTGGCGCTTGGCCGTCTCGTATTCCACGTGCGCGGTGTTGATGGTGATGCCGCGGGCCTTCTCCTCCGGCGCGGCGTCGATGTCGGCGTAGGCCTTCGCCACCGCCCCGCCGGATTTTGCCAGGACCATGGTGATCGCCGCGGTGAGCGTCGTCTTGCCGTGGTCGACGTGACCGATGGTGCCGATGTTGCAGTGCGGCTTGTTACGTTCGAACTTAGCCTTGGCCATGTCTCTCTCTTTGAGCTCCGGCCCCGAGCTGGGGGCCTCTCCTGTTTCAACGGGTTGATGGAAACCGGCGCGGCGGCGCTCGCGAGCCGCCCCGCCCCTAACCTAAGCGATCACGCGTACTTCTTCACCACTTCATCGGCGACGTGTTGCGGCACCGGCTCGTAATGGTCGTAGTCCATGTGGAAATTGGCACGACCCTGCGACATCGATCGTAGCGTGTTCACATACCCGAACATGTTGGCGAGCGGCACCATGGCGATGATCACCTGGGCATTGCCGCGCTGGTCGGTGCCCTGGATCATGCCGCGACGCGAGTTCAGATCGCCGATCACGTCGCCCACATAATCCTCCGGCGTCGTCACTTCCACCTTCATGATCGGCTCGAGCAGCTTCGGCGAGGCGCGCTCGCGCAGCTCGCGGAAGGCCGACCGCGCCGCGATCTCGAAGGCCAGCACGCTCGAGTCGACGTCGTGATACTTGCCGTCGATCAACGTCGCCTTGAAGTCGATCACTGGGAAGCCGGCCAACAGGCCGCTATCTTTCGCCGAAGCCAGGCCTTTTTCGACGCCCGGCACATATTCCTTTGGCACCGAGCCGCCGACGACCTTGCTTTCGAACTGATAGCCGCCGCCCGGCTCGTTCGGCTCGAACACGATCTTGACCTCGGCGAACTGGCCCGAACCGCCGGTCTGTTTCTTGTGCGTGTAGTTGATCTCGGCCTTGCGCCCGAGCGTCTCGCGGTAGGCGACCTGCGGTTGGCCGATGTTGGCCTCGACCTTGTAGGTGCGTTTCAGAATGTCGACTTTGATGTCGAGGTGTAGTTCGCCCATCCCTTTCAGGATGGTCTGGCCACTTTCCTGATCCGTGGATACGCGGAAGGTCGGGTCCTCGGCGGCGAGCTTCTGCAACGCGACGCCAAGCTTTTCCTGGTCGGCTTTCGATTTCGGCTCGATGGCGATCTCGATGACCGGCTCGGGGAAATCCATCTTGTCGAGCAGGATCGGCGACTTGTTCGGCTCGCACAGGGTATCGCCGGTGCGGGTGTCCTTCAGGCCGGCCAGGGCGACGATGTCGCCGGCGAACGCCTCCTTGATGTCCTCGCGGTTGTTCGAGTGCATCAAGAGCATCCGCCCGACCCGCTCCTTGCGCTCGCGGGAGGTGTTCAAGAGGCCCATGCCGCTTTCGAGCTTTCCCGAATAGATGCGGCAAAAGGTCAGCGATCCAACGAACGGGTCGTCCATGATCTTGAACGCCAGCACCGACAGCGGCTCGTCGTCGGCCGCCCGGCGGGTCACCGGCTCCTCGGTCTTGTAGTCGAGCCCCGGGGTCGGCGGAATGTCCACCGGCGAGGGCAGGTACTCCACGACCGCGTCGAGCAGAGGCTGGACGCCCTTGTTCTTGAAGGCCGAGCCGCACAGGACGGGATAGAAGGCGCCGGTCAGCACCGCCTTGCGCAGACACTTGTGCAGGGTCGCGGCGTCCGGCTCCTCGCCATTGAGATAGCTTTCCATCGCCTCGTCATCGAGTTCGACGGCGTTCTCGACCAGAAAATGGCGCGCCTCGTCGGCCGCCGCCTTCAGATCGCCGGGGATTTCCGCGTCGTGATAGTTGGCGCCCAGCCCCTCGCTTTCCCAGACAACCGCCTTCATGCGGATCAGATCGATCACGCCCTTGAAGGTGCTCTCCGCGCCGATCGGCAGCTGGATCGGCACCGCCTTGACGCCCAGCCGGTCGCGGATCGATTCGACGCACTTTTCGAAGTCGGCGCCGATCTTGTCCATCTTGTTGACGAAGACGATGCGCGGCACGTCGTAGCGGTCGGCCTGACGCCACACCGTCTCGGTCTGCGGCTCGACGCCCTGGTTGCCGTCCAGCACCGCGACGCAGCCATCCAGCACCCGCAGCGAGCGTTCCACCTCGATGGTGAAATCGACGTGCCCGGGCGTGTCGATGATGTTCAGCCGCTTGCCGTTCCACATGGCCGTGGTGGCGGCCGAGGTGATGGTGATGCCGCGCTCCTGCTCCTGCTCCATCCAGTCCATGGTCGCGGCGCCGTCGTGGACCTCGCCGATCTTATGGCTCTTGCCGGTGTAGTAGAGGATGCGCTCGGTCGTCGTCGTCTTGCCGGCGTCGATGTGCGCCATGATGCCGAAATTGCGGTAGTCGTGGATCGGGGTGGTGCGGGGCATGGCGGGTCTTGGCGGTTGTACCGAGGCCTGGGCTGGCGGGGCGTCGCGGCGCGCGCGTCGTCCCGCGCCGGCGCGCGGGGTTGTTCGTGAGGTCGGGTCGAGAAAGTCTTTAGGCGGCGCTTACCAGCGGTAGTGGGAGAAGGCGCGGTTGGCCTCGGCCATCTTGTGGGTGTCCTCGCGCTTTTTCACCGCGGTGCCGCGGTTGCTGGAGGCGTCGAGCAACTCCCCGGCCAGCTTCTCCGTCATGGTCTTTTCGCCGCGCTTGCGCGCCGCGGTGACGAGCCAGCGGATCGCCAGCGCCTGGCGGCGCTCGGGGCGGACTTCCACCGGCACCTGATAGGTCGCCCCGCCCACCCGGCGCGAGCGCACCTCGACGGCCGGCGAGACATTCTCCAGCGCCGCGTGGAACGTCTCCAGCGGGCCCAGATCCCGCCGCTTGCCCTCGACGATGTCGAAGGCCCCATACATGATGTTCTCGGCGACGGCCTTCTTGCCCTCGTGCATCACGTAATTCATGAACTTGGTCAGCACGATGTCGCCGAACTTGGGATCGGGCAGGACATCGCGCTTCTCGGCGCGGCGGCGGCGGGACATGGTGAGCCTTATCCTTACTTGGGACGCTTGGCGCCGTAGAGCGAGCGGCGCTGCTTGCGGTCCTTGACCCCTTGAGTGTCGAGCACGCCGCGCAAGATGTGATAGCGCACGCCGGGCAGGTCCTTCACGCGGCCGCCGCGGATCAGCACCACCGAGTGCTCCTGCAGGTTGTGGCCCTCGCCCGGAATGTAGCACACCGCCTCGATGCCGGAGGTCAGACGCACCTTGGCCACCTTGCGCAGCGCCGAGTTCGGCTTCTTCGGCGTCACCGTGTAGACGCGGGTGCATACGCCGCGGCGTTGCGGCGAGCCCTTGAGCGCTGGCGCCTTGTTGCGCACCACCTTGGGAGTGCGCGGCTTGCGGATCAGCTGGTTGACGGTAGGCATGCGTGTGTTCGACCGAAGTCCCTGGCGAGCGATCAGGCGGCCGGATCACGTCGGGGCCGGGCCAAACACGAAAGCGACGCCGAGGCCCCTCCGCTGTCTCGCGAAAGGCTCGGCGCCGACCATCGTCCGCTACGGCGGAGGTTCGCTCCAAGTGCGGGAGCCCTCCGGTTCGACCGGAACCGACCCAGTCGGCCGTCGAAAGAGCGCGCGAGATAGGCGCAACCCGCGCTTTCGTCAACGCCCCCGTCGACGCGCCCGTCGACGGCTGGGGTCAGCGGCCGACGATCACCTCGCCGGAGCCGACCACCCGCTTGCTCACCGGGCCGCTCACCGCGGCGACCCGCACGTCGCCGGAGCCGGCGATGGAGGCGTCCACCTGGCCGGCGACACCGCCGAAGGTCACGTCTCCCGAACCGGCGATGCGCGCGTTGACCGCCGGCGCGCGGCCGCCCGCCACCCTGACGTCGCCGGAACCGGCCACCCGCGCGTTCAGGACGCCGGCGATGCTGGCGGCCCCGATGTCGCCCGATCCGGCGGTGCTGGCGTTCAGGCCACCGCCGATCGCCTGCAGATGCACATTTCCCGAGCCGGCGACATTGATGTCGGCGGCGGCGACCGACCCGACGCGGCTGTCCCCCGATCCGGACTGGTTGATCCGCGCGTGGCCGGCGACATTGGCTATGGTCCAGTCCCCGCACCCGGAATTGGCGAAATCGAGCGTGCGAGAACGATTGATCACCCCGAAAACCGCCGGCCCGGCGGCGACTTTCGCGTCCAGAGGGGTGTGGACCTCGATCATCGGCAACTGATCGTAAGGCACCTCGCCCACTCCGAACACGCCGACGCTGCGTCGGCCGAAGCGCTGGTGGCATGAGCCGATCCGCCAGCCGAGGCCGCCATCGGCCACCAGCTTGTCGCCGAACCGGCTGAGGGTGATCGGCAGGCGCGAGTTCGCTTGTCGCACCACCACGCTGACATCGTCGCGCGCCTCGGGATAGACGACCACCCGCGCCGCGGCATGCCGGATCTCGACGCTCGGCGCCGCCGACGCCCCGCCCGCCGCCGACGCCGCCAACGCCAACGCGGACCCCAGAATCTTGCGCATGACCAGCCTCGTTCACAACCTTGACGATCGGGTAAGGCTAGGCGGGCTCGAGCCCCGCCGCACCTTAATTCGGGCTCATGAAACCCCTGTCATTTCGCGGTTCGTGCTTGGCGTGCGTCCGGTCGAAGAAGGTGCGCCCATCGGGCATCGGTGACCAGCGGCGCGGTGGGAGCGGCGCGCCGCGCCGCTCCCGTCACGATCAACCCTGCTGGCCCGAAGGCGTGCAGCGCGGCCCCGCGTCGGTGGTGAAGATCCCTTGGAATGAGAACAGGCCGCCTGTTCCACTCGATGGATTGCGATAGAACCAGTCGTGGAAGGCGAGGTCCTGGTAGTGGTAGAGGAAACCACCCTGACCTTGCACCTCGAAAACGCCGGCGCCGTTCAGCGGATCGCCGACTTCGAGGTCGCTCTGGCAATTGGTCACCTGGTTGACGTGGCCCCAGGGCGGGGTCTCGTCGTTCTCACCGCCGCCGACGACGTTGGCCTGGTAGAACGGATCGTCGACCCACTCGGCCAGCTCATGCGCCCAGGCGTAGATGTCGGCGAGCCCCTGCGGCGACTTGAAGATCCCCGGATCGGGCCAGGTCGCGCCGGCGTAGGTCTGCGTGCCGGCGGAGACCGGCGCCGCGCCGTGGAAGCCGATGATGCAGCAGCCGCGCTGCTTCCAGGCTATGTCATAGGTCAGGATGACGCCGAGCTGTTTCGGCTTGACGTACCGGCCGAGGAGATTTTCAGTGATCGTCTGGAACGAGGCGAGGTTGATCAGGCCGAAGGGCACGGAGACGCTTCCGGTCGGGCATTGAGCCAAGACGCTGACCACCTGCTGACCGCGCGGCGCGTCGATATCGACGACCACCGGTCGGCCGGCCGGCCGAAGCTCGACGCCATACTGACTGCCCTGCACCGCCGACCAATAATTGGCGCGCTGGAAGGCGGAGACGAGCTGAGTCCCGCCCTTAACCCCGGTGCTCACGTCGACGCCGTTGGAGGTGAACGGCGTCGCCTGGAAGAGCGGCGAGTTGAGGAACCGGGTCACCGGGGCGACGGGATCGCAGGCGCTGGGCTGGGTCGGGTCGAACACCGTGCCGTCGGAAAAGCGCACCCGGGCGACGATCACCACCACCGGCACGGTGGTGCTCCGCGGCGGGTGAGCGAACGGGCTCGCGCCGACCATGGTGGTGGCGAAGTGGTGCGGATGCAGCGGCGAGGTCTCCTTTCCGCGCCAGAAGGGAACGGTCTGGCCGCTGGCCGCCTGGGCGTCCAAGGCCCCCTCGCCGATCGCCGGGGCGGGCATGACGGCGAACGTCGGGGTCATGTCGCTGGGCGCGAGGGTGGCATGGCTGGGCGCGGCGAGCGCGCCGCACGCGGCGAGCGCAAGGCTCCC
The DNA here is from genome assembly GCA_963752245.1 of uncultured Alphaproteobacteria bacterium. GTDB lineage: Bacteria > Pseudomonadota > Alphaproteobacteria > Caulobacterales > Caulobacteraceae > Acaudatibacter. The sequence continues at coordinate 539,427 of CAVVXO010000004.1, forward strand.
CAAGGCGGCGCTCGCGAGGCTAAAACGGACTGGTCTCATGGTTGGTCACTCCCTTCATCTCGCCTTCAGGCTCGCGAGACGGGGATGACGATGTCGAAGCGGCGGCGGCGTGTCGCTCACGATCCGACGATCGCGCGCACGCTCCGATGATCTTGGTTCGCCGATGATCTTGATTCGCCGACGATCCTGATTGGCCGAGACGTTGCCCGCCCGCCTGTCGCCTTCAGTCCTGGCGACCAGCTTCGGATTCGCGCCGTAGGTCGCCCGGGCTGCGCCCCATGATCCGCCGCATATGTCGAGCCAGGTGGCTCTGATGACAGAAGCCGCTCTCCAGCGCCGCCTCGGCGATCGATGCGCCGCCGCGCTCCAGCAGGGTGGCGGCGCGGCGCACACGGCGTTCGATGACGTAGCGATGCACGGAACGATGGACGGTCTGCCGGAACAAGGCGCGGAAATGGGAGGGCGCATGGCCGGCCACGCACGCCAGATCGTCGAGACGGATGGTTTCGGAAAGATGCGCCTCGATGTAGTCGAGCACTACGCGGAGCCGCGCCCGTGAGAGGGTGGCCCCCGGGGTCGGCGCTCGCGTCTCGCCGTATCGTTCCAGCAGCCGCGCCGCCATGGCTACGGCGAGGCTGTCGCCGAACAGCGGGTCGCTGGCCGCCTCCGCCTCCACCTCGCTCTTGATCAGCAGGGCCACGGCCAGGAGCCGCTTGTCTCTTTGCTGGATGCTCGGGCGCGCGAGCCGGCGAGGGCCGACGGTTCCCATGCCGCGCGCGGCGCCCTCGACCAGGTCGGGCGATACCCAAAGGCTGAGCGAGGCGGTCGGATCGGCATCCTCGAACACCGGGCCGACCCCGGCGGGAATGACGTCGATGTCGCCGCGCGTCTGGACATAGGCCTGGCGGCGCGCCCCGTCGCGCCAGGTGACCCGCGCCGGCGGGCCAAGGTGAATCATCAGGTGATGATCTGGCCTCGGCGCGTTGTCGTAGCGACCAGGCTCCGCGCTCGTCAGCTTGGCTTCGAGCCCGCGCCAGGCGCGGCGCTTCAACAGGCGGATGCGCGGGTCCTCGGGCGCCGGGTTCATCGGATTGCCGGGCCCGCGCCCGTGGTTGGAGCGGGTAGCGGGAATCGAACCCGCATCCTCAGCTTGGAAGGCTGCTGCACTACCATTGTGCTATACCCGCGATCTCACTGAAGTCGTCGCGCGCGCCTGGTGGGGGAAGCAGGACTCGAACCTGCGAAGGCTGACGCCAGCGGATTTACAGTCCGCCCCCTTTGCCACTCGGGACATTCCCCCTTCTAAAGGCAGGCGCGCGAGCATGGCGGCTCACGCTCGAAGGATCGGGAGGCGGCTTATAGTGACCACGTCCTGGCGGCGCAACGCGCGCCCCGAGCGGCGACCCCGGCGCGCCCCTGGGCAGCCGGACGCCGGATTCGAGTGGGTCTGGGGCTCGCACGCGGTGCGAGCCGCCCTGAAAAATCAGGCCCGCGGCCCGCCGGAGCGGCTGTTGCTCGCCAACGACCGCACGGGCGAGTTCACCTCGCCGGCCGGGCTCGCGCCGACCCTGCTCACCTCCAGCCAGATCGCTCGCGAACTGCCGGCCGGCGCGGTTCACCAGGGCATCGCCGCCCTCCTCCGCCCGGCGCGGCCGACCACCCTCGAAGAACTCGCCCAGCCGGCCGGCGGAGTCCTCCTCATGCTGGATCAGATCACCGATCCGCAGAATGTCGGGGCGATCTTCCGTTCGGCGGCGGCGTTCGGCGCCCGCGGCGTCGTCCTGCAGGAGCGCCATGCCCCGGCGCTCGGCGGCGCGCTCGCCAAGGCCGCCGCCGGCGCGGTGGACGCCCTGCCCCATGCCCGGGTCGTCAACCTCGCCCGCGCCCTGGACAGCCTCGCCGATCGCGGCTGGCGCGCCGTGGGGCTCGCGGCCGACGGCGCCGAAACACTGTCGGACACGCTCGACGCCTCGCCGACCGTGCTGGTTCTGGGGGCCGAGGGAGAAGGCCTGCGTCGCCTGGTGCGCGAGCACTGCGACGCCGTCGCGCGCATCCCGATGTCCGGCGGGTTCGAGAGCCTCAACGTCGCGGCGGCGGCGGCGGTGGCGCTTTACGAGGCATCGACGAGACGCAGATAGCCGCCGAAGGCCCAAGGGCGCCGGCTTCCACCCGCATGGGCGCGGCCAGGACGGCCGCGTTCCGACAGCGCTCGCTATCGCTCCCCGCCGCCGAATCGATCCGCCCAGGCGGCGAGATCATCGCGTTCGATTTTGCGGAAGAGGATCGGCGGGGTGGTGATCGGCCGTCCCGCCTCGATGCGCGCCAGCTCGGCGGCGGCGCCGGCGTCCGGCCACGCGGCGGTCTCCTCCCCCGTCTCGCCGATGGCGGCGGCGATCGCCTCGGCCGCGAACGGGATGACCGGCCGGCTGATCCTCGCATAGAGCGCCGCGAGGTTCAGCGCGGTGCGCACGATCACCGCCGCGCGAGCCGAGTCGATCTTGATCGCCGACCAGGGCGCGGCGGCCTGCAGATACTCGTTGCCGAGCACCCACAGGGCGCGCAGCGCCTGGGCGCTCTTTCGCATCTCGATCGCCTCGAACTGCGCGGCGACCTCGGCGAGGCCGGCGTCGACATCGGCGAACAAGCGCTGCTCGAGCTCGCCCGGCTCGCCGCCCTCGGGAACCGCGCCGCCGAACCGCGTCTCGCAGAACTTGAAGATGCGGTTGACGAAGTTTCCGAGCACGTCGGCCAGATCGCGGTTCACCACGCTGGCGAACTGCTCCCAGGTGAAGCTCGCGTCCGAACCTTCCGGCGCGTTGGCGGTGAGATACCAGCGCCATACGTCCGCCGGCATGATTTCCAACGCCGCGTCGAGGAAGACGCCGCGTCTTTGGCTGGTCGAGAACTTCTCGCCATGCCAGTTGAGGTGGTTGAACGCCTTCAGCACGTCCACCGTCTTCCACGGCTCGCGCGAGCCGATGAGGGTGGCGGGGAAGCTCACGGCGTGGAAGGCGACGTTGTCCTTGCCCATGAACTGGACGTAACGCGTCTCGCCGGCGGCGGCGTCCTCGCGCCACCACGGCCGCCAGTCGACGCCCTCCGCGTCCGCCCACTCCTGGGTGGCGGCGATGTATTCGATCGGGGCGTCGAACCAGACGTAGAACACTTTTGTTTCAAAGCCGGCGCGCGGCCGGCCGCCGCGGGTCACCGGCACGCCCCAGGCGAGGTCGCGGGTGATGCCGCGGTCGATCAACCCCTCGTCCAGATGCTTGAACGCGATCGAGCGGGCGAGCGGCGGCCAGCCGCGCTTGCCTTCGACCCAGGCGCGGATCTCCGGCGCGAGCTTGGCTTGCAGCAGATAGAGGTGGCGGGTCTCGCGCGTCTCTAGATTTCGCGAGCCGCTCACCGCAGACCACGGGTCGATCAGCTCGGCGGGGTCGAGCAGGCTGCCGCAGTTGTCGCATTGATCGCCCCGGGCCGGCGTATGGCCGCAGACCGGGCAGGTGCCCTCGATGTAGCGGTCCGGAAGAAAGCGGTCGTCGTCGATCGAAAAGATCAGCCTGTCGAGACGCTCCTCGATGAAGCCCTCGTCCTCCAACCGCTCGGCGAAGTGCTGGGTCAGTCGCGCGTTGGCCGGCGAGGAAGAGCGTCCGAACCAGTCCCACGAAAGCCCGAAGGCGCGGCCGATGGCGTGCTGGCTGGCGTGCTGCTCCTGGCAATAGGTCATGACGTCCTGGCCGGCCTCGGCGGCGGCCAGCTCGGCCGGCGTGCCGTGCTCGTCGGTGGCGCAGATGTAGAGCACCTGGTGGCCGCGGGCGCGCTGGAAGCGGGCGTGCACGTCGGCCGGCAGCATCGAACCAGCCAGGGTGCCCAGATGCTTGACGCCGTTGATGTACGGCAGGGCCGAGGTGATCAGGATGCGCGCCATGGCGCGAGCTATAGGGGCGCGGCGCATTCGGCCAAACTCTGGCCCCGGCCGTCTCGCCCCGGCGGCGCTGGAACCGGGGCGTCTCGCCCCGGCCCGGCGTCAAACCCCCGACTACTCCAACAAGAACACCGCGAATTCCGGCGCCGGGCTGACCCAGCGGCGGCGGACGCGCCAGCCGGCGCGTTCGGCGAGGTCGGCGAAGCGGTGCGGCGTGTACTTGTAGGAGCTTTCGGTGTGAATCGTTTCGCCCCGCACCAGCGAGAAGCGCTGGCCGGCGGCGTCGAAGGCGACATCGCGCAGCGCCTCGAGGTGCATCTCGATTCGGCCCTCCATCGAATTCCACACCGCGCGATGGGCGAACTGAGCAAGATCGATATCGCCCACGAGCTCGGCGTTGATCCGCGCCAGCATGTTGAGATTGAACGCCGCGGTCACGCCGGCCGCGTCGTCGTAGGCGGCCTCCAGCATCGCGGGGTCCTTTCCCAGATCGACGCCGATGATAAAGAGGGCCCCCTCCCCCAGGTAGCCGCGCATCCGCGCCATGAGGGCGACCGCCTCGTCCGGAGCAAAGTTGCCGATGGTCGAGCCGGGGAAGAAACCGACTTGCGGCTCGCCGCGGCTCACCGGCGGCAGGCCGCCATCGCGGGCGAAGTCGCCGACCAGGGGAGCGACGGCGAGGGCCGGGTAGTCCGCGGCGATGGCGGCCGTCGCCGCGGCCAGGGCCGATGGGCTGATGTCCACCGGCGCGTAGGTCGCGATTTGCGGCGCGGCGTCCAGCAGAATGCGTGTCTTGCGGCTCGCGCCACTGCCGAGCTCAACCAGCCGCGCGCCGGCGGGGACCTGCCGCGCGATGTCCGACGCGATCGCCTCGAGAAGAGCGCTCTCCTGCCGGGTGGGATAATATTCCGGCAGTTCGCAGATCGCCTCGAACAGGGCCGAGCCGCGCGCGTCGTAGAACCACTTGGCCGGCAGGCGCTTGCGCGCCCGGCAAAGGCCGGCGCGCACGTCGGCGGCGAAGGCGTCCTCGCCGGCGGCATCCGTCATATCGGCCGCCAGCCGCACCCCCGCGAACATCCAGCGCTGATGCGGGTAATAGAAGTTGCGGTAGCTCGGCCGCGAATGGCCCGCCGGCGTCACGCAGGCGCCGCCCTTCAAGACCATCTGCCCGGACATGAACTTGCCATTGTACTCCCCGACGGGCCCGGCCGGCGCTTGGAAGCCTGGGTGGGGGCCGTAGGCGCTGGCGGTCCACTGCCAGGCCGCGTCGTACATCTGGTCGAACGCTTCCGGGCGGACGCGCGCCGCGTGCTCCCACTCCGCCTCGGTCGGCAGCCGCTTGCCGGCCCAGGCGGCATGGGCGGCCGCTTCGAAGAAGCTGACGTGGACGACGGGGGCGTCGGGATCCACCGCCCGGCGACCGCGCAGGGTCATGGCGCTCCAGCCGCCCGCCTCGCGCCGCCAATAGGCCGGCGCCTCCCACCCTTCCTCTTGGACGCGCGCCCAGCCATCCGCGAGCCAGAACTCCGGCCGGCGATAGCCGCCATCGTCCATGAAGGCGATCCACTCGCCATTGGTGACCAGCCGGTTGGCGAGCGCATAGGGGCGAAGAAGGCTCTCGTGCCGCGGCCGCTCGTTGTCGAAGGCGAAGCCGGTCTCGTCCGCGCCGATGGCGACGATGCCGCTATCCATGGCGATCATCGCCGCCGGCCGCTGGCCGCGCTTTGGGCGGGGCGCGCCGCGCCCGTAGATCGGATCGAGCGGCGAGAGGGCGAACAGGCTGAGGATGTCGGAGAGGACCAGCTCCTGATGCTGCTCCTCGTGCGCCAAGCCAAGCTCGATGAGATCGCGCGCTCGGGCAGGCGGACCCTTGGCGATCAGGCGCTCCATCGCCGCGTCGACGTGCGCGCGATACGCGAGCACCGCCTCGTTCGAGGGCCGGGTGACGAGGCCGCGCGCCGGCCTCGGGTGCCGCGCCCCCACCGCTTCGTAGTAGGAATTGAACAGATAGCCGAACGCCGGATCGAACGGTTCATAGCCATCGTCGAAGGTGGCGAGCACGAAGGTCTCGAAGAACCACGCCGTGTGCGCCAGGTGCCACTTGGTCGGGCTGGCGTCCGGCATCGACTGAGCAAGCTGATCCTCGACGCTCAGCGGCGCCGCCAGGGCGAGGCTGGCGGCCCGCGCCTGGCGGTATCGCGTCAGTAGCGGATCGGCCGGCGCGGCGAGAAAGGCGCGGATCGGGCCGGCCTCGTCGAGCGGCGCCATTCGCGATCCTCGCCTTGCTGCCACCGGATTGCAGGTGGCGCCCCTGAACACGCGGGTCAACGCGTCGTCGCACCGGAGGGTTGCCATTGGAGCGCCCGACGCCGCCGTTCCGCCGCGCCTCTTGCCTTAGGGATATCGTGGCGGCTGGCGTGGGGAATGGCGCCCGCGCCGAGGCGACCCGTTCACGGGATCAGCACCACGCGGCCGACCGCCTGGCGGCTCTCGATGTAGGCGTGCGCGTCGGCCGCCTTGGCGAGAGGAAAGCGCCGGTCGATCAGCACCTCGAGTTCGCCGGCCGCCGCCGCCGCCAGGTGCGAGTCGATCAGGGCCCGCACCCTCGCCGTGGCTATCTCCGCCCCGAGGAAAACGCCGACCAGGCTGCGGTTGCCGCCCATGAGGCTGGAGACATCGACCCGGTTGGGCTCGCGCCCGGCCGCCCCGACGGTGATCGCCCGGCCGCGATACCCCAGGCACAGGATGCTCGCCTGCAGGCTCGCGCCGCCGACCGGATCGATGGCCAAGGCGACGCCTTGCTTGTCGGTGAGCCGCATCACCGCCTCGACGACATCCTGCCGCCGATGATTGATCGCGTAGTCGACGCCGAGCGGGGCGATCTTCGCGAGGCGGCCGTCGCTCGATGCCGTGGCGATCACCCGCGCGCCACCCCGCTTGGCGAGCTGGATGGCGGCGACGCCGAGGCCGCTCGCCGCCGCCTGGATCAGTACGGTCTCGCCCGCCGCGAGGCCGCCGAATTCGAACAGGCACTCGTCGGCTGTGCCGAAGCTGATCGGCACGGCCGCGGCCTTGGCCATGTCGAGACCATCCGGAACCCGCCAGGCGCTGGCGGCCGGCGCGGCGCGGCGCGTCGCATGCGAGCCGCTGGGCCCAAGCGTCACAACCCGGTCTCCCGGCGCAAAACCGGCCACCTCGCGGCCGATCTCGAGAACCGTGCCGGCCGCCTGATAGCCAATGACGTGCGGGCGGCTAGGAAAAGCCCCGCGCCAGCGGTTGAGCACGTCGCCGCCCTCGACGCCGATCGCCTCGACCGCGATGACGAGCCCATCGGCGGCGCAGACGGGATCGGCGACCTCCTCCAGGCGCAGAACCGCCGGTTCGCCGTTCTGGTAAGCGACCGCCGCCTTCATCGGCGTTCCTCCTGGCGAGCGACTCGACAGTCGCGACAATTGGTGGTCTTTGCGCCAGCTCAGGGCCGCGCGTCGCGGACAATACTGGAGTGGAGCAAGACTATGAAAGCAGCCATCGCCGTTGGCATGGCCGTATTGGCGGTCGCCGGCTCGGCCAGCGCCTACAAGTTCAGCCCCGCCCCGGCGCGGTTCGCGGCCACCGGCCCGGCATCGGCGACCTTCATGGGCGTCACCACCAATGGCACGGCGAGCCTGCGCGGCGTCGTCGGCAAGCGCGGCAAGGCCAAGATCGTCAAGGCGACGTTCTGCGGGACGAAAGGCTGCGGAACGATCGTCGCGACTGGCTTGCCTTGGAAGATGACCGCCACCGGAGCGGCCACCGCCACCATCTTCAACGTGGCGATCACCTCCAAGGCGGGAACCTGCGGCCCGGCGAACCTCGCGGTGACGGTGAGCGGCGGGGTGATCAACTACAACGGGCCGCTTGGCCAGTGCAGTCAGGCGACCCTGTCGCTGACCACGAGCCCGACGCTTTCGATCGTGCCTTGAAGGTGCGATGGCGGTGACGGAGGGATTCGAACCCTCGGTACGGCTTTACACCGTACAACGGTTTAGCAAACCGCCGCCTTCAGCCGCTCGGCCACGTCACCTGCTTGGTCGCGGGCCATAGACGCCGGCCCGCCGACTGGCAATCCGCGCGAGGATCGAACGGCGCCGCCGGCCGTTGAGCCCGAAGAAGCGAAAGTCGCGGGAGGGTTGCGATGGCGGACGGCGGGGCGGGCGGCAAGCTCGCCCGTTATCAGTCGATGCGCGACTTCGCCGTCACGGCGGAGCCTTCCGGCCGCGAAGCGACGGTGCTGCCGTCGGAGAAGCGTCGCTTCGTCATCCAGAAGCACGCCGCCACCCGGCTGCACTTCGACCTGCGGCTGGAGCACGATGGCGTGTTCAAGTCCTGGGCGGTGGCCAAGGGTCCCTCGCTCAATCCGCATGACCGGCGTCTCGCCGTCGAGGTCGAGGATCACCCGCTGGACTACGGCGACTTCGAGGGCACCATCCCCAAGGGCCAGTACGGCGGCGGGGTCGTGCAGCTCTGGGACCGCGGCTACTGGGCGCCGGAGAAAGGTTTCGAGAACGTCGACAAGGCGCTCAGCAAAGGCGAGCTCAAGTTCGTCATGGAAGGCGAGCGGCTGCACGGCGGCTGGGTGATCGTTCGGCTGAAGCGCCGGCCGAAGGAGAAGCGCGACAACTGGCTGCTGATCAAGCACCGCGACGCCGCGGCGATCGACGGCGACGGCGGCGCCCTGGCGGCGGAGGATCGCTCGATCGCCTCGGGCAGGGCGATGGCGCAGATCGCCGCCGGGAAGGGCAAGCCCCCGCGGCCGTTCATGACGGCGGACGGCGGCGCCGCCGACGCGGTGTGGCACAGCCGGGAGAACGCCGGCTCGACCGCCGCCGCCGCACCCGAAGTGGAAGATCGGCCGACCGCCAAGCCCAGGCCGGCCAAGAGCGCGAAGGCGAAGCGCGCTCCGCTGCCCGACTTCGTGCCGCCGCAGCTGTGCAAGTCGGTGGAGAAGCCGCCAGCCGGCGCCGAGTGGGCGCACGAGATCAAGTTCGACGGCTACCGCATGCAGTTGCGCAAGAGCGGCGCGAAAACGGCGCTGCTCACGCGCAAGGGACTGGACTGGACCGCCAAGTTCGCGGCGATCGCCAGGGCCGGGGCCAAGCTCGCGATCGAGGAGGCCGTGATCGACGGCGAGATCGTCGCCCTCGACGACACCGGCGCGCCGGACTTCGCCGCCCTGCAGGGCGCGATCGCCGACGGCCGCACCGATCCGCTGATCTTCTTCGCCTTCGACCTGATGTTCGAAGGCGGCGAGGACCTGCGCGCCCTATCCCTCGCCGAGCGAAAGACGCGCCTCGCTCCGCTGCTCGCCAAGGCCGGTCCGCGCCTGCGCTATGTCGACCACTTCACCACGGGTGGCGAGGCGGTGCTGAAGTCCGCTTGCCGCATGGATCTCGAGGGCATCGTCTCCAAGCGTCTCGACGCCCCTTACCAGTCGGGCCGGGGCGAGAGCTGGGTCAAATCCAAGTGCCGCCAGGGGCACGAGGTGGTGATCGGCGGCTGGACGACGACCGGCGCGGCGTTCCGCTCGCTGATCGCCGGCGTCCATCGCCAGGGTCGGCTCGTCCACGTCGGCCGGGTCGGCACGGGATTTGGCCGCGACACGGTCGGCCGCATCCTGCCGAAGCTGAAGGCGCTCGAGACGGACAAGAGCCCGTTCACGGGCCCCGGCGCGCCGCGCGGCGGACCGGCGGTCCACTGGGTGCGGCCGGAGCTGGTGGCGGAGATCGAATACGCCGGCTTCACCGCCGACGGGGCGATCCGCCAGGCCTCGTTCAAGGGCCTGCGCGCCGACAAGCCGGCCAGCGAAGTCGAGGCGGAAACGCCCGCCAAGGCCGCCACCCCGCTGCACGAACCGCCGGTGGCCACGACCAAGCCTCGGCCGGCCGCGGCCCCGGCCACGCCCCGTTCATCGGCCGTGGTGATGGGCGTGACGGTGAGCAACGCCGCCAAGCCGCTGTGGCCGGCGGACGAGCGCGGCGCGCCGATCACCAAGCTCGACCTCGCCCGCTATTACGAAGCCGTCGGCGACTGGCTGATCCGCCATATCCGCGGCAGGCCGTGCTCGATCATCCGCATGCCGGACGGGATCGCGGGCGAGCGCTTCTTCCAGCGCCACGCCGGCCGCGGCCAGTCGCCGCTCTTCACCGAGGTCGAGGTGTTCGGCGACCACAAGCCTTATATGCAGATCGACAGGCCCGAGACCCTGATCGCCGCCGCCCAGATCGGCGCCGTCGAGCTGCATCCGTGGAACTGCGAGCCGTTCAAACCCGAGCAGCCCGGCCGGCTGGTGTTCGATCTCGATCCCGCGCCGGACGTGCCCTTCGAGGCGGTGATCGCCGGCGCGCGCGAGGTGCGCGAGCGGCTGGCGGCGATCGGCCTCGAGAGCTTCTGCAAGACCACCGGCGGCAAGGGGCTGCACGTGGTGACGCCGCTGGACGGCGAGGGCGTCGACTGGCCGGCGGCCAAGGCCTTCGCTAAGGCGGTGTGCGCCGCCATGGCCGCCGATTCCCCGACGAAATACCTCACCACCATGGCCAAGAAGGACCGCGGCGGGCGCATCTTCCTCGACTATCTGCGCAACGACCGCATGGCGACGGCCGTCGCCCCCCTCTCCCCGCGCGGCCGCCCCGGCGCGCCGGTCTCGATGCCGATCGCCTGGAGCCAGGTGAAGAAGGGCCTCGATCCGGCCAAGTACACCCTGCGCACCGCCCCCGCCCTGCTGCCCAAGGTGACCGCCTGGGACGACTACTGCGCGGCGGAGCGGCCGCTGGCGAAGGCGATGGCGCGGTTTGGCCGCGGCGACCCGGTACGTCGCGCCGCCTAAAGCAGACTGCTGAATCGGCTGCCCTGCCGGCTCCTCAGGTACTCAGCAGGTAGCCGATTTACGCGGGATTCGAGTGTAGGTCGGCTCCCCCGAATAGATTTCCAGAAAGGCCGCCATCGCCGCCGTGATCCGCACCATTGTCGCTTCGTCGAGCCGCCCGATGCGCCGCCCGATCTTGATGCGTGGGAGTGTGGTCGCCTTGTCGATCATCACTTGCGACCGGCGCCTCAGGTCTGTCTCGTCGCCGGGCTCGACGGTGATGCGAAAAAGCGGCGCGTCGTGTAGCGTGGTGGTCAGAGGCAGGACCGTCACGGACGGGTGATCGACATGGATGTCGGCTTGGACGATCAGCGCCGGCCGCGGCTTGCCGTAGTCTCCCGACGAGACCGCCGTCACCAGCTCGCCGCGCTTCACGCCGTCCAGCCGGCGCCGTCGGCGACATCCTCCATCCAGCGCGCCACGGCCGCCTCGTCGCTGTTCGGATCGAGGGCGCTCCGGGCGATCAACCGCGACTGCCTTTGGGCCTCGGCGGCCCGGGAGCGAGCCTCGCGCCGCGCGACATAGGCGCGCATGAAGTCGCGGAGCACCTGCGCCGCCGGCTTGTCCTCAGCCTCGACCGCGGCCTGAAAGGCAGCCTTCAGCGTGGGGTCGAGGCGCAGGTTGAAGCTCTCTTCCTTGCGTCGGGCTGTCGCGGGCGTCATGTCGATAGTCTGCATGCTCACGTAAGTACATTGCAAGTGCCTCACCCGGATGCGACTAGACGGTTCGGTCACGCGATCGCCTTTTCCGGAGCGCTGAAGTGCCGGCTTCGTGAAACCGCGCGCCGCCATTTTCGCCTGCCTTCCTCTCGCCGTCCTCGCGATCGGCGCGGCGAGTTGCGAACGGCGCGCCGATCTGCCCGCGTTCGCGGGCTCGAGGCCCCTCTTCACGCCGGAGACCTTCTTCCGTGGCCGGGCGCACTCGTGGGGAGTCATCGAGTCGAGCCAAGGCGCCCCGAGCCGCCACCTCGCGGTCGAGAGCGCCGGGGCGCCGATGAGCGACGGCGCCTTCCGTCTCGATCAGACGGTCCGAATCGACGGGGGTTCGCGGAGGCGAACCTGGATCATCCGCCGCCTCGGCGAACACCGCTACACCGCCGCGCTCACCGACGCCTCCGGCCCTGTTCGCGCCGAAGCCTACGGCAACCTCTTCCACCTGCGCTACGGGCTGAAGGGAATGCCGGGGGCGGTCATGGAGCAGTGGATCTATTTGCAGCCAGACGGCGGCGCGGCCTTGAACGAAGCGGTCGTCCGGGTGCTTGGCGTCACCGTGGCGCGCATCGCCGAAGTCATTATCCGGGACGGGCCGCCGGTCGGCGGCGGACGGGCGAATTGATGCGAGCCGCGTCTCGCGATGGCCGTCGTCTCAGGAGGCGCCGGCGGGAACCGCCTTCGGCGCCGGCTGGGCGCACTGGGAGCGGTCGCCGTGCTTGCAGGCCGCCACGCGCGCCTGCCAGGCGGCCATGTCGGCGGCGTGCTGCTTGTCGAGGGCGTCCACCTCCGCCTGATGGGCGGCCTGGGCGGCGGCGTAGGCGGCGTTCGCGGCCTGGGCGTCGGCGGCGATCTTCGCTGTGGCGGCTTCGTATTCGGCCTGCTGGGCCTGGTGGGCGGCGAAGGCGGCGCGGTTGCGCGCGGCGACGGCCTGGGCCTTGGCGAGGACCTGGGCGTTGAGGGCGTCGGAGGGATCGCCGCCGGCGGCGCGCGGGGCCGGCGCCGTTAGCGCGCCCGTCGCCTCCGCCTCGTTCAAGATGGCGCGCGCCTCCGCGTCTCGCGGATCGATCGCCAGCGCGGCGTGGGCGTCGGCCAGCGCGTCGGCCGGCCGGTCGATGGCGAGGTAGGCCTTGGCGCGCGCGACATAGGCGCGCTCGCGCTGCGCGCGCGATCCGCCGCCGTAGAGCAGATAGTCTGTCACCCGACGGATCGCGGCCGGACCACCGCCGCGCGTGGCCGAGGTCGCGGCGCCGCTCCCCGCTCCGAGCGCGACCAATGGCAACAGGGCGCCAAGCAGAACGAAGCGTTTCGACCGCATCCGTGCTTCTCCCATCCTCATCGCCTCGCCCTTCTCGCCGTAACATCAAGGAGCGGGGGCCCGGAAGGTCCGCCCGCGCCGTCACGCTTCTTTACATTGAGCCGGCGCCCGCGAAACGTGGCGCGCCTAAGACGTCGTTTCCAGAAGGGCCGACGTTCGGGTCCGGTCCTCGCACCAAACAGGAGTTCTCCCCCATGTCCCTGCACGCCAAGCTTTCCGCCGCGGTGGCCGCCGGCGCCGTCGCCGTCTTCGGCCTCGCCGCCGCGGCGCAAACGCCGGCCGCGCCGATGTCGTCGATGCCGATGATGGGCGCCGGCCATGCCGGGATGCACGGCGACATGATGAGCCATATGCAGAAGGCGCTCGACGCGATCGGCGCGACGGCGGATCAGAAGGCCAGGATCGCCGCCATCCTGCACGCCGGCTTCACGCCGCTGATGGGCCTGCACGGCGAAATGGCCAAGGCGCACGCCAGCCTGCACGCCCTGCTCACCGCCCCGACCATCGACCGGGCGGCGCTCGAGCAGCTTCGCTCGCGCGAGATGGCCGCCCTCGACGCCGCGAGCCGCACGCTGGTGAAGTCGATGGCGGACGCCGCCGACGTGCTCACCCCGGCGCAACGGGCGAAACTGGCGGCGATGATGGCGAAAACGCCGCCGGGGATGTAACCGGTCGCCTTCTCACCTAGGGAGAAGGAGGGGACCGCGCCTCGGTCGCGCCCTGCGCGACCGATTCGAACGTGACTCGGGGCGTGGGAGGATGAGGGGCTCCTCGGCCAGCGTGCGGCCCCTCACCTTCCCATCGCTTGCCGATGGGCCCCTTCCTCCCCCGACGGGAGAGGAGACCATGGCGCCATGGCCGATCGCTTCCTGATCATCGACGACGACCTGCGTCTCGCCGACATGGTGCGGGAGTTTCTGGGCCGCGGCGGCGACATCGTCGAAGCGCGCGGCGCGGGCGAGGCCGGTCTGGAAGCGGTTCGCGCCGCGGCGCGCGCCGGTCGGCCGTTCGACGCCGTGCTCCTCGATATCATGCTTCCGGATATCGATGGCCTGGAACTCTGCCGCCGCCTGCGGGCGCAGGGGGACATCGCCATCCTGATGCTCACCGCCCGCGGCGAGGAGACCGACCGGATCGTCGGCCTGGAGCTGGGCGCCGACGACTATTTGCCCAAGCCGTTCAATCCGCGCGAGCTGCAGGCGCGGCTGAAGGCGATCCTCCGCCGACGTCGCCGCGGTGTCTCCGCGGCGGAGCCGGACTTGCACTTCGGCCGCCTGCGCATCGATCCGGGTTCGCGCCGGGCGAGCATCGATGGCGAAGATCGGCCGATGACGGCCCATCAGTTCGACCTGCTGCTCGCCCTGGCGCGCCACGCCGGCCAGGTGCTGTCGCGCGACCGGCTGATGGATCTGGTCAAGGGCGAGGCGCTGGAGGCGTTCGATCGCTCGATCGACGTCCACGTCTCGCGGCTGCGCGCCGTGCTGGAGGACGATCCGGCGCGGCCGCGGCGAATCCTGACGGTGCGCGGCGCCGGCTATGTCTTCGCCCGATCCCAGGACGAGCCGTGAGCGAGCGCGCGCCGCGCCGGACCCTGTTCTGGCAGGTCTATCCGACCCTGGTGGCGAGCCTGCTGCTGTTCGCCTTCCTCGCCGCGGGCGTCGGCCACCTGATGATGAGCCGGATGCACGGAACCCTGACGCCGCCCGCCGGGGCGCGGGTGCATTTCGTTTTGCTGTTCGTGCTGCTCGCCATCGTGGTGGCGATTGGCGCCTGGCCGGTGATGGCGCGGGCGACGCGGCGGCTGGAGGCGCTGCGACGCGGCGTCGCCGGCTGGGGCGCGGGCGATATGACATGGCGGGCCGACGCAGGCGGCGACGACGAGATCGCCGCGCTGGCGGCCAGCTTCAACACCGCCGCCGACCGCATCCAGGCGCTGCTCGCCGCGCACAAGAGCCTGCTGGCCAACGCCAGCCACGAACTGCGCTCGCCGCTCGCCCGCCTGATCATGGCGACCGAGATGCTGCCGACGGACGCGGCCTCCATCGACCTCGCGGCGCTCGTCCGGCGGGAGGTCGGCGAGATCGACGCCCTGGTCGATGAAATCCTGCTCGCCAGCCGCCTCGAAAACGCCGCCGACCCGGGACCGCGCGAGAGCATCGACCTCCTGGCGCTCGCGGCGGAGGAAGCGGCGCGGGCCGCCGTCGATCTGGCGCCGCCGGCTGGCGGCGAGAGCGTGACCGTCGAAGGCTGGCCACGTCTGTTGCGCCGCATGATTCGCAACCTGATCGACAACGCGCGCATGCATGGCGCGCCCCCGGTCACGGTTGGCGTCAGCCTCGCCGAGGCAGAGGGCGGAGCGGGCGTCGCGGTGTGGGTCGAGGACCACGGCCCGGGCGTGCCGGCGAACGCCGGCGATCGCGTGTTCGAGCCCTTCTATCGTCCGGCGGGAGCGAGCGAGGCCGTCGGCGGCTGGGGTCTCGGACTGGCCCTGGTGCGCCAGATCGCCCGCCTGCACGGCGGCGAGGCGCGGGTGTCGGCCGTCGATGGCGCGACCCGCTTCACCGTCGAGTTGCCGCTTCGCAATTCCAGGCGCTGAACGCGCGTCCGGCGAGGCGATTACCAAGATTTCACGCCGCGGACCGCATCCGTTAGCCTATCGCCGAGGCTCTTGCCGGTGACGAAGGGGCGTTTGGATCGGCCGCGCCCCGGCCGAACCGATCAAGGAAAGGCAAGGACGATGGATCACGATTTTGGCGGCGTCATACTCGGCGTGGCGTTCTGGGGGTTCTTGGCGGCGATCATCATCGTCCCACGGGTGCTCAAGCACCGCGAGCAGGTGCGCATGCAGGACACGCTGCGGGTGGCGTACGAAAAGGGACAGCCGGTGCCGCCCGAGCTGATCGAGGCGATGCGCAGCGCCGCGCCGCTGCGGGTCGAATCGACCCCCGAGCGCGACCTGCGCCGCGCCATCGTGCTGATCGGCGTCGGCCTCGGCCTGGCCATGCTCGGCTACGGCCTTTGGTACGGCCTCTCCAGCGTCTCCGACGAGGGCGCCTACATCACGGGCGCGTCGGTGGCGGGGGCCGGGGCGATCCCCGGGTTCATCGGCCTCGCCTACCTGATCCTGTGGGCCACCCGGCGCAAGCCGCCGCACGCCTGAGGCGCGGTCGCCGCGGACAAGGCCCGAAGGGGAGCCGATCATGGCCGCGCCAACCGCGCCGCCGCTCGCCAGCGCCCACGACCTGGATCTCGTGGCCCTGGCGACGGCCGGCGGCCGCGCCGCCTTCAGCGAGCTCATGCGGCGACACGCCTCCGCGGTGCGCGGGCTGCTGCGCCGCATGGGCGCCGATCCATCGCTGGCCGACGACCTGGCGCAGGACGCCTTTCTCGCCGCCTTCGAACGAATCGCCGAGTTCCGCGGCGAAGGCGCCTTCGCGGGCTGGGTCAAGCGCATCGCCGCGCGGCTCTATCTGAGGCGCTGGCGCGGCGCCGCCCGTGACCGCGCCTTGGCGCGGGCCGTCGCCGACGACGCCGACGCGGACCTGGGGGCGACGGCCGGCAAGTCGGCGAGCGCCGACCGGCTCGACCTCGACGAGGCGCTGAAGACGCTCAGTGCCGCCGAACGTCTGTGCGTCAGCCTCTGCTACGGCGCCGGGCTGTCGCACGCCGAGGCGGCGGCGGCCTTGAAGTCACCGGTTGGAACGGTCAAATCGCATGTCAAACGTGGTCTCGATAAACTGCGTGTCCGGCTCGGCGGAGACGGCGGCGCGACGGAGAGCCAGGCGCATGGCTGATTTCGTCTTCGAATCGCTCGTCGAGCGCCTGTTCGGCGAGCCGCCGGAATTCGCCGACGCGCCGCTGTTCGCCGCCCGCGTCGAGTCGCGGCTAAATCGGAGTTGGAGCCTGCGCGGGGTGCTGATCGGCGGCCTCGGCCTCGCCGGCGGCGTGCTCGGCGGCGTCCAGGTCCTGAGCTCGGGGCTGGCCGATCGCCTGGCCGTCATCACCCACCACTCGCGCGAGGTGGCGGAAGCTCGGCTCGAGGCGGTCGCCGGCTCGCTGCTGCTGCCGGGCGGGGTGACGATCACCCCCGAGTTGGCGGCCATGTCGATGGTGCTGGTCGCCGTCGCCGCCGGCATCGGCATGATGCGCCTGCTGCGCGACGTCTGATAGAAGGCGCGGGCGCGCGCCGAACAGCCAAGGAACCGCCCGCCATGTCGGCCCAGGAGCGAGCCCCGGCTACTCGGATGACGGCGGCGATCTTCCGCCGCCGCAAGGGCGGCGAGCCTCTCGTGTGCCTGACCGCCTACACCGCCCCGATGGCCGAGCTCCTCGATCCACTCTGCGACCTCCTGCTGGTCGGCGATTCGGTCGGCATGGTGATGCACGGCTTGCCGAACACCGTCGGCGTGACGATGGAGATGATGATCCTGCACGGCCAAGCGGTGATGCGCGGCAGCCGTCGCGCCCTCGTGGCCGTCGACATGCCGTTCGGCTCGTACGAGGCCGGGTGCGAAGGGGCCTATGCGAACGCCGTCCGCATCCTGAAGGAAACCGGGGCCGGCGCGGTGAAGCTCGAGAGCGGCGCGGAGACGGCGGCCACCATCGCCTATCTCGTCGCCCGCGGCGTGCCGGTCATGGGTCATGTCGGGCTGCGACCGCAGCAATCCCTGGTGGAGGGCGGCTTCAAGGCCAAGGGCGCCAAGGCCGCCGAGCGCGCCGCCATCCTGGCGGAAGCCGAAGCGACCGCCGCCGCCGGCGCCTTCTGCCTGGTGATCGAGGGGGTGGCCGAAACCCTGGCGCGAGAAATCAGCGCCGCCGTCGCCGTGCCGACCATCGGCATCGGCGCCTCGGCCGGTTGCGACGGCCAGATCCTGGTCACCGACGACATGCTCGGACTGTTCGACTGGACGCCCAAGTTCGTCCGCCGCTACGCCGATCTGCGCGGCGAGATCGTCCAGGCGGTCACCGCCTACGCCGAGGATGTGCGCGCCCGCCGCTTCCCGGCGGCGGCGGAGACCTATTTCGCCCAGAGCCGCGGCTGACGCCCAGACGCCGAGAGGTGCGCGTGGGCGTCGCCGGATGGCGACTCCCGAGCGACATCGCCAAGCTCGCCGCAGCCGGCGGCTCGGCCTTGACCCGTTACGCCCGGCTGTTCGGCTGCGTCGAGCTGAACTCCAGCTTTTATCGATCGCACGCCGCGGCGACCTACGCACGCTGGGCGAGCGAGACTCCGCCGGGTTTCCAGTTCGCGGTCAAGGCGCCCCGATCGATCACCCACGAGGCGCAATTGAGAGACCGCCGAGGCGCGCTCGACCGCTTCCTCGCCGAAACGGCGAGCCTCGGCGAAAAGCGCGGGCCGCTCCTGGTGCAGCTGCCGCCGAAGCTCGCGTTCCAATCGGAGGTGGCCGAGCCTTTCTTCACCGGCCTGCGGGCGCGGTTCGCCGGTCCCGTGGTCTGCGAACCGCGTCATGAAAGCTGGTTCGAGGCGGCGGCCGACGACCTCCTGCGCGCCTATCGCATCGGCCGAGCGGCGGCCGATCCGGCCCGCCATCCGTTGGCCGGCCGTCCCGGCGGCTGGCGAGGTCTGAGCTATTGGCGCTGGCATGGTTCGCCCCGGATGTATTTCTCGGCCTACCCCGAGCCCGCCATCGCCGCCCTGGCGGCCAACGTCGCGCGCGATATGGCCGACGAAGCGTGGTGCGTGTTCGACAACACCGGCGCTGGCTTCGCGGCGCGCGACGCGCTTGGTCTCATGCGACGGTTGCGATCGGGGGACTAAAGCCAGGTGGCGAACTGGCGCCGATCTGGACCGATGCGCGGTGAAGCGGCTAACGAAGCGCCAAACCCCAGGAGGGCCGATGCGCGGGCGTGCAAGGTGTTTGACGGCGGCGCTGCTGCTGATCGCGGCGGCGGCGAGCGCGGCGCCGCCGGACCTCGCGTCCATGCACTGGCGCTCGATCGGGCCGTTTCGCGGCGGCCGGGTGCTGACAGTGGCCGGCGTTTCCGACGACCGGCTTCACTTCCTGTTCGGCGGGGTGAACGGCGGGGTCTGGGAAACGCGCGACGCCGGCCGCACCTGGGCGCCGATCTTCGACAGCGTCGGCGTGCAGTCGGTCGGCGCTCTCGCCGTCGCGCCATCCAATCCCAAGGTGATCTATGTCGGAACGGGCGAGGCCGACATGCGCTCCGACATCGCCCAGGGCGAGGGCCTGTTCCGCTCCGATGACGGCGGCCGAAGCTGGCGCGGCATCGGCCTCGCGGACAGCCAGCAGATCGGCAAGATCCTGGTCGATCCGCGTGATCCGAACACAGTGCTGGTCGCCGCCCTCGGCCACCCCTACGCCGCCAATCCCGAGCGCGGCGTCTTCCGCTCGACCGATGGCGGCGGCGCCTGGGCGCGAACCCTGTTCCGCGACGCCGACACCGGCGCCATAGATCTGGCGTTCAAGCCCGGCGATCCGGGCGTCGTCTATGCCGCTCTGTGGGCAACGCGACGGCCGCCGTGGAATGTCTACCCGCCATCGAATGGACCGGGGAGCGGCATCTTCCGCTCGCGCGACGGCGGTCGCACCTGGACGCCGCTGACCTCGCCCGCCCTGCCCGACCATCCCGGCCGCATCGGCTTGGCGGTGGCGCCCGCCACTCCGAATGTCCTCTTCGCTCTGATCGACGCCAAGCCCGGAGGTCTTTTTCGATCGGACGACGAGGGGGCGAGCTGGCGCAAGGTCAGCGGCGACAAGCGCATCTGGGAGCGCGGCTGGTACTTCAGCGGCGTCACGGTCAATCCGGCGAACAGCGACGAGCTGTGGGTGTGCGACACCATCGTGCTGCACTCCACCGACGGCGGCCGCACCTTCACGCCACAGAAGGGCGATCCGACCGGCGACGACTATCACCAGCTGTGGATCGATCCCCGCGACCCTAACCGCCGGGTGCTCGGCTCCGACCAGGGAGCGCAGGTCACGCTCAATGGCGGGGCGACGTGGAGCAGCTGGTACAACCAGCCGACCGGCCAGTTCTATCACGTCAGCACCGACGACCGCTTCCCCTACCGCGTCTATGGCTCGCAGCAGGACAGCGGCGCCGCGAGCGTCGCCAGCCGCACCGACGAGGTGTGGAACGGCATCAACATCGGTCACTTCCGCGAGCAGACCGCCGGCGGCGAGAGCGACGAGATCGCGCCCGATCCGGATGATCCGGATTTGATCTTCGGCGGCCGGGTCGACCGTCTGGACCTGCGCACCGGCCAGACGCGCAGCGTCGATCCCACGCTCGCCCACCCGGCGCCGCTAAATGATCCGGACCGCGCCACCTGGACCTTGCCGCTCACCTTCTCGAGCGTCGATCACGCCCTCTACTTCGCCAACCAGCGCATCTTCCGCACGGTCGATCGCGGCGAGCGGTGGACGCCGATCAGCCCCGACCTCACCCGCGAGAATCCTGGCGCGCCCGCGACGCTCGATCCGGCGACCCTTGCCGACGACGAGCACAAGGGGCCGCGCAAGGGCGTCGTCTATGCGATCGCCCCCTCCCCGCGCGACGCGCGCGATCTGTGGGCCGGCACCGACGACGGACGGCTGTGGCGCAGCCGCGATGGCGGTGGTTCATGGAGCGACATCACGCCGGCGGGCCTGACCCCGTGGTCGAAGATCGGGGCGATCGAGCCCTCGCGGTTCGACCCACAGCGCGCCTATGTCGCCATCGACCGCCACCGGCTGGACGATCCGGCGCCGCACATTCTGCGCACCCGCGACGGCGGGCGGAGCTGGACGCCGATCGTCGAGGGCCTGGCGGTTGGCGGGCGGCGCAACTCGGTCAATGTGGTGCGCGAGGACAAGATCCGGCCGGGCCTGCTGTTCGCCGGCACGGAGCGCGGCGCGTTCGTCTCGCTGGACGACGGCGGCCGCTGGGCGCCGCTGGCCGCCGCCTTGCCCTCCACCTCGGTGCGCGACATCGACGTGCACGGCGACGACCTCGTCATCGCCACCCACGGGCGCGGCTTCTACATCCTCGACGACATCGAACCGCTGCGCGAGCTGGCCGCCGGCGCGCCGACCGGAACCCACCTCTTCACCCCGGCGCGGGCGGTCCGCTTCCGCCTCTCGGGATTCGCCGGGACGCCGCTGCCCAAGGACGAACCCATCGCCGCCAATCCGCCGCCCGGGGCCCCTGTCGACTACCGGCTGGCGAGCGCCGCCAGGGTGGTGGAGATCGCTGTCCTCGATGGCGGTGGCGCGGTGGTGCGCCGCTACTCCAGCGCCGACCCGGCCATCCCGCCGGACCTGAGCAAGCTTCCGACCGCGCCGGAGTGGCTGCCGGTGGCGCAACGCCCCGACCGCGCCGCGGGCCTGCACCGCCTGGTCTGGGACGGCCGTTGCAACTCGCCGCCGGCGTTGCACGATGCCGAGCGGGGCGGCGGCGGCGTCTTCGCCCCGCCCGGCCGCTATCGCGTGCGCCTGTCGGTCGACGGCAAGCTGTTCGAAGCGCCGCTCACCCTCCTCCCCGACCCGCGAGTCGGCGCGCCGCCGGCCGCCTATCAGGCTCAGTTCCAGCTCGCCCGCGCCATCGAGGCCGACCGGCTGCGCCTCGCGGCCGCGCTGAAGGACTTCGACGATCCGGACAAGGCGCCTCCCGCCCTCGCCGCCCTCGCCGAGCGCCTGCGGGGCCTCGCCGTCGCCGTCGACGGCGCCGACGGCGCGCCCACGCCGGACGCGGTGACCGGTTTCGCAAAGGCCCATGCGGAGGTGGCGCGACTCTTCCCTTGAATCCGCGACCGGCGAAGGCGTGCCGGCCGGGCGTCCCCCGCCAACCTTTCGCCTAATTCACTTACCCGCCGGGGGGCGGCGGCGTATGAAGCACGTCGTCCGAGTCGAACTCGCTTTCAACATGGGGGGCGCCCTTTGCGACCGTTCCTGCTCGCCGCTGGCCTGGCGGCATTGGCCCTTCCGACCCTGGGGGCGGCCCAGACCGCCGACGAGCTGATCGCCAAGCACATCGCCGCGCGTGGCGGCCTTGCCGCTCTCCAGTCGATCAAGACGCTGAAAGGGACCGGCACGATGCGGCCCGGCGGCTTCGACGTGCAGCTGGCGTTCAACGAGACGATGGCGCGCCCCGGCAAGGTGCGGATCGACGCCACCTTGCAGCACCTCACCGTCACCCAGGCCTGGGATGGCCAACGGGGCTGGCAGATCCAGCCCTTCCAGGGCCGCAAGGACGCCGAGGATCTTTCGGCGGACGACAGCAAGAGCCTGCAGGAAGAGGCGGATTTCGAGGGCCAGCTGATCAACGCCAGGGTCAAGGGCAACACCGTCGACTATCTCGGCATGGTCGACATCGACGACGCGCCCGCCTATGCCTTGCGCGCCACGCTGAAGAACGGCGATCAGCTCACCTACTATCTCGATCCGGTCGCCATGTTGACGGTGCGGCTGGAGACGCGCCAGCTGGTGCGCGGCGCCGAACAGATCACCGACACCGACTACGGCGACTACGAGAAGGTCGCCGGCGTCTATTTCCCCTTCGAGATCGCCTCCGGCCCCAAGGGCTCCAGCCAGCAGCAGCGGGTGACCCTCACCAGCCTGGCGGCCAACGAGCCGGTCGACCCCACCCTGTTCGAGCGGCCCGCCGCGGCCGCCAAGCCCGCCGGAGCCCACTGATGCGCCGCCATTACCTGATAGCGAGCCTGCTGGCGGGCGCCGCCGCCCTTCCTGCTCTCGCCGCCTCGCCATCGTCATCGGGTCCGCCGAGCTTTGGACCGGCCACGATCAGCGGCCTGGGCGCGCGGAACATCGGTTCGGCGACGATGAGCGGGCGGATCGCCGCGATCGCCGCGCGCGCCGAGCCGGACGGCAAGACGCTGATCCTCGTCGGCGCCGCCTCGGGCGGGGTGTGGAAGTCCAACGACGGCGGCACGACCTTCCGGCCGATTTTCGACAAGCAGGACGTGCAATCGATCGGCGCCATCGCCCTCGATCCCAATCATCCGAACACCTACTGGGTGGGGACCGGCGAGGCGTGGATGCGCAACTCCGTCGGCGTCGGCGACGGGGTCTACAAGAGCGTCGACGGCGGCGAGACCTGGACGCACATGGGTCTGCCCAATTCGGAGCATATCGCCAAGATCCTCGTCGATCCGGCGAACAGCGATGTGGTCTATGTCTGCGTCCCGGGCCGGCTGTGGAGCGACAGCCTCGACCGCGGGCTCTACAAGACCACTGACGGCGGCCGCACCTGGACCCTGATCCTCAAGGGTCCGAACCTCTCGACCGGCTGTTCGACGATCGCCCAGGATCCGAGGAATCCGAACAAGCTGTTCGCCGGCCTGTGGGACTTCCGCCGCACCGGATGGAACTTCCGCTCCGGCGGCCCCAACGCCGATGCCCCGTCCGGCAGCGCCCTGTTCGTCAGCGACAACGGCGGGACGAGTTGGACGCAACTGCAGCCGGGCGCCAACGGTCTGCCCAATGCGCCCTGGGGCCGTGAGGCGGTGGCGATCGCCCCCTCCGATCCCAACATCGTCTACGCCTTCATCGAGGGGACGCGAAGCGCGCTTTTCCGCTCCGACGACGGCGGCCGCACCTGGAGCGAGCGCGACCGCAGCCAGTCGATGGTCTGGCGACCGTTCTATTTCGCCAGCCTGACGATCGATCCCAAGGACCCCAACCGGCTGTTCAAACCCGACCTGACGCTGATCGTCAGCGACGATGGCGGCAAAAGCTTCACCGCCGCGGGCGGCAACGTCACCGGCGGGGGCGGCGGCACGCACGGCGACCACCACGCCGAATGGATCGACCCGACCAATACCCGGCACGTGATCACCGGCGATGACGGCGGCCTGTGGATCAGCTGGGACGGCGGCAACCGCTGGATCAAGAACGAAAATCTGCCGATCTCGCAGTTCTATCATGTCAGCGTCGACGACAAGGACCCCTACCAGGTCTACGGCGGTCTGCAGGACAACAGCGCCTGGGTCGGGGATTCGGCCTATCCTGGCGGCATCAGCAACAGCCGATGGGAGAACCTCACCGGCGGCGACGGCTTCTGGTCGTGGGCCGATCCGGCCGATCCCGAACACTACGCCTATGTCGAGACCCAGGGCGGCTCGATCACCCGCGTCAACCGCCAGACGCTCGAGTCGCGCGACATCCAGCCCAAGTCGGCGACCAAGGAGAAGCTGCGGTTCAATTGGAACACGCCCCTGGTTGTCAGCCCCAACGATCGCGGCACGATCTACATTGGCGCGCAGTATCTCTTCCGCAGCCGCGACCATGGTCAGAACTGGGAACAGATCTCGCCCGACCTGACGACCAACGACAAGCAGAAGCAGAAACAGGAAGAGAGCGGCGGCATCACGGTCGACAATTCGGCGGCGGAGATGCACACGACGATCTACTCGATCGCCGAATCGCCGCGGCGCGCCGGGATGATCTGGGTCGGCGCCGACGACGGCAACATCCAGCTGACCTTGAATAATGGCCAGAGCTGGACCAACCTCACGAAGAACCTGCCGGCGCCGCCGGCCTCATGGGTCTCGTGGATCGAGCCCTCGGCCGCGGACCCGGCGATCGCCTATGCCGCAATCGACCGGCACACCTTTGGCGACTTCGATCCCTACATCTATCGCACCGCCGACATGGGCCGCAGCTGGAAGCGGATCGCGGGGCCGGCCTCCGGCCTGCGCGGCTATGTCCATGTGATCAAGGAGGATCCGGAGCGTCCCGGCCTGCTCTACGCCGGCACGGAGTTCGGCCTCTTCGTCTCCCTCGACGGCGGCGCGCGGTGGGCGCAGTTCAAGGGTGGGGGTCTGCCGAGCGTCGCGGTGCGCGACCTTGCGTTCCAGCGGCGGGACCATGATCTCGCCATCGCCACCCACGGCCGCGGCATATGGATCGTCGACGACCTGACGCCGCTGCGCGCCCTCTCGCCGCGGATGCTCGCGACGCCGCTCACCTTCTTGCCCTCGCGCCCGGCGCAGCAGCGCATCGAGGCCAATGGCGGCTGGGCCAATGGCGACGCCGTCTTCACCGGCGACAATCCGCCCGACGGCGCGGTGTTCGCCTACTACGAGCCAGGCAGGCACCTGATCGGCAAGCTGAAGCTCGAGATCCTCGATGCGACCGGCAAGGTGGTCGAAACGCCGCCGGCCTCGAAGAAACCGGGCATAAACCGCGTCGTCTGGTCGATGCGCTCGCCGGCCCCGCGCACCCCGCCGGCCGCGCAGGTGGCGTTCGGCTCGGTGCAGGGCGCCCGCTATCTTCCCAGCACCTATACGGTGCGCCTGACCAGCGGGACGACGGTGCTGACCGCGCCGCTCACCGTCACCCTCGATCGCCGGGCGACCTACACTCTGGCCGACCGCGAGAAGCAGTTCGCCGCCACCCAGCGGATCAGCGACCTGTTCGGCCGCATGACCGATCTGGCGGCCCGCATCGACGCGGTGCGCACCGGCGCGGCGGCGCGCGCCGCCTCCCTCGCCGACGGCGACGCCCTGAAGCCGCAGCTGATCGCGCTCTCGGGCAAGGCTGACTCGCTGCGGAAGGAGATCGTCGCCACCAAGGAGGGCGGGGCGATCACCGGCGAGGAGCGGCTGCGCGAGTTCACCGACCACCTGTTCGGCGCCGTCGCCGGTTGGGAAGGCGCCCCCGGAGGCTATCAGCTGGCGCGGATCGACGTGCTGAACGGCATGCTCGCCGACATCTCCGGCCGCTTCGACCAGCTCGCCGCCAGCGATCTGGCGGCCCGCAACCAGGATCTGGCCGGGCGGAAGCTCGCGCCGATCACGCTCCCGCCAGCCGGCGGAGCCGATCCCGGACCCGGCGGCGGCAATCCGTCGGCTCTGACCGGCTGGCGCTTCGCCCTCCATCCGGCGCTGGCGTCCGCGGCCGTCGCCGACCGCGAGTAGAGGCTTCCGGCCGGACAGCGGCGCCGGCGGACGCGCGAAACGCGGTTCACGCGCGCCAACGTCTTTAGGTTATGGTGGTCGGCGCCGCCGCGGCATCCCCGGCGCCGCGAGCGGCAGGCCGAGGAGCTGGAGAGCCAAGTTTGAAGGTCCTGGTCACCGGCGGCGCCGGCTTCATCGGTTCGGCGGTTTGCCGACACCTGCATGCCGAAACCGACTGGGACATCGTCAACCTCGACAAGCTGACCTATGCCGCCTCGCTCGCCTCGGTAGCGGGGCTGGCCGGCTCGCGGCGGTACAGCTTCGTCCGCGGCGACATCGCCGACCCGTCCGCCGTCGCGGCGGCGTTCGCGACTCACCGGCCAGACGCGGTGATGCACCTGGCGGCCGAGAGCCACGTCGACCGGTCGATCGACGGCCCGGGCGCCTTCGTGATCACCAACGTCGTCGGAACCTACACGCTGCTGGAGGCGGCGCGAGACCACTGGGAACGCCTCTCCGGCAGCCGCAAGGATGCGTTCCGCTTCCTGCACGTCTCCACCGACGAGGTGTTCGGCAGCCTGGCCGACAACGGCCGGTTCACGGAGACCACCCCCTACGATCCGCGTTCGCCCTATTCCGCGACCAAGGCCGCCGCCGATCACCTGGCCAGCGCCTGGCGCCACACCTTCGGACTGCCGGTGCTGATCTCCAACTGCTCGAACAACTACGGCCCCTATCATTTTCCCGAAAAGCTCATCCCGTTGACGATCCTCAACGCCCGGGAGGGCAAGCCCTTGCCGGTCTACGGCGACGGCGGCCAGGTGCGAGACTGGCTGCACGTTGAGGATCACGCTCGCGCCTTGCACGCCATCCTCGCCGGCGGCCAGCCAGGGCGCGTCTACAACGTCGGCGCGCGCGCGGAACGGACCAACCTGGCGGTGGTGGAGTCGATCTGCGATCTGCTGGACGAGATGACCCCAAGCTCTTCGGTTCGGCCGCGCCGTTCGCTCATCCGCTTCGTCGCCGACCGGCCAGGTCACGACCGACGCTACGCCATCGATCCTGGCCGTCTCGAGGCCGAGCTGGGTTGGCGGGCGCGGGAGACATTCGAGACCGGCCTGCGGCGCACCGTCCGCTGGTATCTCGACAACGGGTCGTGGTGGCGCCCGCTGCGCGAGCGCTACGCCGGCGAGCGGCTCGGCCTTCCCGCCGGCGAGGCGGTCGCGTGATGAAGGGCATCGTCCTCGCCGGCGGCTCCGGCACCCGGCTGCATCCGGTCACCCGCGCGGTCAGCAAGCAGCTGTTGCCGGTGTTCGACAAGCCGATGATCTACTACCCGCTCAGCGTCCTGATGATGGCCGGCATCCGCGAGCTTCTGATCATCTCGACTCCAAGGGACACGCCGCTGTTTCGCGATCTGCTGGGCGATGGCGGCCGCTGGGGCCTGTCGCTTTCCTACGCCGTTCAGACCGCGCCCCGCGGGCTCGCCGACGCCTTCATCCTCGGCGCCGACTTCATCGGCGGCGAGGCCTGCGCCATGATCCTCGGCGACAACCTGTTCTACGGCGCGGGGCTGATCGAGAAGGTGCGGGCGGCGGCGGCCCGCGACACCGGCGCCACCATCTTCGCCTACCAGGTTCGCGATCCCGAGCGTTACGGCGTCGTATCTTTCGACCAGGTCGGGCGGCCGACCTCTCTCGAGGAAAAGCCGACGCGGCCGAAGTCGAACTGGGCGGTCACCGGCCTCTACTTCTACGACGCCGACGTCGTCCGCCTGGCCCGCGACCTTCGGCCCTCGGCGCGCGGCGAGCTGGAGATCACCGATCTCAACCGGGCTTACATGGAGCGCGGCGCCCTGACCGTCACGCTGTTGCGACGCGGCTACGCTTGGCTGGACACCGGCACCCACGATTCGCTACTCGAGGCGTCTGAATTCATCCGCACGATCGAGCATCGGCAGAGTCTGAAGATCGGCTGCCCCGAGGAGATCGCCTTCAATCTTGGCTACATCGCATCCGAGGACCTGATGAACTTGGCGGCGGAGCTCGAAATGACAGACTACGGTCGCTACCTCGCGGATCTGGCGAGCGGCGGCGGCCTTCGCGCATGAAGACCGTCATACTCGCCGGCGGCCTCGGCAGCCGCCTGGGCGAAGAAACCGCCACCCGGCCAAAGCCGATGGTCGAAATCGGCGGCCGGCCGATCATCTGGCACATCATGAAGATTTATTCGGCATATGGGCTGAACGAATTCATCATTTGTCTCGGTTACAAAGGTTACATGATCAAGGAGTATTTTTCAAACTACGCCTTGCACATGTCGGACGTGACCATCGATCTGGCCAGCAACACAACCAAGGTGCATCAATCGTCAGCCGAACCTTGGAAGGTCACCCTGGTCGACACCGGCCCCGAGACGATGACCGGCGGACGGCTGCGCGCCATCCGGCCCTACCTCGACGAGGCCGAGCCGTTCTGCTTCACCTACGGCGACGGCGTCGCGGCGATCGACATCGGCGCCCTGATCGCCTTCCACGCCGCCCACGGCCGCCGCGCCACGATCACCGCCGTCGCCCCGCCCGGCCGGTTCGGCGCCCTCGAATTCGATGGCGACCGCGTCACCCGCTTCCGTGAGAAGCCCGACGGCGACGGCGGCCGGATCAACGGCGGCTTCTTCGTCGCCCAGCCTTCCGTGCTCGATCTCGTCGACGGGCCCGATTGCGTCTGGGAACGCGGACCGCTGGAGACCCTGGCGGCGCGCGGCGAGCTTTCCGCCTATCGCCACGACGGGTTCTGGGCGGCGATGGACACCCTGCGCGACAAGATGTTCCTCGATAGCCTGTGGACCGGCGGCGCGGCGCCGTGGAAGGCATGGTGATCGCGGCTGGAGGCCTCGCCCCCGCCCGCCCCCATCCCCGGCTGACCGGCGCCGGCGCGGCGCGCCTGGCGGAACGCGACGAGCGGATCGTCGTGGTGGGCGCCGGCGGCTGGGTGGGGCTGGCGAGCCTGGAGCTGCTGCACGCGCTCTTGGGCGAGACCTTCGCGCGCCGGGTGGTCTGCTTCGGCTCGGCGGCCCGCTCTCTGTCGCTGCGCGGCGGCGTGACGATCGAGCAGCAGCCGCTCGGCGCCCTCCGCGGGCTGGCCGAACGGCCCAGCCTCGTCCTGCACCTCGCCTTCCTAACCCAGGAGAAGGCCAAGACGATGGTCGAGGACGACTATGTGGCCGCCAATCGGGCGATCTCGGCGACGATCGTGGAAAGCCTCGATGCGATCGGCGCCACGGGCCTCTTCCTGGCCTCCTCCGGCGCCGTCCACGCCGTGGACGATCCGCGGGCCGAGCGGTCGAAACGGCTCTATGGCTCGCTCAAGCTGGAGGACGAGGAGCGCTTCTCCGAGTGGGCCGCCGGCCGCGGGGCGGGGTTGGCGATCGCGCGCGTGTTCAACCTTTCGGGGCCCTATATCAACAAGCAGTCCAGCTATGCCCTGGCCGCCTTCATCGCGGACGCATTGGCCGGCCGGCCGATCCGCATCGCGGCGCGACGGCCGGTCTATCGCTCCTATGTCGCCATCGCCGAGTTGATCGACGTTGTGCTCGGCATTCTCACCGGAGCGGTGGAGGCGGCGACGTCGTTCGACACGGCTGGCGAGGCCGTATACGAAATGGGCGAGATCGCGCGGATCATCGACAAGGTGCTGGGGCGCGAGCTTGGAGTCGCCCGCCCGCCGATGCAAGATGGAGAAGTGGATCGCTATGTCGGCGACGGAGCCGTCCTCGCCCGCCTGCGGCGCCACATCGGAGCCACATCCATCGGCTTTGCCGATCAGGTGCGCGACACCGCGGCGTGGATGGCCGGGGTCGCGGGCGAGCCGGCGGCGGGGCGGTCGGCGGCCGAAGGTGCTCGGAACGGAACAGAATGACAGCCATGGATGACGGCGAGCGGTCGCGCTGGCGGGCCAGGCGGTCCGACCAGCCGCGAGCGCCGCTGAGCGGACGTCTGGCGGCGGTGCTCGCTGGCGTGACCGTCATGCTGCTCGGCACGCCGGCGGCGGCCCAGACGGCGATGTACAACCCCTACGGCGGTTCCGAAACCTACCCCGCCCAGACAGGCTCGGCGCCCGCCGGCGCCGCCTCGGCTGTCGGAAACCCCAGCGCCCAGGCCGGGAGCATGGCCGGCCCGCAGTACGCGCCGACGCAGACGATCGGCCCGACGCAGATCGCCGCGCCACCCGATCCCCGCGTTCCCGAAGATGCGACCACCAAGGTGGTGACGCCGGCCATGGCGCCCGCGCCCCTTTACGCCAAGCCGACCTCAACGCCCGGTGAGTTCCAGCTGTTCGCCAAGCCGCCGCCGAAACCAAGCGAGTTCGAGGCCTATGTCGCCAAGGTGCTCGGCCGGCCGCTGCCGCGCTTCGGCGCCTCGCTGGTGACTGGCGCGACCAAGGGCTTCGCCGTGCCGCCGACCACCACCGTGCCGCCCGACTACATCCTCAACCCCGGCGACGAGCTGGTCATCGGCGTCACCGGCTCGGTGGAGGCCGAGCTTCGGCTGACCATCGACGCGGAGGGTCGGATCTTCATTCCGAAGATCGGCGCGATCACCGTCGCCGGCGTCCGCTATGGCGACCTCGCCGAGGCGCTCGCCCGCCGCTTCAGTCAGCAATACAAACAAGCGCGGCTGTCGGTGGCGATCGGCCATCTGCATGGCCTGACGGTCTATGTCACCGGCTATGCGGTCAGCCCCGGGGCCTATACGGTCACCAGTCTATCCACCATGGTCGACGCCGTTCTCGCCGCCGGCGGACCGACCGGCGGCGGCAGCTTTCGGCGTATCGAGCTGCGCCGCGGCGGCCAGCTGGTCACCACTCTCGACCTCTATGACCTGCTGCTGCGCGGCGACAAGACGCGCGACGTCATGCTGCAGAATGGCGACGTCCTCGCCATCGCGCCGGTCGGCCCGGAATTGGCGGTGACCGGCAGCGTCAACGCCGAAGCGATCTACGAGGCGCGGCCGGGCGAGACCCTGGCCGATATCATCGCCTTCGCCGGCGGGCTCAATTCCCTGGCCGACGATACGCGCCTGATCGTCGCGCGGCTGGGCGACCTCGATCTTTCCGGCTCGCG
The DNA here is from genome assembly GCA_963752245.1 of uncultured Alphaproteobacteria bacterium. Classification (GTDB taxonomy): domain Bacteria; phylum Pseudomonadota; class Alphaproteobacteria; order Caulobacterales; family Caulobacteraceae; genus Acaudatibacter. Next base: position 570,282 of record CAVVXO010000004.1, read on the forward strand.
CAAGCTCAGCTTCGCGGAGGCGCGACGCTTTCCCGCCGAACGCGGCGACCTGGTGCGGGTGCTGTCGCTCGGCGGCATCGCGCGGCCGCAAGAGCGTCAAGCCATCCTCGCCACGATCGATGGCGAGGTTGATCGGCCTGGCCGCTACTATTTGCCGCCGGGCGCCACGCTCGGCGATCTCCTGGCGCGGGCCGGCGGCCTGACGCGCGGCGCGTTCGTCTTCGGCGTCGACTTCGCCCGCGAGAGCGTGCGCGTGCAGCAGGAGGCGAGCTACGAACGGGCGGTCGATGACCTCAGCTTCGACGCGGTGGCCTCGCCGCTGCAGTCGCTGAACGGCACGGCCGACAAGGCCGCCTCGGCGCAGGCGCGATTGCAAGCGGTGCAGGCGGTGGTCGAGCGGCTGAAGCAACAACAGCCGGACGGGCGCATCGTCCTCGACCTGGCCTATGGCGCAACGACCCTGCCCACCGACCTGGCGCTGGAGACTCTGGACAGCATCCACGTGCCGCCCGTGCCCAAGAGCGTCGGCGTATTCGGCGCCGTCTATCAGCCAGGCTCCTTCCTCACCGCCGCCAACCGCCGTATCGGCGATTATTTGAAGCTGGCCGGCGGTCCGAAGCGGGTGGCGGACAAGGGCTCGATCTTCGTTGTCCGCGCCAATGGCGCGGTGGTGTCGGTCGCCCAGAAGCACGATCTCATGCGCCAGTTCGCCCTGCCCGGCGACGTCATCTTCGTGCCGGTGCGCACCGCGCCGACCGCCTTTGAGAAGCTGCGCGACATCGCCACCGTTGTTTATCAGCTGGGCCTCGGAGCGGCGACGATCGGCATCCTGGCGGCGCAGTTTTGACGCGGCCGCCCTCGATCATCGATGTCGTGCTCGGCACGCGCTGGGCGCGGGATCCGCTGCGGCGGCGGGTCACCATCGCGGTGGTGCTGATCCTGCTGGCGGTGCTGTGCGTCTGGCCGCGGCACTATCTGGCGCAGACCGAGCTTCTGCCGAACGAGGCGGGCAGCACCCTCTCCTCGGTCCTGGGCTCCGCTTCAGGGACCGCGGGCGGCGTGCTGGCGTTCGGCACCCTGATCGGCAACCACGCCTCGCCGATCGAATCCGACCTCACCATCGCGCGCAGCCAAAGCGTTCTCACCGATGTCGTGGCGCGCCTTCGCCGGGAAGGCCGCATTTCCGGAGACCCCGAACGCGCCGAAGTGCAGCTGCGGCACAAGTCGGACATGGAGGCGCTTCGCGGCGGCATTCTCAAGGTGAGCGTGGTCGACAAGGATCCCGCCTTCGCCCTCGCCGCGGTGCGGAACTATGTCGCCTCGCTCAGCGAACGGATCGCGGCGATCACCCGTGTCCAGGCGGCGCGCAAGCGAGCGGTGACCGTCAGCCGGCTCAACGCGGCGTCCGTCGATCTCGTTCAGGCGCAACAGGCGCTCGACCGCTTCCGCGCCGCCAATCACCTCGCGGCTCCGGAGATTCAGCTGGGCTCGGCGGTGTCGCTGGTCACCGGACTGCAGGCGCGATTGGACGCCGCCGAGGCGCAACTGAGGGCCCTGCAACGCTTCGCCACGCCAGACAACTTCCAGGTGCAGGCTCTGACGGCGGAGATCGCCGGCTTGCGCGATCAGCTCGCCAACGCGCAGGCCAACGGGACCGACGCGCAGGGACCCAGCGTCGGCGGCATGACGCCGGTGCTCACGCAATATCGCAATCTCTATCGTAATCAGCTCTTCGCCGAAGCCGAGTACGAAATATACCGACGCTATTTGGGGACGGTGTCGGTGGAGGATTTGGCCGCCGATATCAACATGGACATCGTCGAGCCGCCCTACGTCGATCCGGAACGGCAGTTGAACACGCCGGCGGTCGGAGCCCTGATCCTGGCGCTCATGCTCGCGGCGCTGGCGGAGTTCTACATCGCCCAGACGCCCGCGCCCCGCCGTCCAGCCAGCGCGAGCGCATGACCCCGCCGGTGGAGATATCGGCGGCGATCCCTTGCCTCAACGAAGCCGAGAACATCGAGGCTGTCGCCGAGGCGGTGACCCGCGAGATCGTCAAATCGGGGGTGACTTCCCATGAGCTGGTGTTCATCGACAACGGCTCGACCGATGGGACCATCGAGATCCTGCGGCGGCTGTGCGCCGCCGATCCAAGGATCCGAGCCATCCTCAACACCCGCAACTACGGCCAGATGCGGTCCCCCACCTACGGCATCTACCAGACTCGCGGGGCGGCGGTGGTGGCGATTTCCTCCGACTTCCAGGAGCCGGCGGAGATGATCGGCCAATTCGTCGAGCGCTGGCGTGCCGGCGCGATGATCGTCCTGGGCGTGCGCCGATCCGAGCGGCAGTCGCCGCTGATGCGGCTGATCCGCGCCACCGGCTACGGCTTCTTCGCGCGATTCGCCGATTACAGGGTGATTCCCGGGGCCACCGGCTTTGGGCTATACGACCGCAAGGTCGTCGACACCTTGCGGCAGTGGCGCGATCCGGAGCCGTTCTTCCGCGGCATGCTGGTCGAATCCGGCTACCGTCTGGAGACCATCCCCTATGACCGCGCCAGTCGCGCGGGGGGCCGAACCAAGAACAATTTCGGCACCATGCTGAGCTTCGCCCTCTCGGCGCTGGGGGCATGTTCGAAGCGGCTGTTGCGCGTCCCCCTGTACATCGCCGTGCTGGTCTTCGCCTGCGCCGCCCTCACCCTCTGCGCCGCCGCTGGTCTGGCCATCGCCGGCCGCTCGCCGTGGGCCATGCTGGGTGGTTCGCTGGGCGAGATCGCCTTCGCGACGATCATGCTGTTCCTTGGGCTCATCGGCGAACAGGTGCGGCTGATCGCCGAAATGAGCCGAAACGCGCCGCTGGTGGTCGAGAGAGAGCGGATCAACTTCTCCGACTCTCCCGCGGCCGCCTGACCTTGCAGGTCGGCGCGACGGGTCATGCCCGGCCAAGCTTCCCCCGCCGCCCGTCGGCCGCCGCTGAACTTCGTTCTGCTGCGGCGACCCGCCCATATCTATATCGAGTTCGCCCTGGCCGCCGCGATCCTGTTCGTCATTGTCAAAGCTTTCTTGTTCCTGCGCGTCAACGGCTTTCTGCCGCCGCCCTTTTTTGAGGACGTGAGCGATACGTTCATGGATTGGTACAACACTGTATACTGGGGTCACCGCGACGGCACCTATAGTGAATGGTATTCGGTCTATCCCCCCTTTGCGATCGTGTTCATGAACTTGCTGAGCTCGCCGAGTTGCTACTCTGATTCACCCACCATCGGCCGGGCGTGCGATCCATTACCTGTGTATCTGCTGACCGCACTGCTGTTCGTCAACACCGCATTGGCGTTTGTAGAATATCGCAAGGCGGATCGGCGCACGGCGTGGCCGCGGGCGTTGGCCGTGGGCCTCGGGGCTTCGGCTTTGTTTGGCTGGGAGCGAGCCAACGTCATCGTTTGCTGCTTGACCTTCTTCATTCTCGCGCACGGCACCCTGCTGCGGTCGACCTGGCTGCGGTGGATCTGCTTCGCGGTCACAGCCAACTTGAAACCCTATCTGATCGTCGCGGTCATCGGCCGGTTGCTTCACCGGAAGTGGCGCTGGTTCGAGGGTTGCGCGGTCGCTACCATGCTGATCTATGCCGCCAGCTACATGATCCTTGGACGGGGCAGCCCGTTTGAACTGGCTCGCGACATTTTTACCTTTTCCGCGCCCCAGGAAAACATTACCATGGCGTCGTTGAATGGTTCGACCACCTATAATTCCGTAATCGAGGCGCTACGCACCCAGCTGCCGCTGACGTTTTACCTTGGCTCGTCACTGATCGAAACGGTCGAGGCGATGGCGCCGTGGTTCATCAAGATCGCGGATTTGGCCGTCCTGATGTGCTTGGTCGGCGCGGTGTTCCGGCCTCGGGCGATACCATCGCGCCGACTGGCCGCCTTGGCGTTGGTGGCGCTTCTGACCAACAGCAAGAGCTTGGGGCCGTACGCCGAAGTGTTTCTGTTTTTCCTGGTATTCTTTGAGAAATGGAATAGCGTTGGACAGGCGCTGGCGATCATGTCGGTCTATCTGCTTGCGATTCCATGGGACATGATCGTGGTGACCATAATTCATATCAATGCCGACAGTTGGCTCAGCGGCAAACTAGTGGGCCTTGATTCCGGGCTGACCTTTGGCGGATTGGCGAGGCCCGCCCTGTTGTTGGTGGTCCAGTATAGTTTGGCGGCGACGTCGCTGATGGATCTGGCGCGGGGTTGGCGGGACGGGCGGCGGCCCGCGCCCGTCGCAGACGACAACTCTATCGCGATGAACAACCAGGCGAGGCGGTCGGCGCCGACCTGAACGTCGCCTCAGTCAGCTCTCGCGCCACGGCAAGATCTCAGCAGAACACCCAAAGGCCCATGGTCTTCAGCGGAGAAGAAAATGTGCAGCCGTATCGGATCAGGGCGATCCGGCGAGCGACCGACGATCTTTCCGGCAAGCGCGCGAGCGATCGCAAGGCTTCCAGGTCCGCGGCCGGCAGCCGGGCGGCATATCGGTCTGCGAACGCCTGAGCCTGAGGTGCGATTTCACCCAAGAGCCGCCGCGCCCTGGCGCGGGCCGAGGCGGGCGCCCTGATCGCCCGCAGGAGGGCCATTGAAGTCGAGTCCCCAAACGGCCGGGCCGTGCTGTTGCTCGCGTGTCGGCGATACAGGATCGAGCGCGCCGCGAGCGGATCGAAGCGGCCGAACGCGACGGCGACCAGCGCCAGCCACCAATCCTGCGCGTGCGCCGCGGGCGGAATGGGCAGGGCGACCTCCAGAAGCGCGCGGTTGACCGCCATGGTCGAGCCCAGGGCGGGACTTTCCATCGCGACGTCGACGAGGCGGCGCACCCGGCTCGAGCGCAGCCGCAGCCACTTCCAGTATGAAGCGGCGATCGGCTCGCCGTGTTCGTCGATCACCTTCGCGTCCGTGCCGATGGCGATCGGAACACCCACACCTGTTTCGGCTTCGGCCCTCTCGAGGGCGTCGACCGCGCGCGCCACATGTCCTGGCAGCCAGACGTCGTCCGAGTCGGCCGTCAGGATGCGGGACGCGGTCGTGGCCTCGAGGAGGGCGGTGTAGGCGCCACACAGCCCAAGGTTCGTGCGGGTCGCGTTGTCGAGAAGGATCATTCTTTCGCCCAGCCGCTCACGCCAGGCGGCAAGGCGCTCTCCCGTTCCGTCGCTCGAGCCGTCGTCCCGCGCGATCAGGCGCCAGGAAGGTCCCTCCTGGGCCAGGATGGACTCGATCATCGCGTCGACCCACGGAGCGCAGTTGTAGCACGGCATGACGATGTCGACTTCGGTCATGCCGGACCTCACGGGCTGCAAAACGGCCGGCTTCCTTGCCCGACGGTTCCAAGCGCCACAACATCGGCGAGGCGCGCCTCAGCACAGCGCCCAGTAGCCAAGCGTCTTCACCAGCGAGGAAAACCCCAGCCGATGCCGCAAGATGGCGAGCCGCCGCGCCAGGAGATCCTGGCCCGCCAGGCCGACCAGGGCGCGCAACCGCGCCGCGTCCTGCTTGCGGAGTCTCGCGCCGTGCCGGTCCAGAAACGCGCCGGCTTGAGGCGCGATCTCGCTCGTCAGCAGTTGCCGCACGCGCGATCGGGCGACATTGGGCGCGGCGAGCGCGCGCCGCGCCGCATCCAGGGTCGACCTGCCAAACCCCTCCGCCGTGCTGTTGGCGCGATGGCGCCGGTAAAGCACCGACACCTCCCGGATCGGCGCCAGGCGCCCCAAACCGCTGGCGACCAGGGCGAGCCACCAGTCCTGCGCGACGGCGCTCGCGGGGATGGGCAAGGCCGCCTCGATCAGGGAGCGATTGAGCGCCATCGTCGAGCCCAGGGCGGTGTTTTCCATGGCCGTCTCCACCACGCTGCGCGCGCGGCGGGGGTTGGCGTGTCCCCAGGCCCAGACGGAAGAGGCCAAAACCGCGCCATTTTCGTCTATGACCCTTGCATCGGTGCAGACGGCGATCGGCGTCTCCGACCCCGCGTCGGCCTCCATCCGGATCAGCGCCTCCACGACGCGAGTCAGGTGGCCGGGCAACCAGACATCGTCGGAGTCCGCGGTGAGGACGTGAGGGGCGGTCGTCGCCGCTAGAACGGCGGTGTAGGCGCCGCAAATGCCGAGATTGGTCCGGCTCGGATTGTCCAGCACAACCAGGCGCTCGCCCAATCGATCGCGCCAAGTCGCCAGGCGTTCGGTCGTGGCGTCGGTCGAGCCGTCGTCGCGGGCGATCAGGCGCCAGGCCGGTCCTTTCTGAGCCAGGATGGACTCGATCATCGCGTCCAGGAAGGGCGCGCAGTTGTAGCAGGGCATGGCGATGTCGACCTGGGTCATGGCCTCGCCTCGTTCGCCGCGACAAGATCGGCGCCTCTCCGCCAGCGCGCGATGCGCCACGCCATGGCCGGCAGTATGACGACCGGGAAGGTCGCGGCGGTCGCGAACAGAATGCCCGCGACGCCAAATCGCGGCGCCAGTACAATCTTCAGCGTCAGCGCCGCGAGCGTCGCGACCGCGAAGATGGCCATCTGAAAGCCCAGGACCCTGAGGGCGTTGAGCAGCATGATCTGGATGCGCACCAGGCCGAGGCTGACGATCCAGATCGCCATGATCCACAAGGTGCCTCGACCCAGACCGATATCCGCCTTCAGCCACAGGCGCAGCAGCGCCGGACCCCAGAGGACGATGATGCTGGAGCCGGCTACCGCCGCGGCGGCGACCAGCACGAAACCCCGGGTCAGCGCCCGCGCCATCCACGCACGGTCGTGTCGGGCCGCGGCGTCCACGAACGCCGGCCAGAGAGGCTGGGCGATGACGATCAAGAGGCCAAGGGCGGCGACGCATATGCGCTGGGCGATGAGCATCCGCGCCGAGGCCGCCGCCCCCAGCAGCTGCAGGGCGATGACGTTGTCGAGCATGTAGGAAAGGCCGTCGAGCATGGTGAGGGCGAAGTAGCGCAGCCCGGTGGCGATCACCGAACGCAGGCGAGCCGCCGCCTGGGCGATGCCGGTCGGACGCAATTCCGGATGGCGGATCAGCAAGGACGCCATGCTGATGCCGTTGGCGAGCAGCAGGGCGCCGTAAGCCGCCGCCACGAACAGACGCGCATCGCCGTTGGCCGCGATGGCGAGGAACAGGCCCGTGACGAGAAACGCCGTCTGCAGCAGGTCCCAGGCGGCCGTGACCCAACCTCGCTGCAACGCCTGCCAGCCGGCCTGCGCCGTTCCGAGCGGGACGTTGATCGATACCCCGAGGACGGCGATCAGATAGGCCGGCAGGACGCCCGGCGGCGCGATGCACACCGCGACGAGCGCCCCGCCGGCGGCCAGCACACAGGCGACCGCGCACGCCATCAGCAAGCAGGCGGAAAAATAGGCGCGAGGCTCTTCCTGCTCCTCGGCCGCCAGAGCATGAGCGACAAGGGTCATGATCGCCGCGCCGACACCAAAGTCCGCGACGGTGATCAGCAGAATCAGCGAGGTCGCCGCCCCCCAGATGCCAAATCCGTCTGTCCCCAGCGCGTGCAGCACCCTTGGAAACATCAGGAAGGTTCCGGCAACGGCGACCAGTCGCTGAACCACGCCCGCCGCGCCGGCGAACACCACCCGTCGGGCGCGTTGATCCGAGAGCAACGGCGACAGCGTCGAGCCGAGTCGCCATATCGCCGTCCTGCCTCGGCTCACGAGAGGCTCCTGGCGATCTCGTCGGCTATGGCGAGGGACGCGGTGAGCCCGGGGCTTTCGATCCCGAACAGGCTCATCAGCCCGGAAATGCCGTGCACGCCGGCGGTCATCGATGCGGAAATCGGGTTGCGGCTCGTCCGGTGAGTGGATCTTCGGCCGAATGGCGGCATAGTCGGGCTCCAGCGCCGCCCCCGGCAGGCCTGGCCAGTAGCGGCGGATGTCGCGGGCGAAACGGTCCGCCCGCGCGGGATCGACCGCATAGTCCTCCTCATCGACGAACTCGATGTCCGGCCCGAACCGACCCTGGCCGCCGAGGTCGCGGGTGAAGTGGGTGCCAAGGGCGCCAGGCACCGGCAAGGGATACACGAGGCGCTGGAAAGGCGCGGGCGCGGCGAGCCGGAAGTAAACCCCCTTGGCCAGGTGGCGCGGCGGGATGAAGTCTGGCGGATAGCCCTCGACCCGCGCCGCCGCCCTCTGGGCGCCCAGGCCGGCGGCGATCACCAGCCGCTCGCTCGTCAGCTCGACCGGCTCGGCTCCCCCGATGACGATGGCGAAACCGCCGCCGGCGAGCGGCCGCGCCCCCTCGAAAGGCGCGCGGCGGGCCAGCACGCCGCCGGCGGTCTCGAGATCGCCGAGCAGGGCGAGCATCAGGCCATGGCTGTCGATGATGCCCGTCTCCGGCGAATGCAGAGCGGCGACCGCCCGCAGTTCCGGCTCCATCGCCCTGGCCTCCTCGCCGGACAGCCAGCGCAGCCCCTCGACGCCGTTGCGCCGGGCCTGATCGGCGAGCGCCTCCAGCCTCGGTCGCTCCGCCTCTTCGACCGCGACCACCAGTTTGCCGATTTTGGCGTGAGCGACGTGGCGCTCGGCGGCGTAGCGATAGAGACGCCGGCGGCCCTCGACGCACAGGCGGGCGCGCAAGGAGCCGGTCGGATAGTAGAGGCCGCCGTGGATCACCTCGGAATTCCGCGACGAGACGCCCTGGCCAAACGCCGGCTCGCCCTCGAGCACCGCCACGGCCTGGCCGCGCAGCGCCAGGGCGCGAGCGCTGGCGAGCCCGACCACGCCGGCGCCGACCACCACGGCGTCGAAATCGAACGGCGCGGTCACGCCGCGACCGTGGCGCGCGGGCACGAAGCGCCCCGCGCCACGTTGTCGTCACGAAAAGCTGATCCTGGCGCCCTTAGCCGCGTGAACGTTTCCAGCGTGACCGCCCCTTGCGCCGCCAACGAGACGAGACGATGGCCTACGACGAGTCCGCCGCGATGAGCCTGGACGCGCTTCGCGGTCGAATTCTCGACCTGTCGGTGGCCTACGCCGAGCGCAAGGGCCAGGCCGCGTTCGTTCCCGGCGAGACCTACATTCCGTGCGCCGGCAAGGTGATCGACGCCGCCGATCTTCGGCATCTGATCGACGCCTCGCTCGACATGTGGCTGACCGCCGGACGCTTCGCCGAGGCCTTCGAGGCGGCGCTCGCCAAGCGCTTCGGGCTCGCCGAGGCCCGCCTGACGGTCTCCGGCTCGGCGGCCAACCTGTTGGCCTTTTCCGCCCTGACCTCCTGGAAGCTGCGACACAAGCGCGTTCCCCCCGGATCGGAGGTGATCACCGTCGCCGCCGGCTTCCCGACCACGGTCGCGCCAATCCTGCAGAACGGCTGCATTCCGGTGTTCGTCGACGTCGATCTCGAGACCGCCAACATCGACGTTTCTCGCCTGGAGGCGGCCCTCAGCGGCAAGACCCGGGCGGTGATGATCGCCCATACGCTTGGCAACCCCTTCGACCTCGCGGCGGTGACCGAGTTCTGCGACGCGCATGGCCTCTATCTGGTCGAGGACTGCTGCGACGCTTTTGGGGCGACCTTCGCCGGCCGGGGCGTCGGCACATTCGGCCACATGGCGACGGTGAGTTTTTACCCCGCCCATCACATCACCATGGGCGAAGGCGGCGCGGTGCTGTCGAACCGCGCCTCGCTGATGAAGCTCGCCGAATTGTTCCGCGATTGGGGTCGGGATTGCTGGTGCGCCCCGGGCATGGCCGACACCTGCGGCAAGCGCTTCCGCCACAAGCATGGCGACCTTCCTTACGGTTACGACCACAAGTTCACCTTCTCGCATGTCGGCTACAACATGAAGGCCACCGACATGCAGGCGGCGATCGGCCTCAGCCAGCTCGACAAGGTCGACGGCTTCATCGCCAAGCGGCGGGAGAATTTCGCCGAGCTCACCATGGCGTTCCAGCGCGACGGCCTCGAGGAACACTTCATCCTGCCCAAGGCGACGGCGAACGCCGAGCCCAGCTGGTTCGGCTTCCTGCTCACCCTGCGCGACGGCCGGCCGTTCACCCGGCGTGACGCCGTCGAATATCTCGACCAGCACAAGGTCGGCACGCGCCAGCTGTTCGCCGGCAATCTGATTCGCCAGCCGGCCTTCAAGGATCAGCCGCGCCGGGTGGTCGGCGAGCTTACCAACACCGACAAGATCATGAACGACAGCTTCTGGATCGGCGTGTGGCCTGGCATCGGCGCGGCCGAACGCGACTACATGGTCGAGACCTTCCGCCGCATGGTCAAGGACCTCGCCGCCTGACGACGCCGCGAACCGCCGATCCCCGTGACGGCGGCGTCCTCGCCGGCTTGCCCCGTCGACAACTCTTTCGACAGACCGGTCTCGCGGCGATGCCGGCGAAACGCCGGCGCTATAAGGACAGAGTTCGATGCATCTCCTCATCACCGGCAATCTCGGCTTCATCGGGCCGGTCATGACGCGCCTCGCGCGCGAGTGGGGGCATCGGGTGACCGGTCTCGACATCGGCTACTTCGCCGACTGCCTTGGCCCGCGCCAGGCGGACATTCCGCCGGACCGGCAAATCTGGCGCGACATGCGCGATGTGCTCGCCGCCGATCTCGAGGGCGTCGACGCGATCATCCATCTGGCCGGCCTCTCCAACGACCCGATGGGGGCGCTGAACGACGATCTCACCTATGACATCAACCTCGACTCCACGGTGCGCCTCGGTGAACTCGCCAAGCGGGCCGGCGTCGGCCGCTTCGTCTTCGCCTCTTCGTGCTCGATCTACGGCGCGGCCGGCGAGAGCCCGGCGCCGCTGGATGAGACCGCGCCGTTCAATCCTGTCTCGGCCTACGCCGTCTCCAAGGTGAAGTCGGAAGCCGGGCTCTCGAGCCTGGCGGACGACAGCTTCTCGCCGGTGTTCATGCGCAACGCCACGGCCTACGGCGTGAGCCCGCGCACCCGCTTCGACCTCGTGGTCAACAATCTCGCCGGCTGGGCGCATGCGACCGGCGCGATCAAGGTGATGAGCGACGGCACGCCCTGGCGGCCGCTCACCCACATCGAGGACATCAGCCGCGCCGCCCTGTGCGCGGCCGCCGCGCCGCGCGATGCGGTGCACGACCAGGCGTTCAACATCGGCCGCGACGACGCCAACTACCAGGTGCGCGACATCGCCGAGGCGGTCGCCACCGCCTTTCCGCAAGCGCGGCTGGAGATCACCGGCGAGACCGGCGGCGATTCGCGCTCCTACCGTGTCAGCTTCGCCAAGGCGCGCGACCGGCTGCCCGGTTTCGCGCCGGAGTGGACGCTCGAGCGCGGCGTCGAGGAGATCGCCCGCTTCCTGCGCGACGGCGGTCTCGCCGACCATGCCTTCGATTCGCGCCTGTTCATCCGTCTGAAGGCGCTCACCGAGGCGGTGGCCAGCGGCCGGCTGGATGAGGCGCTGCGGTGGACGGAGCGCGACAACCCTCGGCTTGGAGGGTGACCAATCGGATCCTCCCCCCTGCCCGGTGAGGGGGACCACGAAGTGGACCGGCGGCGCGTCAGGGCTCCGCCAGCGGAATCAGCATGTTTTGCGCCAGCTCCTCGCGGCTCAGGAACGGCGCCATGTCCTCCAGGGCGGAGGTGGCGAGGCTGCCGTCCTCCAGCCGACGGGAGCTGAGCTTCGGCTCGAACGCCTGCGTCTTGTCGAGCATGACTTCGCAGAGGCAAGGGCCCCCGCCGCTGAGCGCCGCGGCAATTCGGTCGGCGAGATCGGCATGCCGCTCGATCCGGCTCACCGACAGGCCGAAGGCGGCGCCGACCCGCTGAAAGTCGGGAAAGGTGACGCCGCTCTCCGGGCCGCAGCCGACCACGTTGTCGGGAAAATAGTTCTGCTGCGTCTGGCGGATCGAGTGGTAGCCGTCGTTGTTGAGCAGAAAGATCTTGATCGGCGCGCTCAGACCGACCGCCGTCTGCAACTCCTGCAGGTTCATCATCAGGCTGCCGTCGCCGGCGACGCAGACGATCCGCCGCGCGTCGCGCCTCGCCAGCCAGGCGCCGATCGCCGCCGGCAGGTCGTAGCCCATCGAGGCGCAGCCGGAGTTGGAGAAGAGTCGCTGGCCGGCCTTGATCGCCGCCGACTGGAAGGTGACGACGCAGGCCGTGCCATCGCCGGTCACCACCACATCGTCGGCCGCCAGGGCGTCGAACAGGGCGGCGGCGAAACAATAGGGATTCACCCCGTTCGCGGTTTGACCGCGTGCTCGGCCCGCACCGCCGGATAGCGGGCCAGCCGCGCCTTGCACCAGGCAAGATAGTCCGCATGCGCCGGCGTCGGGCGCCAATCCGCCATCTCCGCCTCGAGCGCGTCGAAGAACGCGCGCAGATCGGCATGGATCGGCAGATCGACGCTCAAGGTCGGCTTGGCCAATTCCGCCGCGTCGATGTCGACCATGGCGATGTCGGCGGCGCGGGCGAACGAGCCCCAGTTGAAGCTGATCTGGCGAATGTTGAGCCGGCAGCCGAGCACCAGCAGGAAGTCGGCGTTCTGCACCGCGAAATTGCCGCCCCTGTCGCCGACGGTGCCGGGTCGGCCGACATAGAGCCGGTGGTCATTGGCCATCAGATCATGGGCGTTGAACGCCGTCGCGACCGGCGCGCCCAGCCGCTCGCAGAGCGCCACAAAGCGGTCCGCCTGACCGGCGATGCGCACGCCGGTTCCCACCATGACGCACGGCCGCCGCGCCTGGCGCAACCGCCGCAGAACCTCGCGCGCGGCGAGCCGCAGCGGCTCGCCGCTCAACGCCGGCCGCTCCGTCGCGAGCGCGCCATCCTCGGCGCCCGGATCGAACGGCGCGAGGCTCTCGGCCGCGACCATCATCCCCTGAACGTCGATCGGCACGTCGACCCAGGTCGGTCCCGGCCGGCCGCTCACCGCGAGGTGGACCGCCTTCTCGACTTCGTAACGGACACGGGCCGGATCCTGCACCGTCACCGCGTGCTTGGTGACGCCGCCGACCATTCGGACGATGTCGACCTCCTGATCGCCCAGCTGGCGAAGGCCGATCGCCACGTTGCCGGCGATGGTCTCCCGGCGCACTTGGCCGGAGATCACCACCATCGGCAGGCTGTCGGTGTAGGCGCCGAACACGCCGTTCAAGGCGTTGATTCCGCCCGGCCCGGTGGTCGGATTGAGTATCGCCGGCCGGCCGCCCAGCCGCGCGTACGCGTCGGCGGCGATCGCCGCCGCCTGCTCGTGGTGAAAGCAGGTGACCTTCAGCCCGGGCGCGCGGCCGAACGCGTCATTGAGGTGCATGGCTCCGCCGCCGGTGACCATGAAGACATCGCGCAAGCCGAGTTCGACCAAGCGGCGCGCGATGAAGTCGGCGACCCGCTCCACCTTTTGACACCCTCTTCTTGTTCAGGGGCCCGCGCCGCCCGGCGCCCGCCGCACGGCCGGCGCGACCAAAGCGATCAGGCGACCTTGACCAGCGACTCGTCGCCGGGGGGCACGGCCGCCACGCCGCGGGACTCGATGATCGAGCGCAACGGCAGGTCGCCGCCGTAGTCGCAATCGAGGGAGCTCAGATGCAGGGGCGAATCGGCGCTGATCGGCCGGCGGGTGCGCTCGCCAAAGGCCAGCTCGCGGGAGGAGATCTGGCCATGCAGCAGCGGCACCGCGAGGTAGACATCGCCCGGCTGGATCACGTGTCCGGCCGGTAGCGACCGACGCGCATAGACGCCGCGCACCAACTCGTCGAGGTAGCGGACCTCGCGCTCCGGCGGGCGCCGCTTCACGTCGGCCGAACCGCCGCACATCTCCTTGGCCTTGAGAAACGCCCTGAACCATTCGTCCGCTTGGTGCGGCAGGCTGCAGTAGGGCGAGACGGGGATGCCGTCCTCTTCGATGTCGATATGGCGCTCGAAGGTGCGCGCGCCCTTGGCGTAGGCGATCATAACCGAGGCGCGCCAATCGCGATGTTCGTGCGTCGACAGGCCGATCGCCACGCCGGGATATCGCTCGCGCAACAGATCGATCTGATTCAGCTCCAGCTCGCCATCCTCGGACGGGTAGAGCGACACGCAGTGGTTGAGCGCGAAAGGAATGCCGCGCGCGCCGAAGAAATCGACCAGTTGATCGATGTGATCGAGGTTGGCGCCGCCGCTGGAGGCGATCACCGGCTTGCCGGCCTCGGCGATCTTGCCGAGCAGATGCTTGTCGCGGATGTCGGAACTGGCGACCTTCAGCGTTTCCACGCCGAATTCGACGCAGCGATCGACACTCGCCTCGTCGAATGGCGTGACCATGGTCTGCATGCCTTCGCCGCGCACCACCTCGACAAGCGCGCCGAGCTCATGCCACGGCATGCGCGTCGCGGTGATCTTCTTGATGTAGCGATGATCGCCGCGCAACCGATGGTGGCGATGGACGAACGAATCGATGTCGCGGAACTGCAGCTTGATCGCCGCGCGCACCCCATTGCGTCGCACCACCTCGCCAAACGCCTTGACGATACGGACGCCGCGGTCGAATCGGCCCCAGTGATTATTGGCCAGTTCGAGAACGAACAGTTCGTCGAAGGGGGACGGTTCTGCCACTCTATGTCTCCAAACTGGCGGTTAGCGACCGAAACTTGACCGTCCTGCTTGGCAGGAACTGCGCGGGTGATCTTCCAATCCGTCGATCGGCAATAGGTTCGCTGGCGGCCCGTCCCGAAGCCAACCAGCAATCCGCAACCTTACGACGGCGTAATCCGAGCGGCGGCCCTTTCCCTTGCGTTTGAGCCTTTTTTGCGGCGGCGACGCCCTGGGTCGCCAAGGTGATCAGCACGTTACACTGCGTGCTGAGGCCGCATAACACCCGCCCCTATCGGTTGTTCCCCGTTCGGCGCCCTGAGCGGTCCGGATGCCCGATGCCCGGGCGACAGCGCCAGCGGCGCGACCTATGAACGCGGGCATGCGCCAAGGTTCCGACCCCGCCGCCAGCCGCCCCTGGGAAATCGCCGCCGTCGGCGTCCTGCTCGCCGCCATCGTCGCGATCGCCTTCGCCTTCGCGCGTCAGGGCTATCTTCCGGCGCCCTTCTACGACTGGCCGGACGCCACCTTGATGGACCTGCACAGCACCGCCTGGTGGGCGCACCACGGCGACGCGTTCCGGCAATGGCGGGCCATCTACCCGCCTCTGGCGTTTCTGCTTCTGAAAGTTGTCACCCTCGGGCGCTGCTATCTCGCCACCCCCGAGGCTGGCCGGGCGTGCGATTGGGTGGGCCGTTCGGCGCTGCTGGCGCTGTTTGGACTCAATCTCTGGTTGCTCTGGCGAACCTATCGGCGGGTCGACGGATCGACCGCGGCGGCCCGGGCGATCATCGTCGGCGCCGGGTTGCCGATGCTCTACGCCCTCGAGCGCGGGAAACATGCTGATTCCCTGCTTCACCGCCTTCATCCTCGGCGCCGGGCCGCTGGCGCGGCGGCGCGTGGCGCGTTGGATCGCCCTGGCCGCGGCGGTCAACCTCAAGCCCTACCTGTTGGCGGTCATCGTGCCGCCGGCGCTGCGCCGCGACGTGCGCTGGCTGCTTGGCTTCGGAGCGGCGGGGCTGGCGCTCTACCTGGCGAGCTGGTGGGCGCTCGGCGAAGGATCGCCGTTCGAGATCGTGCGCGACCTGGTCGTCTACGCTCCGGGCAAGGCGGCCGCCGTGGCCAGCAACCTCCACTACGCCACCTCGCTTTGGCCGCTGGCGCGCGCCTTGCGCGCTGATGGGCTGTCCGGTCTCCCGCTCGACGGCGGCCTCGCCGCGGCCCTTTCCGGCGCCTGCCTGCTGCTCATGCGGCTGGCCCAGCTCGGCTCGGCGGCGTGCTTCGTCGCGGCGGCGGCGCGGCCCAAGCACATCGATGATTCGCGGCTGCTGGCCCTGTGCGGCGGCCTGATCCTGACGACCATCACCAATGGCTCGGCCGGTTACGCCCAGATCTTCGTCTTCTTCCTGATCGGCCTAGAACCGGCCCGCGGTCCCTTGCGGATTGCCCTGCTCGCCTGCGCCTTTCTGCTGAGCTTGCCGATCGACGCGGCGATCGGCCCTTCTCACGCCGCCCCGGCCTGGAGCTGGCTCGGCCAGCGCTGGGTCGCGGCGCCGCACGCCCTGACGCTTGGACAGCTGCTCAGACCCCTCCTGCTTCTGGCGATCCAGTTCATGCTGATCGCCCTGAACCTCGGCGACAGCTTCGCAACTCGCGGCAAGGGGGCCGAGGGGCCGGCGTTCGATCCCTCGGCGCTCAGACGATCTCTCCCCGGCCGATCCGCGTCCGGATGGTCCCCGCTCGGCGGCGAATCGCCGTCATCTCGGACGCATCCTTCCGCGCCAGATTGAGATAGGGATAGCGCATCCGCGGATTGTCGCGGAGGCGCCCCTCGCGGCCGGCGAGGAAATCCCAGTAAAGTGTCGTGAACGGGCAGGCGTCGTCCCCGACCGACTTCTTTGGATCGTAGCGGCAGTGACGGCAGTAGTTGCTCATGCGGTCGATGTAGGCGCCGCTGGCCGCGTACGGCTTGGTGGCGAAGAGGCCGCCGTCGCCGTGCTGACTCATGCCGAGCGTGTTGGGCAGAGACACCCAATCGATCGCGTCCCAGAACATGGACATGTGCCAGCGATGCACCTCGTAGGGCTGGACGCCGAGCAGCAGGCAGAACTCGCCAAGCACCATCAGCCGCTCGATGTGGTGGGCGTAGGCGTGGTCGAGCGTGTGGCCGATGCATTGCGAAAGGCAGCGCATCTCGGTCTCGCCGGTCCAGTAGAAGGCGGGAACGGCCAGCTCGGCCCCGAGCGCGTTGCGGTGGGCGTACTCGGGCATGAAGCGCCAGTAGACGCCGCGGACGAACTCGCGCCAGCCGATCAGCTGACGCACGAAGCCCTCGACCGAGTTGATCGGCGCGTCAGCCGGGTTGGCGAGCACCGCCTCCAGGACTTCGGCTGGACGCAGAAGATGCAGGTTGAGCAGGCCGGAGAGGTGCGAGTGAAAAAGGAAGGGCTCGCCCACCGCCATTGCGTCCTCGTAACGGCCGAAGAGCCGCAGGCGATGGCCGACGAAATCGTCGAGGCTGGCGAGCGCCTCGGCGCGAGTGACCGGCCAGTCGAAGCCCGCGAGTCGACCGGGGCTGTCGGGGAATTCGCGTTCCACAAGCGCCAGCACCTCGGCGGTGATCGCATCCGGCTGAAAGCGCGGCGGCGGCGGGATGGCGGGAGGGCGCGCGCGGGGAAAGCCGGCGCGGTTCTCCTTGTCGAAATTCCATGCGCCGCCGGTCGGCGAGCCATCCGGCTCGACGAGCACGCCGAGCTTCACCCGCATGCGGCGGTAGAACGTCTCCAGCAGCAGCTTCGGATGGGCGTCGGCGAAGGCATCGAACTCGTCGGTCGAACAGAGGAAGTGACTGTCGCGGCGAAACTCGACGGCGAGCCGCAGGCCCGCCAGATGCTCGCGCACCCGCCAGTCGCCAGGATCGAGCACGACGACGCGCTCGGGCCGCAGCTCGGCCGCGCGGCGGGCGAGTTCCCCCCACAGCGTCCGTCGGTTGTTCGGATCGTCCAGGCGGCTGTAGTGGACCTGTCGTCCGCCGGCTCGCTGTTCGGCGGCGAAGTGGCGCATGGCCGCGAAAAAGAAGGCGAGCCGCTTCTTGTGCTGCGGAACATAGGTTGCCTCCTCGCGAGCCTCGATCTGCAGGACGGCGTCGCGCTCCGGCTCGAAGCCGTCGAAGGCGGCGGAGGCGCCGTCCAGCTGATCGCCGAGCACGAGGACGAGGTTGCGCACGCGCGTCATCCGCCAACCTCCAAGGGCCCCTCGCCGGCAAGCGGATAGACGACCGAACCGTCGGCGCGGATCACCGCGCCTGGGGTCAGCGTCGCCCGATCGACCCGACCCTCCGCCATGATGTGCAGCACGCTCTCGCCGCGGGCGATCAGATGATCGGCGACAATGCGGCGGTGACAACGCCACCACACCGCCTCGGAGCACATGAAGGCGCAGCGCCGCTCACGCGCGAGGTCGACAAGCGCTGCCAGGCCGATGCGAAACGCCTCGCCGAGCGCATAGTCGGCAAAGTTGTGGAAGCTGGCGTTGCGCCAGGCGCCGTTCACCTCGGGCGCCACGTCGCGGGAGCGGGCGCGCAAGCCGCCGAGCGCCGGCATCGCCTCGTAGCCGATCCGCCAGCCCGCCAGCGCCTTGCCGAGCGCTTCGCGGTTGAACTGCGGGTTGGCGCGCGAGCGCGGCACGGTGCGGATGTCGGCGACGACCGCGACCTCGGCCGAGCGCAAGAGCGCGGCGAAACCCTCGAGTGTCCGGTTCGAGTGGCCGACGGTGAAGAAGGCGAGTCTGGTCACGGGCGAAGAGTTTAGCCGCGCCGACGCCATGATGTCGCACGCAACCTCGCCATCCATGGCTCGTTTCGCCGACGAGAAACGGTGAGCCGTCCGGCGCCCGGAGTCCGATGGTGAAATCTCTCGAGCCCGGCGACAAGGTCGCCTGGAACACTTCGCAAGGCGAGACGCACGGCCGCGTCGTCAAGCGTCAGACATCCCCGACCAGGATCAAGGGTCACGAGGTCGAGGCGTCGACGTCCAACCCCCGGTTCATCGTCGAGAGCGACAAGACCGGAGCGCGAGCCGCTCACAAGGCGGGGGCGCTGAAGAAGCGTTGAGGCCCGCCCTGTCCGAGCCCGCCGTTCCGAACAAGATCTCGACCTCGCCACTGCCGCCCGGAGACCGACCATGACTACCCATCCTCCCGCCCATGCCGGCGGCCTGCCCGCGATGCGTCGCATCCAGCCCTACGAGCACCGTGATCTGCGGGTCGGATCGGAAGCGGTCGACGCCGAGGGCCGCCTGCTCGACCGCTTCAGCGCCTGGCATGAGGACGAGGTCCCCGGCGTGTCCTGGTCGAGGGTGTTGGAGGCGGCAAGCTTCGTCCTGGTGGTCGAGGATCCCGACGCTCCGGGCGACAAGCCCTTCCTGCACTGGCTGATCTGGAACATCCCGGGCGAGGTGGAGGCCATCGCCGCCGGCTTGTCGCGCGTTCCGCGGCCGCACGAACTGGCGGGGGCGGTTCAGGGCGTGAACAGCGGGGGCGCGGTCGGTTGGCATGGGGCCAAGCCGCCGCCGGGCCACGGCGTTCACCATTACCACTTCCAGCTGTTCGCCCTCTCGACGCGCCTCGACCACCTGAAGCCCAGCGCCGACCTCGAGGAGGTGATCACCGCCTTGAAGGGATCGACGATCGCCGCCGGCGAGTTCGTCGCCACCTACGAGCGCCGCGATCCCATCGCCGACGCGCCCTCTCCAGCGCACACCGGCTCCTATGGCGCCGCTCCCCACGGCGCGAGCGCCGCGGGGACCGCCGCCGGCCGGGGCGGCCTCGACGCCGACGATCGTGATCGCCACGCTCCTCATGAGCCCGGCGGCGAGGCGAGGCCTGCGGGCCGGATTTGATCGGCGATGGCCGACTACGAGCTTTCCTACTGGTCCGCGCCGTTCCGCCGCCAGTTCGTGCGCGCGGTCCTCGCCTTCGCCGGCAAGGCATGGACTGAACCGGGCGACGAGTGGATCGCCGATCTGATGGCCGGAGCGGTCGCGGCCATGCCGGTTCTTCGATCGGCGCGATGCTGAAGGCCGCCGCGCCACTGACCGCGGCCCTCGTTCGGCGTGTCGCCGCCCTGCCCTCGCTCGTGTCCCTGGCCGGGGCGGCGCGGCGGGACTGGGGCCAGACCTGGTGCGGCGGCCGGATCGAAGTCTCGCTGCAAAAGGTGCTGGCCGCGTTAGACGGAGGGCCAGCCGGCACGGCGAGCCGATCGCGCTTGCGCGGCCGGCAAGTCGCCGCTATTCACGAAGGCAACTTGCCGAACGGAGGTTTCGCGATGACGGTGGTCGCCGAGACAGTGGCGAATAAACTCGGCGGCGAGGCGGTGCTGGGCCGCAGCATCCGCTCGCAGGCGGACCTCGCCTTGGCGGTGCGCGACCGTCTGCCGCTCGGCGCCCTGGCCAGTCTCGCCCGGGCGGGAGTTTCCGAGCGGGAGATCGAGCGCTTCGTCATCCCGCAGCGCACGCGTCGACACCGCGCTCAGCGACGCGAGCCGCTCACGGTCGAGGAATCCGATCGCGCCGTCCGCCTGTTGCGGCTTCAAACCCTGGCCGAGGAAACCTTCGGATCGACGGACAAAGCCGCCGCCTGGCTACGCCGGCCGCTCGCCGAACTTGGCCGCGAGACGCCGCTCGACGTCGGCCAGACCAACTCCGGCGCGCGGCTGATCGAGACCATCCTCGCGAAGATCGTCTGGGGCGCCGCCGCTTAGAACAACCGTGATCCTATGGCGGCTGAGCGGTGAGCGGCACGCGCGGACATTCGACGGCGGCTATGGCCTGCGACACGATGGGCGCTGGAACCTGGCCGCCCACCCGATCACCTACGCCGCCACCTCGCCGGCGCTCTGCGTGCTGGAGAAGCTGGTCCACATCGAAGAGCCTTATCTGCTGCCCCCGCTGATGATGGTGAGATACGCCGCGCCGGACGGTCTCGCAGCCGAAACGATCGAGCTGGACACCCTGCCCGCGGACTGGCGCGACCAGGAGAGCTTGACGCAAGGCCTTGGGGCCGCCTGGCGAGAGGCAGGCGCGAAGCCGCTCCTGCGCGTTCCCTCCGCGATCGTTCCGGTAAGCGGATCGCCCGACACGAACGTGCTGATCAACCATCGCCACCCCCACACGGCGCGGATCAGCTTGGCGAGGGTGGAGCCGTTCGTTCTGGACGTGCGGCTGTTCGAAGTAGGGGCGGGATAGCTAAGTACTTGTTTCCGCAGAACTCGCCGGGTCAGCGCGAAAACGATCCGCTATCTGTCGGCCCGAAAATCACCAAGGGCGAGCTTCATCATGGAACTCGCATCCGCGCTCGTGGCTGATTGGGATTGGGTTCTCGTGGAACTTTACAGCGGTGGATTTGGCGCACTGCCTTCCAAATCCCTCGAGGGCGCCAAAGCCGTGTCAGCGAAGAGGTATTTTACCGACGAGCAACGACGATCGCTGAAGCGGGGGATGCTTGATCTGTCGTTGTTCCAAACCGGAGAGGACGAAGAGAACGGAGTCGATGAGGATGACGGCGCATAGCGGCGGCTGGTCTCACGCCATCCGCAGCAGCGTCCGCACCGCGATATCTTCGTCGATCTGCGGCCAGTGCACGCCCTCGCCGCCGCCGATCAGACGCCAATCGCGGCGCTGGTCGACCGTGGCGTCCCGCAAGCGGGGGAACCACTCGACCGGCGCGGAGAGTTCGCGTCCGTCGGCCAGGGTGACACGCAGGGCGCTGTCGGTCACCTCCACGTCAATGGCGTCGGGGTCCAGCGTGACGGCCAAGGTGCTCATTCCATCGCTCGACAAAGAGGTCCTCATGTTCGGCGACAATAGCACGCAGGCGCGTCAGGCCGTGAGATCGAAAGCCGCGCGATGAGGTGAGCCGCGCTGGCCGAAGCCAGAACTTGGCGGCGGCCGAGCCGGACTCCACGTGAATGTGCGCAGGCTCCTCATTTTCGAGGCTGTAGAAGAAGAAGCGGAAGGCGCCGACGCGCAGCACCGTGGGCATCAGCGGTCCCCCCGCCCCCTCACTCCCACTCGATCGTCCCGGGCGGCTTGCTGGTGACGTCGTAGACCACACGATTCACGCCGCGGACTTCGTTGACGATGCGAGTGGCGGCCTTGGTCAGCACGCTCCAGGGGAACTCGAACACGTCGGCGGTCATGCCATCGGTCGAGGTGACGGCGCGCAGGGCGAGCACCTGTTCGTAGGTCCGGGCGTCGCCCATGACGCCGACGGTGCGCACCGGCAGCAGCACGGCGAAGGCCTGCCAGATCGCCTCGTAGAGGCCGGCGGCGCGGATCTCGTCCAGCCACAGGGCGTCGGCGCGCTGGAGGATGGCGACCTTCTCGGCCGTCACCTCGCCGGGGATGCGGATGGCGAGGCCGGGGCCGGGGAAGGGGTGGCGGCCGACGAAGGCGGCGGGGAGACCCAGCTCGCGGCCGAGCGCGCGCACCTCGTCCTTGAAGAGCTCGCGCAAGGGTTCGACGAGCTCGAGCTTCATCCGTTCGGGCAGGCCGCCGACATTGTGGTGGCTCTTGATCACCTGCGAGGGGCTGCCGGCGGCCGAGACGCTCTCGATCACGTCGGGATAGAGGGTGCCCTGGGCGAGGAAGCGGGCGTCGGCGATCTTCGCGGCCTCGCGCTCGAACACCTCGATGAAGACGCGCCCGATCGCCTTGCGCTTGGCCTCGGGCTCGTCCAGGCGGGCGAGGGCGGCGAGGAACTGCTCGCCCGCGTCCACGTGAATCAGGGGAATGTTGTAGTGGTCGCGGAACAGGCCGACCACCTCGGCGGCCTCGTCGAGGCGCATCAGGCCGGTATCGACGAAGACGCAGGTCAGCTGCTCGCCGATCGCCTCGTGCAGCAGCACCGCCGCCACCGAGGAATCGACCCCGCCGGAGAGGCCGCAGATCACCCGCCCGTCGCCCACCTGCTCGCGGATGCGCGCCACCGCCTCGGCGCGGAAGGCGGCCATGGTCCAGTCGCCGGAGCAGCCGGCGATGCGGTGAGTGAAGTTGCGCAGGATGAGCGCCCCGCGCGGCGTATGGGCGACCTCGGGGTGGAACTGCACGCCGTAGAGCCGCCGGCCCTCGTCGGCGATCACCGCATAGGGCGAGCCGGCCGAGCTGGCGACCACCGCGAAGCCAGGCGGCATGGCGGTGATCTCATCGCCATGGCTCATCCACACCGGTTCGCGCGCGCCGACGCCGCCCAGGCCCTCGAGCAGCGGAGACTCGCGTTCGATCAGGATCTCGGCGCGGCCGAACTCGCGCCGTCTGGCCTGCTCCACCGCGCCGCCGAGCTGGGCGGCGAGCGTCATTTCGCCGTAGCAGATGCCGAGCACCGGCACGCCGAGCTCGAACAGGCGGGCCGCAGCCGCGGGGCTCGCCGCATCGCCGACGCTGGCCGGACCGCCGGAGAGGATCACCGCCTTGGGCGCGAAGCCGTCCAGCACCGCCTCGGCGCGGTCGAAGGGGTGGATCTCGCAATAGACGCCGCTCTCGCGCAGCCGCCTCGCGATCAGCTGGGTGACCTGGCTGCCGAAATCGACGATCAGGACGCGGTCGTGGCGAGGGGCGCTCATGGCGGAGGGTTAGGGGAGAATCGCGGTCGCGTCACGGCGCGCGGCCGGAGCGCCGACCTCCAGATCGGCACGCCGCAATGGAGCCGGCCTCGAGGCCGGCGCTCCGGAGCCGAGTCGCTTGCCCTCTAGGCCCCGCTTTGATGCGGCGGAGCGTGGCGATGAAGAAGCCGTCGCAGGCGTCGCGGAGCGGGGTGAGGCGGCGGGGCTCGAGCGGTCGGGGCGAAGTCGGGGTGGGCGGCGAGAAAGGCCGCCAGCCGATCCTCGTTCTCCTCGGCGAAGAGCGAGCAGGTGACGTAGAGCAGGCGGCCGCCGGGCTTCACGAAGGCGGCGGCCTCGGCGAGGGCGGCATCCTGCTCGGCCATGCGGCGTTCGAGCTGGGCGGCGGTGAGGCGCCACTTGGCGTCCGGGTGGCGGCGCCAGACGCCCGAGCCGGTGCAGGGGGCGTCGACGAAGACGAGGTCCATGCGGCCGGCGAGATCGCCCAGGGCTCGCCTCGCTCGGCGAGCGGATCTGGAGGTTGCGCACGCCGGCGCGGCGGGCGCGGCGGACAGTGTCGGCCAGGCGGCGCGGGTCGGCGTCGTGGGCGAAGATCTGGCCGCTGTTCTCCATCATAGCGGCCAGCGCCAGGGTCTTGCCGCCGCCGCCGGCGCAATAGTCGAGCACCTGGGCGCCCTTTATGTCGCCAGCGGAGGCGGCGGCGATCTGCGAGCCGAGATCCTGGATCTCGAACCACCCCTTCTCGAATTCGGGCGAGGCCTCGATCGGCGGGGCGCGCTCCCATGGGCTGGGCGCGGGGATGCGCGCGGCGGTCGCGGGCGCGGTCTCGCCGGGGCGGGACGCCCCGGCTCCAATGTGGGCCAGGGCCTTGAGCACGCGGGCGACGTCCGTCTTCAGCGTGTTGACCCGCAGGTCGAGCGGCGCGCGCTCCGCCAGGGCGGCGCCCTCCTCCGCGCGGGCTTCGCCGAAGGCGCGGGTCATGTGTGGTTCGAGCCAGTCGGGATAGTCGCCGCGCACCGGCGGCGGGGCGCCGTCCAGCGGGACCGGATCGGCGAGGCGAGCGCGTTCGGTTGAAGTCAGTGGACCCGGTCCGTGATCCTCCCCGGCGGCGGCGGAGAGGCGATCGGCCGGCCAGCCCCAGGCGAAGCGCGCGACGGCGAGCACGGCGGCGCGTGGGCCGTCGTCGGCCATATGCCACGCCAGCGAGCGGCGGCGGCGCAGGGCGTCGAGCACCAGGCCGGAGACGAAGGCGCGGTCCTTGGCGCCGGCATAGCGCGCGCTCGTCCCCCAATCCTTCAACGCCAGCCTGGCCGGGCGATGGCGAGTTTCGATCTCCGTCAGAACCTCGATCGCCGCCGCCAGCCGGCCGCCGTCCCGCAAACCTGGCCCCTCACACCTGACTGGGGTAGTTGGGCGCCTCGCGGGTGATCATCACGTCGTGGACGTGGCTCTCGCGCAGCCCGGCGCCGGTGATGCGGATGAAGCGGGCGCGCTTCTGAAATTCGTCGATCGTCGCCGCGCCCAGATAGCCCATCGAGGCGCGCAGGCCCCCGACCAGCTGGTGGATCACCGGCGCGATCGGGCCCTTGTAGGGGGTCTGGCCCTCGACGCCCTCGGGCACCAGCTTCATCTGATCTTCGACCTCCTTCTGGAAGTAGCGGTCGGCGCTGCCGCGGGCCATCGCGCCGATCGAGCCCATGCCGCGGTAGGCCTTGTAGCTGCGCCCCTGGTAGAGAAACACCTCGCCCGGCGCCTCGTCGCGACCCGGCGAACATCGAGCCCATCATCACGGCCGAAGCGCCGGCGGCGAGCGCCTTGGCCAGATCGCCGGAGTACTTGATTCCGCCGTCGGCGATCACCGGCGCGCCGCTCCCCCGCGCCGCCCGGGCCGCCTCGACGATGGCGGTGAATTGCGGCACCCCGACGCCGCTGACCATGCGCGTGGTGCAGATCGAGCCCGGCCCGATGCCGACCTTGATCGCGTCGGCGCCGGCGTCGATCAGGGCGCGGGCGCCGTCATAGGTGGCGACATTGCCGGCGACGATCTGCACCCGGTTGCTCTCGCGCGCCAGGCGGCGGACCGCCTCGGCGACCTGGACCGAGTGGCCGTGGGCGGTGTCGATCACCACCACGTCGACGCCGGCGTCCATCAGGGCGAGCGAACGCTCGAAGCCCGCCTCGCCCACCGTCGAGGCCGCGCCGACCAGCAGGCGTCCCTGGGCGTCCTTGGCTGCGAGGGGATGGGCCTGCGCCTTCTCCATGTCCTTGACGGTGATCAGGCCGACGGCGCGGTAGTCGTCGTCGACCACGATGAGGCGTTCGATCTTGTGGCGCCGAAACAGCGCCCTGGCTTCCTCCTGGCCGCAGCCCTCGGGCACGGTGATCAGCTTGTCGCGGGTCATCAATTCGGACGCCGGCGTCGTCTCGGAGGCGGCGAAGCGCACGTCGCGGTTGGTCAAAATGCCAACGAGACGGCCGGTGCCTGGCTCGACCACGGGAAAACCGGATATCCGCCGTCGCGCCTTGAGGGCGCGGATCTCCGAAAGCGGCGTCGCCGGATGGATGGTGAGCGGATTGATCACCATGCCGCTTTCGTAGCGCTTCACCTCGCGCACCTGGTCGGCCTGTTCCTCGACCGAGAGGTTGCGGTGCAGCACGCCGAGGCCGCCCGCCTGCGCCATGGCGATGGCCAGCCGGCTCTCGGTCACCGTGTCCATCGCGGCGGATATCAGCGGTATGTTGAGCGCGATCTCGCGAGTCAGCCGAGTGCGGGTGTCGGCCTGGGTCGGCAGCACGTCCGACGCGGCTGGGGCGAGCAAAACATCATCGAAGGTCAGGCCTTCGTGAATCTCCATCGGAGACTCTCCGTTTTGCCGGGCGGGGTTACAGGGCGCGGCGACGGCCGGCAAGCACCTGTCCGGGATCGACCCGCTTCGCCCGCGCCGTCCGGGGCGCTACAGGTATCCGCGGCCGCGACGAGGAACGAGCATGGGAACGACGCAGGCGGGGCGAGGCGCCGCTCCTCCATCCTCCCAAGCCACGCCTGGCGCTACGGGTCGGCGTGGTCGGGCATCGGCCGGGGCGCCTGCCGCGCGACGCGGCGGCGCGCGCCGCGATCGCCGCCCGCCTCGCGGAGGTGCTGGGCGCGATTTTGGAGGCGACCACCGCGGTGAGCGCCGGTCCGGCGTCCCTGGCCTATGCGCCTGGCGCGCCGGTTCTGCGCGCCCTGTCCTCTCTCGCGGAGGGCGCCGACCGGCTGTTCGCGCGCGAGGCGCTGGAGCTCGGTTATGAGCTCGTCGCCGTGCTGCCGTTCGCGCGCGCCGAGTTCGAACGTGACTTCGAGGGCGCCGAGGCGCTGGCGCCGGACGCCCTCGGCGAATTCAGATCCCTGCTCGACGCGGCGCGAGCCGCCGACCGCCTCACCGCCTTCGAGCTGGACGGCGAGCCCTCGCGACGCGCCGAGGCCTACGAAGCGGCCAGCGAGGTGGTGCTCAATCAATCCGACATCCTGGTCGCGGTTTGGGATGGCGGCGAGGCCAATGGGCTTGGCGGAACCACCGCCACGCTCGAGAGGGCGCTCGGGTTCAATGTGCCGGTGGTGTGGATCGATGCGCGCGCGCCCTACGGCTGGCGCATCCTGCGGACCCTCTCCGAGCTCCAGGCCGCCGGCCGCGATGGAGCCGGGCTCTCGAAGGAGGAGAGCGCAACCGCGCTCGCCGCGGCCCTGCGAACGCTGGTCGCCGCCGAACTGGCGCCCGGCGGCCAGGCGAGCGGCGAGGGCCAACGGCTTGCCGCCTACCAGGCAGAGCGGCGTCCGCCGCTGAACCTGGCGTTCGCCTGGAAGCTGTTCCGCGACCTTGTCGATCGCGGCGCGCCGACGCTTGGACCGCTGCGCACCCGCGACTTCGTCGCCGAGGTCGCCGGCGACTGGCCGATCGACGGGACGATGGACGCCACCGGCGTGTCCGCCGCCGTCAACCGCCGCCTGCGGCCGCACTATGCCTGGGCGGACAAGCTGGCCGATCTCTACGCCGACGCTCACCGCAGCGCCTTCATCTGGTCGAGTCTGCTGGCGGCCAGCGCGGTGCTCCTGGCCCTGCTGCCGGTGGCGCTGCGCTGGCGGCCGTTCAGCGGCGCGGCGCTCGCGGTTGGGCTGATCGAGACGGCGGTGCTGGCCGCGATGGTCGGCCTGCTGCTCGCCACGCGCCACCGCGGCTGGCACCGGCGCTGGACGGAATACCGCCTGCTCGCCGAACTGATCCGCGAACTGCGGGTGCTCATTCCGCTGGGCGGCGGCCAGCCGCCGCCGCGCACGCCGGCTCACCTCGCCAACTACGGCGACCCGGCCCGCAGCTGGATGTTTGCCCACGCCCGCGCCATCGCTCGTGATCTCGGGTTGCCGGCGGCGCGGGTGGGCGCCCCATACGTCGCCGATCAGATCGCCTTTCTGCGATCTTTCGTCGGCGAGCGCCCGGCGCCCGGAGTGGCCGCCAGCGGTCAGCTCGGCTTCCACATGCGCAACTGCCAGCGGATGGAGCGGATCCACCACCACTTGCACCTCGCCTCGATCCTGCTGTTCGGCTCGACGCTCGTGACCGTCGCCGCGGACTTCGCGCTGGCATGGCTGCGCCCTCCCTGGGCGACGCCCTCGCGCGATGAGCTGATCCTCGTCTCGGCATTCTTCCCGGCGCTTGGCGCGGCGCTCGCCTCGATCAACAATCAGGGCGAGTTCGCGCGGCTGCAGCGCCGCTCCCGCGCGATGGCGCAGGGATTGCAGGAGATGCGGCGCGAGATCGATGCCCTCGCCGCGGATCCGAACACGCGCCTGGCCGAGGTCGCCGTCCTCGCCCGCCGCACGGTGACGATGATGGTCGAAGAAGCGGTCGATTGGCGCATCGTCGTGCTCGACCTGCCGCACGCCGCGGGGTGAGGTCAGCGCTCCGAGCGCTTAACGAGACCAAGACCGCCGGCGAAATCTGGTCGCGACCAGATAGACTTCCGAACTCTCGGCGCGACTGGCGCTCGGCTTGACGTGGCGCACCTCGGCGAAGGTTCGCTTGAGCCGAGCGGTCACGCCCGCGGTTTCCCCGCCCTGGAAAGCCTTCCCCACCAGCGCTCCGCCAGGCGCGAGCGCGCCGTCGGCGAAGTCCACGGCGGCTTCGATCAGAGCGACGATGCGCAGGTGATCGGTGCGGCGATGCCCGGTGGTGTTCGGAGCCATGTCGGAGAGGATCAGGCTGGGCGCCGCGCCCAGCGCTCGCAACAGGCCGGCGGCGGTAGCCGGATCGAGGAAATCTCCTTGCAGGATGTCCGCGCCGGCCACCGGCTCGGTCGCCAGCAGGTCGACGCCGGCGACGCGCGCCGCGCCGCGCTCCACCGCCACCTGCAGCCAACCGCCGGGGGCGCAGCCCAGGTCGACCGCCCGCGCGCCGCGCAGCAGGTGGAAACGGTCGTCGATCTCCGTCAGCTTGAACGCGGCGCGCGAACGATAGCCGCGCGCCCTGGCCTCGGCGGCGAACGGATCGGCCAACTGTCGCTCGAGCCAGGCCTGCGAGGAGGCGGATCGGGTCTTGGCGGTGAGGAGCCGGGTCTTGCTCGGCCGTCCGGCCGCCAGGCCGCCCGCGGGCGGGCGTCGCATGCCACGCCGTGGCGGATCGCTCATCCCTGGCCCTCTCCGCCGCCGCGCCGGACGCGGCGCTCGTCGGCCATCAGGCTCATGAGAAGACCCTCGCGCAGGCCGCGGTCGGCGACCCGCACCCGCTCGCACGGCCAGACGGACTGCACGGCCGCCAGCAGGGCGGCGCCGGCCAGCACCAGGTCGGCGCGATCCCGTCCGATGCAGGGCTCGCGAGCGCGCTCGGCCACGGTGAGGCTCATCAGGCGGCGGGTCACCGCCTCGCAGTCGCCGCGGCTCATCCACAGGCCATCGACCCGCCGCCGTTCGTAGCGGGGCAAGCGCAAGTGCAGGCCGGCGAGACTGGTGATCGCCCCGGAAGTGCCGACGATGTGGGCCGCGCCGGCGGCGAAGACCACCTTGAGATCATCGGCGCGGCCGAAGCCGGCCAGGGGTCGGCGCGCCGCTTCGACCATGCGGTGGAAGTGGGTCTCGAGCGCGGCCGAAACCGCTCCGTCGATCCTCGGCGGCTCGGGAAATCGCTCCGCCAGGGTGACGACGCCCACCGGCAGCGACAGCCACGCCGTCACTTTCGGCCGACCGCCGCGCCTCTCGCGACCGTCGCGCGTCGCGCGGAGGTCGAGCCAGGAAATCTCCGTCGAACCCCCGCCGACATCGAGAACGAGTGCGGCCTGAGCGCCAGGGTCGAGAAGCCCGGCGCAGCCGGCGACCGCCAGGCGCGCCTCCTCCCGCGCCGAGATCACCGTGAGTTCGATTCCCGTGTGTTCGGCCACTCGGGCGACGAACTGGCGTCCGTTGGCGGCGATGCGGCAGGCCTGGGTCGCGACCGCTCGCACATGCTCCACGCCGCGCCGGCGCATGTGCTCGGCGCAAACCTGAAGGGCGGCGAGCGCCCGCTCCATCGCCGCCTCGCCGAGCCGGCCGCTGCTCGACAGCCCCTCCCCCAACCGCACGATGCGGGAGAAGGCGTCGACGACGCGGAAGCCGCGCCGCGCCGGGGTGGCGATCAGCAGGCGGCAGTTGTTGGTGCCAAGATCGATGGCCGCGAACATCGGCGCGAACGGAAGAGGCCGTTCGGCGCCCGCGCCCGCCGGCTGGTCCATCTGCTTCGCCAAATTCCCGATCGGCGGGCGCGCCGCCAAGGATCCCGCGTGCCTCTAGCAAGGACGCCCGACGCACGGAACCGCCGGCCTCGGCGCGGTCACGGACCGCTTGAACGCCGCGCCGAACGCTCTACGTTCAGCAACCTTTCATCGCGAGGCCTTCAAAAGACTTCGGTCATGAACGCGCGACTGGCCAAATTCGCCATCGGTCAGGTGGTCAAGCACCGGGTGTTCCCGTTCCGCGGCGTCATCTTCGACGTCGATCCGGAGTTCGCCAACACCGAGGAATGGTGGCAATCCATTCCCGACGACGTGCGCCCGAGCAAGAACCAGCCCTTCTATCATTTGCTGGCCGAGAACGCGCAGTCGACCTACGTCGCCTATGTCTCGGAGCAGAACCTGCTGCCGGACGAGACCGGCGAACCCGTCTCGCACCCGCAAACCTCGCTGATTTTCGAAGAATTCCAGTCCGGCCGTTATCAGCTGAAGCCGCGAATCACTCACTGACCTTCGCCGCGCGATCGAAGGCCTGGGCGATCGCCCGGCGCACCTGCTCCTGCAGCCCGAGCGCCGCCGCCTTGTCGACCACGAAGGAAACGTCGCTGCGCATGGGCCTTGTGTGCGCGGGCCGGAGACCGACCGCTTTCGACGTGCGCATCGGCCGGCGCGGGAGTATCATTTTCCCATGGACATGACAGGCGCTCCTCCGCCCGGCGCGCGCGCCGATTGGACCATCGATCAGGGGTGGGAGGCCTACACCGCCGACGAGCACCGCGTCTGGACGACCCTCTACGAGCGGCAGCGGGAGATCCTGCCGGGGCGGGCCTGCGACGCGTTCCTGCGCGGCCTCGACGTCCTCGATCTGCATCGCGGCGGCATACCCGACTTCAAGCGCGTCAATCCGGAACTCGAGCGCCTCACCGGCTGGAATGTGGTCGCCGTGCCGGGACTGGTGCCGGACGAAGTCTTCTTCGACCATCTCGCCAACCGGCGGTTTCCCGCCGGCCAGTTCATCCGCAAGCCCGAGCAACTCGACTATCTGCAGGAGCCGGACATCTTCCACGATGTCTATGGCCACGTGCCGATGCTCACCGATCCGACCTTCGCCGACTACATGGTCGCCTATGGCCAGGGCGGGCAGCGGGCGCTCGGCCTGTCTCGCCTGCACAATCTCGCCCGGCTCTACTGGTACACGGTCGAGTTCGGCCTGATGCGGACGCCGGCCGGTCTTCGCATCTATGGCGCCGGGATCGTTTCCTCGAAGGGCGAATCGATCTTCGCGCTGGACAGCGCCTCGCCCAACCGCATCGTCTTCGACCTCGAGCGCGTCATGCGGACCAAGTACCGCATCGACGACTTTCAACAGGTCTATTTCGTCATTCCATCGCTGCGGGCGTTGCTGGATGCGACGCTGGCCGATTTCGGGCCGATCTACGAGCGACTGGCGGCGGCGCCGGACATCGCGATCGAGGCGATCGAGGCGGATGACCGGGTGATCACGCGCGGCGATCAGTCGTACGCGCGGGCGCGGGCTGCCGAGGGGCCGTAGCTCTTCTCGACGCGCGGAAGACTACGGGCGAGCACGTCGGCGGCGACCGGCGGCCGGACCGCGAACCTCGTGGTCCGCACAGGACCACGTCTCAATAATCCTTTCGCCAGCGGATCGACACCTGTGAGTCGCCCTGGCTGGTGACGCGGGAGACCAGGGAGACGTGCTTGCGCACCCGCCACTCGACCTGGGCGCCGGAGCCCTCGCGACCGCCGCCGATCAGCTCGAGATAGACCGTGTCGGTGATGTACTTGCCGCCCGCTATGGTCGAGGCGCCGGTGGCGTCGCCGCCGATCGCCAGACGGTCGAGGTGGGCGAGGTTGCGCAGGCCGCCGATCACGTCGAAGCCGCCGCCGGTCGCCAGGCCCGAGACCGCCGAGGCGAGCTGGGCGGCTTGCAGCGGGGTCAGCTGCGAGGCCGAGGCGCCGAACAGCACCTGCGAGAGGACCTCGTCTTGCGGCAGGGCCGGGGTCGAGGTGAGGGTGATGGTCGGCTTGGCGGCCGTGCCGCGAATTTCGACCACGGCGGTCAGGGTCGGGTTCTCTCGCGTGGCGGTGAGATCGAGGAGGATGGTCTCGGGGGTCGAGCCGAGACGGATCGAGCCGGCGTCATCGATCACGAAGCGCTGGCCGGCGAAATTGTAGTCGCCGCGCGTCACCCGCGCGACGCCGGTCAGCGAGGGCGCGGCGGTCGTGCCGCCGACGTGGGCGTCGAGCGACAGCTCGAGATCGAGGCCCCTGCCCTTGATGAAAATGCCGCGCGGCGCTCGCAAGCTGACGTCCAGGGCCACCGGCGGCGCGGCGGCCATGCGCGGCCCCCTTCCCGGCTCCATGGCCCGCGGCCGATGGATTTCCACGACCTCCATCGGCGTCACCCCGGTGGCGACGGGTGGATTGGGCGCGACCTGGGCGCGGTCGATGGTCAGCGTTCCGGTGAGTTTCACTCGCCCGTCGGCGCCGCGATCCACACGCACGTGGCCCGACGCGGTCGCCTGGGCGAGGTCGTTGTCGATCAGGCGAAAGCCGCTCAGCTCCAACGCCAGGTTGGAGGCGGCGCCGCGCTCCAGATTGAGCCGGCCGCTGCCGGAGAGACTCCCCTTGCCGCCGTCGTCGGCCTTGAAGGCGCTCACGTCGACCGCGCCATTGGCGAGCACCGCGCGCAGGTCGACGTCGCGCAGCTTGAGGCCGGTGGCGGCATCGTGGAAGGCGCCGTCGGCGAGGCTTGCCTGGCCGGTGAGGCGGGGATCGGCGAGGCTGCCGGCCAGGACCCCCGACGCGGCGATGCGTCCGGAGAGCGAGCGGTCCCCGCCCATCAGAAGATCCCACACGGGCTTCAACTCGCCGTTGATGGCGAACTGGCCGGCCATCGGCTGCTTGCGATTGATCGCCAGATGGAACGGAGCGGCGCTGGCGAGCGCCGGCAGGCTCACCTGCGCCTTCGCCTCCAGGCCGTGACTGTTGCCGACATTGGCGTTCACCAGCAGGCGCCCCGGCACGAGGCGCGCGGTCACCGTTCCGTCCACCGGCGCGGCGCCTTTGAGGTCGCGGCCGCCGGCGCCCGAGAGCTTGGCGGTCAGATCGCCGGCGAGGCTCGATCCGGCGCCGGCGAGGGCGAGGTTGGCGTCGAAGCGGCCGATCAGGTCCTCGTTGATGAGCTTCAGTCCGAGATTGCTCAGAGTGGCGCGCGCCTCGATCCGTTCGCCATGACGGCCAAACTGAACGGCCGCGCGGCCGCCGCCGAGCGAAAGATCGGCGTGCGCATCCAAGCCGCCGCCAGAGGCGAAGGCGACGCGCGCCGGGGCCAGGGTGCGCACCGCGATCCCGCGCACCGTCCCGCCGCCGCTGAAGGCGATCGCGCGGCCGCCAGGAGTCTCGGCGAGAACGCCCGAGCCGGCGAGGTCGAAGGGCGCGCCGGCTGTCTCGCCCTCCGCGCGGACGCGGTAGGGAAGATGGCCGAGCGGCCCCGCGGCGGCGAGGCTGAGCGAGTCGAGCCTGGTCCCGTCCGGGAGCTTGGCGGCGACGGCGCGGGCGGCGAGATCGACTCGCGGGCCGTCCGCCGCCTGGACGATTTTCACTCGGCCATCCGCATGACCGGCCGCCAGGATCGCCCCTGGCCCCAGCCGGAAGGCAAGGTCGGCGGTGGATGGCTCTCCCTGGCGCAGAGAGGCCGCGCCGCTCGCCTCGACGCCGGCGCCGGCGATGGCGATCTCCGACAGGTCGAGGCCGCCGGGCGCGAAGCGGAAGGCGGACGCGGCATGGCCGGGGCCGTACTGGGTCGTCGCGGTCAGGGCGAAGCGGCCGTCGCCGCCGCCCGGCGTGCGGTTGAACAGCAGGGTGAGACCGGCGTCGCGCAGCGGCGCGCCGAACGCGTCCACCTGGGCGAACCGGGCGCGCAGGTCGGCGCGGGGCGCGACAAGCGTCCCGACGATGGCGCCCGATCCGGTGGCCGCCCCGGCGATCGTCGCCGGACCGAGCGTGAACGGCCCCTTGGCGGTCCACGCCAGCTTCAGTCGCCAGGTCGCCGGCCTTGCCGACGAGGCCGCTGGCGATGGCGTCGCCGGCCGCCCCGGAGAGGCTGGCGCGAAGGATGGCGAGCCGCTCGGGCGTCCACTCTCCGCGCGCCGTCAATCGCGGCGAGGATCCAAGCAGCCGGTCGATCTCCGCGCCGAGGCCGCTCGCGAATCGGGCGCCGGCGGCGTCGAAGGCGAAAGTCCACGGCTTGCCGACGTCGGCTTGGCTGGCGCTCCAACTGGCGGCCACCGCGCCGCGCGCGCCGGCCTTTGCGGCCGCCAGGTCGGTCAACCGCGCCAAGCCGGCGAGGCGCAAGCCGCCCAACAGGCCGCGATCGCCCTTGGCGATCACCGATCCGCCCGGCCCCGAGAGCTGCAGCGAGCGGAACAGCACCCGGCCATCGGCGAGCCGCTCGACATCCGCCGCGCCGCTCGGCCGCGCGCCCAGCCATGCCGCCAGAAGGCCTCGACCGGCGCCGCCATCGCCGCGCCCGTCGGCGGTCACCCGCAGATCGCCTTTGTCCATCGCGATGCGAGCGCCGCCGGCGAGCCGCGCCAAGGCAAAATTCGGCAGGCGCACGCCACCGAGCGCGTGCGCCCCGACGAAGCGCCAGCGGCTCGTGTCGCCGGTGACGACGCCGGTCAGCCTGGCGGAGCCGATGCCGGCCAGCCCGGCGATCCTTCCGGCGTCAGGCGTGGAAGCCTCGATCGAAAGTCCAGCCGGCCCGGTCGCGAGCTTCGCCAGGTCCGCCTCGCCCTTTGCGCTGGCCGTCAAATTGGCCGTGACGGCGCGCGCGTCGATGGCCAAGCGACCGCCGCCCGCTGGACGCGCGACGATGGCGAGCTCGGCGGTCGGGCCCAGCATGGCGGCATAGCGCGCCAGCAGGCGGGAGGCGGCGAGTTCGATCCGCGCGGTTCCCGACCCACCGGATTTGCTCCAGGCGCCCTGGCCGCTGAGCGGCGTCATCGCGCCGACCCGAGTGACCACGTCGAAGGCTCCGCTGGTCGCCTCGCCATGGGCGCGGGCGTGGATGGCGAACGGCTGGTCGGCGGCCAGGCCCGCCGCCCCGGCGAGGGCGCCGCCATCGGCTTCCACGCCGTCGGCGGCGACGCGGAACGCGCCCTTCCGCCCGAGGTCGAAGCGCGCGGCGAGGAAATCGCCGGCGTGGGTGAGGCTCGCCGCCGCCAAGCTGCCGGCCACCGGCCCGGCGCGCTCGACGCTCAAGCGTCCGCTCACGTCATAGGCGCCCCTTCGGGCCGAGAATGCTGGCGCCAGATCCAGGCGGGTTCGCAGCCGGTCGATCGTCACCGAAACCGGCGGCGTCGAGGGCGGCGTCGGCGCGCCGAGGCGCGGCCGGCGAAGGATGCTCACATCGCCAGCCGAGACGGCGCGGGCGTGCACGCGGCGCTCCAAGAGCTCGGCCGCGTCCCAACGCATGGCGAGATGGCGCGCCTCGAGCCAGGGGCCGCCGGCGTCGCGCACCGCCAGGCGCTCGAGGCTGAAGTCGCCCCAGATGTCTCCATGCAGGCCGGATACCTCCAGCCGGCCAAGCCGACCGACCTTCTGACCCGTGGCGACCGCCTCGATCAGACGGCGTCCCGGATCGGTGAGCGGACCAAGGCGGACGACCGCCGCCAAACCAGCGACCAGGGTCAGCGCCCAGAGGACGGGCGAGCGCCAGACCGGCTTGCGCCGCCGGCTCGGCGGCGGCGGCGCATCGTCGAGGGCGATGGCGGTCATCGCTTCAGAACGCCTGGCCGATGCTGATGTAGACCTGCACCGGCGCGTCCCCCGGCCTGGGATTCACCGGCGTGCCGATGTCCAGCCGCAACGGGCCAAAGCCGAGATCGTAGCGCAGGCCCAGCCCGGCGCCGACGCCGATGTTCGAGACGGTCGGGGCGCTGGTGGTCCCGACCGAGCCGGCGTCGACGAAGGCGACGATGCCGAACGGTCCCTTGATCCGGCGGCGCAGCTCGAACGACGCTTCCATCAGCGACAGCCCCCCCTCCGGCGTGACATTGTCCGCCAGCCTTGGCCCGACCGCCTGATAGCCGAAGCCGCGCACCGAGCCGCCGCCGCCGGCGTAGAACCGCCGGTCCGCCGGCACCGCCGGGATCGAACCGCCGAGGATCGCGCCGACCTTGAACCGCGCCGCCGCGACGGTGTCCGCGTCGGCGCCGAATGGCAGATAGCCGCTGACCTGCGCCTGGGTCTTCAGGTAGACGAGCTGTTCGTCCCCGGTGATGCCGGTCGGCTCCAGCCGCGCGTCGAGCCGCCAGCCGCGCACCGGGTTCAACGGATCGTTCGACTTGTCGAGCGTGACACCGCCCAGCAGCGTGCCGATGCCGAGATTGAGGTTCTGGCCGACCGGCAGCCCCTGGGCGTTGATCGCGGTCTTGTCGCGCAGATAGGCGTAGTCGAGCGACAGGCCGGCGGTGACGAAGCTGGTCTTGGTCCAGTGGCGTTCGACATCGGCGCGCACGCCGGCGCCGGCGTCGTTGTAGGCCGGCGTGATGTCGCCAAGGAACCCGCCGCCCACCTTCAGGATCTGATCGGCGCGGCGCCAGTCGGGCTGGTCGAGTTCGAGATCGAGGATCTGCTGGATGTCGTAGGCCTTGGCCGTCAGGGTCAGGGTGTCGGCTCGGCCGAGCAGGTTGTAGTGAATCCACTTGCCGTCGACGCCGGAGCCCTCCGTGGTCGAATAGCTGGCGCCCAGCTCGATGGTGCGCGGCCTGCGGTCGACCACCGTCACCTCGACTGGCCGCAGACCGCCGGTCGCGTCGGCGGCCGGGGCGAGAGAGACCGTCGCCGACTCATAGACCCGCGCGTCGAGCAGGCGCTGCTGCAGTCGCGCCAGGGCTTTTGGATCATAGACCTGGCCCGGGCTCCAGGGCGCCAGCTTGCGCACCCAAGGCTTGCGGGTTCGACCGTTGGTGACGAGTTTGATTCCATCCAGGCGGACGAGATCGTGCGCGGCGAGGCGAAAGGTCGGCCGCACGCTGTGGTCGGCGTGATCGACGACGACCTCGCGCGGATCGGCGTTGGCGTCGGCGTAGCCCTTGGCGCGCAGGACGGCGACCAGGCGTCCCTCGGCGGCGATCACCTCGGCCGCCCGACCCGGCGCGCCATCCGTCAGCTTCATCGTCGCGATCGCCGCCCCGGCGACTTCCGCCGCCGGCGGCGGCCCGACCCAGTCGATCCGGGCGGCGGCGAAGTGGAAGCGCGGCCCCGGCGTGATCTTCACCTCCGCGACCGGCGGCTCGCTTTCGGACACGGCCGGCTCGGCGATCGCTTCGTAGTAGCCCTCCGAGCGCAACAGCGCCTCGGCCGAGGCCGCCGCGTCTCGCGCCCGCCTCCGCGCCTCCAGCCGCCCGTCTGGCCTGGTCTTCACCTCGCCGACCGCAAGCTCGATCTGCTTGCGCAGGGTTCGATCCAGTTCGCCGACCAGCCGCGCCTTTGGCTCGGCGTGGGCGAGGGTGGCGGTGGCGAGGGTGATCAGCGCCAAGCCGCCGGCGAAGCCTCGCCGGGGGAAGCCACCCTCCCCCCGTCGCGGCGCCCGCCCCGTCGCAGCGGGAAAGATCGCTGAGCGGGCGGCGGCCGGCGGTTCCTCCCCCGCGCGACGGCGGAGAGGGACCGCGAAGCGGTGGAGGGGGCTCACCGAGCGCGGAGTCGCCGGCCTGTCATAAACACGCCGCCTCTAGTCCGCGGCCGCCGGCACGATGGTGACGCTCTCGCCACAGCCGCAGGCGTCGGTCTCGTTGGGGTTGCGGAACACGAAACGGGCGGCGAGCCGGTCCTTGCGGAAGTCGATCTCCGAGCCGATCAGGAACAGCACCGACTTGGGTTCGACGAGGATCGTCACGCCCTTGTCCTCAACGACCTCATCGAGCGGGTTCGCCGCCTCGGCATAGTCGAGCACATACTCCTGGCCGGCGCAGCCGCCATTCTTCACCCCCACGCGCAGGCCGACATACGGCGCGTCCGCCCTCGCCATGATCTCGCGAACGCGCGCGGCGGCGGCGTCGGTGAGGGTCACGAGCTTGGGGCGGGGTCGGCGGGCGCGGGGCTGGACGGCGGCTTCCATGGCGAGCGACTCGATTAGAACATATTCAGTTCGAGCCGCGCCTCGTCGCTCATCAGCGACGGATCCCACGGCGGGTCGAACACGAGGTTAACGGAGCAGGCGGTGACCTCGGGAATCTTCAGCACCGCCTCGCGCACCCAGTCGGGCATCTCGCCGGCGACCGGGCAGGCGGGGGCGGTCAGGGTCATGTCGATGGCGACGGCGCGCTCGTCGGAGACATCGACCCGGTAGATCAGACCCAGCTCGTAGATGTCGACCGGGATCTCCGGATCATACACCGTCTTCAGCTGGGCGATCAGCGTGTCGGTGAGCGCGTCCAGCTCCGCCTTGGGAATGGCGGAGGGCGGTTCTGCCGCGATGGGACCGGCGTCGTCCATGTCAGGCGAAAAAGCTCCGGGCTTTCATCAGCGCGTCCGCGAAGGCGTCGACCTCCGCGAGGCCGTTATATAGGGCGAAGGATGCACGGGCGCTGGCGGTCAGGCCGAAGCGGCGCATCAAGGGCTCGGCGCAGTGCGTGCCGGCCCGGATGGCGATGCCGTAGTTGTCGAGAACCTGGGCGATATCGTGGGGATGGGCGCCCTCGACCGTGAAGGTGAAGATCGCCCCCTTGCCGGGCGCGGTTCCGAGTTCGGTCAGCCAGTTGGCCCCCGCGAGGCGCTCTTTCAGCCGCGCGTAGAGCGCGTGTTCGTGCCGCGCCACCGCCGCGCGGTCGAGCGCGCTCAGCCAGTCGATGGCGGCGCCCAGACCGACCGCCTCCAGGATCGGCGGGGTGCCGGCCTCGAAGCGATGCGGCGGCTCGGCGTAGGTGATGGTCTCCAGCGAAACAGCGCCGATCATCTCGCCGCCGCCCTGGTAGGGCGGCAGGTCGGCGAGCGCCTCGGCCCGGCCGTGAAGGACGCCGATGCCGGTCGGGCCATAGAGCTTATGGCCGGAGAAGACGTAGAAGTCCGCCCCGATCGCCTGGACATCGACGCCGTGATGGACGACGGCCTGGGCGCCGTCGAGCAGGGTGACGGCGCCGCGGGCGCGCGCGTCGCGGACGATCTCGGCCACCGGATTGATCGTGCCCAGAACATTGGACATGTGGCTGACCGCCACGACCCGGGTGCGCGGCCCGAGACTCTCGCGGTAGGCGGCGAGATCCAGCCGGCCATCGTCGGTGACCGGAATGAACCGCAGCACCGCGCCTCGCCGCTCGCGCAGGAAATGCCAGGGGACGATGTTGGCGTGATGCTCCATGACGCTGAGCACGATCTCATCGCCC
Source organism: uncultured Alphaproteobacteria bacterium (assembly GCA_963752245.1). Lineage (GTDB taxonomy): Bacteria > Pseudomonadota > Alphaproteobacteria > Caulobacterales > Caulobacteraceae > Acaudatibacter. The sequence goes on from CAVVXO010000004.1 coordinate 609,589, forward strand.
GGCTGGATGCGGTCGTACAGACCGGCGGCGACCAGATTGATCGCCTCCGTCGCCCCCTTGGTGAAGACGATCTCGGCGGCCGAATGGGCGTTCACGAACCGGGCGACGGTCTCGCGCGCGCCTTCGAACGCCTCGGTCGCCTCGTTGGCCAAGGTGTGCAGGCCGCGGTGGACATTGGCGTAGGCGCCCTCGGCCGCCGCGCTCATCGCCGCGATCACCGCGCGCGGCTTCTGCGCCGAGGCGGCGCTGTCGAGATAGATCAGCGGACGGCCGTTGACCTGGCGCGTCAGGATCGGAAACTCGCGGCGCACCGCCTCGACGTCGAAACTCATCGCAGCGCCTCGAGGCGCTCGGCGAGCCAGGCGCGGGCGAGATCGCGGTGGGCCTCGGCGCCGATGCGGTCGATCACCTCGCCGAGGAAGGCCTCGGTGAGCAGGGCGCGCGCGGCCGCCTCGGCCAGGCCGCGCTGACGGGCGTAGAACAGGGCCGCTTCGTCCAGTTGGCCGATGGCGTTGCCGTGCGAACAGGCGACATCGTCGGCGAAGATCTCCAGTTCCGGTTTGGCGTCGATCTCGGCGCGGGGGCTCAGGACGAGGCCGCGGTGGGTCATTCGCGCCGCCGTGCCATCGGCGCCGCGAGCGACGGTGATGCGGCCCTGAAACACGCCGCGCGCCTGGCCGGCCGCCGCGCCCTTGATCAGCTGCTCGCTCTCGCCGCCCCCGCCCGCGTGCTCGACCACGGTGGTGAGGTCGGCGTGGCTCTGGCCGGTCAGAAGATAGAGGCCGTCCAACCGCGCCGCCGCGCCGCCGCCGGCGTGGGCCACGCGCGTCTCCAGCCGCTGGCGCCGGGCGCCCGCGGCGAGCGTCGTCTGCTCCAGCCGGGCGGCCGGCGCGAGGGCGATGGCGGCGGTCGAGACGCTCACAACCCCAGGCCCGTCATCGGCGATGGCGAGACGGCGCAGGATCGCCCCCTCGCCCACCCGCGCGCCGATCTCGATGCTGGCGAGTCCGTCGGCTTCGCCGGCGTAGCGTTCGATGAGATCGAGCTCGCCGCCGGCGGCGATCTCGATGTCGACCCGCGCCAGCTGGGCTTCGCCGGACGCGCCGGCGAAACTCAGCTCGACGCTCCGCCGCTCGCCGGCCGGAACGATGATCCGCTCCAGTCGGGTGGGCGCGGCCGGCGGCAGGCGGCGCAGCAGGCCGCGCAGGTCGGTCCAGCGCCAGCTCTCGTCGCGACGCGACGGCAGCAGGGCGGGATCGCCCGCCTGGAGCGCGGCGGCGAAACTCACGCGGCCTCGCGGGCGTAGCGGTCGTAGCCTTCCGCCTCGAGGGCGAGCGCCAGTTCCGGCCCGCCCGACGCGGCGATCCGGCCGGCGGCCAGCACATGCACCCGATCGGGTCGAATGTAGTCGAGCAGGCGCTGATAGTGGGTGATCACCAGCATGGCGCGATCGGCGGCGCGCAGGGCGTTCACCCCATCGGCGACGATGCGCAGGGCGTCGATGTCGAGGCCGGAGTCGGTCTCGTCGAGGATGGCGAGGCGGGGCGTCAGCACCGCCATCTGCAGGATCTCCATCCGCTTCTTCTCGCCGCCGGAGAAGCCGACGTTGAGGGGCCGACGCAGCATCTCCGGGTCGATCTTCAGCTCGGCCGCCTTGGCCCGCACGAGCTTGAGGAACTCCGGCGCCGAGGCCTCCTTTTCGCCGCGCGCCTGGCGCTGGGCGTTCAGCGCCGCGCGCAGGAAGGTCATGGCCGGGACGCCCGGAATCTCGACGGGATACTGAAAGGAGACGAAGACGCCGCGCGCCGCCCGCGCCTCCGGGGCCAGCGCCAGCAGATCCTCGCCATCCAGGCTGACGCCGCCGCTGGTCGCCTCGTAGCCGGGCCGCCCGGCAAGCGCATAGGCGAGCGTCGACTTGCCCGCCCCGTTGGGCCCCATGATGGCGTGCACCTCGCCGGCCGGCAGGTCGAGGGAGAGGTCGTCGAGGATGGCGCGGCCATCCAGGGCGACGGAGAGATCCTTGATGGAGAGCATATTCTAGGCCTTCTCCGGGGCGTGGCTTTCCAGGCGGCGCGCCGACTGGCCGCCCGCCTCGCCATTGCGGGCTGGAAGCCCGCGCTCCGAAGCGGTTTCCAGGAATTCCAGGCGGTTGCCGAAGGGGTCGAAGACAAAGACGCGGGCGCGGCCGGCGATCGGTTCGGCGTCGATGACCTCGCGCCCCCCTTCGCGGGCACCCCGAACCAGGGCGGCGAGATCGTCGACGGCGAAGGCCACGTGCGCCTTGCGCGCCGGGCGGAACTCCGGATCGACGCCGAGGTGAACCTTAAGAGCGCCGTCCTCGAACCAGCAGCCGCCCCGATTGGCCAGGTCCGTGGGCTTGGCGACCTCGGTCAGGCCCAGCAGGTCGCCGTAGAACCCGCGCGCCCGCGCCTCACCGCCGGAGGGGATCGCCAGCTGCACGTGATCGATGGCTGTTGGCCTGATCGGCAAGCGGCCGACCGACCCACCCCTGCCGTCACGGCCATGCTCGTCGCGGCCATCCCGGCGTCCGCTCGGCGAGGCGTGCGGAGCCGAGGCCTGGATAGCCGGGCCTGACGGCCGGCCATGCCGGTCAAGGGTGATCGACTCGCTCACCCGACGCTTCCTTCCAGGGAGATCGCCACCAGCTTCTGCGCCTCGACGGCGAACTCCATGGGGAGTTCCTGCAAGACCTCGCGGACGAAGCCGTTGACCAGAAGCTGCACCGCCGCCTCCTCGGAGAGGCCGCGCTGGCGGGCGTAGAACAGCTGGTCGTCGGAAAGCCGGGTGGTGGTCGCCTCGTGCTCGAACTGGGCCGAGGCGTTGCGCGCCTCGATATAGGGAACGGTGTGGGCGGCGCAGCGCTTGCCGATCAGGAGCGAGTCGCACTGGGTGAAGTTGCGCGCGCCGACCGCCTTCGGATGCGCCGAGACGAGGCCGCGATAGGTGTTGGACGAGGCGCCGGCGCTGATGCCCTTCGAGATGATCCGCGAGCGAGTGTTCGCGCCGAGGTGGATCATCTTGGTGCCGGTGTCGGCCTGCTGATGGTTGTTGGTGATGGCGATGGAGTGGAACTCGCCGCTGGCCCCTTCGCCGCGCAGGATGCAGGAGGGATATTTCCAGGTGATCGCCGAGCCGGTCTCCACCTGGGTCCACGACACCTTCGAGCGGGAGCCGCGGCAATCGGCGCGCTTGGTGACGAAGTTGTAGATGCCGCCCCGGCCCTCGGCGTCGCCCGGGTACCAGTTCTGCACCGTCGAATACTTGATCTCGGCATCGTCGAGCGCCACCAGTTCGACGACGGCGGCGTGCAGCTGGTTCTCATCGCGCATCGGCGCGGTGCAGCCCTCGAGGTAGGAGACGTAAGATCCCCGATCGGCGATGATCAGGGTGCGCTCGAACTGGCCGGACTGGGCGGCGTTGATGCGGAAGTAGGTCGACAGCTCCATCGGGCAGCGCACGCCCGGCGGCACATAGACGAAGCTGCCGTCGGAGAAGACGGCGCTGTTGAGACAGGCGAAGTAGTTGTCGCCGACCGGCACCACCGAGCCGAGATACTGGCGCAGCAGATCGCCATGCTCGCGGACCGCCTCGCTCATCGGGCAGAAGATGACGCCGGCGGCGGCCAGCTCCTTCTTGAAGGTGGTGACCACCGAGACGCTGTCGAACACCGCGTCCACCGCATAGCGCGGCGCGCCCTGCACGCCGGCCAGCACCGCCTGCTCCTTCAGCGGAATGCCGAGCTTTTCGTAGGTGCGCAGCAGCTCGGGATCGACCTCGTCGAGACTGGCGGGGCCGAGCGTCTCCTTGGGCGCGGCGTAGTAGTAGGCGTCTTGGTAGTCGATCGGCGGAAACGAAAGACGCGCCCAGTCGGGCTGGTCCAGCGCCAGCCAGCGGCGGAAGGCCTCGAGCCGCCAGGCGAGCATCCAGTCGGGCTCGTCCTTCTTGGCCGATATGAAGCGCACCGTCGCCTCCGAGAGGCCCTTGGGCGCGAACTCCTGATCGATGTCGCTGACGAAGCCGTGCTCATAGCGCTCCAGCTCGGCGACGCGGGCGAGGGTGGCGGCGTCGGCCATTCTCAAGCCGCCCTTTCCAGGACGCGGTCCGCATGACGGCGCCAGGCGGCAAGCCAGGCGTCCGCGAAGGCGCGCCAGTCGGCCTCGGTCGTCGCCCAGCCGCCGCTGACGCGGATGGAACAGGGCGCGAGATCCGGCCGGCCCATCGCCTCGACGACGCGGCTGGCCTTGATCCGGCCGGACGAGCAGGCCGCGCCGGCGCTGACCATCACCCCGGCCAGGTCCAGCGCCATGACCTGCACGTCGGACGAAAAGTCCGGCATGGCGAGGCAGAGGGTCTGCGGCAGGCGCCCGGCGCCCTTGCCGAGAACGACGGCGCCCTCCGCCTCGAGCCGCGCCTCGATGGCGGCGCGCCAACCGGCCTGAACCACCAGGGTCGGCAGATCGCGGACCGCCGCCCTCGCGGCGGCGGCAAAACCGGCGATGCCGGGGGCGTTGAGCGTGCCGGCGCGCAGTTCGTCTTCCTGGCCGCCGCCATGGATCAGCCGGCGCGGGCGAATGCCCGGCGCCGCCACGAGCGCGCCGACGCCCGGCGGTCCGCCGAGCTTATGCGCCGAGAGCGCCAGGGTATCGGCGCCGAGTTCGCCCAAGTCGATGGCGATCTTGCCGGCCGCCTGCACCGCGTCGACATGCAGCCAGCCGCCGGCGGCGTGAACGAGCCCCGCCGCCTCGGCGACCGGTTGAACGACCCCGGTTTCGTTATTGGCGAGCATGAGGCAGACGAGCGCGCGCGGCCCGTCCGCCAGGCGATCGGCCAGCCAGGCGAGATCGGCGCGGCCGTCGCCATGCACCGGCCAGGTTTCCACCGGCAGGCCGCTGGCCTCGGCGTTCGCCGTCACGGTCTCGTGCTCGGTCGCGCCGACGATGATCCGACAAAGCCCGCCGGCCGCGGCGCCGAGGATCGCCTGGGCGTTGGCCTCCGCCCCGCCGCCGACGAAGACGACGCCGCGCGGATCGGCGCCGACGAAGGTCGCGACCTCGGCCCGCGCCGCCTCGACGCGCGCCCGCGCCGCGCGGCCGGCGGCATGCACCGAGGACGGGTTGGCCCACGCGCTCATCGCCGAAGCGACCGCCGCCGCCGCCTCGGGCCGCGCCGGCGCGGTGGCGTTGCAGTCGAGATAGACGGCGGGCTTCACGCGGCGCGCTCCGTCGGCCCGCGCAGGCGGCCGGCGACCACATCGGCGAGGGATACGGCGGCCAGATAGCTCTCGATCTGGCGGCCGGTCTCGACCCAGAGGTCGTGGGTGCGGCAGCGGGCGCCGCCGGCCAGGCATCCCGGCCCGTGACCGGCGCAGCGGGTGGCGCGCAGCCCCTCGTCGACGGCGGCGACCACCTCGGCGATGCTCACGTCGCTGGCCGGCCGCGCCAGACGGTAGCCTCCGGCGCGGCCGCGCACGGAACGCACCAGGCCGCGCCGCCGCAAGCGCGCGAACAACTGCTCGAGGTAGGGCCGGGAAATCTGCTGGCGCGCGGCGATCTCGGCGAGCGGCACGGCGCCCGCGCCCTCCCCAGCCGCGGCGCTCTCCGCCGCCAGGTCGGTCATCGCCATCACGGCGTAGCGTCCGCGGGTGCCAAGCTGCATGGGTCTTTGGGGGCCAAGGCCTTGTTCGAAGCGGCGATTTCTCTCGCCAAGCGCGCCACGGCCTTGCTAGATGCCACGGCCGCGCCAGCCCGGCTGTGTACTATACCCAAGCGCCACGGTCAAGTTTGAACGCGACCCGCGCCGCCGCCGTTCGCCGCTTTTGTAGGAGTTCCATGCCCGATCTGGTCTTGCCCGGCAGCGCCGGCCGCATCGAGGCGCGCTATTCGCCGCGCAAGGACGACACCGCGCCCGTGGCGCTGATCCTCGGCCCGCACCCGAAGGCCGGCGGCCATATGAACCATCCGGTCGCGGTGCAGCTGTTCCATCTGTTCATGACCCGCGGGTTCAACACCCTGCGCTTCAACTTCCGCGGCGTCGGCCGCAGCCAGGGCGAGTTCGACAGCGGCATCGGCGAGCTCGCCGACGCGGCGACGGCGCTCGACTGGCTGCAGTCGTCCAATCCCGCCGCCTCGCAGACATGGGTCGCCGGCTTCGATTTCGGCGCCTGGATCGGCATGCAGCTGCTGATGCGGCGGCCGGAGACCGACGGCTTCATCGCCATCGCCCCGCCGACCAACATGTATGACTTCAGCTTCCTCGCGCCGTGTCCGGCCAGCGGCCAGTTCCTGCACGGCTCGCTCGACACCGTGGTGCCCAACACCGAGGTCGAGAAGGTCGTCGCCAAGCTGCGCACCCAGAAGGGCATCAAGGTCGACTACCAGCTGGTCGAGGGCGCGGACCACTTCTGGCTGGCGCACATCAAGGAAATCGAGCGACGCGTCGGAAGCTACCTCGATCGGCGAATCCAGGAAGATCCGATCTGAGCCGCGCCAGGCGGCGGCGCGCGGCGGCAGGCCGCGACAGCGGCCGGTTTCGTGATTCTCGTTCATGGACAATGGTTTGCGCCTTTTCGTGCGAGGGAAGCCTAGGGATTCCGCGGGATTTTGGGTGATTCGGGCGGCCGTCCATCGAGGATCGAAGGAAGGAAGGGCCGGTCTGGAGACCGGCGCTCCGGAGTCTGGAGCGCCGACCTCCAGGTCGGCCTCTCTTGCCGGTCTGGAGACCGGCGCTCCGTTGGTTGGGTTGGTTGCGCTTCTAGCGTCCGCGCGCGCTGGACCAGGGCCAATCGCCGGGCGCGGCGCACAGCCCGGCGGACACCGGATTGGCCTCGATGTAGGCGGCCGTGTGTCGCAGCTGTTCGTCGGTGCGCATCGCCCGATCGAAATACTCCCGCGCCCAAAACTTGCCGCCGCCGGCGGCGGGGTTGGCGCGACGCGCGGTGAACGACTTCCACGAGCGCACGAGGCCAGGGATCGGCCAATCGGGGAAGCGCTCGAGCAGCAGGTGGACGTGATTGGGCATCACGCACCAGGCGATCAGGCGATGGCGCTGGCCATCGAAATGGTTCAGCGCCTCGGCGACGAGGGCGCCGATGGTCGGCTCGGCTAGGGCGCGCGAGCCGTGACCCCGGTCCAGAGCCGCCTCGGCCAGGGCGAATCGATCGCGCGGCGCCGCCGCCTGGATAGGCGCCAGCGCCGCGGGGGAAGGGAGTCGTCGAGCCGGAACACCAGGTGCTGGACGGCGCTCGGCGGATCGTCGTGCGGCAGATAGCCCCGCGACTTCCAGTGAGAGGCAGTCTGTGAGAGCATGGTGGAACATTAGCAGGAACATTGCCGACGGTGCAAGGGCCGGTCTGGAGACCGGCGCTCCGCTGGCTGGAGCGCCGACCTCCAGGTCGGCATTTTTTTGGCCGGTCGGGAGACCGGCGCTCCGCCTGTAACCGATGTCATGCGAATTGCAATCTTTTTTGTTGCATTTCGCAATTGATTGCGCGATGAGGCGGCATGGACCTCGATCTGCCCCTCGACGATCCGCGACGAGAAGCCTTCGCCCAAGCGCGCGCCCGAGGCCTGGCGAGGAAGGTCGCGGCGCGCGCGGCTGGCTACACCGGCAAGAACACGGCGAAGAAACTGGACGGTCACGAGGCGGTGCGGGCGCGGATCGGCGTCATCCTGCGCCAGCGCGCCGGCGGCGGCTCGCGCGACGTCGGCGCGGTGATCGACAAGCTGATCGCGCTGGCGGACCAGGCGGCCGAGGCCAAGGAGGCGCGCGGCTGGGACGTGGCGCGGCACTGCCTCGTCGAGGCGGCCCGGCTCAAGGGCGGCTTGCCGGCCGACGCGGCGGCGCCGGCGTCCGCCGCCGCGCCTCGCGAACTGACGATCGAGGAGTGGCGCGCGCGGCACGATCCGCCGCGGCCGAGGCCGGAGCCCGGGGCCGAGACGTGAGCGGCTGGGCCCCGCAGCCGGGACCGCAGACGGCGTTCGTCGAGAGTCCGGTGTTCGAGGTGATGTATGGCGGCGCGCGCGGCGGCGGCAAGACCGACGCGGCGCTCGGCGACTTCCTGCTGCACGAGCGCCGGCACGGCGGGGCGGCGCGCGGCCTGCTGGTGCGGCGCACGCGCACGGCGCTGGAGCCGACGGTGCAGCGGGCGCGGGAGATCTTCAGCCCCGCCGGCGCCCGCTGGCTGGAGGCCAAGAGCCGGTTCGACTGGCCCTCCGGCGCCGTCGCTCTTCGTCCGCTTCCTCGACGACGATGCCGACGCCGACCGCTATCAGGGGCACAGCTACAGCCGCGTCTATGTCGAGGAGCTGACGCAGTTCCCCTCCCCGATCCCGGTCGACAAGCTCAAGGCGACCTTGCGCAGCGCGCAGGGGGCGCACTGCGGCTTCCGCGCCACCTGCAATCCCGGCGGGGCGGGGCACGCCTGGGTCAAGGCGCGCTATGTCGACGCCGGCCCGCCGATGAGCGTGATCGCCGAGACCTTCGCCGATCCCTTTACCGGCCGGCGGCGGAGCCTGGCGCGCCAGTTCATCCCGGCGCGCCTGGCGGACAATCCGGCGCTGACCGCGAACGATCCCGACTATGTCGCGCGCCTGGCGCGCTGCGGCTCGGCCGCGCTGGTGCGCGCCTGGCTGGAAGGCGACTGGAGCGTGGTCGAGGGCGCCTTCTTCGACCAGTGGAGCGAGGCGCGCCACGTGATCGCCCCCTTCGCCGCCGCCGGCGTGGTGGACGCGGCTGCGCGCCTTCGACTGGGGCTACGCCTCGCCCTTTTCGGTGGGCTGGTGGACGCTGGCGGGCGACGACACGCCGCTCGCCGACGGGCGGATCCTGCCGCGCGGGGCTCTGGTGCGCACGCGCGAATGGTATGGCCAGGGCGCCGATGGGCGCGGACCGCGCCTCACCGCCGAGGACGTGGCCGCCGGCATCTTGGCGCGCGAGCGCGGCGAGGCGAGGCCGGCGATCAGCGTGGCCGATCCCTCCATCTTCGCCCATATGAGCGGCCCCTCGGTCGCCGAGCGGATGGCCAGGTGCGGCGTGCGCTGGCGGCCGGCCGACAATACCCGGGTCGGCAAGGCCGGCGCCCTCTCCGGCTGGGACCAGGTGCGCGCGCGGCTGGCCGGCCAGGGCGGCGCGCCGATGCTCTATGTCTTTTCCAGCTGCCGCGACTTCATCCGCACCCTGCCCGGCCTGCAGCACGATTCGATGCGGCCCGAGGACCTCGACACCGACGGCGAGGACCACATCGCCGACGAGACCCGCTATGCCTGCCTGGCGCGCCCGTGGTTCGCCAAGCCCCCCGATCCCGCGCGCGACGCCGACGAGGCCTGGGCGCGGGCGTGGGGGCCGCGGGCGGTCAGGTCGACGAACTGGAAAGTGGGGTAGCCAAGGACGAAAAAGCGAACATTACCCAGAGGGGATTGAAGGGCTCTGAAGGCGCTGGCCAGCACGCTTCTGACTTTGGACGCCGAGGCATTGAAGAGAGCGGGCGCGGCTGGCGAAATCCAGGAGATCACAAGCGATAACGAAATCAGCGAGAGCCCCTAGCGGCGTTCTCGAATCGGTCAGAAGGACCGCGGCCGGGCTGCATCGCGCCGGCGTGATCGACAAGGCGAGCATGCGCGAGTTCGACGCCCTGTGTCTGACGCCCGTGGCGGCGATTGCGCCGGAAGAGATTCGCGCCCTCAGAGACCGCGGGCAGGTTTCGCAGCCGGTGTTCGCCTGTTATCTCAACGTGCGCAAGGACGCCGTCAGCAAATGGGAGCGCGGCGAAAAACACCCCGACGGGCCGTTGCTGAAGCTGCTGAAGTTGGTGAAGGCGAAAAGCCTGAAGGCGATCGCCTGAACTTGGTGAAGACGAAAGGGTTGAAGGCGAACGCTTGAACGCAGGCATGCCGACGGTGCGACGGCGACAAGAGAGACAGATGGGCGCCAAGCCTACCTACAAGAGCGATGCCTTCGAGGCGATCCATGGCTCGGCACTCGCTTTCGCGGATTGGAGCGACCGGCACGGCCACGATGCGCGGCTTTGACGAGGGCTGATCGAAGGCTTGGCCTACGGCGGCCAATCCTTTGGGCGCGTTCGCGCTCAGGGAGTTATTGTCGCTCGAAAATCAGCGGCATACGCTGGCGGAGTCGCCCCCTCACGGGGGCGCGGATCGAATCATCATTGTCTTCGCGCCGGACGGCCAGCGGGCCAGGCGCCCCCTCACAGGCCCCGGCCGTCGAAAAACGGCCGGTCTGGAGACCGGCGCTCCGGGTTGCCTTGGGAGCGCCGAGCTCCAGGTCAGCTTTTTGCCGGTCTGGAGACCGGCGCTCCGGAGAGGGCGCTCGCCTTGGGAGCGCCGACCTCCAGGTCGGCTTTTTGCCGGTCTCAAAGACCGGCGTTCCGGATCAGGGCGCGGCCGGCCGGCGCTTGTTCGCGCGGCGCCTTTCGCCTAACCGCCCGTCTCATGAGCGATCTGGCGTTCGTCTTCCCCGGCCAGGGCAGCCAGGCGGTGGGCATGGGGGCCGAGTTGGCCGGCGCCTTCGCCACGGCCCGCGCGGTGTTCGAGGAGGTCGACGAGGCGCTCGGCGAGCGGCTGTGGCGCCTCGTTCAGGAGGGGCCGGCCGAGACCCTGACATTGACCGAGAACGCCCAGCCGGCCCTGATGGCGGTGAGCGTCGCGGTGGCGCGGGTGCTGGCGCGCGACTTCGATATCGGCATCGAGCGGGCGGCGTTCGTCGCCGGCCATTCGCTGGGCGAGTATTCGGCCCTGGCGGCGGCCGGCGCCTTCACGCTCGCCGACGCCGCGCGGCTGCTGCGCCGGCGCGGCCAGGCGATGCAGGCGGCCGCGCCGCCCGGCGATGGGGCGATGGCGGCGCTGATCGGACCGAAGGCGGATCTCGCGTTGGCCGAGGCGGCGGCCGAGGCGGGCCGGGCCGAAGGCGTCTGCGCCGTCGCCAACGACAACAACGAGGGCAACATCGTGATCTCCGGCGCCGCGGCGGCGGTGGCGGCGGCGAGCGTGGCGGCCAGGGAACGGGGCGCCCGCGCCGTGCCGCTCAATGTCTCGGCGCCGTTCCACTGCGCGCTGATGGCGCCGGCGGCCGAGGTGATGGCGGAGGCGCTGGCCGAAACGGCGATCGCGCCGCCGCGCCCGCCGCTGGTGGCCAATGTGACGGCGCGGCCGATCACCGATCCTGGCGAGATCCGCGCGCGGCTGGTCGAGCAGGTCACCGGCCGGGTGCGCTGGCGCGAGAGCATCGCCTGGCTGGCCGGCGAGGGCGGCGTCGCGCGGTTCGCCGAGCTGGGGGCCGGCAAGGCGCTCACCGGCATGATCAAGCGCACCGCGCCGGACGCGGCGGCGAGCGCGCTCTCGACGCCGGCGGAGCTGGAGGCGTTCGCCAAGGCGCTGTGAGGAAAGGAGCGTCCGCCGTGGAGCGCCGGTCTCCAGACCGGCCATCCGTTGCAAAGGCCGGCCTGGAGGCCGGCGCTCCGGAGCCTTACAGCGGTGGCTCAAGCAAGAGGGTGGATCGTGATGTTCAAACTCGAGGGCCGCGCGGCTCTGGTCACCGGCGCCTCGGGCGCGATCGGTGGGGCGATCGCCCGGGCGCTGCATGCCCAAGGGGCCAGCGTCGCGCTTTCGGGCACGCGAGCCGAGGCGCTGGAGCGGCTGAGGGCCGAGCTGGGCGAGCGGGCGGCGGCGGTCGCATGCGACCTGAACGAGACGGCGGCGGTCGACGGCCTCGTGGCCGCGGCCGAGGCGGCGCTGGGCGCGCCGATCGACATCCTGGTGGCCAACGCCGGCGTCACCCGCGACGGCCTGCTGGCGCGGATGAAGGACGAGGACTGGGCGAGCGTCCAGCGCGTCAATCTCGAGAGCCTGTTCCGCCTGTCGCGCGCGGCGATCCGGGGCATGATGAAGCGCCGGTTCGGCCGCATCATCGCCATCACCTCGGTGGTCGGGGTCACCGGCAATCCCGGCCAGACGAACTACGCCGCCGCCAAGGCCGGCATGATCGGCTTCTGCAAGGCGCTGGCCCAGGAGGTCGCCAGCCGAGCTGTGAGCGTCAACTGCATCGCGCCCGGCTTCATCGCCAGCCCGATGACCGACGCGCTCAACGAGGCGCAGCGCGAGCGCATCCTCGCCACCGTGCCGGCCGGGCGACTGGGCGGGCCGGACGAGATCGCCGCCGCCGCCGTCTTTCTGGCCAGCGACGAGGCGTCCTACGTCACCGGCCAGACGCTGCACGTCAACGGCGGCCTGGCGATGATCTGATGAGGCCCTTCGGAGCGCCGGCGTCCACGCCGGCCGGCACAGAAGAGCCGGTCTGGAGACCGGCGCTCCGGAACGGGTCGGCGTCAACACCCGTCTGGCGATGATCTGAGCGGCCCTTCGGAGCGTCGGCGTCCACCCCGGCCGGCACAGAAGAGCCAGTCTGGAGACCAGCGCTCCGGAACGGGTCGGCGTCAACACCCGTCTGGCGATGATCTGAGCGGCCCTTCGGAGCGCCGGCGTCCACGCCGGCCGGCACAGAAGAGCCGGTCTGGAGACCGGCGCTCCGGAACGGGTCGGCGACCGCGCCGGCCTGGCGATGATCTGATGAGGCCCTTCGGAGCGCCGGCGTCCACGCCGGCCCGCGAAGAAAGCCGGTCTGGAGACCGGCGCTCCGGAACGGGCTGGAGAGCGGCGCTCCGGAGCGGTGTCGGGGCGGGTTCTCACCCGCCGCGCTTGAGCGTCTCCCGCGCGATGACCAGCTGCTGGATCTGGCTCGTGCCCTCGTAGATGCGGAAGATGCGCACGTCGCGATAGAGCCGTTCGATCCCGTGGTCGGCGGTGTAGCCGGCGCCTCCGAAGATCTGCACGGCGCGATCCGCCACCCGACCGACCATCTCGGAGGCGAAGTATTTGGCGGCGGCGGCTTCCAGCGTGACCGGCTCGCCGCCATCGCGCCGGCGGGCGGTTTGCAGCGTCAGGGCGCGGGCGGCGAGCGCTTCGGTCTTCGAATCGGCGATCATCGCCTGGATCAGCTGGAAGCTGGCGATCGCCTGGCCGAACTGGCGGCGCTCGCTGGCATAGGCGACGCAGTCGGCGATCAGCCGTTCGGCGACGCCGACGCACACCGCGGCGATGTGCAGCCGGCCGCGATCGAGCACCCGCATGGCGAGCTTGAACCCCTCGCCCTCGCCGCCCAGGCGGTGGTCGGCCGGCACGCGCACGGCCTCGAACACCACATCGCAGATATGGGCGCCGTGCTGGCCCATCTTGCGCTCCGGCTTGCCGACGTGGACGCCCGCCAGATCGCGCGGCACCAGGAAGGCGGAGACGCCGGCGGCGCCCTTCGCATCCGGATCGGTGCGCGCCATGACGGTGAACAGGCCGGCCTTGTCGGCATTGGTGATGTATCGCTTGGTTCCGTCGAGGACATAGACCTCGCCGTCCCGCCCATCGTCCTTGCGAGCGCGGGTGCGCACCGAGGCGCCGTCGGAGCCGGCCTCCGGCTCGGTCAGGGCGAAGGAAGTGACGATCTCGCCGGCGGCGATGCCGGGAAGCCACCGCCTCTTCTGCGCCTCGGTTCCGGCCATCACCAGGCCCTGGCTGCCGATTCCGACATTGGTGCCGATCACCGAGCGGAAGGCCGGGCTGGCGCGGCCGAGCTCGATCGCCACCAGCGCCTCGTCCTCCATGGAAAGGCCGAGGCCGCCGTAGGCCTCCGGGATGGAGAGGCCGAACAGCCCGAGCGCGCGCATCTCGGCGACGACGCCGCCGGGGATTTCGTCGGCCCGCGCGACCTCGGCCTCGAGCGGCCGCAGCCGCTCGGCGACGAACCGGCGCACCTGGTCGATCAACTGATCGCGCGTCTCGACATCGAGCGCCATTTACATCGCCTCCGCGGCCCACGATGACGCCGCCCTCTCCACTTTGCATCGGACGGCGGGCTTTTCACGCATGGACGGCGGCGAGGCACAAGCGCCCTGGAGCCCAGAGGCCGTCACCGAGGGCGAGTGGGCCGGCTGGCGGCTGTGGAGCGGCGACCCGTTCGAACGGCTGGCCGGGCCGTTCTATTGTCGCGAGGACGAGGGCGGCGGCATGATCTGCGCCTTCCGCGCCGAGGCCAAGCAGATGAACGGCGGCGGATTCATGCATGGCGGCTGTCTGCTCACCTTCGCCGACTACGCCCTGTTCTGCATCGCCGCCGAAGCGCTGGCCGGCGCGCCGTCGGTCACCGCCTCGCTCAATGCCGAGTTCGTCGATTCCGCCCGGGTCGGGGACATTGTCGAAGCGCGCGGCGAGGTGATCCGGGCCGGCCGCTCGATGGTGTTCGTCCGCGGATTGATCACCACCGGCAAGCGTCCGCTGCTGACGTTCTCGGCGATCCTGAAGAAGACGCCGCCACGTTGAGGGCGGCGGCGAGGCTGACGACGCGCTTTGATCAGGCTTTGATGAACCGCAGCGCCGCGCCGTTGTCGCAATAGCGCAGCCCGGTCGGCCGGGGGCCATCGTCGAAGATGTGACCCTGGTGCCCGAGGCAGCGGGCGCAGTGATACTCGGTGCGCTCCATCCCGAGAGACAGGTCGCGCTTGGTCGCCACGGCGCCTCTGATCGCCGTGTAGAAGCTCGGCCAGCCGGTGCCGGAGTCGAACTTCCAGGCCGACCGGAACAGCGGCAGGCCGCATCCCAGGCAGGCGAAGACGCCCGAGCGGTGCTCGTTCAGCAGCGGGCTGGAGCCGGGGCGCTCGGTCGCCTCGTGGCGCAGGATCTCATAGGATTGGGGCGGCAGGCGGCGGCGCCAGTCGGCGTCGGTGAGTCGGCGCCACGGCGAGCCGGCGTAGGGGTCGGCGGCGGCCCAGGCGGCGGCCGGCAAGGCGAGGATCAGGGGCGCGGCGAAGAGGTCGCGGCGGCGGGGACAGGGGGCGGTCATGGCGGGTTATACGCCCATGATGGCCCGCCGGGTTACATCCCCGGAGCGCCGGCGTCCACGCCCGGCAGGGGGAGAGACGAGAACGGCCGGTCTGGAGACCGGCGCTCCGGCGGGTCGGAGACCGCGCCCGGGAGCGCCGGCGTCCACGCCGGCACGGGGAGAGACGATAATGGCCGGTCTGGAGACCGGCGCTCCGGCGGGTCGGAGACCGCGCCCGGGAGCGCCGGCGTCCACGCCGGCACGGGGAGAGACGATAACGGCCGGTCTGGAGACCGGCGCTCCGGCGGGTCGGAGACCGGCGCTCCGGTCGGTCGGAGACCCGGCGCTCTGGACGATCAGCGCTTGGAGAACTGGAAGCTGCGGCGCGCCTTGGCCTTGCCGTACTTCTTGCGCTCGACGACGCGGCTGTCGCGGGTGAGGAAGCCGTGCGGCTTGAGCACCGCGCGCAGGCCCGGCTCGTAATAGGTCAGCGCCTTGGAGATGCCGTGGCGGATGGCGCCGGCCTGGCCGGAGAGGCCGGAACCCTCGACCGTGGCGACGACGTCGAACTGGCCCAGCCGGTCGGCGACCTGCAGCGGCTGGGCGATCATCATCCGCAGCACTGGCCTCGCGAAATAGGCCTCCTGATCGCGATCGTTGATCGTCACGCGTCCCTTGCCGGGCTTCAGCCAGACGCGGGCGACGGCGTTCTTGCGCTTGCCGGTGGCGTAGGCGCGGCCGTGCTTGTCGAGCTTCTGCTCGCGCAGGACCGCCTCGGCGGCCGGGGCCGGGGCGAGGGACTTGAGGGCGTCGAAGCCGTGCGTCTCGGACATGGGGAAACCTTCTAGCCGCGGGCGTTCTTGGCGTTCAGGACCGAGAAGTCGATCCGCTCGGGGTTCTGCGCCTCGTGCGGATGCTCGCCCGAGGCGTAGACGCGCAGGTGAGTGAGCTGACGGCGAGCCAGGGGGCTCTCCTTGGGCAGCATGCGCTCGACCGCCTTTTCCAGCACCCGCTCGGGGAAGCGGCCGTCGAGGATTTTGCCGGCCGTGCGCGACTTGATGCCGCCGGGGTGGCCGGTGTGCCAATGATAGACCTTGTCCTCGCGCTTCTTGCCGGTGAAGCGGACCTTGCCGGCGTTGATCACCACCACATGGTCGCCGCGATCGACGTGCGGGCTGTAGTCGGCCCGGTGCTTGCCGCGCAGGCGCAGGGCGAGAAAGGAGGCGAGGCGCCCGACGACGACGTTCTCGGCGTCGACGAGGATCCAGCGCTTGTCGGCCGGATCGGCTTTCACATGGATGGTGGTTGGCGAGTTCATGGAACCTCGGCGCCGCGCTTCGAGCGCTCACGGACGAGCGGACGCGGCTGTGATGGGTGGGGGCGGCGGATCGGCGAAGGCCCGCGACCTACAGACCGCGCCCTGGCTTGTCAAGCCATACATGTCTCGATCCTGCCAGAAAACCGATGGCCGATCAGTGGTTTGCTTCCCGTGGTAACATGATACCGCGAGGCTCTCGGCCGCTCGCCCAGGCGAGAACGAGGGCGGCGAGGAAGATGAGGATGGCGTTGAGCTGGTGCGCCAGGGCGGGAAGCAGCGGCACGCTCCAGCGCAGCAGCAGCACTCCGAGCACGCCCTGTCCCCAGGCCAGCGCCGCCAGCCCGAGCCAGCCGAGCGCCCGTCGCGGTCGCCGCCGCGCCCTCGTGATGGCCGCGGCCGCCGCGAGCGTGACGAAGGCGAGAAGAGCGTAGGCGATCAGCCGGTGGTGCAGCTGGATCGAGGCGGGGTTGCGCAGCAGGGTGGCGGCCAGCGATCCACCCCAATAGTCCGCCGGAACCAGCCGTCCGCCCATCAGCGGCCAGTCGCCTTCGACCAGGCCGGCGTGGGCGCCGGCCACCAGGGCGCCGGCGAGACATTGCAGGAAAACCAGGGCGGCGGCGGCGATGGCGGCGAGGCGCCAGCCGCCGAGCGGCGCGCGCCGGCCCGGCGGGCCCGCCCAGGCGGCCAATCCCGCCAGGATCAGGCCGGCCAGCAAGGTCAGGGCGAGGCCGAGGTGGATGGCGAGCCATTCCGGCGCGACCAGCACCCGGCCGGAAAGGCCGCTGCTCACCATCCGCCAGCCGGCGTAGCCTTGCAGGCCGCCGAGCAGAAAAAGACCAAGGCACGGCCACCACAGCCGGCGCGGCAGACGGCGGGCGGCCAGCAGCGCGACAAAGGGAACGAAGAAGACGATGCCGATGATCCGCCCGAGCAGGCGGTGCGCCCACTCCCACCAGAACAGGGACTGGAACTCGGCCATCGAGATGCCGAGGTTGACGATCCGGTACTGCGGCGTCGCCTGATAGAGGGCGAAGGCGTGGCGCCAGTCGGCGGCCGTCAAGGGCGGCACGACGCCGACAATCGGATCCCAGCGGGTGATCGACAGGCCCGAGCCGGTCGCCCGCGTCGCCCCGCCGACCACCACCATGGCGACGACCACGGCGGCGACCAGGAACAGCCAGGCGGCGGCGGCGCGGCTGCGCCGCGGCCAGGCCGCCGCGCGCCCGCGCTGGAGGTTAGAGTTACGCCACATCGCTCAACGTGAAATCACCCAATGGTCGGAGCGACAGGATTTGAACCTGCGACCCCTTGACCCCCAGTCAAGTGCGCTACCAGGCTGCGCCACGCTCCGCCGATCGGGAAGGCGCGCTTATAGAAGCGGCGGCCGGGCGCGGCAATCAGAGGGCGCGGTCGGCCGCCAGCAGCCCGTCGAGCCGGCGCTTGGCCGCCTCGAGCCTGGCCAGGGCCGCCGCCCACGCCCGCGTCCCGCACGGGTCGCTCGCCCCGCTCGCGGCCGACTGCGTCGAGGGGCGCGCAGTCGACGGCCGCTCGCGCGCCATGTGGCGGATGTCGGCCAGCGAGCATCCCGCCAGCCGTTGGCGGCGCACGTCGGCCAGCAGCTCGATGTCGCGCGGGCGATAGAAGCGGCGGCCGCCGGCCCGCTTCAGCGGCCGGATGAAGCCCAGCTCCTTTTCCCAATAGCGCAGCACATGCGCCTCGACCCCCACCTCGGCGGCCGCTTCCGAAATGTCGCGATAGGCGCGCGGCCCCTTGGCCATCAGGCGGCGGCCCGATCAGCGCTCGCCGCCGGCGGCTCCGTCGATCCGCGCCTTCATCGACTGCGAGGGCCTAAAGCTCACCACCCGCCGGGAGGTTATCCGGGCGGCGACGCCGGTGCGCGGATTGCGGCCGACCCGCTCGCGCTTGGCGCGCACCTGGAAGACGCCGAAGCCCGACAGCTTCACCTCCTCGCCGCGCTCCAGCGCCGCGACCATCAGCTCGAGGGTGCGAACCAGAAGGGCGGCGCAATCCTGCCGGGTAAGACCGATTTCCTCATGCACCGCCTCGATCAGTTCGGCCCGGGTCAGGGTGGTGTTCGACATGGCTGCGCCCTCCCCTCCGGCCGCTCGCGGTTCCGCTCAGCCGATCAAGACACGATTGGCGCGCGAGGCCAAGCCAGCCGCGCTTGCCGTTGGTTGCCGCCGCGCCTCACAGCCGCGCGACGGCCGCGCCCCAGGTCAAGCCGCCGCCCATCGCCTCCAGCATCAACAACTGGCCGGGTCGGATGCGCCCATCGGCGACGCCCTCGGCCAAGGCCAGCGGCACCGACGCCGCCGAGGTGTTGGCGTGCCGCTCGACCGTCGAGATCACCTTGGCCGGATCGATCCCCAGACGCTTGCCGACCCCGTCGATGATCCGCTGGTTCGCCTGATGGGGGATGAACCAGTCGACGTCGTCCACGGCGACCCTGGCGGCGCGCGCCGCGGCGACCACCGCTTCGGCGATGTTGACGACCGCGTGGCGGAACACTTCCTTGCCCTGCATGCGCAGCTTGCCGACCGTGCCGGTGAGCGAGGGGCCGCCGTCGACGTAGAGCAGATCCTGCTTGGAACCATCGGCGCGCACCCAGCAGGCGAGCACGCCGCGATCGGCCGGACCGCCCCGGCCCTCGCCCGGCCGCAGCACCACCGCTCCGGCGCCGTCGCCGAACAGCACGCAGGTGGCGCGATCCTCCCAGTCGAGCAGCCGCGTCATGGTTTCGGCGCCGATCACCAGGGCGCAACCCGACTGGCCGCGCGCGACGAAGTTGTCCGCCACCGCCAGGGCATAGATGAAGCCGGAACACACCGCCTGGACATCGAAGGCGACCCCCGGCGGCGCGCCGATCTTGCGCTGCACCATCACCGCCGTCGCCGGGAAGGTCAGGTCCGGGGTGGTGGTGGCGACGACGATCAGGTCGACTTCCGCCGCATCTCGGCCAGCGGCGGCCAGCGCCCGGCGCGCGGCGCAGGCGGCGAGATCGGAGGTCGCCTCGCCCTCGCCGGCCTGGCGCCGCTCGGCGATGCCAGTGCGCTGGCGGATCCAGGCGTCGCTGGTGTCGACCCGGGCGGCGAGCTCGTCGTTGCCGACGATCCTCGCGGGCAGATAGGCGCCGACGCCGGCGATGATCGAGCGCAGCACGGCGCTTCAGGCTCCGGCCGGCAAGGCGGGGGCGCTCGGCGCGCGCGCGGCGAGCCTGCGTTCGATCATTCCGGCGATGTCGTTGCGGGCCAAGCCGATCGCCAGGCGCACGGCGGTGGCTGTCCCGGCCGCGTCGGCGCCGCCATGGCTCTTCACCACCACGCCCTTCAGGCCCAGGAACGGCCCGCCATTGATGCCGCCGGGATCGAGCCGGGCGGCCAGCGCCGTCAGCGCCGGCCGGGCCATCGCCGCGCCGAGCCTGGCGCGGACCCCGCTGGTCAGGGCGGTCCGCAAGGCGTCGCGGAAATAGCGCGCCAGGCCCTCGGCGGTCTTCAGGGCGACGTTGCCGGTGAAGCCGTCGGTGACCACCACGTCGACCGTGCCGCGGGCGATGTCGTCGCCCTCGACGAAGCCATGGTAGTCGAAATCGAAGCCGCCGCCGCGCAGCAGATGATCGGCGTCGCGCACTTCCTGGTGGCCCTTTTCCGTTTCGGTTCCGACGTTGAGCAGGCCGACGCTCGGGCGCCCGCCGAGCGAGGCGGCGTGCGCGGCGCGGAAGAAGGCGGCGCCCAGGATGGCGAAATCCACCAGCCGCCCGGCGTCGCAGACGACGTTGGCGCCGACATCGAGAACGGCGGTGACGCCGCGGGCGGTCGGCCAGCTGGCGACCAGGGCCGGGCGGTCGAGATCGCCGGCCATCCGCAGGATCAGCCGCGACACCGCCATCAGAGCGCCGGTGTTGCCGGCCGAGACGGCGGCGGCGGCCTCGCCGACGCGCACCGTCTCGACGGCGTTCCACATCGAACTGCCCTTGCCGCGACGCATGGCGTGGGCCGGCTTGGCGTCCATGGCGATCGCCGAGGCGGCGTGGCGAATCTCGCTCGCGGACGCCAGCCTCGTCATCCCACCCAGGAGCGGCGTCAGCACCGCCTGATCGCCGTGCAGGAGAAATCGGATGTCGCCCTCGCCGCCCGCCGCGATCCTCGCCAGGCCGTCGAGCACGACCGCCGGCCCCCTGTCGCCGCCCATGGCGTCGACCGATATGACGAGCGCGCCAGCCAAGGCGGTCCCTTCAACCTCGCGCGCCTCGGCGCCGGACTCGCGGCGGATCGATACAGCGCGCCTCCGGCGGCGCCAAATGACCTCGCCGCCGTCAGGTCGGTCGGACGGCGAACGCGGGGTCCAGGGGGTCGACCGCCGCCAGGGCCGCGCGGGCCGCGAGCAGATGCCCGACCAAGGCGGCGATGCGATCGGCCGGCGCCCCGGCGGCCAGGGTGCGGCCGACCAGGGCGCTCAGCGCCGCCCGGTCCGGCAACACCGCCAGCGCCTCGCGCCAGGCCGCGGCGCGGCCATAGAAGTTGCGGCCCAGTCCCTTCATGCGCTTGGCCATGGCCAGATCGCCCACCCCCATTTCGCGCATCGCGCCGTCGAGGTCGGCGATGTGGGTGTCGAACAGCGCCTGACCGGCGGCGCTGGCCGGGCCGACCCGCTCGAGCAGCAGAATGACGAAGGCGGTGAGCGCCTCGTAGCGGCCTTGCGGGTCGTCGGCGACGCCTAAATCGGCGTACAGCGCCGTCTGGCGCGAGGCGGCCACCGCCCAGGCGTGCAGTCGCCGCCCAAGCGCGCGAAGCGTTTCGCCGGCCGGCGTCGCGGGGGCCGAAGCAGACGCTTTCTTGATCCAAGGGCGTGGGAAGGCTAGGCGCAACGGGGCGTCTCTCCTAGAATAAGGGCGTTCGCCCGAGGATCATCATGCGCATCGTCATCGCCGCGGCCGGCGTTCTGGCCGCCGCCGCCATCGCCGGCTGCACGCCGGTGAACAGCTATCAGGGCTTCCAGGTCGTCGAACAGTCGCCGGCCGACGTCAAGGTCGGGGCGGATCGGGCATCCGTGCTCGCGGCGCTCGGCACGCCGACGGCGACCTCGACCTTCGACAAGGACGATACCTGGTTCTACATTTCCCAGGCGACCAACAAGAACGGCTTCTATCGCCCGCGGGTGACACGCCGCGACGTCGTGGCGATCAGCTTCGACAAGGCGACCCAGCAGGTCGCCGCGGTCAAGGTGCTGAACCTCAAGGACAGTCGCGTCGTCGCCTACAACAGCCGCGCCACGCCGACGCGGGGCCGCAGCATCACCGTGCTCGAGCAGCTGATCGGCTCGATCAGCGCCGCCAGCGCCCTGCCGCCCAACCAGGACGAAACGCCCGGCAGTCACCCGGGCGAGCCGCGGTAGGCGCGGCGCGCCAGACGGGTCGGGAGCGAAGGGGGAGAGACGCCGACCAAGGTGATCGGCGCCCGGCCTGAAGCCGCCCCGCCCGGCCCGCCTTGTGGCGACCCTCCCCAGAAGGGCGGGGATGGACGGGCGCCCTACCCCCGGTGCGCCAGCACCGCCAGCAGCAGCAGGGCGACGATGTTGGTGATCTTGATCATCGGGTTGACCGCCGGGCCGGCGGTGTCCTTGTAGGGATCGCCGACGGTGTCGCCGGTGACGGCGGCCTTGTGCGCCTCCGAGCCCTTGCCGCCGAAGTTGCCCTCCTCGATCAGCTTCTTGGCGTTGTCCCAGGCGCCGCCGCCGCTGGTCATAGAGACCGCGACGAAGAGGCCGGTGACGATGACGCCCATCAGCATGGCGCCCAGGGCCGAGAAGGCCTGGGCGCGGCCGGCGATCGCCTGAATGACAAAGTAGAGCACGATCGGCGAGGCCACCGGCAGCAGCGACGGAGCGATCATCTCGCGGATGGCGGCGCGGGTTAGGATGTCGACGGCGCGGCCATACTCCGGCTTGACCTCGCCGGTCATGATCCCCGGATTCTCGCGGAACTGTCGGCGCACCTCGGTGACCACCGCGCCGGCGGCGCGGCCGACCGCCGTCATGGAGAGGCCGCCGAACAGGAAGGGCAGCAGGCCGCCGAACAGCAGGCCGACGACCACGAAGGGATTGGAGAGATCGAAGGCGATGGCGCCCAGGCCGCGGAAGTAGGGGAACTGCGCGGGATTGGCGGAGAAGAACTTCAGATCCTGGGTGTAGGCGGCGAAGAGCACCAGAGCCCCAAGGCCCGCGGAGCCGATCGCATAGCCCTTGGTCACCGCCTTGGTGGTGTTGCCGACGGCGTCGAGGGCGTCGGTCGAGACCCGCACCTCGGCCGGCAGGCCGGCCATTTCCGCGATGCCGCCGGCGTTGTCGGTCACCGGGCCGAAGGCGTCGAGGGCGACGATGAAGCCGGCCAGCGACAGCATGGTGGTGGTGGCGATGGCGACCCCGAACAGGCCGGCGAACTGGAAGGTCAGCACGATGCCGGCGACGATGACCAGCGCCGGCGCCGCCGTCGCCTCCAGAGACATGGCCAGGCCCTGGATGACATTGGTGCCGTGGCCGCTGACCGAGGCCTGGGCGATCGAGCGCACCGGGCGGAAGTTGGTGCCGGTGTAATACTCGGTGATCACCACGATCGCGGCGGTGACCGCCAGACCGACGAGACCGCAGACGAACAAGGCGCCCTCGCCGATGTGAAGCGGCGCGGCGAGGCCGTTGGGCACGTCCACCCCGCCGGCCGGCGTCAGCGCGTGGATCACCGCCCAGACCGCGCCGATGGAGAGCACGCCGGTGACGATCAGGCCCTGGTAGAGGGCCCCCATGATGTTGTTGTTGCGCCCGAGGCGCACCGCGAAGGCGCCGAGGATCGAGGTGACGATGCAGGCGCCGCAGATGCCGAGCGGCAGCAGCATCATCGGCCCGACCACGTTCGGCTCGCCGCGGAAGAAGATCGCCGCCAGCACCATGGTGGCGACGGTGGTCACCGCATAGGTTTCGAAGAGGTCGGCGGCCATCCCGGCGCAGTCGCCGACGTTGTCGCCGACATTGTCGGCGATGGTCGCGGCGTTGCGCGGATCATCCTCGGGAATGCCGGCCTCGACCTTGCCGACCATGTCGCCGCCGACGTCGGCGCCCTTGGTGAAGATGCCGCCGCCCAGACGGGCGAAGATCGAGATCAGCGAGGCGCCAAAGCCCAGCGCCACCAGGGAATCGACCGTGTCGCGGCTGGTGGGATCGAGGCCCATCGGCCCGGTGAGAACGGCGTAATAGCCCGCCACGCCGAGCAGGGCGAAGCCGGCGACCAGCATGCCGGTGACCGCGCCGGAGCGGAAGGCGGTGGAGAGCCCCTTGGCCAGACTCTCCGAGGCCGCCTGGGCGGTGCGCACGTTGGCGCGCACGCTGATCAGCATGCCGGCGAAGCCGGCCGCGCCCGAGAGCACCGCGCCGATGGTGAAGCCGACCGCCTCCTTGACGCCGAGGAGCACGGCGATGGCGATGAGGATGACCACGCCGACCATGGCGATGGTGGCGTATTGGCGGCGGAGATAGGCCTGGGCCCCCTCCTGGATGGCCGCGGCGATCTCGCGCATCCGCTCCGATCCGGCCGGCGCGCGCATCAGGCTCATCGTCTGGCCGACGCCGTAGAGCACGGCCAGCAGCCCGGCCAGGATCACCCAGGTCAACACACTCATCTTAAGCGACAGCCCCTTTCAGTCCGCGAAGCATCAAGGACATACGCGCCCGCGCCGCGTCCCCGATGTGGGCGCGACGGGCGCTTCGTTGCGGCGCGGGATACAGGAAAGACGCGCGATTCCGCAAGGAGCGCGCTGATCCGGGTCGCCGGCCTCCAGGCCGTTACGGAAAACCGGGCTTAAAGGCAGGCGCTCCGCGGCGGTGGGGAGGACGTGGTGCCTGGGGGCGGAATCGAACCACCGACACGCGGATTTTCAGTCCGCTGCTCTACCAACTGAGCTACCCAGGCGTCGCGAGGCGAGGCGCGTCTATAGGCGGCGGCGGTCGCCGCTGTCCAGGCACGCCTCAGGCCTCGTCGTCTGTTTCGACGGCGGCGGCGAGGTCGGCCTCGGGTTCATCACGGTCCAGCCGATAGCCGCCGGTCAGCCAGCGCTGAAGGTCGACGTTGGCGCAGCGCGGCGAGCAGAACGGGCGATAGTCCGGCGCGGCCGGCTCGCCGCAGATCGGGCAATCTCGCGCGGTCATTCTGGAGCGCGCCCTTCCAGGCCGCCGATCGGCGCCAGATCGCGGCCGGCGTTGCGGGGCGGCGGCGACGCGGACTGGCAACCGGCGCTCTCGCTCATCGACATCGGCGCAGCTCGATCCGCCCGCGCGCGAGGTCCGGGGCGGCCGACAGCGTCAGGCGAGCGCCGACACTGGCGGTCAAGGCGGCGAGAAAGGGGGCCGCCTCGGCGACGACATCCGGCGCGGCCAGGGCCTCGAACCGGGCGCCGGGGGTGGCGCGGGCCTCCCGTTCCAATGCGCGCAACAGATCCATGGCCAGGGCGCGAACGCTCGGCGCGCCGCCCGGTTCGGCGAGGCGTTCGAGGGCTGGGGTTTCGCGGCGCGGAAGCGCGATCTCCAGCGTGCCGAAGCGGCCGAGCGGCGCGATCGCCACGCCCGGCTGGTCGGGCGCGAAGGCGGCGCGCGCCGCCGCCAGCAGCGCCGCCCCGTCGTGACCGCGGCCGACCAGATCGATGACCACCAGCCCGGCCAGACCCTTCAGCCGCAACAGCCGGGCGGCTTCGGCGATCGCCGCGAGGTTGGCGGCGCGCGCGGCGCGCTTGGCGCTCGCGCCCGAGCCGGCCCCGAGGTCGACGTCGATGGCGATGAGGGCGCGGGTCGGCTCGATGGCGAGCGAGGCGCCGTGCGGCAGCGGATGGGCGGTGGCGAGCGCCGCTTCCTGGGCGGCGTCGGCGGCCTGGCGAGCGGCCGTTCCGAATTGGATCGCCACGCCGGCGCCGACGATCGTCGCCAGCCTCCGCTCGATAGACGGTCCGGGCTCGATCAGACCGAACGCCGGCGCCGCCACCTTCAGCCATTTGAGCGTCGGACCCTTGCCGCGCCGCGCCTGCGCGCGGACCTCGACCGCCACGAGCGCGCCTTCCGCCGGCCTCGGCGCTTCGGGCGAGAAATTCATCACCCCATCCGGCTCGACGCCGAGATCGATGAACGCCAGGCCAGCCGCCGGCTCGACGCGCCGAACCCGGCCGGCGATGCTGGCGCCCAGCGCTTGCTGTGGCGGGTCGTCGTCGCGCTCGATCAGCAGCCGCTCCGGCCGGCCGTCGAGAGTCACCACTCCCCGGCGCTCGCCTGGGGAGATATCGAGAAACGCGCTACGGCGGGTCACGCGGGAAAGCCGAGGCCGCGCAGAAGACAGAGCGTCTCGTAAAGCGGCAGGCCGATCACCGCGCTCGGCGAGCCGGTCAGGCGGATCACCGCCGCGCCGGCGCGGCCCTGCAGACGATAGCCGCCGGCGACGCCGCGCCACTCCTCGCCGTCCAGCAAACGGGCGAGATCGGCGTCACTGAACCGCTTGAACGTCACCCGCGCCTCGGCGAGACGGGCGGCGCGGCGGCCGTCCGGGGCGATCGCCGCGACCCCGGTGAAGACCTGGTGGTTGCGGCCAGACAGCAGGGCGAGCATGCGACGCGCATCGGCCTCGTCGGCCGGTTTGCCCAGTTGGCGCCCGCCGAGGGCGACGATGGTGTCGGCGCCCAGCACGAACGCTTCCGGGCGGCGAATGGCGACGACGCCGACCTTGGCCTCGGCAAGGCGCAGCGCGGCGCGGCGCGGCGTCTCGCCCCTCAGCGGCGCCTCGTCGATATCGGCGGGCAAGACCTCGTCCGGCGCGATGCCGATCTGGGCGAGCAGGTCGAGCCGGCGCGGGCTGGCGCTGGCGAGGACGAGGCGGGCTCGCCCGCTCAAGAGGCGGCGCAGGCCGGCGCCGGCGTCGCCTCGAGCAAGGCGGCGCGGCCATGGCTCAGGTCGAGGCCGCCGCGGCTGGCGGGGAACGGCGCGGCGCCCATCCGTCCGGCCCACAGGGCGCGGTTGTAGGCCGCCGTGTCGAGGCGGTCCTCGCGGCTGAAGTCCTGCCCGGCCATGGCCGCGCGCCACCAGAGCGCCGAGCGGCCTGGAACCTTGCAGGTCTCCTCGGCGACCCCCACCGGCGGCAGGGGCAACTTGGTCGTTCGCAGGACGCCCGGCACGATCGCCCGAAAACTCCAGTCCGCCGGCCGGGCGATGTCGAAGGCCTCGACCATCGGCCGCGCCAGGGCATCCGGCAGGCCGATGGGGCCGAGGCCCAGGACCATTTCGATGGTGCGCAGCAGATCATCGGTGGCGTAGCGATGCGACACCACCGCGCCTCGGCGCACATAGGGGCCCGCCAGGAAGGCGATGGCGCGGTGAGCATCGACGTGGTCCGGCCCGTCCTGGGCGTCGTCCTCGACGATGAAGATCAGGGTGTCCCTGGCGAACGGACTGGCGGCGACCGCCTGGACGAGCAGGCCCACGGCGTAGTCGTTGTCGGCGATCTCCGTCTCCACCGTGTCGACTCCGTCGAGCCCCTGGCCGAAGTCGCCGGTGTGGTCGTGCGGCAGGCGCACCATCATCAGGCCCGGCGCCCTACCCTCGGCGACGAAGCCATCGAACTCCCGCTTCCACTCCTGAAAGCGCCAGAAGTCAGGGAAGGACTGGTCGAAGCCGCGGAAATAGGGATCGGTGATGGCCATCAGCGAGGCCTTGGCCGGGGTGAACACCTTGACCCCTTCCTTGAACGGATCGCGGATCGGCGGCGTGCGCAGATGGCCCATGCGCTCGTCGTAGAGCGCCAGGTCGCCGAAAAAGCCCCAGTTGCGCACCGACAGCCCGGCCTTCAGCGCCTGGTCCCAGAGGTAGCCCTGTTCCTGCGCCGCGTTCGGCCCATCCGGGGCGGCGACGTCGCGGGCGCCCGGCAGCATGTCCGGATCGTGGAAGCCGACCGGCTGGACCTTCAGCCGCTCGGCGCTGGTGGCGAAGCCGACGTTGAGGTTCCGGTTGTCGCCCTCCTGGTCGTACTGCAGGCCGCGATCGGCGTAGTTGACCGGCGCCTCGCGCTCGGTGAAGTCGTTGGTGCGGCCGGCCACCGTCCAATTCCAGCCGGTGTTGCTGCTCTCGCCGCTGTCGAAGAAGGCGTCGAGATCGATGAAGCGGCGCGCCAGGGCGTGCTGATTGGGCGTCAGCGCCTCGGGGAAGACCGTCAGCCTGGGATCGCCGTTGCCGACCTCCAGATCGCCCAGAACCTGATCGTAGCTGCGGTTCTCCTTCACCACATAGATCACGTGGCGGATGTGGCCGCGCAGAAAGGCCACGGTCCGCGCCTCGCCGGGCGAGAGCTGGCGGGTGACATGATCGTTTTCGGCGACTTGGCGCGTCAGGCGGGCGAGTTCGCCGCGGTCGGGCGTCGGCAGGGCGAGGAAGCCGGCCTTCTGCAGCTGCCAGACATATTGGTTGGCCGCCTGGCAGGCGATCTGGCTGCTGTCGCTCGTCGCCAGATTGGCGCGGCAGTTGGCGGGATTGGGGCCTGGCGCGCTCTTGCTGTTGACGGCGAAGATCCGGCGGCCATCGGCGCTGAAGGCGACGCCGGTCGGGTACCAGCCGGTCGGGATCAGGCCGATGACGCCCGAGGCGCCGGGCTTCGGATCGAGGGCGATCACCGCCAGGGCGTTTTCGCCGCCGTTGCTGGCCAGCAGAGTGCGGCCATCCGGCGACAGGGCCAGGGCGTTGGTTCCGGCGCCGCCCAGGCCCGCCGGCGCGAGGCCCGGCGGCCCGGCGGTCGGGATGGTCTCCAGAACGTGCGCCGCCGCCTCGTCGACCACCGCGACGCCGTCGCTGTTGTCCATGGCGACCAGCAGCCGGCCGCCAGGCGCCGCTATCAGGGCATTCGGCTGGCCCGGCAGTGGAACGCGCGCGCCGACCGTCAGGGCAGCCGGCGACACCGACAACGCGATCGCCTCCCGGTCGCGCTGGCTCACCACCCAGGCACGATCGCCGGCCGTCCAGACCACCGCCCGCGGAAAGGTCCCGCCGGCGAGCCCGGCCTTGGCGGGGTCGAGCTTGCCGGGGCGCAGATCCTGTTCGCGCACCGTCCCGGAGGCGAGATCGACGAGGCTGACCGAGTCGTTCTGCAGATTGGCGACGAGCAGCCGTTTGCCATCGGGGCTCACCGCCAATCCGGCCGCCTCCGGCTTCACCGCCAAGCCCAGGCCGGCGCGATGGCCCAGCTTGAAGACTCGGCCGGCGGCGAATCGGCCGTCGGCCCGGCGCGCGAACTCCAGCACGTCATCGTCGACCCCGCCGGAAACGAAGAACCGGTCTCCGGCCGGCGCCCAGGCGAGTCCGAGGAAGGTGTTCGGCGCTTGCAGCACCTGGCGCTTCACCGGCGCGGCGCCGCTCACGTCATGGACGAACACGTATTCGTTCGACTGATCGGCGATGGTCTTGCCGTCCGGCCCCACGACGCGGTTGTAGCCGCTGGTGAGGATCAGCAGCGTCCGCCCGTCCGGCGACAGCGCCATCGCCGAGGCCTGGCCGGCGGTGTAGCCGGGATTGTCCGGCAGATCGGGATCGAGCGGCTGGAAGACCGCGCCGCGCGCCGCGGTCGGCGTGAGCGCCTGCCCGGTCGGCGCGACCTCCGCCACCATGGCAGGGGCGGCGAGCAACAGCGAGCCGATCGCGCCAATCGCTGCGATCATGAGCGCAATCTCCTTCCGGCCCAGACGGAGGCCTGGAAGCCGGCGCCGCATGAGCCGCCGCGTCACCCCGCCATACCGGCCGCCCTCTTACCTGCAGCCGGCGCGCCGGCCTAGCCGCCTGCTTGCTGGACGAAAAACGCCAGGGTAAGGAATTTCCTTGCATGGAGTGTCGCATGATCGCCAGCAAGCTGACCAGCAAGTCGCAGACGACCATTCCTCGCGCCGTGCGGGCGGCGCTCGGCGTGCGGGAGGGCGATGTGCTCGCCTATGAGATCAGCGGCGGCCGGGCCGTGATCACCAAGGCGAGCCGCCCGTTCGCCCGGGAGGACCCCTTCGCCGCCTTCGAGGAGTGGAACTCCGAAGCCGACCGCCTCGGCTATGCCGAGCTCTGAGCCGGCGTTCGGACAGGGCGAGATCGTCAAGGTTCCATTCCCCTATGTGGATCGGGACCATCGTGCGCATCGGCCAGCCCTGATCATCTCGCGTGACCCCTTTGGCGAGCCTCACCGGCTGGTCTGGGTCGCCATGATCACCAGCGCGGCCAACCCGGCCTGGGCGGACGACGAACCGGTGAGCGATCTGGCCGCCGCCGGCCTGCCGATCGCTTCGGTCGTCCGGCCGATGAAGATCGCCACGATCTTGGCGAATGAGGCCCGGACCATCGGCCGCCTCGATCAAGCGACGCTGAACCGCTGCCTGGAGTCTCTCCGCCGCCGTCTCGGCGACTGAAGGCTTCGCGGCGCCAAGTTGAGAAGAGCCGGCTGGAAGCCGGCGGTACGGGAAGGGCCGGCTGGAAGCCGGCGGTACGGAAGGCGCCGCCTGAAAGGGTCGGCCGCGCGGGCGGGTCGAGCAGACCGGCTCCTGGGGCGCGGCGTGGGCGCCGGCCCTCAGGTCTCCACGAAGGCGCGTTCGAGGACGAAGTCGCCGGGCTTGGCGACCGAGCCTTCCTCGTAGCCGCGGGCCAGCAGCAGCACCTTGAGGTCGGCGAGCACCGAGGGGCCGCCGCACAGCATCAGGCGGTCCCGCGACGGATCAAGGGGCGGCAGGCCGATGTCGGTGAACAGCTGGCCGCTCTCGACGAGGTCGGTGATGCGGCCGCGCGTCTCGAACAACTCGCGGGTGACGGTGGGGTAGTAGATCAGCTTGGGCGCGATCATCTCGCCCAAGTCCGGGTCGGCGGCGAGATCGCCGGCGAGCAGGTCGCGGTAGTTGAGGTCGGCGACCTCGCGCACCGTATGGGTGACGATCACCTTGTCGAATCGCTCATAGGTCGCCGGATCGCGCACCAGGCTGAGGAAGGGCGCGAGGCCGGTGCCCGTGCCCAGCAGGTAGAGGTTGGCGCCGGGGCGCAGGCCATCCAGCACCAGGGTGCCGGTCGGCTTCTTGCCGATCAGGATCCCGTCGCCGACCTGGATGTGTTGCAGCCGCGAGGTCAGCGGCCCGTCGGCGACCTTGATGGAATAGAATTCCAGCTCGTCGGCCCAGGCGGCGCTGACGATGGAATAGGCGCGCAGCAGCGGCTTGCCGTCGACCTCCAGCCCCAGCATGACGAACTGGCCGCTGTCGAAGCGGAACGACGGATCACGGGTCGTCTTCAGCGAGAACAGCGATGGCGTCCAATGCCGGACAAAGGTTACCGTCTCGAGGTTGAAGGCGCCCCTCGCCTTGGCGGCGGCGGCGGGCTTTGGCGGCGCGGTCACGAGGTCGGTGTCGAACATGCGGGTTCTCGAGAAGGCAAGCGGGAAAAGCGGGGCGGCGGGCGCGGCGGCTCTAGATGTCGGCGCCGACGAAGGGCGCGGCGCCGGGCGCGCGGGCCAGCACCGTATGTATTCCACATTCGGTCTTTTTTGAACCGCGCCAGCGTCCGGCGCGGTCCGGCTCGCCATCGCTCACCGCCGTGGTGCACGGCCAACAGCCGATCGAGGCAAAGCCGGCGGCGACCAGCGGGTGAGCGGGGAGGTCGTGTTCGGCCGCGTAGGCGTCGAGATCCGCCTTGCTCCAGTTGGCCAGGGGATTGAACTTTCGCCGGCCGTCCGCCCATTCGACCACCGGCAGGCGCAGGCGGATCGCGCCCTGGAAGCGCTTGCGGCCGGTGACCCAGGCCTCGAACCCCTCGAGCGCCCGCGCCAGCGGCGCGACCTTGCGCAGCGAACAACAGGCGTCGGTGTCGGTCCGCCACAGCTCGGCGGCCGGATCGGCGATCGCCAGGTCGGCGAAGCTCGGCCGCAGGTCGCGCACGTTGGTGAGCCCCAGCCGGGCCGAGAGGGTCTTGCGGTAATCGAGGGTCTGGCCGAACAGCATGCCGGTGTCGAGAAACACCACTTGGATCGACCGATCCAGGCGGGCGGCCATGTGCAGCAGCACCGCCGATTCGGCGCCGAACGAGGAAACCAGCGCCAGTTTGTCGCCGTGCCGGGCGATCGCCTCGGCGAGGATGTCGAGCGGATCGGCCCCGCGCAGCCGCGCCGCGAGGCTCGCGCTCTCGCTCGCCAGATCGGGCGCCGGCGGGTCCCAGCCCCTCTCGTCATAGGCGAGGCTCACGCGGCCATCCGCCGCTGAGCGCGGTCGAGCCGTTCCTCGAAGGCGGCTGGGCGCCCGTCGGCGGCGCGCTGGTAGACGTGGCGATACCGCCGCGCCGCAACCGTCCAGTCGGCGGCCGTCGAGCCGTCGGCGGGGATGAAGGCGTCGAAGCCGGCGCGGACCATGAAACCGGCCTGTTCGCGCAACACCTCGCCGACCGCCCTCACCTCGCCGCGATAGCCGAACCGCCCCCGCAGAATCGCCGCGCCGCTGTAGGCGCGGCCGTCCTTGAACTTGGGAAACTCGAGCGTCACGGTGGCCAGACGCGGCAGAAAGGGCGCGAGCGCCTCCACCGGCTCGTCGGCCAGCAAGCGAACGCCGAGCCGCCGACAGCGCCACAGGGCGTCGTCGGCGCCCTCCAGCCGCGCGCGCGAGACGAT
This sequence comes from uncultured Alphaproteobacteria bacterium, assembly GCA_963752245.1. Classification (GTDB taxonomy): domain Bacteria; phylum Pseudomonadota; class Alphaproteobacteria; order Caulobacterales; family Caulobacteraceae; genus Acaudatibacter. The sequence continues at coordinate 641,505 of CAVVXO010000004.1, forward strand.
GACGTCGGCCGCGGCGATCGGCTCGTCGTCGCCGACGACGACGAACGGATCCTCGAGCGCCATCGCGGCGCCGGACCGCCAGCTAAGCAGTCTCGGCATAGACCGCCTCCTTGAACGGCGCGGGGCCGGCGCGGCGCAGGGTGTCGACGAACCGCTCGCCGCCCCGGCGCTCGCGGCGGTACGCGCCTACCAGCCGCTCGATCGCCTCGCCGACGCGCTCGGCGGGCAGGGCCGGGCCGAGCACCTGCCCGACCGCCGCGGCCTCGCCCGGCCGGCCGCCGGCCGACCCGCCAAGCGTCAGCTGGTAGTATTCCTCGCCCTTGCGATCGACCCCCAGGATGCCGACCGCGCCGACGTGATGATGGCCGCAGGCGTTGATGCAGCCGCTGATCTTGACGTCCATCTCGCCGACGTCCTCGGCGAGCGCCGGATCGGCGAAGCGGCCGGCGATGTCCTGGGCTATCGGAATGGCCCGCGCGTTCGCCAGGGCGCAGTAGTCGAGCCCGGGACAGGCGATGATGTCGCTGACGAGGCCGATGTTCGCCTCGGCCAGCCCGAGCGCCGCCAGTTGCCGATAGACCGCCGGCACGTCGTCCAGCCGCACATGCGGCAGAATGAGGTTCTGGCGGTAAGACACGCGAATTTCACCAAAAGAATGCCGCTCCGCCAGCTCGGCGATGGCGTCCATCTGCTCGGCGGAGCAATCGCCCGGCGTCTCGCCCGGCGTCTTCAGCGAGATGTCCACCACCGCGTAACCGGCCCGCTTGTGTGGCTGGACATTGCGCCGGGCGAACCGGGCGAAGAGCGGGTCGCGCTTGGCCGCCTCGAACGCCGCCGACCTGGGCGGCAGCACGGCGAACGCCGGCTGGGCGAAGGCGCCGCGCAGGCGGGCCAGCTCGGCGTCCGGCAGATCGACCTCCGCGCCGTCGTCGGCCAGCCACTCGGCCTCGACCTCGCCGGCGAAGGCCGCGGCGCCCAGGGAGGCGACCAGCGCCTTGATCCGCGCCTTCCACAGATTGTCGCGGCGGCCGTGGCGGTTGTAGACCCGCAGAATGGCCCGCAGGTAGGACAACAGGCGTCCGGCCGGCAGATCGGCGCGAATAACTGGCCCAAGATAGGGGGTGCGTCCGAGCCCGCCGCCGACCCGCACCTCGAACGCCAGGACGCCATCGCCGCCGCGGTGCAGGCGCAGCCCGATATCGTAGATCTGGGTGGCGGCGCGGTCGGTCGGGGCGGCGATCACCGCGATCTTGAACTTGCGCGGCAGGAACGAGAACTCCGGGTGGAAGGTCGACCATTGGCGGATCGCTTCGGCCCATACCCTGGGGTCGTCGACCTCATCGGCGGTCGCTCCCGCCAGCGGGTCGGCGGTGACGTTGCGGATGCAGTTGCCGGAGGTCTGGATGGCGTGCAGCCCGACCGTGGCCAGTTCGTCGAGGACATCGGGCGCGTCGCGCAGCTTGATCCAGTGCAGCTGCAGGTTGGTGCGGGTGGTGAAGTGGCCGTAGCCCTTGTCGTAGGTCCGCGCGACATGGGCCAGCTTGCGCAGCTGGGCGCTGGAGAGCGTGCCATAGGGAATGGCGATCCGCAGCATGTAGGCGTGCAGCTGCAGATACAGGCCGTTCATCAGCCGGATCGGCTTGAACTGCTCCTCGGTGATCTCGCCGGCGAGACGGCGGGCGCATTGCTCGCGAAACTCGGCCGCCCGGTCGGCGAGCATGGCGGCGTCGATGGCGTCCTGCGCGTACATCTATTTGCGCCTGATCAGCTGGACACGGCCGGCGGAGCGGGCCGCGCCGCGCGCCCGCGCCAGTCGCTCGAGGTCAGGGCCGCCAGCCGCCTGCTTGCCATGCCCGGGCTTGTTGCTGGGGCCGAGGGCGCGCAGCCGCTCGCGATAGCTGACCGGGGCGACGGCGCCCCCGCTCCCGTCCGGCGTCGACACCTCGATCAGATAGGGATCGACCACCTCGGTGATGGCGTCGCGGGCGCGCGCCTCGGCTGCTTCGGCCGTGTCTTGGTCGGCGAAGATCCGGGCCGCGGCGAACTGGCCGGTCCAGCCGACGCTCGCCAGGAACACCGCTTCGCCATCGGCGAGCCGGTTGGCGGTCAACACCCTCATGACGCGTTCGCCAGCGGCGCGCCGGCGTCGACGCGGCGGCCCGGCTCGATTTCGGCGAGCGCCGCCACCTCGCCGATCAGCAGCAGGGCCGGCCCGTCCAGCCCGCGGCACGCCTCGGCCAGGCCCGCCAACGTCGCGCCGATCCGGCGCTCGCGCGGCAGGCTGGCGTTCTCGACCACCACCACCGGCGTGGCGGCGGCGCGCCCGGCCGCCATCAGCCGCTCGGCGACCTGGGCGACCGCGCCAAGTCCCATGTAGACCGCGAGGGTCTGGCCGCCCGCCGCCAGGGCGGCCCAGTCGAGGTCGTCATCCGCCTCGCCCGCCGCGTGGCCCGAAACGAGGGTGACCGCGCGGCCGAGCACGCGATGGGTCAGCGGCGCGCCGACGGCGGCGGCGGCGGCCAGGGCGGCGGTGACGCCCGGTATCACCTGGCAATCGACGCCGGCGGCGCGACAGGCCTCCAGCTCCTCGCCGCCGCGGCCGAACACGAACGGATCGCCGCCCTTCAGCCGCACGACATCGAACCCCTGAAGGGCGAGGCCGATCAGCAGGCTGTGAATATCGTCCTGCGCCACGGTGTGGCGCGCCTTGCGCTTGGCGACGCTGATCCGCCGCGCGCCCGGCTTGGCTAGGTCGAGAATGGCCGCCGGCACCAGCCCGTCGTGGACCACGACATCCGCCTCGGCGATGCGGCGCGCCGCCCTGAGCGTCAGCAGCTCCGGATCGCCCGGTCCGGCGCCGACGAGGGTGACGCGGCCGCCGGCCGCCGCGCCGCCGCGCCGCAGGACGACGAAGGAAGCGTCGGCGGACGGACGGCGGCTGGCGGCTTTCATCAGGGTCACTTGCAGTTACTCTAATAGGCGATTAAGAAGCGTGCGAACCGGTGAGGCGGCGCGTCAGCGCAGCCGCGCCAAGCTCTGCTCTCTAACGCGAGCCGGGCGGACAGCTGTCACTTGGGTGTGGCGGGGCCGCCTCGCAATCGAAGTCTTCTGCCGAGGGTATCAGCGAAACTGAAATGGAACCGCGCCGCCGCCTGCCGCCGCTGAACGCCCTGCGCGCGTTCGAGACCGCGGCCCGCCACCTCAATTTCAGCCGGGCCGCCGACGAGCTGTCGGTGACTCCCGGCGCCGTTTCGCAGCAGATCCAGAACCTCGAGGATTACGTCGGCGCCTCGCTGTTCCGCCGCACGCCGCGCGGCCTGCTGCTCACCGACGCCGCCCAGGCGGCGCTGCCGGCGCTGCGCGAGGCGTTCGACCGGCTGTCCGAGGCCGCCTCGCTGCTGACCGCCGCGGTCGACGGTCGGCGCCTGACGCTCACCGCCGCGCCGTCGTTCGCCGCCAAGTGGCTGATGCCGCGCCTCGGCCGCTTCGAGGAAGCGCATCCACAGGTCGACGTGTGGCTGTCGGCGGACATGGATCTCGTCGATTTCGCCACCGGCGAGGTCGACGTGGCGATCCGCTACGGCGCCGGGCCCTATACCGGCCTCGAGGCCGTGCGGCTGATGAGCGAGACGGTCACGCCGGTGATGAGCCCCGAGCTGATGCAGACCAACCCGCTGCATCAGCCGGCCGACCTCGCCCGCCACGTGCTGCTGCACGACGGCTCGCCCGACGCCGACGAGAGCTGCCCGGACTGGTCGATGTGGCTGGCGGCGCGGGGCGTGCGCGGGATCGACGGCCAGCGCGGGCCGCGCTTCAACCAGTCATCCCTGGTGGTCGAGGCGGCGGTCGCCGGACGCGGCGTGGCGCTGGCCAAGAGCACCCTGGCGCGCGACGACCTCGAGGCCGGCCGGCTGGTCGCGCCGATGGCGATCACCACCTCGGTGGACTTCGCCTATCACGTCGTCCATCCCAAGGCGAAAGGCCGCCTGCCTCAGGTCAAGGCCTTCGTCGCCTGGATCACCGCCGAAGCCAAGGCGCACGAGGCGGCCCTGGCGGTGATGGACAACGGCGCGGGGATCTAGGCTCGACAGGGCGGCCCGGCCTTGCCGGCGCCCGCCTACCCTCGCTCGCGCATCAGGCGGCCCTGCTCGCGCTTCCAGTCGCGGTCGGCTTCGGCGGCCCGCTTGTCCGGGGCGGTCTTGCCCTTGGCGAGGGCGAGTTCCAGCTTCGCCAGGCCCTTCTCGTTGAAATAGAGCCGGGTCGGCACCAGGGTGCGGCCCTCGCGGCGAACCGCGCCGAGCAGCCGGTCGATCTGGCGGCGATGCAGCAGCAGCCGGCGTGGCCGGCGCGGCTCGTGATTGAACCGGTTGGCGCCCTCGTAGGGCGGGATGAAGGCGTTGACGAGGACGATCTCGCGCCCCTCCGCCGAGGCGTAGGATTCGGCGATGTTGGCCTTGCCCTGCCGCAGCGACTTCACCTCCGAGCCGGTCAGGGCGAGGCCGACCTCGACCGTCTCCTCGAGGTGGTAGTCGAAGCGGGCGCGCCGGTTTTCGGCGATCAGCTTGCCGCTCATCGGCGATGATCTCTCGCGCGGCGGGCGACCTCTCGCATCATGGCCGCCTTCTAGACCAATTCAGCGCCGCGCGCGCCGCTCTCACCAGGCGCCGATCGCGCGCAGTTCGCTGCGCAGCGCCGGCGGCAGTTCGCCCGCGCCCTCGACCATCGCGAGGTCGGCCGGGGCGTCGTCCGCCGGCAGGTAGCGCCAGCCCTGAAAGGCGCGGCGCGGCGTCGACTCGACCAGCACCACCGTCTCGTCGAGCGCGATGTGGCAGCGCGCCGCGGCGCCCTCGCCGATCCGCTCGACGCGAAGGATGCGCTGGCGCGACAGGATGAGGCCGCGATAGACGCGAAAGAGCGAGCCGCCGTCGAGCAGTTCGGCGGCGCGGCGCGGCGTGTTGCGGGTGCGCAGGATCCACGGCTCCCCGGTCTCGGCGGCGCGCCGGCGCCAGGCGAGGAGGTCGGCGACGCTGTCGGATCCGACGCACAGCTTGACGAGGTGCAGGACGGCTATGCGGCCGGCTCCAGCCGGGCCAGGACAGCGCCCTCGCTGACCTGGTCGCCCTCGGCGGCGGTTATTTCGGTGAGCGTGCCGGCGAACGGCGCGACCAGGGCGTGCTCCATCTTCATCGCTTCGATGACGATCAGGGTTTCGCCGGCCGCCGCCGCTCGCCCGACGGCGGCGCGCACCTGGACGACCCGGCCGGGCATCGGCGCGCGCACGACGCCATCGCCGCTCCCCGCGACCGCCGACGTGGCGGGCGGCGCCAGCGACACGGTCCGCGCGGCGCCCCGATGGAAGATGACCACCGAGCCGTCCCCCAAGGAGTGAACGGCGTCGCCGGCGTCGGCCTCGCCCGTCGGGCAGGGCGTCTCGACCGGCGCGCCATCGACGAACACGCGCGCGATGCGCGCCGGCTCGTGGTTCAGCCTGAAGCCGCTCCGCGCCGCCCAGGGGGAGCCGGTCTCGCGTTCGGCGGGCGACAGGGCGGCGAGGGCGCCCGGCGCGATCGGCGCATCCTCGAAGCGCGCGAGATCGGCCAGATGCCGCTCGATGAAGCCGGTGTCGATCTCGCCGGCGACAAAATCGGCGGCGGCGGCGCAGCGGGCGAGGAAGGCGGCGTTGGTCTTCACCGGCCAGACCTGGACGGCCGCGCAGGCCTCGGCGAGGGCCGCGGCGGCGGCCTGGCGCGTCTGGCGATGGACGATGAGCTTGGCGATCATCGGGTCGTACCAGGCGCTGACCGCGTCGCCCTCCTCGAAGCCGGCGTCGATCCGCTCGTCGGCGGGCAGGCGGAAGCGCTCCAGCGCCCCGCTGGACGGCAGAAAGCCGTGCGCCGGATCCTCGGCGTAGAGCCGCGCCTCCATGGCGTGGCCGGCGCGGCGGATCTCGTCCTGCGCCAGCGGCAAGGGCTCGCCGGCGGCGACGCGCAGCTGCCATTCGACGAGATCGAGACCGGTGATCGCCTCGGTGACCGGATGCTCGACCTGCAGGCGGGTGTTCATCTCCATGAACCAGATGCGGTCGGCGCGCAGGCCCTCGGAAGCGTCGGCGATGAACTCGACCGTGCCGGCGCCTTCGTAAGCCACCGCCTTTGCGGCGTTGACGGCCGCCGCGCACACGGCCGCGCGCGTGGCCTCGTCCATGCCCGGCGCCGGCGCCTCCTCGATCACCTTCTGGTGGCGACGCTGCAAGCTGCAGTCGCGCTCGAAGAGGTGGATGGCGTGGCCGTGGGCGTCGCCGAACACCTGCACCTCGATGTGACGCGGGCGGGTGACGTATTTTTCCAGCAGCACGCGCCCGTCGCCGAAGGCCGCCGCGCCCTCGCGCGTGGCGCCGGCCAGCGCCTCGGCGAAGTCCTCCGCCCGGTCGGCCCGCCGCATGCCCTTGCCGCCGCCGCCGGCGACCGCCTTGATCAGCACCGGCCAGCCGATCGCCGCCGCCTCCGCCGCCAGCCGCTCCGGCGACTGGTCCTCGCCGAGATAGCCCGGCGTCACCGGCACGCCCGCCTCGGCCATCAGCCGCTTGGCGGCGTCCTTGCGGCCCATGGCGCGGATGGCGGCGGGCGGCGGACCGACCCAGACGAGGCCGGCGCCCTTCACCGCCTCGGCGAACTCGGCGTTTTCCGACAAAAAGCCATAGCCCGGATGCACCGCCGCCGCGCCGCTCGTCCGCGCCGCCTCCAGCACCTTGTCGAAGGCGAGGTAGCTCTCGCGCGCCGGCGGCGGACCCAGCCGATGCGCCTCGTCGGCCTCGCGGACGTGCGCCGCGCCGGCGTCGGCGTCGGAATAGACGGCGATCGTCCGCATGCCGAGGCGCCGGGCGGTGCGCATGATCCGCCGGGCGATCTCGCCGCGGTTGGCGATCAGAAGGGAGTCGAACATTCGCCGGATCTAGCCGGGCCGAAGGTTGATGACGCCGAGCACCACGACGGCCGCCATCAGCATGGCGAAGGCGATCGACGACAGCACGCCCAGCAAAAACATTCGGATCAGAGTCCCGGCGATGCTCGTGCGGTAGGTTCCCCGCATGTGGACGAACAGGTGGACCGGCACGGCGAGGGTCAGCAGGTTCCCGACCCATCCGACGATCGGAACCAAGCCCACCAGGGTCGAGACGGTGAGCAGCAGACCCATGAACGACAGCGAGTGCATCGAGAAGATCGCGTGGTCGAACAGCACGAAGCGCCGCTGAAACACGAACAGCAAGCCGAGCAGCAGCGCCGAGATCGGCAGAAAGGCGATCGCCACCCGGTGCAACCAGGCCTGGATCTCCATGCCCAGCTCGCGGGGATGCTTCATCGCATAGGCGATGCGCGGCTTGGCCCAGGCGCCCAGCGCCCCCGAATCGTCGACCTGCCAGGAGTCGGGGGCCCCGCCGGCCTTCACCGCCGCGTCGCGGTCGCGGGTGATCGTGTTGTCCCAGCCATGATGTCCTGGAGCGATCGCGTCCTTGAGGTCGCCGGCCAGGAAGAAGGCGACCACCACGACCAGAAACAGGCGCAGCGGCGGAATCTGATAGGCGCGCTTGCCCTTGATGAAGTCGCTGGTCAGCCGCGCCGGACGCAGCGCCAGGGCAGGCAGGGTGCGGAACAGCCGGCCATCGGCATGAAAGAGATTCTCGAACGCCTCGACGAACAGCGAGACGATGGAGCGCTCGAAGTCCTCGGCCAGCTGGCCGCAGGCGTGGCAATAGGCGCCCTGCAGCACCGTCTCGCAATTGGCGCACGGCTGTCCCAGGCGGGCGAGGTGCTTCCGGCGCGCCCGCGCGAAACCGCCGAGCGAGCCGACCGCCGCGACCTCGAGGCTGCGATCCATCCGTGGCGGCCGCTAGACGCTCGCCCAGGCCGGCCGGCGGCGGGCGAGGAAGGCGGCGACGCCCTCGCGCCCCTCTTCGCCGATCCGCGCATGGGCGATCCGACGCGCGGTGTCCTCCATCAAGGCATGGTCGATGGGTTGCCCCGCGACCGCCTCGACCAGCGCCTTGGACGCGGCCACCGCGCCCGGCGCGCAGGCGCGAATGGCCGCGGCGATGCGATCGCGAATCCCGTCGAGGGCCGCCGCGTCGTCGGCGACCTCGTCGACCAGGCCGAAGGCGAGCGCCTGTTCGGCGTAAAAGGGCTGTCCGGTGGCGAACAGGCCGCGGGCGCGCCGCGCGCCGATCGCCTCGACGACATAGGGACTGATGGTCGCGGCGATCAGGCCGAGCTTGACCTCGCTGAAGGCGAACCGGGCGTTGCGCTCGGCGATCGCCATGTCGCAGGCGGCGACGAGGCCCGCGCCGCCGCCAAAGGCCGCGCCCTCGACCAGGGCGACGGTGAGCATCGGCAGGTCATGCAAGCGCTTCAGCATCCGCGCCATGGCCATGGCGTCGTCGCGATTGTCGGCTTCCGAGAGGTCGGCCGCCGCCGCCATCCAGTCGAGATCCGCCCCCGCCGAGAAGACCCCGTCCGCGCCGCGCAGAAAGACGACCCGCACGCCGTCCGCGCCGTGCAGCGTCTCGAATGCCTGGTTCAGGGCCCCGATCACCTCGGCGTCGAAGGCGTTCTTCTTCTCCGCCCGGTCGATGAGAACCGTCACCGCGCTGTCGCCAATCGCCTCGATGCGAACCAGCGGCGACACCGCGTCGGTGTCCGGAACCTCGACGAACGGATCGGCGATGGGATTGGGCATGGCGTTCGCTCTTATGGCGGAAGCCGGCGGCGGAAAACCCGCGCCGTCACCGCTCACATCCTGAACACCCCGAAGCGCGTCGGCGGGATCGGCGCGTTCAGCGCCGCGCCGATGGCGAGGCCCAGCACGTCGCGGGTCTGGATCGGATCGATGATGCCGTCGTCCCACAGGCGCGAGGTGGCGTGGTAGGGATCGCCCTCGGCCTCGTAGCGCTCGCGGATGGGAGTCTTGAAGTCGGCCTCGGCTTCCGCGCTCCAGCTTTCGCCGCGCGCCTCGAGGCCGTCGCGGCGGATGGTGGCCAGCACGCTCGCGGCCTGCTCGCCGCCCATGACGCTGATGCGGCTGTTGGGCCAGGTGAAGAGGAAGCGCGGCGAATAGGCGCGGCCGCACATGCCATAGTTGCCGGCGCCGAATGAGCCGCCGATCAGCACGGTGAACTTGGGGACTTCGGCGCTCGCGACGGCGGTGACCAGCTTGGCGCCGTCCTTGGCGATGCCGCCGGCCTCGTATTTGCCGCCGACCATGAAGCCGGAGATGTTCTGCAGGAAGATAAGGGGGATGCCGCGCGTGCAGGCCAGCTCGATGAAGTGGGCGCCTTTAAGCGCGCTCTCGGAGAACAGAACCCCGTTGTTGGCGAGAATGGCGACCGGGTAGCCCCAGATGCGCGCGAAGCCGCACACGAGGGTGGCGCCGTAAAGGCTCTTGAATTCATCGAAATTCGATCCGTCGACGATGCGCGCGATCACCTCGCGCACCTCGTAGGGCGCCCGCACGTCGGTCGGGACGATGCCGTAGAGATCCCGCGGGTCGTGGGCGGGCTGCTGGGGCTCGACGACATCCAGGTCGACGCGCTTCACGGTATTGAGATTGGCGAGGATGGCGCGGACGATCGCCAGGGCGTGCTCGTCATTGTCGGCCACGTGATCGACGACGCCCGATCGGCGGCCGTGGGTGTCGGCGCCGCCCAGCTCCTCGGCGCTGATCACCTCGCCGGTGGCGGCCTTCACCAGCGGCGGTCCGCCGAGGAAGATGGTCCCCTGCCCGCGCACGATCACCGTCTCGTCGCTCATCGCCGGCACATAGGCGCCGCCGGCGGTGCAGGAGCCCATGACGCAGGCGATCTGGGCGATCCCTTCGGCGCTCATCCGCGCCTGGTTGTAGAAGATGCGGCCGAAGTGCTCGCGATCGGGGAAGACCTCGGCTTGAAAGGGCAGGTTGGCCCCGCCGCTATCCACCAAGTAGACGCACGGCAGGCGGTTCTGAGTTGCGATCTCCTGCGCCCGAAGATGCTTCTTCACCGTGATGGGGTAATAGGCGCCGCCCTTCACCGTGGGGTCGTTGGCGACGATCATCGCCTCGCGGCCGCTCACCCGGCCGATGCCGCAGATGATCCCGCCGCCGGGCGCCTCGCCGCCGTAGAGGTCGAAAGCGGCGAGCTGGCCGATCTCCAGGAAGGGCGAGCCGATGTCGAGCAGCCGCTCGACCCGCTGGCGCGGCAGCAGCTTGCCGCGCGAGGCGTGCCGCCGACGCGCCTCCTCGGAGCCGCCCAGAGCCGCCGCCGCCACCCGCTCGCGCAAGTTCGCCGTCAGCGTCCGGTTCACCTGGGCGTTGCGGCGGAAGGCCTCGGACGACGGATCGACGGCGGTGGCGAGGCGCGGCATGAACGCGGTCTATAGCGGCTCTCCGGCTTGCGGGAAGCCCTGCGTTCGAGGCGCAAACGGCGAAGGGCGCCGAAGCCGAGATCCTACTTCGGCGCGGAGCTCGCGCCGGAGTCGTTCCGCTCCAGGTGATCGGCGAGTTTCTGCGCTTCGCGCAGCGGCGTCGACCCCTCCTGTTTTCGCACGCGGCGGCCAGAGCCGCGCACTATCGACGCGTCTTCATCGCCCCGTCGACGACGCCCGCGGTTCTCGATCGCGCCGCCGACTTCGCCAGCCGGTACAACATCCAATTCTGGGACGCCGTCGTCTGCGCGGCCAGCCTCGAGGAGCAGGCGCGCGTTCTGTTGACCGAGGATATGCAGGACGGCGCGATGGTTGGCGATTTGCGACTACTCAATCCCTTCAATCCCGAAAACGCCGCGGCGGTTGCCGCGCTGCTCGAATAACTAGTCAGGCGCCCGGCCGACGGTATGGCTCATGCGAATAGTACTTGGGGGCGCGATCCAGGCGGACATGCGTCCAGGCTACGCCACCGCCGGCGGTGCTGATCCACAGCGGCTCATCGTCCATCGCGCGGAGGACCGCCTCGCCGACGGCGCGAAGGAGAGCGTGCGCCTGATCCGGCGTCGCGGCGCGCAGGAAGCTCGCCAGGTGCGCGCAGCCGGCGGTCGCCGGCGTCGGAACCGGAACGACCAGGATCGCGTCTCCGCCCAGGTTCGGGAAAACAGCGACCTGCCCTCTCCGGCTTGCTTTCGCGAGCGGCCCGGCGAAGGGCGTTGGGTCGGCGATCCCGCGCGCGAGACTGGGCGCGTCGAGCAGCCTGCACTCGAACGGCCGCTCAAGACCACCGCGCGAGATCGGGGGCGTCTCCCAATAGATCGCGTCGAACGGAGCGCCGACGATCTCGTCGATCAGGCGCTGGCGAAAATCACCGTCGTGGACCAGCGCCCGGATAGCGTCTCCCCGGCTGGTCGCCCCAGCCTCGGTCTCAAGCCGCAAATGGACACCGCTCGGTCTAACCTCGCGCGCGACCTGCCAGATCACGTCGAGCGCGGTCTCTCTAAAGCTCGGAGAGTCGACCCCGGATCAGCTGCAATATGGCGGAGAAGTCCCGCCCGCCATGGCCGAGGTTGCTGAAGAGGGCGAACAGCGCCTCGGCCTGCGCGCCCATCGGCGTGGCGGCGCCGGCCCCGGCGGCGGCTTCCTGCGCGAGCTTGAGGTCCTTGAGCATCAGGTCGGTGAGGAAACCGCCTTCGTAGCCGCGGTTGGAGGGCGCGCTCGGCACGGGTCCGGGCCACGGGCAATAGGTGGTCAACGACCAGCACTGCGCCGACGATTGGCTGGCGATCTCGTAGAAGCGCTCCGGCGCGAGGCCCAGCTTTTCGGCCAGGGCGAACGCCTCGCAGACGCCGAGCATGGAGATGGCCAGCACCATGTTGTTGCAGATCTTCGCCGCCTGTCCGGCCCCGGGATCGCCGGCGCGCACCACCGCCCGGGCCATCGGCGCGAGCGCCGCCTCGACCGCCGCGAAATCGGCCTCGGCGCAGCCGGCCATGAAGGCGAGCGTGCCGGCGTCGGCCGCCATGATGCCGCCGGAGACCGGCGCGTCGGCGCCGCGCAGGCCGGCCTCGGCCGCGAGCTCAGCCATGGCGCGGGCGGTGGCGACATCGATGGTCGAGCAGTCGATGACGAGGGCGCCGCGCCGCGCGTTCGGCAGGATCTCGCCGGTCCACACGGCGCGGACGGCGCCGGCGGCCGGCAGCATGGTGATGACGACGTCCGCCGCCCGCGCCGCCTCGGCGGCGGTGCTCGGCTGGCAACCGGCGCCCGCCGCCCGCTCGACCGCCGCCGCCGACAGGTCGCAGGCCAGCACCCGCCGTCCCGCCTTGGCGAGATTGGCGGCCATGCCCGCGCCCATGTGCCCAAGGCCGATGAAGGCGACGGTGTCCATGGCGCTCGAGCTCAGCTCGGCTTACGGAAGCGATAGACGACCTGGTCGGTGTGGCCGCGGATCGACTTGTCGAAGACGAGAGCGGTGCGCGGATCGGCCGGATTGCGCAGGGCGTTGCTCTCCCCATCGAAGACGAAGCCGGCGGCGAGCACGTCCTTCTTGATCACCGCCGGGTCGATCCGGTGGGTGGTGTCGGTATCGGCGATGCCCGATCCGTCCGGCGCGGCATGGTCGATGACGATGTAGAGGCCGCCGGGCTTCAGCGCCTTGAACACCGCCTTGTTGAACGCCGGCACGTTCGCCGGGCCCATGAACTTGTCGTAGAGGTCATGATAGTTCTGCCGGATCCACACCCTGTCGACCGGCTCCAGCGTCGAGAAGGCGTCGATCGGCGCGGTCTCGGCGATGATGTTCGGGTGGCCCGGCATCGGCGTCGCGCCGTTCGCCAGGACCGGCGCCTCCTTGATCTTCACCACCTCGGCCGGGATGAACATGTAGACCTTGCCCGTCGGCCCGACCATGTCGGCGAACAGGCGGTCGAAGTAGGGCCCGGCGAAAGACGTCGACGACCACCTGGCCGGGCTTGAGACTGGCGAAGGCGAGCAGTTCGGCCGGCTTGCGCTGGGCGTCGAGTTCACGATCTTCCGGCGGGCGCGTGCTGTCGGCGACGGCGGCCGCGACGGGCGCCGGCGCGTCCGACCTGGCGAAGCCCGGCGCCGCCGAGAGCGAGCGCGGCGGCGATCGCGGCGAAGCTTGAATGGAGACGGTGAGTCATGGCGCCCTCCTGGCCTGTTCCGCCTCGCTGTAGTGCAGTCGGCCGCCGCCGTCACGGGGCGCGCGCCGCGCCGATTTGCGCCGCCGGCCTGGCCGTGGTCTTGCCCCGCCGATGACCCTGCCGCCGCTCGCGCCCTTTCCGGCCAACCGTCCGCGCCGGCTGCGGCGGGCGCCGTGGATCCGCGCCCTGACGCGCGAGACGGTGGCGACGCCCGCCGACCTGATCTGGCCGATCATCATCCACGACGGCGGCGAACCCGCGCCGATCGCCGCCCTGCCCGGGGTCAGCCGCCTGTCGCTCGCCGGGGCGGCCGAGGCGGCGCGCGAGGCGCGCGATCTCGGCATCCCCGCCCTCGCCGTCTTCCCGCACATCGAGCCGCGCGTGAAGGATGCGATCGGGTCCGCCGCGAGCGATCCGGACGGACTGATCTCCGCGCGCCATAGCCGCGATCAAGGATGCCGCGCCGGAGATCGGCGTCGTCTGCGACGTGGCCCTCGATCCCTACACCGACCACGGCCACGACGGCGTCATCGTCGAGGGCCGGGTCGACAACGACGCCACCCTCGATCGCCTCGTCGACCAGGCGACTGACGCAGGCGCGGGCCGGCTGCGACGTTCTGGCCCCCTCCGACATGATGGATGGCCGCGTCGGCGTTCTGCGCCAGGCGCTTGAGGCCGCCGGCTTCAAGGACACGCTGATCCTCGCCTACGCCGCCAAATACGCCTCGGCCTTCTACGGCCCCTACCGCGAGGCGATCGGCTCGGCGCGGCTCGGCGCCGCCGCCGGCCCGCCCGACAAGGCGACCTATCAGATGGACCCGGCAACACCGACGAGGCGCTCCGCGAGGTCGCCCTCGATCTCGCCGAGGGCGCCGACATGGTGATGGTCAAGCCCGGGCTGCCCTACCTCGACATCGTCCGCCGGGTGGTCGAGACCTTCGCGGTCCCGACCTTCGCCTTCCAGGTCAGCGGCGAGTACGCGATGATCCGCGCCGCCGGGATGAACGGCTGGGTCGATGAGGACCGCGCCGTCCTCGAGAGCTTGACGGCGTTCAAGCGCGCCGGCTGCGCCGGCGTCCTGACCTACTTCGCGCCGCGCGCGGCTCGGCTGCTGGCGCGCTGACCGGCGGTGGCGCCAAGCGGGCGGCGAGGCTGGATGTGTCCCAACGCCGGCCGCCCATCGCCTGAACCTCGGCGTAGAACTGATCGACGAGGGCGGTGACCTCCAGCCGCGCGCCGTTCGCCCGTCCCTCTTCGAGCACCAGGCCCAGATCCTTGCGCATCCAGTCGACCGCGAAGCCGAAGTCGAAGCGGCCCTCGCTCATGGTCGCCCAGCGATTATCCATCTGCCACGACTGCGCCGCGCCCTTGGAGATCGCCTCATAGACCTCGCCGGCGTCGAGCCCGGCGCGGCCGGCGAAGGCGACCGCCTCGGCGAGGCCCTGGACGAGGCCGGCGATGCAGATCTGGTTGACCATCTTGGTCAGCTGGCCGGCGCCCGGCGGACCCATGTGGCGGATCGCCTTGGCGTAGGCTCCGATGATCGGACGGGCCCGTTCGACCGCATCGGCTTCGCCGCCGGCCATGATCGACAGCTTGCCGGCGATCGCCCCCGCCTCGCCGCCGGAGACCGGCGCATCGACGAAGGCGCACCCCCGCGCGCGCCGCCTCCGCCGCCATTTCGCGCGCCAGCCGCGCCGAGGTGGTGGTGTGATCGACGATCACCGCGCCGGCGCACAAGCCCGGCAGGATGGCGGCGACCGTCTCGCGCACGTCGCCATCGGCGCCGACGCACAGCATCGCCATCTCGGCGCCGGCGGCGGCCTCGGCGGCGCTGGCGGCGGCGCGCCCGCCGTTGTCCGCGGCCCAGGCGCGCGCCTTCGTCGCCGAGCGGTTGAGACGCGGTGACCGCGTGTCCGGCGCGGGTGAGGTGGCCGGCCATGGGCCCACCCATCACGCCGACCCCGATGAAGGCGAGCTTCATCGGCCGGCCCGCTCGCCAAAGCCGCCCGGGCGCTTGCGCCGCGTCGCGCTTGTCACCTTAATCGGCGGCGATGACATGGGCCTCTCCCTCGCGCGAGTTGGCCTGGACCGTGACCCGCCACGTTCCCGACGCGTCAGCTGCGGTTCTACCTGACCGCTTCCTCGCCGTGCCCCTATCTGCCGGGCCGGCGCGAGCGCAAGGTGTTCGCCCACCTGCCGATGCTGGACGGCCCGGCGCTCAACGATTCCCTCACCCAGAGCGGCTTCCGCCGCTCGCAGACCATCGCCTACCGCCCGGCGTGCGACGGCTGCGACGCCTGCGTCTCGGCCCGCCTGCCCGTCGCCGATCATGCCTTCTCCCGCTCCGAACGGCGCATCGTCGCCCGCCATCGCCGCACCCTGCGGCATGTTGTCGAGGCCGAGGCCACGGTCGAGCAGTTCGACCTCTTGCGCCGCTACCTCGCCTCCCGTCACCCCGGCGGCGGCATGGCCGACATGACCTGGGGCGATTTCGTCGCCATGGTCGAGGACACGACGGTGCGCACCCACCTGGTCGAATATCGCCGCGAGGCCGACGACCTCGGACCTGGACCGCTGGTCGCCTGCGCCCTGGTCGACCAGCTCTCCGACGGGCTTTCGATGGTCTACAGCTTCTTCGACCCGACCGTCGCGCGCGACAGCCCCGGCTCGTTCATCATCCTCGACCACATCGTCCAGGCGCGTCTGGCCGGCCTGCCTTACCTCTATCTCGGCTACTGGGTCAGCGGCAGCGACAAGATGGACTACAAGGCGCGCTTCCAGCCGATGGAGGTGCTGCGCCGCGACGGGTGGCGACGGCTGGAATCGTCGAGAGACGGGCATTTCGGCCGATGAGCGCCTGACGCTCGTCTGTCGTCGCAAGACCGACGAACTCCTCGATCTCATGCGCCGCCTGCGCGGACCGGGCGGCTGCCCGTGGGATCGCGAGCAGACCTTCGAAACCATCGCGCCCTACACCATCGAGGAGGCCTATGAGGTCGCCGACGCCATCGCCCGCGGCGATCTCGCGGAGCTGAAGGAGGAGCTCGGCGACCTGCTGTTCCAGGTGGTGTTCCACGCCGCCATGGCCGAGGAGGCCGGCGCCTTCGGCTTCGACGAGGTGGTGGCGGGCGTCGTCGCCAAGATGATCCGGCGCCACCCGCATGTGTTCGCGCGATCCGACGGCCGCGACGCCGAGGGCCAGACGCGCGCCTGGGAGGCGATGAAGGCGGCCGAGCGCGCGGCCAAGCCGGTCGGCGGCGGCGTGCTGGACGGCGTCGCCCTCGCCCTCCCGGCGTTGACGCGCGCGTTGAAGCTGTCGCGGCGGGCGGCCCGGGTCGGCTTCGTGTGGCCGTCGGTCGACGAGGTTCTGGAGAAACTGGAAGAGGAGATCGCCGAGCTGCGGGTCGAACTCGCCGCCGGCGACCGCGCCGCGGCGGCGGCCGAGTTGGGCGACGTCCTGTTCGTCTGCGCCAATATCGCCCGCGAGCTGGACATCGATCCGGAAAGCGCGCTCGCCGCCGCCAACGCCAAGTTCACCCGCCGCTTCCAATCGATCGAACGAGCGCTGGCGGCCGAGGGCCGCGAACCCGCCGACGCCTCGCTCGCGGAGATGGAGCGGCTGTGGCGGGCGGCGAAGGCGAGCGAGGCGCGGCCTTAGCACGCCGCAACAGAGCGCTTCGCCTTCGGAGAGGGGCTGCGCCGTTTTCTAAATTGGCGCGGATATTTTCTCGCGTGTCGGCGCGGGAACGACTTCCTAAAGTCGAGAATACGCAGTCAGAAGCACAAGCACGGCTGCCAAGTTCGTAATTCAAATAACGCGGTCGTGATGCGCGGCTGTCGGCGCCCCCTCGCGCCAAAAAACGATGGTCTTCGCCATCCTGTAACTTCAACGAATCGTCCTCTCAAACTGAAAGCTCGGGCAACAACATGAAATCTCGCTATCTCGGCATCGCGACAGGCGTTCTGGCGCTCGCCACCGGCTTGGCCGGCGTCGCCACGGCGCAGGTCACCACCAACATCTACGACGGCGGCAACACCCTGTTCGCCCCCTACCTGCGCCAGTCCGAGGATTGCTACGGCAATCCCACCGCCCTGGTGATCCAGGGCTCCAACACCCACAGCCCGACCACGAAGACTATCACCGCGTTCAACTACCTCGGGACGCCGGCGTTCAACTGCGCGAGCCAGCACGTCGACTCGACCACGCAGCTGAACACCATTCAGGCCGGATCGGGAACCAACATCAAGGCGGTGTTCAGCCACGATCCCGTGACTTTCTGGGGTGACACGGTTCCGCCCGGCAACAACAACACGCCGTACCCGACCGTGAACTGGGGCGCTTCGGAGACGCCGCTCGCGGCTACCGACGTGGCGGTCTACAACAACGGCGGCGTGGAGCAAGGCATCACCTTCACCGCCACTCCGGGACCTGGGCAATACCCGATCCCGCAGCCGCTCTACGGCAACTTAATTCAATACCCGATGCTGATCGCGCCTTTGGCGATCGCCTACGACGCTGTCTACAAGAAGGTGCGCAACGCCGACGGCTCGATCACCGCCTATCACTTCAATGTCGCCAAGCCGCGCAGCGACGGCAGCGGCGGCCTGGTGCTCGACGCGGCGACCTACTGCGCCATCTTCAATGGCCAGATCACCGACTGGAACCAGATCCCGACCTCGCTGAATGGCGGCAAGAGCCTGCAAGATCCGAGCGATACCGGAACTTTCAGCGTGCCGCTGGTGATGGTCGGTCGCTCCGACAGCGCCGGCGCGACCTCGACGTTCACGCGCCACCTGGCGGCGCAGTGCGTCTCGCCGGTGTACGGCGGCGCCAACGCCTACGCCGACTCGACCACCACCCTTCCCGCCTCGCTGGTCGCCGCCAATTGGAATAAGGCCAATCCGAACTACGGCTCGGCGAGCGGCGTCACCGATGTACCCGGCAAGTTCACCGACGCCAGCGGGGCCGACGGCGTCGCCGACTACATCCAGTTCGATCCCAACAATGTTCCTGGATTGACGGCAGGCGACTTTGTCGTTCAGGGGCGGATTGGCTACGACGGCAACGACAACGTCCTGCCATACGTCGCCGTCACCGGTAACAACGGCTTTGGTCTGAACAGCGCCAACCTGCTGCGCCCCGGCGGCAAGTTCTCGATCGCGCCGACCGCCAAGACCGCCTCGCTCGCCTATGGCGCCTCCATCAAGCCGCCGACCGGCGCAAACGCGACGCTGCCGAGCAACTGGGTGCAGGCGCCCAGCAAGAGCGCCCCGATCGCCATCCCCGCCAATGTGCAGGCATATCCGTTCGTCGGCACCAGCAACTTCCTGGGCTACACCTGCTACAGCGCCGCCAACGTCGCCAAGAACCTGACGGCCTTCCTTTACTGGTACGAGACCAGCAAGGTCGTCGAAGATGCGACCCGCGGGGTTCTGCAAGCTTCCGGCTCCGCCCCCATGCCGCTGGCTTGGCAAAAGGCCATCGCAGGCACGTTCCTGAAGCCGTCGGCCGGCGCCAAGCCGCTCAACCTCTATATCCTGCAAGCCGGCACGGGCCCCGCCAGCGGCACGGGCTCGCAGTGCAAGGCGATCACGCCCGGGGGCTGATCGAATCGGTCAAATCGTCTCGACGGAGGGCCTCGGCGCATGCCGGGGCCCTTTGCCGTCGTAGTCGTCACGATGGGGCGCGACCCCGCTGACGCGCGGCCGATGCTGGGCGTTCAGGCTCCGGAGTCGGGCGAGAACCGACCACTGGCCGGAAAGCCGCGCGGCGCGAGGCGGCCGGCGGCGGCGCGGCGGCCGAGCCAGGCGCGCCAGTCGGGCCAGGCGCGCATCCGGCCGGCGGCGTCGAGCCATGACGGTCCAGCCTCGGCGACGAACACCAGGCCATCGCGCAGGCCGCCGTCGCGATACGACTGAACCTTCACCCCCTTGCCACGCTGCAAAGCCGGCAGATCGGCGAGCGGGAAGATCAGCGCCTTGCGGTTGTCGCCGACCACCGCCAGGTGGTCGCCCTCGGCGGCCAGGCAGGCCAGGACGGCGCCGTCGCCGACATTCATCACCTGCCGCCCCGCCCGGCGCGCCGAGAGCAGCTCTTGTTCGGCGACCGCGAAGCCGTAACCCGCCGTCGACAGCAGGACGCGCCGCCCGCCGGCCACCGGAACGAAGGCAGCCAGGATGTCGGCGTCGGGCGCCAGGTCGATGATCAGCCGCAACGGTTCGCCATGACCGCGGCCGGACGGCAGGTCGTCGCCCGCCAGGGTGTAGGCTCGCCCATCGGACGCCAGCAGCAGGATCTTGTCGCTGGTCAGCGCCTTGATGAGGAACGCCGGCCCGTCCCCCTCCTTGAAGCTGAGCGTCGCCGGATCGTCGAGGTGACCGCGCGCCGCGCGCAGCCAGCCGCGCGCCGAGAGGATGACCGTGATCGGCTCGCCGGAACCCGCCTCGTCCGACGCGGTCTGGCGCGACGGTTCTGGCGCTTCGGCGAAGCTCGAGCGCCGGCGTCCCAGCGGCGTCTTTGGCCCCAGAGCGCGGCGCACGTCCGCCAAGCCGACGCCGACCAGCTTGCGCTGCGCCGCCGGCGAGGCGAGCAGCTTGGCGATGCCGTCGCGCTCGGCGAGCAGTTCCTCGTGCTCGCGCCGCAGCTGCGCCTCTTCCAGGCGCGCCAGGTGGCGCAGGCGGGTGTCGAGGATCGCCTCGGCCTGCACCTCGGTGAGATCGAAGGCGGCGACCAGCTTGGCCTTGGGCGCCGCCTCGAAGCGGACGATGCGGATGACCTCGTCGAGATCGAGAAAGACGATCAACAGGGCGTCCAGCACGTGCAGGCGCCGTTCGAGCCGCTCCAGCCGATGGCCGGCGCGCCGCGCCAGCACCGCCTGGCGATGGTCGAGAAAGGCTTCGAGCGCCGCCTTCAGGCCGACGACCACGGGCGCGCCGCCGGCGTTCAGAACATTGAGGTTGATCGGAAAGCGCGTCTCCAGGTCGGACTGGCGAAACAGCGAGGCCATCAGCCGCTCCGGCTCGACGGTCCGGGATTTCGGTTCGATCACCAGGCGCAAATCCTCGGCGAACTCGTCGCGGACGTCGCCGACCAGCGGCAGCTTGCGCGATTCCAGGAGGTCGGCGATCCGCGCCACCAGATCGGCCTTGGCACCTGATAGGGGATCTCGGTGACGACGATCCGCCACGTGCCCCGGCCGGCGTCCTCGCGAAGCCAGCGGGCGCGCAGGCGAACGCCGCCCCGGCCGCTCTCGTAGGCGGCGAGCAGCGACCCACGCGGTTCGACGATCACCCCGCCGGTGGGAAAGTCGGGCCCGCCGACATGCGCCATCAAGGCCTCGGTGGTGGCGTCGGGCCGCTCCAGCAGCAGCAGGCAGGCGTCGATCAGCTCGGCGGCGTTGTGCGGGGGGATCGAGGTGGCCATGCCGACGGCGATGCCCGTGGCGCCATTGGCGAGCAGATTGGGGAAGCCGGCCGGCAGCACCACCGGCTCCTCCTCCTCGCCGTCGTAGGTGGCGCGGAAGTCGACGGCGTCCTCGTCGATGCCGTCGAGCAGCAGTTCGGCCGCCTCGGTCAGCCGGCACTCGGTGTAGCGCATCGCCGCCGCGTTATCGCCGTCGATGTTGCCGAAGTTGCCCTGGCCGTCGACCAGCGGATAGCGCTGGGCGAAATCCTGCGCCAGGCGCACCATGGCGTCATAGACGGCGACATCGCCATGCGGGTGGTACTTGCCGATGACGTCTCCGACCACGCGCGCCGATTTCTTCGCCGCCGTCGCCGGCGCCAGGCGAAGCTGGCGCATGGCGTAGAGCAGCCGTCGATGGACCGGCTTCAGCCCATCGCGAACGTCCGGCAGGGCCCGCTGGGTGATGGTCGACAGGGCATAGGCGAGGTAGCGGCGGCAGAGCGCCTCGGTGAGCGGCTCGTCGATGATGTGGCCGCCGCCCTCGCCGCCGCCCGTCGCCCCGATCGCCGTCCCGTCCGCCATCCGCCCTCAGTCGGGTGAGTCAGGCGCGAAGTCCAGCCGCGCCGGTCACGACGCGGGCCCGGATGAGCGTCTTCAGACGGCGGCGGCCTTCACGGGCTTGGCGGGGGCGGCGTGGCTCGGCTTGTGGTCGCCGTGGCTGGGCGGCGTCGTCAGCATCTTGACGCCCGAGAGCACCAGGACGCTGGCGAGAATCGGCCGCAAGGCGCCATCCGAGGCGCGCGCCGCCAGCAGGCTGCCGACGATGATGCCCGGAATCGAGCCGACCAGCAGCGAGCCCAGCACGTCGAACTTCACCGTCTGCATGACCATGGCGTGGCCGAGACCGGCCAGCAGGGTGACGGGAACCGCATGGGCGATGTCGGAGCCGACCAGCTTCGGAATGTCGATGCGCGGGTACAGCATCAGCAGCACCGTCATGCCGATGGCCCCGGCGCCGACCGACGTGAAGGTGACCAGCGCGCCCAGCACGACGCCCAGCACCACCGTCAACGCCGCGACGCGGCGCTCCGGCATCGGCTGCGCCCGGCCGACGACGAAGTCGACGATCCGGTTGCGGAACAGGACGAAGATGGCGGTGACCACCAGCGTCGCGCCGAGGACGAGAGTGATCCATGTGTTCAGAACGTCGAGCGCCGCCTTGCCGCTATGCGAATAGGTGTTCAGCGCCCAGACGGTGAGGATCGTCGCCGGCACGCTGCCGAGCGCCAGCAGGCCGACGATCCGCCACCGCACCGTCTTCTTCCAGCCGTGCACGCCCGTGCCGACCGTCTTGGTCGCCGCGGCGTAGAGCAGGTCGGTGCCGACCGCCTTGGTCGGCTCGATATGGAACAGCAGCACCAGCAGCGGCGTCATCAGCGAGCCGCCGCCGACGCCGGTCAGACCGACCAGCACCCCGACCGCCAGGCCGGAGACGATGTACATCGGATTGAGCCAGTGCAGAACGTCCATGCCAGTTCCCCGTCCCCCGCCCCATCAATGATGGGGAAATTGCTCCGGATGCGCCTCGATCTCCTGATCCGCCCGACCCCAGCGGACGCGTGCCCAGGCCCGCTCGTGGAGATAGAACAGGATGATCTTGGTAATCGTTTCGAACGCCGCGATCGACAGAGCGATCGCTCCGCTCTTCTTCAGGCTCACGTGGAACAGCATCGGCACCGCGAAACTCAACAAGAAAGTATCGAGACTGCCGAAGATACGCCAAGTGACGGCCTTCACCAGGGACCGGCCGCGGGCGGTGGGCGCGTGGACGAACATGCGTTCTCCTGTAAGCGCCCGTCCCGAAGGTCGGATGACGGGCGTCTTCTCATTGCCAGGGGGAAACGAAAAGCGGGAAAAACTCTCGTTAGCTCGGCTGTCCCTATCTATAGCCGCGCTGAATCGCGCAAGCGGTCGACGAGCCACACGCGAGCCGGGGGGAGCGGGCGTTGCAGGGCGGCGAAGACCACCGTCTCCAGGAAATGGCCGGTGAGCGCCAAGCCGTCGCCGATATCGCCAGGGGCGATGGGGGCGGCGGCGGCCCGCAGAAACGGCGGCAAGGCGAGCAGGCGGTCGGCGTAGGCGGCGCCGGCCGACCCGCTGACCGCCCGTCCGGTCCTCGGGCTCACCCAGCGCAGATCGTCGGTCGCGCCGGTCGCCGCGCAGCGCGACAGATCGAGGCCGAAGCCCAGCTCGCCGAGCAGCCCGGCCTCGAAGCGCACCAGGACGGCCGGCCACGCTTCGATTGTGGCCAAGGCGTCCAGCAGCGCGGTCAGGGCGGCGAACACCCGCGGGTGCGGCTCCCGCTCCGGCAGGGAGCCGGCGGTGGTCGCGGCGGCGGCGGCGAGGCCGGCGAGCGCCAGCGGATCGTCGAACAGCGCCGAAGGTCCGCCCCCGAGCGCCTCCAGCCGCGCCGACCCAAGCTGATCGGCCGTCCTGGCGCGCACCTCGGCCCGCACAAGGGCGCCCGGCTGCAAACGCGGTTTCATGGCGCGTGAGGCGCCGCCGGGGACGTAGGCGGCGCGCAACCCGTGCGCGCGCGTCAACAGTTCGACGATCGCGCCGGTTTCGCCGTAAGGGCGCGCGGCGAGCACGAAGGCCTCGTCGACGAACTCCACCCGCCGCCGCTCTGTTCAGTCCCCGGGCTGAAGCCCGAGCTCGCGATAGAGCCGGCCCTGCTCGGCCCAGCGCGGCGAGAGCTTGACGTGCAGGAACAGGTGCACGGTTCGCCCGAGCGATCTGGTCAGTTCGGCGCGCGCCGATTGGCCAATCGAGCGCAGGGTCTCGCCATTCTTGCCGATCACGATGCCCTTCTGGCTGGCGCGCTCGACCAGAATGGTCTGCTCCAGCCGCAGCGACCCGTCGGGGCGCTCCGCCAGCGCGGTGGTCTCGACCGCGCAGGCATAGGGCAGTTCGTCATGCACCCTGAGATACAACGCCTCGCGGGTGATCTCGGCGGCGAAATGGGCGGTCGCCAGATCCCTGACCTGCCCCTCGGGATACAGCCATTCGCCTTCTGGCATGAGTTCGGCGATGCGGCGCGCCAGATCGGCCGCGCCATCCCCGGTCTTGGCCGAGATCATGAACACTGAATCGTAAGGGGCGAGCGCGGTGAACGCCGCGGCGATCGGCAACAGGTCGGGCGGACGCAGAAGGTCGGTCTTGTTGAGCGCCAACACGGCCGGGCGCCCCGTCCGGCCAGTCGCCCGGCGATGACCGCGTCGTCTTCCGATACCTGGCCGCCGCCGCGCGCGCCGCCGGTCGACCGCGCCTGCGCCTTGGCATCGATCAGATGGACGACGACATCGGCGTCCTGCGCTCCCGCCCAGGCGGCGCGGACCATGGCGCGGTCCAGCGAACGGCGCGGCTCGAAGATTCCCGGGGTGTCGACGAAAACCAGCTGCGTCTCGCCGACCGCGACGACGCCGCGGATGGGAAACCGCGTCGTCTGCGCCTTGCGGGTGGCGATCGCCACCTTCTCGCCGACCAGGCGATTGACGAGGGTCGATTTTCCGGCGTTGGGCGCGCCGATCACCGCCACGAATCCGGCGCGCGTCATTGTCGCGAGACGCCAAGCTCGCGCAGCAGGCGCAACGCCGCCGCCTTCTCCGCCCCACGCAGCGAGCCGGACTGGGCGACCGTGGCGGCGGCGCCCTCGATCCGCGCCTCGACGGAGAACAGCGGCCGGTGCGCCGGACCATCGCGGTCGAGCACGCGATAGACAGGCGGCGGCCGACCCTCGGCGGCCGCCCACTCCTGAAGCGCCGACTTCGGATCGGCCTCGAGCAGATCGACCGGCGCTTCGAGCATCGTCGCCCACAGCCGCAGCACGACATCGCGCGCGAGATCGATGCCGCCCTCGAGGAACAGGGCGGCGATCAGCGCCTCGCAGGCGTTGGCGAGGATGGATGGCTTGCGCCGGCCGCCCAGTCGCGTCTCGCCGCCCGCCAGGCGCAAGGCGTCGCCAAGTTCCAGCGCCTCGCCGATCCGGGCGCAGGCGGGTCCGCTGACCAGGGCGTGCAGCCGCTTGGAGAGCAGGCCGGCCTCGGCCGACTCCAGCCGCCGCACGAGCGCCTCGGCGATCACCAGGCCGAGCACGCGGTCGCCGAGAAACTCCAGCCGATCGTTATTGGGCGTCTTGGCGGCCGGTCCCCCGACGCTGGCGTGGGTCAAGGCGCGGTCCAACAAGGCCCTGTCCGCGAACCGATGGCCGAGCCGCTCCTCCAGCCGCGCGATCGCCGCCGCCCGCCGGTTCATCGTCGCCGGCTGGTCGCGCGCCTCAATGCAGGACTCGCAGAAAGCGCCGGAAATTGAGGTCGAGCCACGTCCATGGCTTCCACAGGGACGCTCCGTGGTTCCAGGAGACCAGGATCAGCTGCGCCTTGCCGACCAGGTTCTCCTCCGGCACGAAGCCGACGCCCGGCATGCCGGGATTGGCCGGCAGGGTGTCGTCGACCCGGCTGTCCCAGGCGCAGCCGTGCAGCTTCGGATCGTCGGACGGCAGGATCGGATCGAAGCGGCTGTCCAACGAATTGTCGCGATTGTCGCCCATCATAAAGTAGCAGTGCGGCGGAACGACATAGACCCCCGTATTGTCGGCTTCGGAGCCGCCGGGATGTTTCTGGATGAGGTAGCGACGACCCTCCGGATTGGTTTCGCGGTACTCGGTGACGGTCACCGGCAGGCCGGGCGCGTTGAAGGCGTCGTGGGTGACGATCGGACCGACGAGCTGCCGAGGCAGGGGCTTGCCGTTGATGATCAGCTGCCCGTCGCGCACCTGGATGTGGTCGCCGGGAAGGCCGACCAGCCGCTTGATGTAGTCGGTATGCCCATCGCGCGGCAGCTTGAAAACGATGACGTCACCCCGCTTGGGCGGCGTGAACAGCACGCGGCCGCCGAACACCGGTGGGCTGAACAGTATCGAGTGGTGACTATAGCCGTACGACCACTTCGAAACGATGATGTAGTCTCCCTCGAACAGGTTCGGCTCTTCCGAGGCCGAGGGGATGGTGTAGGGCTGGAACAGCAGGGTGCGGATGACGAAGGCGATCAACAGGGCATAGACGACTGTCTTGACCGTCTCGAAGGTGTCGCGCACGCCCGCCTTCGGCCTGGACTCCGGAGCGGCGCCCGGCGGCGTGGCGGCGTCCGGGGCCGGCTGCGCCGCGTCAGGCGGGATGGCCTCGTTGTCGGGTGGGGACATCAACGGCTCGACCGGGCGCCGCGGGGCCCGCGGAAGCTTCAACCGCCTTAGGTGCTAAACCGCCCGGCACGCGGCGGCAAGTCGGCCGCCTCGGCGGAGCGACGAGGACGCGGCCAGCGCGAAGGCGGCGCCGGAGAGGGCCGCCGAAAGGCATAGCTCCGACCAGTTCTCCGCCGCGCCGGGCTTGGTCGCGACCGCCGGAACCCAGACCAGCAGGGTGAACAGGCTCATCATCGCCGCCTCGAGCCACGCCGCCGACGGCGCGACGACGCCGGTCAGGATCGCCGCGCCGGCGGCGAGGTGACAGGCGCCGGTGACGGCCGCCCACGCCGGCCTGTCCGGAAGCCAGGGCGGCACGAGACCGGCGGTGAGACCTGAATAAACGAAGTGCGACACACCGATCGGGATCAAGGCAAGGCCGAAGGCATACCGCGCCAGGCGAGCCGGCCGGTCCCTGTCGCCGCCGCGCCGCCACAGCGCCAGGGCGCCGGCGGCCATGGCGAGCGGCTCGGCCGGCGCATACCAGGCAAGGAAGTTGGTCGGCTGACGCACCAGGGCCGGCAGGCAGACGACGGCGATCTTCAGGGCGAGCAGCAGCGCGAGCGCGGCGGGGGCGTCGCGGGCCAGCCGGCCGCGGATCAGCAGCCCGGCGCCGAGCAGGAGCAGCAAGAGGCCCCCGGCGTCGGCCAGGAGCGCCTGGTGGGCGACGGTCTTGCCATCCCAGAACAGCGCCAGATCGCCGAACGCGATCACCACGACGCCGAACCCGGCGATCGCCGCCGCCATCATCCAGCGGCCGACGCCGCCCAGCACGCTCATCGGCTCCCCCACGATGCTCCGGCCGACCATGCGCGTCTCGCCGTCCCGCTGTCCAGCGGCCACGTCCGGCGGAACGGCGCGGCGGACGCGGCGTTTCGAACTGCCAACCGCTGGCGAGCCACCCTCGAGGAACAGCATGCGACGCGCCGCCGACACCGCGCCCGATCCGACCACCTACCCGGATGTCCAGGCCAAGGCCTCGCGGGCCGAGCGCGCGGAAGAGCGCCGCGCCTGGATCGAGGAGGGGATGCGCCGCGGCCGGCGGGCCTATGAAACCGCTTCCGACCAGATCGGCGAGGGCGCGGAATGGCTGGTCGGCCAGACCGAGGAATTCGTCGACGCGCGCCCGTTCGCCTCCCTGGCGGCGGGGCTGGTCGCCGGCCTGGCGATCGGCTTCCTCGTCGGCCTGGCGATCTGGGACGACTAGAGCACGATGCGTTCAGACGGAATCGTCCGACCGCATCGTGCTCTATCTTGTCACACCATTGAGCGTGTTCCGAAGCGCCAAGTCGGTTCCATGTAAACGGAACAGGCTCTGGGGCGCCGTTGAAGCGAAGGACGACCGCCTTGAAAGTTCTGATCGTCGAGGATGAACCGATCGTCGCCGAGGACCTGGCGCAACTCGCCGAGGCGGGCGGCCATGAGGTCGTCGGCGTCGCGGCGGCGGCCAGCGAAGCGCGGGCTCTCGCCCCCTTGGCCCCCGATCTCGCCCTCGTCGACATCAACCTCAAGGACGGCGCGACCGGCGCGCACATCGCCGGCGACCTGACCCGGCGGACCGGCGCGACGGTGGTCCTGGTCACCGCCAACATCGATCAGATTCCGCCGAGCTTCTGCGGCGCGGCCGGCGCGATCGCCAAGCCGTTCACGTCGCGGGCCGTCAGCGAGGTGATCGCCTATGCCGCCGGCGCTCGCGGCGCCGGCCCGAGGACGCCAGCCCCGCGCGACTTCATCCCGGCCGGCGGCGGACCCATCTGGCGCATGGCGCGCGCCAGCCAATAGCGGAGGTGGGAGAGCGGCCTCGAGGCAGCCTCTCCTCGCCCTCCCAAGGAGGTTCGACGCCAACGCCCTCGCCGTCGGGCGCCCCCGCGCGCCCCCCGCGCCAGGGGGGCGGGGAGCCAGCGCGGCGCCCCGCCCGAGACGAAATCAAGCCGCCGCCATCAGCGCCTTCTTGCGCGCGGCGAGTTGTTCGCCCAAGGCGGCGAGATCCATTTTCGCCGATCGCGCCTCGGGGAACAGTTCGCCTTCCTCTTCCTGGACGTGATGGTCGATCTGCTCGCCCAGCACCTTCACCTTGGCGTCGAACAATGGGTCGCCCGGTTTCATGCTCTTGATCTGAGCGACCAGCTCCTTGGCCCCGGCGTGTTCCACCGTGGCTTCGTCGAGCAGGTCGTTGTCGCCGGTCGCCCGCCGCGCCGCCGGGTAGAAGATCTCCTCTTCAATCCTCGTATGGACTTCCAGCGCCTTGCAGATCTTCTGGGCGAGCGCCGCCTTCTCATTATCGCCCGAGGCCTCCTCGAAGTCCTCGAACCATTGCTTGACCTCCTTGTGATCGGCCTTCAGCAGGGCGATCGCGTCCCCGGCTTGACCCGGCTTGCGGGCGGTGGCGCGGCGGGCGCGGGTGGTTTTCGTCTTGGCCATGGAATGTCCTTGGATCGGGTTGAGGTGGGCTGAGGCGCCGACAGGGCGGGCCTCGAGCGAGGTGAATGGGCGGCCTCGCGGCTTGGTTCCGGCGGCGTCTTGGCAGGCCGGTTCGCCGCGGTGCATTCTCGCCTCATGCCGCCACTCGTCTCCCGCCGCGCCCTCTCCTTCCTGATGATCGCCGGTGTCGCGGCGAGCCCGATCGGCGCCGCCATCGCTCGCCCGCGGCCGCCGGCCGAAGAGGACGACGATGCGTCGGTTCTGCCCAATCTGTTCATCAGCCCGGCCGGCCAGCCGTTCCGCGCCAAACCGGACGCGCCCTATCCCGTCGCCGACTGGTTTCACGCCGCCGACAAGGATGGCGACGGCCGGCTCGATCGCGCCGAATTCGTCGCCGACGCCGCCGCCTTCTTCGCCACCCTCGATTTCAACAGGGACGGCGTGCTCAGCCGCGCCGAGGTGACGTTCTACGAGCAGCGGATCTGCCCTGAGATTCTCGGCCTGCGCCAGGAGGCCGACGCCGACCGCCGGATGGGCGCCCGTCTGTGGCTCGCCCAGATCCACCAAACCGAGCCGATCGATCCGGCCGGCGACCGGCCGCCACCCGAGCAGCAGCGGCCCAAGGGCCTGGACGAAAGCAGCCAGGGCGCCGCGCCGTTCAGCCTGTTGGACGAACCAGAACCCCTTCTGGCGGCCGACCTCGACCTCACCGGCGTCATCACCCGCAAGAACTTCCTCAAGCTCGCCAGCCTGCACTTCGACAGCCTCGATCAGCGCGGCGCGGGCTATCTCACCTTGGCCGGACTGCCGAAGACCAAGGCGCAGGTGCTGCTCGGCAAGGACCGGCCGACCCGCCGGTAGCAACGCTGGCGGTGGCCTCGGCGAGACTTTAAGGGCAGGCCGGGTTCGCTCCCCGCCGCCGCCTGTCGACCCGCACGACCGCGTAGGCGCCGTCGACATCGCCGCCGCCGCCGCCTCGCGCCAGCGGCGGCTCGGCCGAGACGCTCGCGAAGCAGGCGGCGAGCCGCGCATGACGGATGCGTCGCGAAAGATCCAGCACCAGGCCGGGGCGCGAAAGATCGGGGCGCGGCATGCCCAGACCGTCATAGCGGGCCCGCTCGCCCAGCTGGACGACGGGCGCGCGGATCGCCGGCTCGTCGGCGAGTTCGGCGGCCAGGCCGTAGCTCAGCGTGCCCACCCACCCCGCGCCGTCGGCCGTCCGCCGCTCCTCGACGGCCTCGGCGAAGGCCGGCCAACCCCGCAGCGGCGCCGACAGCCGACGCGCCGCCCGTGGCCATCCCACGAGCACCGCCACCGCGGCGAGGATGACCAGCCCCGCGATCGCGAACGAGGCGGATCGCCACCGCCTCGCCGGGTTCGGCGCCAGCCGGACCGCGCCGGCCGCCGCCAGGACCGCCAGCCCGGCGTAGAGCGGCGCTGGCCAATGCGCCTGCACGCCGGCGTGCAGGCTGTGCAGCATCAGGTAGAGGCCGAACGGCGCGGTGACGGCGACGAACGGTCGCGCCGCCGCTCCCCCTTGCCGGGCGCCGACCACCGCCAGGCCGGCCAAGGCGGGATTGAGCAGCAGGACCTGCCCGGCCACGAAGACGAGCGGCCCGGCCGGCGTGAAGGCGTGCGGCGTCACCCGGCCGAACTGCCGGGCGAAAGTCTCCCAATGATGGGCGGCGTTCCAAACGACGTTGAGGGAGAACAGGCCGGCCGCGATTCCCAGGGCGAGCCATGGGCCGGGTTTCGCGAGCTGACCGCGCGCGCGGCGATCCCAGACCAGCCACAGCAGGATTCCCGGCCCGAGGAACAAGGCGGAGTACTTCGCCAGGCACGCAAGGCCGGCGGCGATTCCGGCCGCCGTCCACCAGCCAAGGGCCGCCCCCCTGGCGGCGGCCTCTCCGGCGCGGACGGCGCGCACGACGCACGCCAGCGCCAGGGCCCAAAACAGCGCGGCCGGCGCGTCGGGGACCGCCAGGGCGCCGCCGAGCAGGGCCAGCGGCGTCAGCAGCCAGGCGATCGCCGCGAACCGCGCGGTCGGCGCGCGAAAACCGGCGCCGAGCGCCATGTCGAACACCAGGAGCGGCACGGCCGCGGCGGCGAGGCACGGCAGGAGGCGCACGCCGAGCGGCGTGTCGCCAGCGATCGCCCGCCCGGCGGTGATCCACCAGGCGATCATCGGCGGGTGGTCGAAATAGCCCAGCGACGGCGCCCGCGACCACAGGCGGTAGTAGGCTTCGTCCTCCGTCAGGTGCAGGCCGGCGGCGACGGCCAGATGCAGCGCGAGAATCGCCCCGGTCAGGGCGAGGACGACCCAGCCCGGGCCGCCGCGCTCAGGTCCGCCAGACGCCGACAGCGGTGCTGACATAGTTCCATGCCGCGCCAAGCGCGACGCCCAGAAGGGCGGCCAGCCACCAGACGGCGCCCAAGTGGTGGGCGAGATCGGCCACCGCGACATTGATCACCAGCCCCACGCCGCACAGCGCGGCAAAGCGCGCGAAGCCGCCCAGAAGAGCGCCGCCGGCAAGTCGGCGGTCGCGGTAGGTCACGGCGTTGTTGATCAGGAAGTTCGAGACCATCGCCAGAAGCGCCGCCGCCGCCTCGGCGATGATGAACGGCGTCCGGCCGGCGAGCGCCAGGCGCAGGGCGGCGAGATTGACGATCACTCCGCTCGCCCCGACGAGGCCGAACAGCACCGCCCGCTGCGGCACGAGCCCGCCGGTCAGCTTGGCGATCAGCAGGGCCAGATAGTCGGCGACCACCCCGGCGTCGAGCTTGCTCTCGCCCGCCGTTCGCGCCGCGAAGGCATACGGGATTTCCACGATCCCGATGCGTTGGTCCTGCGAGGCGACAAGGTCGAACAGCACCTTGAAGCCACGCGGACTCAAGCGATGCGCCACCCGTTCGACCACCGCTCGTCGCGCCATGAAGAAGCCGCTCACCGGATCGCTGAGTTCGCCGCCGAGCACCACGGAGGCGAGCCAGCTCGCCAACCGGCTGCCGCGCCGGCGGGTGCTCGAAAGGCCGTCACGCCCCTCGCCTCCCTCTGCGTAGCGACTGCCGACCACCAGATCGACGGCGGGATCGGCGAGGGCGTCGGCCATGCGCGGCAACAGCATCGCGTCGTGCTGGAGGTCGGCGTCGATCACCGCCACCAGCGGCGTCACGCTGGCCAGCGCGCCTTCGATCACCGCGCCGGCGAGACCGCGGCGGCCGACCCGCCGCAGGCATTCCAGCCGCGGCTCTTCGAGCGCCAGCGCCTTGACCGCCTCGGCGGTGCCGTCCGGCGAATCGTCGTCGACCACGATGATCCGCCACTCGCGGCCGGCGAGCGCCTCGCGCACCTTGGCGATCTGGCCGGCGATGTTGCCGCGCTCGTTGAATGTCGGGATCACCACGGTGATCGCCGCCTCGCCGGCCGGCTCGGGGGGCGCTGGGCGCGGGTCGGCGCTGGCGAAGATCATGGACCCCTCTATCGACGGCCTTGCGCCACGCGTCCATTGCCCCGCCAGAGCACGATGCGTTCAGACGGAATCGTACGAACGTTAAATCCTGCTCTATCTTGTCAGACCGCCGAAGTGGTCCGGAGCGCCAAGCCGGTTCCGTGTAAACGGAACACGCTCTAGGGTGGGCCGACGATGACCCCGCCGCCGCCGGATGAAGCCGAGCTCGTCATCGATGCGCGCGGTCATCGCTGCCCCGTGCCGACCCTGCGGCTTCGTCGCGCGCTGGAAGGCGCCGCGCGCGGCGCGCAAATCACTCTGCTCGCCGATGATCCGATGGCGAGAGTCGACGTGCCTTATTTCGCCGCCGAGGCGGGGCTGGAGATCGTCGAGCTCAGCCACGATGGAGCGCTTACGATCGCGCGCGTTCGCATACCCGACGAGCCAAAGGCCCCGTCCACCACCGTCGGCGGCTCCCCGCCGCCATGAAGGGGCGGTCAACGCGTGCTTGCAGTGCTTGCGCGAAGGTCGCGGCGCGCCGTGGGGGCGACGCGCCGCCAGGAGAATGATCCTTCATCCTGGTCGAGGCCAGCGCATGGGGGGGACGGGAGAGCGCGCCGGCTGTTTCGACGCGCCGAGCCTCGCGCCACTCGCCTGAACCGAAAATGAACGAAGCCGCTCGGCTTGCAAAGGTTGGCGATAATCAATCCGCCGCGTTGTCGAACCTGATTCCCCAGTCGGCGAGGATCGCGGCGCCGTCGGCTCCGATCGCCGGCGGCGGCCCGCTCACCGTCCCCGGCGTCATCGAAAATCGCGGCGCCGGCGCCGGCTGAACGACGCCCTCGACCTCGACGAAGGTTTCCCGAGCGACGTTGTGGGCGTGCTTGGGCGCTTCGGCGAGAGACAGGACCGGGGCGAAGCAGACGTCGGTCCCCTCCATCAGCGCGCACCATTCGGCGCGCGTCCTGCGCTCGATGACCGCCGCCAGGCTGGCGCGCAGCGCTGGCCACCCGTCTCGGTCCATCTGCGCCTTGAACGCCGGATCGGTCGCGAGGCCCGCCTTCTCGAGCAACAGGGCGTAGAACCGCGGCTCGATCGAGCCGATCGCCACCCAAGCGCCGTCGGCGCAGCGATAGGTCCCGTAGAAGTGGGCGCCGCCATCCAGCAGGTTGGCCTCGCGCTCGTCGCGCCATAGGCCGCTCGCCTGCATCCCGTAGAACATCGCCATCAGCGAGGCGGCGCCGTCGGTCATGGCGCAATCGACCACCTGCCCCTCGCCGCTCGCGCGGGCGTGGATCACCGCCGCCAGCAGGCCCAAGGCGAGATAGAGCGCGCCGCCGCCGAAGTCGCCCACCAGGTTGAGCGGCGGAGTCGGCCGGTCCGCCGTTCCGATGGCGTGCAGCGCCCCGGTGAGGGCGATGTAGTTGATGTCGTGCCCGGCGGCGCTGGCCAGAGGACCGGTCTGGCCCCAGCCGGTCATACGGCCATAGGCAAGGCGCGGGTTGCGCTTCAGGGCGATCTCCGGGCCGAGCCCCAGCCGCTCCATCACACCGGGTCGGAACCCTTCGATCAAGGCGTCGGCCTTGTCGATCAGTTTCAGGCAGGTCTCGATCGCCTCGGGCGACTTCAGGTCCAGCGCGATGGAGCGGCGCCCACGCGCGGTTATGTCGTATTTCGACGACGGCCGACCGCCCTCGCGATCCACCCGCACCACGTCCGCGCCGAGGTCGGAAAGCAGCATGCCGCAGAACGGCCCCGGCCCGATGCCGGCGAATTCGACAACCCGAAGGCCGGTCAGCGGTCCCTGGCGCATGGCGGCTATCCTCGAAGACTGTTCAACCACGAGCCTCACGGAAAGCACGAACGGCGGGCGGCTGTCACGGGGGAGTTCGCCCTGCCTCACCCCTCACGGGGGCGCCCATCGCGGCCATCCCCCGCGCATGGCCGGCAAGGCCTCGCCCTCGCACGGATCGGCGGCCCTGAGCGGCCGGCGATGACGGTCGAGGCGAACAGCCACGATCGTGAACGGTCGCCGGCATCACAGCGATGGGACGGGTCCCGATGCGGGCGGCGGCGGCTGGTAGGCCTGGAACGACTGGCCGGCGGCGCGGCTCAGCTCGGCGATCAGCGGCGGGATCTCGGCGCGCAATTCTTCAAGGAAGTCGAAGCCGGCGTCGCGCGCGGCGCCCAATCGCGCCGCCGCCGGCGTCTCGGCCTCTCCCGCGAGAATCAGGCGATCGGAAGCATCGAGGATGCCGTCGAGCGGCATGGCCATGCGCACCATCAGAGCGTGGATCCGGGCGCGGGTCGGCGTGGCGGCGAGGTCGTAGAGCCCTTCGCGATTGCGGTCATAGAGATCGAACTCGCGGCGAATCTGCCGCAGCATGCGCAGGGTAATCGGGCCATAGGGCTCGCCCCGGCCGCGCGCCGCCACCGCGAAGTCGATCAGGATGCCCACCGTCGAAAGCAGGCCGCCGTAGAACTGCGCCGCGCTTCGCGCTCGCTCGGCTCGCCGGGCGCGCGCTTCCCAAATCGTCGCCAGCATGCCGCTCAGCGTCGCCAATACCGCGCCCAGCACGATGGCGACCAGGGTGTCGGAGTGGACCGGCAAATCGGCGGGCAGCTTCATCGGCCATCGCTATCGAAACCACGAACCGCAAGAAAACCACGAACGCGCCATCCTTGTCAGCCGCTTGACGGCAAGCCCTGCCGTCATGGCGGTGCGCCGGACGACGAGCGCGGCCATCCACGGCTCGGCTCGGCAAGCGCTTTCACCAGTCGAGGCCTGGAACGCGGGCCGTGGCCGCCGAGGATGCCAAGTGCGAGCGGGCGGCGGCCGTGGCGGAGTTCGCGAGTTCGTCTCACCGCCCCCGCGCCAGCCTGGCGAGATCGGCGAGGATGCCTTCGGCGGCGGCGAGACGGCGAGAGGGTTTGTCCCATTCACCCTTGACCGACACCTTGTGGTCGGGGCGCAGGCGCCAGGCGACGGGGTTCTTCTGGACGAAGCTCACCAGGGCGGCCGGGTTGGCGAAGTGGTCGCCGCGAAAGGCGATCACCGCGCCCTTGGGTCCGACATCGATCTTGGCGACATTGGCCTCGCGGCAAAGGCCCTTGATCGCCACCACCCGCAGCAGCTGGTCGGCCTCCGGCGGCAGCGGGCCGAAGCGGTCGATCAACTCGGCGGCGAGCGCTTCACGGTCACCGGCGTGCTCGGCCTCGGACAGTCGGCGATAAAGGGCGAGCCGCACGTTCAGGTCGGGGACATAGGCTTCCGGTATCAGCACGGCCGCGCCGGTGTTGAT
The DNA here is from genome assembly GCA_963752245.1 of uncultured Alphaproteobacteria bacterium. Lineage (GTDB taxonomy): Bacteria > Pseudomonadota > Alphaproteobacteria > Caulobacterales > Caulobacteraceae > Acaudatibacter. The sequence goes on from CAVVXO010000004.1 coordinate 676,498, forward strand.
CTGCGGCGACCAGCCGCGATCCAGGTGCGGTTCCTGCCCCGCCGCCGCGTCCGGCTTTCTGGCGCGCAGCTCGGCGACAGCGTCCTCCAGCATCTGCTGGTAGAGTTCGACGCCCACCTCCTTGATGTGGCCGGACTGTTCCTCGCCCAGAAGATTGCCGCCGCCGCGGATATCGAGGTCATGGCTGGCGAGCTGGAAGCCGGCGCCGAGGCTGTCGAGCGCCTGCAGCACCTTCAGCCGCTTTTCCGCCACCGGTCCGATCGGCGCGGTCGGGGAGGTGGTGAGATAGGCGAAGGCGCGGGTCTTGGCCCGGCCGACCCGGCCGCGCAGCTGATACAGCTGGGCGAGACCGAAACGGTCGGCGCGGTGGACGATCAGGGTGTTGGCGGTCGGAATGTCCAGGCCGCTCTCGACGATGCTGGTGGAGAGCAGCACGTCGTAGTCGCCCTCATAGAAAGCCGCCATGACGTCCTCGAGCGCGCTCGCCGCCATCTGGCCGTGGCCGACGGCGACCCGCACCTCGGGAACCTGCTCGCGCAGGAACTTCTGCAAATCCGGCAGGTCGGCGATGCGCGGGGCGACGTAGTAGGCCTGGCCGCCGCGATACTTCTCGCGCAGCAGCGCCTCGCGGATCGACACCGGATCGAAGGGCATGATGAAGGTGCGCACCGCCAGCCGGTCGACCGGCGGGGTGGCGATGATCGACATCTCGCGGATGCCGGAGAGCGCCATCTGCAGGGTGCGGGGGATCGGCGTGGCGGTGAGGGTCAGCACGTGCACCTCGGCGCGCAGGGCCTTCAGCGCCTCCTTGTGCTTGACGCCGAAGTGCTGCTCCTCGTCGACGACGACGAGGCCGAGGTCCTTGAAGCTTCACCTGCTTGCCGAGCACCGCGTGGGTGCCGACGACGACCTCGATCTCGCCGCTCGCGAGGCCGGCGCGGGTCTTTTCCGCCTCCGCGGCGGGGACGAGCCGGGATAGCTGCCGCACGCGCACCGGCCAGCCCTGGAACCGGTCGCGGAAGGTGGCGAAGTGCTGGCGGGCGAGCAGCGTGGTCGGCGCGACCAGGGCCACCTGCCGGCCGCTCATCGCCATGACGAAGGCGGCGCGCAGGGCGACCTCCGTCTTGCCGAAACCGACGTCGCCGCAGATCAGCCGGTCCATCGGCTTGCCCGAGGCCAGATCGCCGAGCACGTCGGCGATGGCGTTCAGCTGGTCATCCGTCTCGTCGTAGGCGAAGCGGGCGCAGAATTCCTCGAAGAGGCCGTGCGGCGGGTCGGTCGCCTCGATCTCGTGAGAGGCCCGGGCGGCGGCGAGCCTGATCAGGCCCTCGGCCATCTCGCGCAGCCGCTCTTTCGCCCGCGCCTTGCGCGCCTGCCAGGCGGCGCCGCCCAGCCGATCGAGGTGGGCGCCCTCGCCGTCCGCGCCGTAGCGGGTCAAGAGGTCGATGTTCTCGACCGGCAGATAGAGCTTGGCCTCGGCGGCGTACTGCAGCTCCAGGCAGTCGTGCGGCGCGCCCATGACATCGAGGGTCTTCAAGCCGTCGTAGCGGCCGATCCCGTGCTCGACGTGGACGACGAGATCGCCGGCCGAGAGCGCGGTCGCCTCGGCGAGGAAGTTGGTCGCCCGCCGCCGGCGGCGCGAGCGCGCCAGCCGGTCGCCCAAGATGTCGGTCTCGGAAATGACCGCCAGCGAGTCGGTCTCGAACCCGGCGTCCAGCGGCAGCACGGCGCGGACCGGCTTCTTGGGATCCGTCGCCTTGGCCGCCTGCCAGTAGGGGGCCAGATCCAGCCGCTTCAGCCCGTGATCGCCGAGCATCGCGGCCAGCCGCTCGGACGAGCCCGCCGACCAGGAGGCGAAGATCACCCGCTTGCCGCCGGCGACCAGGGCGCGGGCATGGCCGGCGGCGGCCTCGAACAGATTGACGCTGTCCTGCGCCCGCTCGGCGGCGAAGGCGCGACCGCGCCGCGCGCCCATGTCGACCGTCTCGGCGGGCCCGGTGGCGATCTCGTCGCGCTGAAACGGCGAGAAGGCGCGGCTCGGATGGGCGGCGAGGCGATCGTCCCACTCGGCGGCCGGCAGGTAGAGCGCCTCGGGCGGCAGGGCGCGGTAGTGGGTCTTTCGCTCGGTGTCGGTGCGCGCCTCGAAGGCGTCGGCGATCATTGCCCAGCGCTCGTCTCGCGCCTGGAGGGCGAGGTGGTCGACGCCGATCAGGGCGTCTTTGGGCAGGTAGTCGAACAGCGTCTCGAGCCGGTCGTAGAACAGCGGCAGCCAATGCTCCATGCCGGCGCGGCGGCCACCGCCGCTGACCGTCGCGTAGAGCGGATCGTCGCCGGCGGCGCCGAACGCGGCGAGATAGCCGGAGCGAAAGCGTCCGACCGCCGCCTCGTCCAAGAGCGCCTCGCTGACCGGCAGAAGGTCGACGTCCTTGAGCTGCCTGGTCGAGCGCTGCGTCTCGCGGTCGAAGGCCCGGATGAACTCCAGCGTGTCGCCGAAGAGATCGAGCCGCACCGGCTCGGCCGCCGCCGGCGGGAAGACGTCGATCACCCCGCCGCGAACGGCGAATTCACCTCGGTCGGAAACGGTGGAGGCGCGCTGATAGCCGTTGATCGCGAAGTAGCGCTCGAGATCGGCGATATCGACGTGGCCGCCGACCTTGGCGGAATAGCCCGCCTCGGCCAGGGCGGCGCGCGGCGGAACGCGCTGCATCAGCGCCTCGGCGGTGGCGACGACCACAGCGGCCCCTTTGCCGAAGTCGCCGCGCGCCAGGCGCGTCAGGCTCGCCATGCGCTGCGTCGTCACCGCCGGCGTCGGACCGGCGCGGTCGTAGGGCAGGCAATCCCAGCCGGGGAACCGCAACCTCGTCACCTCCGGGGCGAAGAAGGCGAGCGCCTCGCCGAACGCCGAGGCTCGCGCGCCATCGCGGGCGACGAACAGCGAGACTCCGCCGCGCGCGCGCAGGATGTCGCCCATGACCAGGGCGTCGAACCCCTCCGGCGCGCCGGTCAGCGCCAGCGCGCCCGGCGCGTGGGCCAGGGTTTTCAGGCTCCCCACGGCGCTCGGCGGCTTGATCGGCGCGTTCATCGGCGGACGGCGCGATCACGGGGCGGCCAGCCGCCTCGCACCGGCCCAACGCGACTCAACATGACTTCGGCGCACCCACGCGGAACGCCCGCAGGGCGGCGATCAGTTCCGCGTCGATCCGCGCTGGCGGCGGCTGGCCGGCGCCGACCCAGGACCAGATGTCCGGATCGGGTTCGTCGAGCAGGGCGGCGAAGGCGGCGCGGTGTTCGGCGTTCATGGTGGACCCACGCGCGGCGAAGAAGCCGCCCAGCAGGATCTCGGTCTCCCGCAGCCCGCGACGCTCGGCGCGGTAGCGCAGGCGCGCCCGGGTCACCGCCGCCTCGTCGTCCGTCAGGCTCAAGCGATGTCGCGGAAGTAGGGTTCGACCGGACCGGCGAGACGCAGCGTCATCGGCTTGCCGGCGCGGTTCAGCGTCGGGCCGACCGAAAGGCGCACCCAGCCCTCGCTGACGCAGTACTCCTCGACGTTGGTCTTCTCCTCGCCCTTGAACCGCACGCCGACGCCGCGGGCCAACACCTCGGCGTCGTGGAAGGGGCTCTCGGGATCGACGGCGAGGCGATCGGGCGGGGTGTCGGGCGTGTCGGTCACGGCGCCGATCCTTAGCCGGGCGGACGGCCTCTCGCCAAGGATTTGCGCCACTTCGGCGGCGCGGGCGACACTCGCCTGGCCATGCGGCCCCCCGTGCTCTTTCCGCTGTTCGCGCCGGTGCGCTCGCTGAAGGGCGTCGGGGCCAAGGTCGCGCCGCTGATCGAGGCCCTGGCCGGCGAGAGGGTGCGCGATCTGCTTTTCCTGTTGCCGCAGTCGGTGGTGAGCCGGCCGAGGCGTAAAGTCGCCGGAATCGCCACCGGGCGAAGTGGCGACCTTCGAGCTGGAGATCCTCGGGCATCGACCGCCGCAACGGCCCGGCCTGCCGTGGCGCATCATGGCGCGCGATCCGACGAGCTTCGTCTCGCTCGTGTGGTTCAAGGGCTTCGGTCCGCACCTGGAGCGCGCCCATCCGCCTGGCGCCGCGCGCGTGGCGAGCGGCCGGCTGGAACGCTACGGCGCCGAGCTGCAGATCGCCCATCCGGACTATCTCGTCGAGACCGCCGAGGCCATCCCCGAACTGGAGCCGATCTATCCGGCGACCGCCGGCTTGCCGACCAGGACGGTGCGGCGGCTGGCGCGCGAAGCCTTGGGCAAGGCGCCCGAGCTGCCGGAGTGGCAGGATGCCGCCTGGATCGCTCGCCAGGGGTGGCCGCCCTGGCGCGCGGCGCTGGAGCGGCTGCACGCGCCGACCATCGTCGCCGACCTCGACCTCGCCGCGCCGGCGCGCCGACGGCTGGCGTTCGACGAGCTGCTCGCTCACCAGTTGGCGCTGGGCCGGCGCAGGCTGAACCATCGGCGGGCGCCTGCCCCGGCGATCGGCGCCAGCGACCTCGCTCGGCGGCTGCGCGCCGCCCTGCCCTTCGCGCTCACGGCCGGCCAGGAGCGGGCGCTGCGCGAGATCGCCGCCGATCTCGCTTCCGGCGAGCGGATGGGTCGGCTAATCCAGGGCGACGTCGGCGCGGGCAAGACCGTGGTCGCTCTCATCGCCATGGCCGAGGCGGCGGCGGCCGGCGGCCAAGCGGCGCTGATGGCGCCGACCGAGATCCTCGCCCGCCAGCATTTCGAGACGATCGCCGGGCCGCTGGCCGCACAGGGCGTCGAAGCCATCCTGCTCACCGGCCGCGACCGGGGCCGGGCGCGCGAGGACAAGCTCGAAGTCGCTGGCGAGCGGCCGCGCCGCCGTCGCAGTCGGCACACATGCCCTCTTCCAGGAGGACGTCGCCTTCCACCGCCTGCGCCTGGCGGTGATCGACGAGCAGCATCGTTTCGGCGTCTCCGAGCGGGCGCGGCTGCAGGCCAAGGGCGAGGCGACCCACCTGCTCGCGATGTCGGCGACGCCGATCCCGCGCACCCTGGAGCTGACGGTGTTCGGCGACATGGACGTGAGCCGCATCGAGGACAAGCCGCCCGGTCGCCTGCCGGTGACCACCCGGGCCACCCCCTCGACGCGACTGGCCGAGGTCGTCGAGCGACTGGGCGCCGCGCTCGCCGCTGGCGAGCAGGCCTTCTGGATCTGCCCGATGGTGACCGAGAGCGAGCCCGCCGACCTCGCCGCCGCCGAGAGTCGGGCCGCCAGCCTGCGCGAGCGCCTCGGCCCAGGCGTCGGGCTGGTGCACGGCCAGATGCCGGCGGCCGAGAAGGACGAGGTCATGGGCGCCTTCGTCGCTGGCCAAGTCACGGCGCTGGTCGCCACCACCGTGGTCGAGGTCGGGGTCGATGTTCCGAACGCCAGCATCATGGTGATCGAACAGGCGGAACGCTTCGGCCTCGCCCAGCTGCACCAACTCCGCGGGCGGGTGGGCCGGGGACGGCGGCAGAGCCGCTGCGTGCTGCTTTATGACCCGCCGCTCTCCGAGGTGGCGCGCCGGCGACTCGATATCCTGCGGCGGACCGAGGATGGCTTCGAGATCGCCGAAGAGGATCTGAAGCTGCGCGGCGGCGGAGACCCGCTCGGCTTGCGGCAGACCGGCTTTCCCGCCTGGCGCCTCGCCGATCCGGCCGCCCACGCCGACCTGATCGCCGCCGCCGCCGCCGACGCGCGCCTGATCCTCGGCCGCTCGCCCGAGGCGCTCGGCGCGCGCGCCGAGGCGCTGGAGATTCTCGAGGCGCTGTTCGACTGGTCAGGTTCGCGCGGCGCGGCCGGCGGGTAGGCCGGACGGAGGGAGGGAGGCCGCGCTCGCCATGTTCCTTACCAGCCGATGATGTCGCGCCGGGTCCTCACCCGCGCCGCTTACGCCGCCTTACCGTCCCGGCCGCCGTCGCCGCGGCTGTGGCGCGCCGGCCCAGCGGCCGCGCCGCGCGAGATCGGTCTCGTCAACGATCAGGGCGGCGATCTGCTTGACGGTCGGCGGCCGGCGAGCGGCCAGTTCGGCGAGCCTCTCCGGCGAGACGCCGAAATCGAGCACGCGTTCGAGGCGGGAGGGGCGGGGGCGTTCGGCGCGACGGGGCATGGGCGCGCTCATTCTAGAACCGCGGCGGCGAGTCCGCCTAGAGCCATTCCGCGCCGGCCGTGGCGCCATCGATCAGACGCGTTCGCGCCCGCGGCCCTGACGGCAACCCTGCCGGTTACGTCTTCTTGGGGAGCGCCGCGGGAGGCTCTTCGCCTCGGCCGGCGGAGTGCGCCATCAGCCACGCCCGCGCGCGGGCGGCAGCGTCGGCGGCGATGTCGCCCCAGAACAGGTTGTAGCTCGGCACGCGCAGGCGTTCGGTCCAGTCGCCACTGGGGCGAAGCGAGGACGAGCGCGGCTCGCCGACCCGCAGGATGCCGGCGACGCATTGCGCGTCGACCTGGCGGGCCATGTAGCCCGGCCGTACGCCCCACTCGAGCCCGGTGGCGTTCACCGCGCCGATGTTCAGCCGCGCAGGCGCGTAGGCATCGCTGGCGGCGCCGAGCAAGGGATTGACGCACAGGATGGGCCGACCCTCCAGCGAGACGAGTCGGCCGCGAGCGTCCCACGCCAGGCTGCGGCGATAGATCCTCAGCGATCGCGCATAGTCCTGGCCCACGACCGCGATCCAGGCGAGGACGCAGCCGCTCTGGCCTCGCAGGCCGCAGGGCGGAATGGCGCCCGCGCCCCCGAACGCGTCGGCGGGCGCGGCGGTCGACTGCAGATAGGCGGCGACAAGCCGTCGGCGCAGCGCCTGATCGGGAGCCACTACGTCGGTCAGCAATCGCTCCGCCAGGACGCCGCCCTGCTCCACGCCGGCGAGAATGAACGGCCGCCCAGCGCTGAAATGACCGAGGAAATAGGCGAAGGCCCGCCGTACATCGCCGTAGGCGAACTGGCGCGCCTGGATGGCGTCGTCGAACAAGGAGAGCGAGGTATAGAGGCTGGCCTGGCGGTAACGCGGCGCGAAGACGCGTCCCACGAGATCGAACGGGCCCGCGTAGTTCGGCGCGATGTCTCGCTCGAACCGATGGGCGGCGCGCCTGTCGTCGATCGGTCCGTTCCAATCGCGGCCGCCGTCAAAGGTCGTCGGGGCGACGAAGAACACGTCCACCAGATCGCCCCGATCGGTCGGCAGGCGCCACCATGCGCCGGTCAGGGCATAGTCCGGCGCCGGCGGCGGCCGGTACACAGTGTATGGCACCTTGGGATCGAGCAGCGCTTCGAGGATATCGTCGCGCCAGACCGCCAGGGCCGCCAAGGTCAGCGCGACGACAGCGACGAGGCCCCAGCCAAGACGCCGCGGCCAGCGCCGCCCGCGCATCTGCGGCTCGGCATCGAGCGGATCGGCCACGCTATCGATAGGGGTCGGTGGTCGCCAGATAGCGCCCGATGTAGGCCGCGATCCCCTCCTCCAGGCTGGCGAACGGCGCGGCGTAGCCGGCGGCGCGCAGACGCTCCATCGGCGCCTGGGTGAAATACTGATAACGGGCGCGGATCGCCTTGGGCATCTCGATGTACTCGATGCGCGGCGCCTGGCCGGCGGCGGCGAACACCTGTTCGGCGAGGTCGCGGAACGAGCGCGCCCGGCCCGAGCCAAGATTGTAGATGCCGTTCACCTCCGGGTGATCGGCCAGCCAGGCGACCACCTTGGCCGCGTCCTCGACGAAAACGAAGTCGCGCTGCTGCTCGCCGTGCGCCACCTCGGGACGGTAGGACCGGAACAGCTTGACCGTTCGGCCGGCGGCCACGTCGGGCCAGATCTGGGCGGCGACCGAGCGCATCGGTCCCTTGTGCTCCTCGTTGGGGCCGAAGACGTTGAAGAACTTCAGCCCCGCCCACTGCGGCGGGTGGTAGCCGCGCGCCGCCTGCCGGGCGGCGAAGACGTCGAACAGCGCCTTCGACCAGCCATAGGCGTTCAGCGGCCGGAGCTGGCTGAGCGCTCGCCAATCCTGAACGTCTTCGAAGCCGCCGGCGCCCGCGCCGTAGGTCGCCGCCGAAGAGGCGTAGATCAGCCGCCGCTGCCGGTCGGCGCACCAGCGGAACAGATCGCGCGACAGGCCGAAGTTGGTGCGGACGATGGCGTCGGCGTCGCTTTCCATGGTCGAGGAAATCGCCGCCATGTGGATGACGAGCTCGATCTCGCGCCAGCGCTTCTCCAGCCAGTCCCACATCTCCTCCGGCGGCACGAAGTCGCCGATCGGATGCTTGGCGAGGTTGCGCCACTTGCCGCTCTCGACGCCGCGCAGCCGGTCGCAGACGACGAGATCGAGCGCCTCGTCCTCGGCGAGCCTGGCGACGATGTTGGAGCCGATGAAACCGGCGCCGCCGGTGACGAACACGATCCGCCGCGTCATGCCCGCCCTCCCATGCGGCCCAGGGTGGCGGTGGTGGAGTGTCCGGCGATGAACCTCGCCAGCCGCACCTCGCCGCCGTTCGCGGCGACGAATTCGCCGCCGACCACGTCCTCGAGCCGGTAGTCGCCGCCCTTGATCAGCACGTCCGGACGAATCTGCTCGATGATCGCCGCCGGCGTGTCGTCTTCAAAGGCGGTGACGAGGTCGACGGCGCCAAGCCCGGCCAGCACCCGGGACCGCTCGCGAATGGCGTTCACCGGTCGATCCGGCCCCTTCAAGGCGCGTACCGAAGCATCGGAATTGATGGCGACAATTAGCCGGTCGCACCAGCCCCGCGCCTCTTCCAGATAGGCGATATGGCCGGGATGGAGGATGTCGAAGCAACCGTTGGTGAAGCCCACCCGCGCCCCGGCCGCCCGCCAGGCCGCCGCCCGCGCGGCCGCCTCGGTCGCCGACACGATCTTGCCGTCGAGCGGCGCGCGGCGCGCCAGCCGCTCGGCCTCGACGATTTCGGCCGGCGAGACCACGGCCACCCCGGCCTTGCGCACCGCGACGCTGGCGGCGAGCAGGGCGACGTCCACCGCCTCGGCCAGCGGAACGCCGGCGGCGAGCGCCAGGCCGATGGCGGCCAGCGCCGTGTCGCCGGCCCCGGCGGTGTCGAACACCTCGGGCGGCGGACGGCGGACGTGGCGGACGGCGCCGCCACGCTCGGCGAGGCTCATGCCCCGGGCGGCGCGGGTGACCAGGATGGCGCCGCAGGTGGTGAGCGCCAGGGCGCGGGCGAGCGCCGCCTCGACCTGCGCGTCGGACTCGGTCGGCAGGCCGGTGGCGCGGCTGAGCTCGGCGGCGTTCGGCTTTATCAGGTCGACCGCCCCGTAATGATCGAAGGCGGCAGCCTTGGAGTCGACGAGGATCGGCGCGCCGAGGCGATCGGCGGCGGCGCGGCAGGCGGCCAGCACGGTCGGCGTCACCGCTCCCTTGCCGTAGTCGGAAATGAGGATAGCCCGCGCGCCGCGCGGCGCGGCCGCCGCCGCCAGCCGGCTCTCGACCTCGCCGCCGGCGGGCTCGGTCGATTCGACGTCGAGGCGCAGCAGCTGCTGGCCGGCGGCCACGAAGCGGGTCTTGAGGGTCGTCGGCCGCGACGAATCGGCGATCAGCCGCGCCTCGAGACGGGGTTCGGCGGCGATGAGGCTCGCCACCTCCTCGGCCGGACGGTCCGTCCCCGTGAGACCAACAAGGCTCGCGCGGCCGCCGAGGGCGGCGATGTTACGCGCGACATTGCCGGCGGCGCCCAACATGGCGATCTCGCGGGTGTGCGCCAGCACCGGAATCGGCGCTTCAGCCGACACCCGGGCGACGTCGCCATAGATGAACCGATCGAGCATCACGTCGCCGACGACCAGCACCGGCACGCCGGCCATGGCCTCGAGGCAGGCGCTCAGCCGGGTCGGCTCGATCACGCGGCGCGCCGCTTGGCCAGGGCGTCGAACGCCATCAGCTCACACGCCAAGGCCTCGAACTCGGCGAGCGGCACCATGTTCGGGCCGTCCGATGGCGCATTGTCCGGATCGGGATGGGTCTCGATAAAGACGCCGGCCACGCCGACCGCCACCGCCGCCCGCGCCAGCACCGGCACGAACTCGCGCTCGCCGCCCGAGCGGTCGCCCTCGCCGCCGGGCTTCATCACCGAATGGGTGGCGTCGAAGATCACCGGGCAGCCGATCCTGGCGAGGATCGGCAAGGCGCGCATGTCGCTGACGAGAGTATTGTAGCCGAACGAGGCGCCGCGCTCGGTGACCATGGCGTTCGGATTGCCCGCCGAAACAATCTTCTGGACGACGTTCTTCATATCCCAAGGGGCGAGGAACTGCCCCTTCTTGACGTTCACGACCCGGCCCGTCCGGGCCGCCGCCACCACGAGGTCAGTCTGGCGGCAGAGGAAGGCCGGGATCTGCAGCACGTCGACCGCCTCGGCCACCGGCGAGCACTGCGCGGGTAAGTGGACGTCGGTGAGCACCGGCACGCCGACGGTCTCGCGGATCTCGGCGAAGATCGGCAGCGCTTCGATCAGGCCGATGCCGCGCGCCGAAGATACGCTGGTGCGGTTCGCCTTGTCGAACGAGGTTTTGTAGATCAACCCGACGCCGAGACGCGCGGCGATGTCGCGCAGGATGGTCGCCGTCTCCAGGGCCTGGGCGCGGCTCTCCAGCTGGCACGGCCCGGCGATGAAGGCGAGCGGCGCGGCGTTGCCGAACCGCGCCGGCGCGCCGCCCGGCGCGGCCAACTCGATCAGGGCTGCCGGTGTCATGCCGGGCGCCGCCCGCTCCATCGCCTTCGGTGGTCCCCCTCACCCGTCAAGGGGGAGGACGCTGTTGGCCGTCGGTCGACCACATGAGTCTCCATCCAAGCGTCAGGGCCTCGCGTATAAAGCCTTCGAGGCGGTTCGTCGCCTCGCGAGGGGTGGATTCCAGCGGGCGATGGCGAGCGGACGGCCAAGTCTGGCGTGGTTCCGGCGCGACTTGCGCCTGGCCGACAACCCGACGGTCGCGGCGGCGGCGCGCGGCCCGACCGCCTTCCTCTACATCCTCGACGAGGGCCCGGCGGCGCGGCCGATGGGCGCCGCGTCGCGCTGGTGGCTGGAGAAGAGCCTGCGAGCCCTGGATGCCGACCTGCGGCGGCGCGGCGGCCGGCTGATCCTGCGGCGCGGCGATCCGGCGCGGATCGTTCCCGAGATGGCGAGGACGGTCGGCGCCGGCCAGGTGTCGTGGAATCGAGACTACGAGCGCGACCTCCTGATCCGCGACGACGCCCTGGCCGCGGACCTGCGCGCCGCCGGGGTCGAGGCGGCGCCCGGCAATGCGACGCTGCTGGCCGACCCGGCCAGCCTGCGCACCGGCGCCGGCCAGGGCTACAAGGTCTTCACGCCGTTTTGGCGGGCGCTTCGCGCGCGCCTCGACCTTACGGCGCGCCAGGCCGCGCCGGAGCGGCTCGCGAGCCTCGAGCTCGTCGGCGAGCCCGCCGCCGCCGAGACCTTGGATCGCTGGGGACTGCACCCGGCCAAGCCGGACTGGTCCGGCGGCTTTTCCGACTGGACGCCGGGCGAAGCGGGGGCGGCCGCGCGCCTTGCGCGCTTCGTCGAGACGGGGCTGGCCGGCTACCCGGAAGGCCGCGAACGCCCCGATCTCGAGGGCTCCTCGCGCCTGTCGCCGCACCTGCACTTCGGCGAGGTCGGGCCGGCTCGGGCGCTGGCGGCGGCGCGCGCGGCCCATGAACGCGGGGCGGCGGGCGTCGGGGAGCGCGATGTCGAGTCGTTCGAGCGCGAACTCGCCTGGCGGGAATTCTGCCAGCACCTGCTGTTCGATCATCCCGACATGGACCGGCGGCCGCTGCGGCCAGGGTTCGCCGCCTTCGCCTGGCGCGACGATCCTCGCGGCTTGGAGGCGTGGCGCCGGGGCCTTACAGGCTATCCGATCGTCGACGCCGCCATGCGCCAGTTGTGGGCCACCGGCTGGATGCACAATCGCCTGCGGATGGTCGCCGCCTCCTTCCTGGTAAAGCACCTGTTGATCGACTGGCGCGAAGGCGAGCGCTGGTTCTGGGACACCCTGGTCGACGCCGACCGCGGCAACAACGCCGGCAACTGGCAGTGGGTGGCCGGCTGCGGCGCCGACGCCGCGCCGTATTTCCGTATCTTCAACCCGGTGCTGCAGGGCCGGCGGCACGATCCAAGGGGCGCCTTCGTCCGCCGCTGGGTTCCCGAACTCGCCGGCCTCGGCGACGAGATCATTCACGAGCCGTGGAGCGGCGAGGCCTCGACCCTGGCGGCCGCCGGCGTCCGGCTGGGCGAGACCTATCCGGCGCCGATCGTCGATCACGCCGAGGCCCGAGCCCGGGCGCTCGCCGCCTTCCGCGCGCTTGCGCCGGCCGGCGATTTCAACGGAGGAGGCTGACTCATCATGGCCGCGGCCGATCCCCTGCCCGCCTGGGCCACGAGCCCCGCCTTTCGCCGGGCGCCGCGCCTCTTTCGCACCGGCGCCCTCCTGGCTCATCACGGCTGGCGATACGGGGCGCTGGGCGTGACGCTGCCGGGCGGCGAGCGAATCGACATCGTCGGCCAGGAGGAAGGTCCCGCCGGCGAGATGATCGTGCGCGACTACCGCTTCGTCGCACGGGTGCTGGGCGGCGCCGACGTCGGCTTTGGCGAGGGCTACATGGCCGGCGAGTGGGAAACGCCCGATCTCTCGGCGCTGCTCTGCGCCTTCACCGCCAACTTCGACGCCCTGGGCCGCCTCGTCACCGGCAATCCTCTGATTAGCGGCCTGGCCCGTCTGGCTGATCTGACGCGCCGCAACACCCGCGGCGGCTCGCGCCGCAACATCCACGCCCACTACGATCTCGGCAACGCCTTCTACGCCGCCTGGCTGGACCCGACGATGACCTATTCCTCGGCGGTGTTCGCCAGCGGTCGCGAGCCGCTGGAGGCGGCGCAGCAAGCCAAGTACGCCGCTCTCGCCGACCGGATCCATCTGCGCGGCGGCGAGCACGTGCTGGAGATCGGCTGCGGTTGGGGCGGCTTCGCCGAATACGCCGCCAAGGTGCGTGGGGCGCGCGTGACGGCCCTGACTATCTCGCCGGCCCAGGCCGAGTTCGCCCGCCGACGGCTGTTCGAGCAGGGTCTCGCCGATCGCGCCGAGGTGCGCCTGTGCGACTACCGCGACATCGCCGGGCCGTTCGACAAGCTCGCCTCGATCGAGATGTTCGAGGCGGTCGGCGAACGCTACTGGCCGGCCTTCTTCGCCAAGGCGCACGAGGTTCTGCGGCCGGGCGGCCTCGCCGCCCTGCAGGTGATCACCATCAGGGACGAGCTGTTCAGCCTCTATCGCCGGCGCTCGGACTTCCTGCGGCGCTACATTTTCCCCGGCGGCATGCTGCCGAGCGAAACCCGCCTGCGCCAGGAGACCGCCCGCGCCGGCCTCGAGTGGCGCGAAATCCGCCGTTTCGGCGACGCCTACGCCCGCACCCTCGCCGAATGGGGCCGCCGCTTCGAGGCCGCCTGGGAGGAGATCCGCGCCCAGGGCTTCGACGAACGCTTCCGCCTGCTATGGCGCTTTTACCTCAGCTACTGCGAGGCGGGCATGCGCACCGAACGCACCAATGTGGTGCAACTGTCGCTCGCCCGGCCGTGACCCCACCCCCTACCGTCATCGCCGGCCGCCAGGGCCGGCGATCCACGGACCAACTTGGTGAACCGTCGCGGGCGGCGGCGTGGATCGCCGGGACGAGCCCGGCGATGACGGTAGATTGAGCGGGAGAGGGGCGGCGCCCTTGCCAACCCAGGGGGCCGAAGCCTTAACCCTCCGCCATGCCTCGCCTCGCCATCGCCGCCAGCGTGCTGGACGCCATTGGCGAGACGCCGTTGATTCGGCTCGCGGGTCCGAGCGCCGCCACCGGATGCGAGATCCTTGGCAAGGCGGAGTTCATGAACCCGGGCGGCTCGGTGAAGGATCGCGCGGCGCTGGCGATCGTCCGCGACGCCGAGCGGCGCGGCGCGCTTCGGCCCGGCGGGCGGGTGGTCGAAGGGACCGCCGGCAACACCGGGATTGGGCTCGCCATGGTGTGCGCCTCCCTGGGATATCGCGCCGTCATCGTCATCCCGCGCACCCAGAGCCAGGAGAAAAAGGACGCCATCCGTCTCGCCGGGGCCGAACTCGTCGAAGTCGACGCGGTCCCCTATCGCAACCCGGACAACTACGTGCGCTATTCCGGCCGCTTGGCGGAGGAACTGAACGCGCGCGAGCCGGCCGGCGCGATGTGGGCCAATCAATTCGACAATCTTGCAAACCGCGCGGCGCACGCGACGACCACCGGGCCGGAGATCTGGCGCCAGACCGACGGGCGCATCGACGGGTTCGTCAGCGCCGTAGGCACCGGCGGCACGCTGGCTGGAGTCGCCGAAGCCCTGCGTTCCGAAAACCCCGCCGTGATCATCGGCCTCGCCGACCCGCCGGGGGCGGCGCTTTTCGAGTGGTACACGCGCGGCGAGTTGAAGGCCGAGGGCGGGTCGATCACCGAGGGCATCGGCCAGGGGCGGATCACCGCCAACCTCGAAGGCTTGCGGGTCGACCGAGCCTGGCGCATCGATGACGCCGAAATGCTGACCACCCTCTATGACCTGGCGCGAACCGACGGGCTGGCGATGGGCGGTTCCACCGGCGTCAACGTCGCCGGCGCCATCCGGCTCGCCCGCGAACTCGGCCCCGGCCACACGATCGTGACCCTGCTCTGCGACCACGGCGCGCGCTATCAGCGCAAGCTCTACAATCCGGACTTCCTCGCCGGGCGCGGCCTCCCCACCCCGCCATGGCTGTGACGGACCCAATGGTCTCCGCCGCATGGCTGGCGGAGCGGCTCGGCGATCCCGCCGTGAGCGTCTTCGACGCCAGCTGGCACATGCCGACGAGCGGGCGCGATCCCCACGCCGAATACCTTGCCGCCCACATACCCGGCGCCCGCTTTTTCGATCTGGAGGTGGTGCGCGACTTGGCGAGCCCCTGGCCGCACATGCTGCCGCCGGCCGATCAATTTCAGGCGTGGGCGCGAGCGGCCGGCGTGAAGCGCGATGGGCTGGTGGTGGTCTATGACGCGCACGGCCTGTTCTCGGCGGCGCGGCTTTGGTGGATGTTCCGCGCCTTCGGCAAGGCCGAGACGTTCGTGCTCGACGGCGGCCTGCCGGCGTGGCGCGCCGAGGGCCGGCCATTGGCGAGCGGCGGGCCGACGATCGCAGCACAGGGGGATTTCACCGCGAGGCTCGAACCGGACTGGGTTCGCTCGGCCAAACAGGTGGCCGACAACCTCGACACGAGGGCGGCGCGCGCGGTCGACGCCCGCGGCCGCGCCCGCTTCGCCGGCGAGGCGCCCGAGCCGCGGCCGGGGCTGCGCTCCGGTCACATTCCCGGCTCCGCCAATCTCCCGTGGGACGAGGTGGTGGATGCGGAGGGGCGCTTGCGCTCCGCGGACGATCTCGCCGCTCGCTTCGCCGCCGCCGGCGTCGATCTCGCCCGGCCGGTGTGGACCACCTGCGGCTCGGGGGTCACCGCCGCAATTCTGGCGCTGGCCTTGGCGCGGCTCGGTCGAGAGCCGACGGCGCTCTACGATGGATCGTGGAGCGAATGGGGGGCGCTGCATCACCTGCCGATCGAGACCGGAGCGGCGCGGTGACCGGGCCGGCGACCCGGACCATCCGCGCCGGCCGATCGGAAGGGCCGTGCGGCCGCACCGTCGGTCCGCCCGTCGAGCGCGGCTCGACCGTGCTGCTGCCGGATGCCGCCAGCCTCTACGACGAAAGCCGGCCCACCTATGGTCGCGGCGGCCTGGCGACGCAGGCGGCGCTCGCCGAGGCTCTCGCCGAGCTGGAGCAGGCGCGCGCGGTGTGCCTGTTCCCCTCCGGCCTCGCGGCGATGACGGCGGCGATCATGGCGGTCGTCGCGGCCGGCGATGAGGTTCTGGTCACCGAGGCGGTGTACAAGCCGACCCGACGGTTCTGCGCCCGGGTGCTCGGCCGCTTCGGCGTCGGGGTGCGCTATTACGAACCGCGGCTGACGCCAGACGACCTGCTGGCGATGGCTGGGCCGGCGACGCGTCTCATCGTGCTTGAGTCGCCCGGCTCGCTCAGCTTCGAGATGCAGGACGCGCCGGCGATCGCCGCCCTCGCCCGCGCGCGCGGCGTGCTCACCCTGATGGACAACACCTGGGCCGCCGGCTTCTACTTCAAGCCCTTGGCGCATGGCGTGGACATCTCGGTCCAGGCGCTCACCAAATACGTCGGCGGTCACGCCGATATCTTCATGGGCTCGGCGGCCGCCCGCGACCGGGCGATCTGCGCCAGGCTCGATCAATCGGTGTGGGATTTCGGCTGGGCGGTCGCCGCCCGACGACGCCTATCAGATGCTGCGCGGCCTGCGCACCCTCCCCGTTCGCCTCGCCCGCCACCAGGAGAGCGCGCTGAAAATCGCCGCCTGGCTGGAGACGCGGCCCCAGGTGGCGCGGGTGCTCTACCCCGCCCTCCCCTCATCGCCGGATCATGCGCTGTGGCGGCGCGACTACACCGGCGCCGCCGGCCTCTTCGGCGTCGAACTGCGCCCCGCCCCCGCATCCGCCGTCAACGCCTTCCTCGACGCCTTGCGTATTTTCGGCCTCGGCTTCTCCTGGGGCGGCTTCGAGAGCCTGGCCCTGGCGAGCGACCCGCAATTCGTCGTGCGCCCCGGCGGTTCACCCTTCAGCGGCCCAGTGATCCGCCTGGCGATCGGGCTGGAGGACGCGGAGGATCTGGTGGCGGACCTGGACCAGGCTCTGAGAGCGCTCCCAGGGTAGCGCGGGATCCACGGCGTGGAGTTGCGGGTGGCCCTCCACGCGGTCGGAAGCAGACGCCGCGAACCTCGGCTGTGTTTTGGAAAGCGGGCTCAAGCAAGCTGCTGCCGTCTGAGACACCAAGAGTAGAACATCCCGGCGAGCAGGCCCGAACTCGCCACCAACAGGCAGTATGAGAGCCAGGTTGCCGGGGCAAGGTCACCTGACAAAGATGAACCAAGCCAGAGTGCCGCACCGACCCCGCTGAGGCCCGACCCGGCTCCCGCCAAGCCATACACGATGGCCGGCCTGAACCTGTTATTTTCCAAGATGGATTGCGCCACCTTCCTGAATGGCAGCGACCATACAAGGCCAAGCACCCAGAACAGCCCGCAGTAGAAGCTGAAGTTGAACAGAACGTTCCGGACCTGCTCCCGATCTAAAAGTGGGCTTGGCTCAATGTTGTGCGCCGCCAGCGCGAAGAGGCCGATGACCGAGCTGAGGCCAGCGAGTGCGGCGGAGGCGATGTATGCCGCCACAGGCGAGCGCAGGCGTGACATCAAAGAAGCCTGACACCACGCACTTGCGTCTGCAACGGGTCGCGAGCCGTCGCAAGCCTCGCGCCATGAACCTGACATCCGGCGCTCTGCCAGCCTATTCGATTGGGAGCCCGCAGGCCGGCTTGACCTCCGCGCACCCGGACGAGCCCCGTTCATGTGATCAATCTCGCCCGCCAGTCTGTCTATACGCCTGCCGCGCCGCTTCGACGGCGGCCATCGCCGCCTCGAGGCAGTCCGCGTAGGCGCTCTGCGCCTTGGCGGTCTCCTTGTCGAGCGCGTCCTGGCGGCGGCGGAAATCCGCCTCCTCGCGTTTGCGCGCCTCGTTGAGCTTGCGCAGCGCCGCCTCCGCGGCGTCGAGCCGGCGCCTGTCCGGTGCTGGTTCGGCCGCAGCCGCGGGCTCGGCTTTGGCCGCTGGTCGCGCCGACTTCGGCTTGGGCGCATCGGGGACCTTCGGCAGACTTTTGGGCTCGAGCTGGTAGGGATCGCCGGAGCCGACGGCGCGGCGCAGCGGCGTCTCTGGGTGAGCGAGCGCGGCGGCCGCGGCGGCCGCGTCCGTCGCGACCCTGGCCTCGCCGCTCGCGAACAGATTCTGATGCGTGCCCCAGGCGCGCAGCGCCGCGGCCTGGCTGGGAGCGGCGACCACAGTGTCGAAGAAGCCGAATTGCGCTTGGAATACCTTGAGCTTGCGGCCAGCCATCAGCTTACGTTCACCCCCGGCGATGGCGACCCCGGCAGGGCTCGAACCTGCGACCGTCCGCTTAGAAGGCGGATGCTCTATCCAGCTGAGCTACGGGGTCGGCGCGCGGCCTCAGTGCGTCCACGGGACTTTGCGGTCGGCGGCGAAGTTGTCGGCGTAGGCGCGGATGATCGGCTTGGACGGTTGGCCTTCGGTGGTCACCTCGAAGGCGATGCCATGGCGGCGGGCGTAGTCGATCGCCTGGTCGCGGGTGTCGAACAGCAGGCGCACCTGCCCGGTCGTGTCGGTGGTCGTCGTCCAGCCCATCAGCGGATCGGGACGCAGGGCGGCGCTTGCCTCGAAGCGTAGTTCCCAGGCATCGGTGCGCGCCTTGCCCGACTGCATGGCGCTCTTCTCGGGCTGGCCGATTCTGGCGAGCATGACGAAGCGGGGCTCCTCTCAAACCGCGACTCGCGTCGGCCGCCGGTGGTCGGGGCGGCAGGATTCGAACCTGCGACCCTCTGCTCCCAAAGCAGATGCGCTACCAGGCTGCGCCACGCCCCGCCCTCGGCCGGCGATCCGTCCGACGCGAGGCCGCCGCCTTTGCCACGCGTCGCCGGACGGCGCAACGCGAGCCAGGGTCAGCGCCGCGGCTTCATCAGCCGGAAGACGCCGCTGGCGCGGGCCAGGTCGCGATCGGCCATGCGCGCGAACCCCTCGGCGAAGGCGACCTCGCGCGCCAGTCGTGTGACGCGCGCTTCGCCGGTCACCCAGGCGCCAGCCCGGCCCATGCCGAGATAACTGAGGGACAGCTGCATCGTCACCGGCGCGAGGCCGCTCTCCCGCGCCGCCGCGTTGGCCAGAAGGCCGTCCAGAAAGGTGGCCAGCATGCCGCCGTGGATCAAGCCAAAGCTGTTGCAATGCCGCGGCTCGACGAAGAAGGCCTGTTCGACGCCGGCCGCCGTCGGCCGGTGGTACATCGGCCCATTGTGACGGGTGAATGGCCCGCGCGTCGGTGTCGGCACGAAGCCTTCCGGCGGCGAGGCGGCGACCCCTGGCGCCTCGCTCAATGGTGGAAGATCCGCTCGTCCACCTTGTCGCCCGGCAGAGCGCCGATCGCCGCCGCCCGGCCGCCGGCGATCTCGAGCACGCCCAGCACCGCCGCGCCAGAGGGGATCGGCGTGTCGGAGAGCGGCGTCGCGTTCCGCGCGATCGAAACCACCACGCCATCCTTATCGATGAACAGCATGTCGAGAGGGATGAGCGTGTTCTTCATCCAGAAGGCGACGTAGCGCGGCTGCTTGAAGTCGAACAGCATGCCGCGGTCCGGCGCGAGCGACTTGCGAAACATCAGGCCGTGCTCGCGCGTCGCGTCGTTGTCGGCGATCTCGACCTGAAAATGGGCCAAGCGGCCGGCCGTATGGATGGTCAGAGGTTCGACCCTGAGGCCATGGGCGAGCGCCGCCGCCGCCGCCCCGAGCGAGGCGAGGCCGGCGGCCACGATAAGGCGGCGCGCCTTCATTCCTTGTCGAGGGCGATCTCGGCGACCACCAGGCCCTTGGGCCCCTCGGCGAACCGCACCTTGACGTCGTCGCCCGGCTGGAGGTCTTCGAGCCCGCCGCGGCGCAGCGTCTCGATGTGGACGAAGATATCGCCGGAGGTCAGTTCCCGCACCACGAAGCCGTAACCTTTGGCGCGGTTGAACCACTTCACCTTCGCCCGCTCGAACGGGCCGTGCTGGCCAAGCACCGGCCGCGGCCCGCGGCGCGCCGAGGTTACCGGCCCCCGGGTCGCCTGGAACTCCGGCCGGCGGCCGGGGCCATCTCGCCTCGGGGATCGCTCTGCGCCAAAACGCTCGCCGTGCGGCCGATCGCCCCCGAACCGATCACCTGGAGGCCGATCGCCCACGAACCGATCCCCTGGCGGCCGATCGCCGCCGGAGCGCTCGCCGTGAGGCCGATCGCCCGAAGGCCGGTCGCCACGAGGGCTGAACGGCGGGCGGCCACGCTCGCGCGCCGGCGGCGCGTCGGTTTCGTTCAACTCATGGATTTCGGAGACCTGCCAGCCCTTGGGCTTCTTGATCACGTCGCAGACGATCGTCGCGCCTTCGCCCGCGCCCTCGCGGCCCATGCCGCGCAGCGACGAGACGTGCAGCAGGATGTCCTTGACGCCGGTGCGCGCGCCATCGTCGGGAACGACGAAGCCGTAGCCTTTGCCGGCGTCGAACCACTTGACCTTGCCGCTGATCCGGACGCTCTCGGCGTCGGCCGGCGAACCGTCACTATCAGAAACCGACATCGGCCCCTCAGCCCTGGCGCGACGGTCTGACAATGGAGCCAAGCGCTCGAGACCGTTCAAGCCGCCACTTTCACACCAACCGTCCGCGCGTCAATGGCGCCCCTTTGAGGATGGGCGGCATGGCAGGCCCTAGGGGAGTTCGAACCCCTCTTCCCAGATTGAAAATCTGATGTCCTAACCGATAGACGAAGGGCCCTTCGTCGCGCGAAGCCGGCCCGATAGCGCGGATGGCGCGCGCCACGCAAGGCGAGGGCGAGCCCTCTTCCGCAATCGTCATGGCGAGGCGCGCGGCGCCGATCTTCAGCCTCCAGACCGCGAGGTGGTCGCCAAGCGGAGCAATGGAGCGCGGCGACGAGCGCCGCGACGAAGGTGGGCGTGAGGAGCCTCAGCGCGCCCTCGGATCGGCGGCGTCGTCGATCTCCAGCAGCATGGACTGGCGGCCCTGCCAGTCGTCGAGCCGCAGGCGCCCGGCGACGTGGATCGCCCCCCCGCCGGCGGCGAGCCGCGCGCCGAGCGGCGTATCGGCGCACCGCCAGGCGATCGCCGGCAGCCGCGCGCCGGCGTCGTCGACGAGGCTGAGCCGCAGGTGACCGCCGCGCATCGGGCGCGCGCCGACCGGCGAGACGTCCGCGAGGGCGACGACCGGCTCGGGATTGCCCGGACCGAATGGCGCCAGGGCCGCGAAGGTCTCGTGGAGGCCGCGCGCTCCCGCGGCGGTCGACAGGGCGTCGATGTCCAGCCAGTCGCCGGCGGCGCCGGCCGGCCCTTGCGCCAGCCGCTCGCACAGGAAGGCGCGCAACTCGGGCGTGGACGAGGGGCGCAGGCTGAGCCCGGCGGCCATGGCGTGGCCGCCGCCGGTCAGCAGCAGGCCCGCTTCGTACGCCTCCTGCACCAGGGCGCCGAGATTGATCCCGGGTTGCGAGCGCCCGGAGCCGCGGCCGATGTCGCCGGCGCGATCAACCCCGATGACGATCACCGGCCTACGGTAGCGCTCGCGCAGGCGACTGGCGACGATGCCGATGACGCCTGGATGCCAGTCGTCGCCGTCCACGACGAGAATAGGATCGTCGAGGCCGCGGTTGCCGAGCCGCTCGATGCGGGCGATCGCCTCGGCGAGCACCGCGCCCTCGACCTCGCGGCGCTTGGCGTTGAGGTCGTGCAGTTCGCCGGCGATCCGCCGCGCCTCGTCGGCCGCGTCGGTGGCGAGCAGCCGCGCCCCGAGATCGGCCCGCCCGACCCGGCCGCCAGCGTTGATCCTTGGGCCAAGAATGAACCCGGCCTCGAACACGCCGACCCGCTCGCGCGAGGCGCCGGCCGCCTCGATCAGGGCGGCAAGCCCGGGATTGCTCCAGCGCTTCATCACCTCGAGGCCGCGGCCGACGATGGCGCGGTTGAAGCCGGTGAAGCGGGTCACGTCGCAGACCGCCGCCAGGGCGGCGAGATCGAGCCACTGGCGAAGGTCCGGGGCGGCGCGAGCCTCGAACAGCCCGCGCCGGCGCGCCTCGCGGTTCAGCGCCGCCAGCAGCACCAGGGTGACTCCCGCGGCGGCCAGGCCGCCCTGGCCCGAGACGCAGTCCGGCCGGTTGGGATTGACGATCGCTCGCCCCGCCTCCGGCGCGGCGCGCATCAGGTGATGGTCGATCACCACCACCTCGAGGCCGATCGCCTGAGCGGCGTCCAGAGCTTCGTGCGCGGCCGCGCCGCAATCGACCGTCACCACCAGATCGGCGCCGTCGGACTTCAGGCGCCGGAAGGCCGCCGCGCTTGGTCCATAGCCTTCGGTCAGCCGGTCCGGGACGTAGAGGTCGATCTCGCGGCCCAGCGCCCGGAACCAGCGGATCAGCAGGGCGGCGCTGGCGGCGCCATCGACATCGTAGTCGGCGAACACCACCACCTTGTCGCCCTGCTCGAGGGCGTCGGTCAGCCGCGCGGCGGCGGCGTCCATGCCCGCGAAGCTGGAGGGATCGGGGAACAGCGCCTTGAGCGTCGGGCGGAGGAAACTCTCGCCGTCGGCCGCGCCGATGCCGCGCGAGGCCATCGCCCGGGCCAAGGGCTCGCACAGCGAGAGGCCGAGCCGATGGGCGCTCACGATCGCCGGGTCGGCCGGTCGCTCGCGCCAGGCGCGGCCGCCCACCGACCGGGCGACGCCAAGGAAAGCTTCCGCGCCCACGGCGCTCACGCGCGCCGCCGGGTCCGCACCTCGTGGCTGGCGCCGCTGGCGGCGTGCATCACCAGGGTGTGGGTGTGGACGAACCCCTTTTCGACCCGCACGCCGCCCAGCAGCGCGCCGGGAGTGACTCCGGTGGCGGCGAAGATCGCGTCGCCCGGCACGATGTCGTGCAGCGAATATTTGCGATCCAAGTCCTCGACGCCATGCGAGCGGGCGCGGGCCTTCTCGTCGGCGTTGCGGAACACCAACCGGCCCTGGAACTGGCCGCCGACGCACTTGAGCGCCGCGCACGCCAGCACCCCCTCGGGCGCGCCGCCCTGGCCGAGATAGAGATCGATGCCGGTCGCCGGATCGGCGGTGTTCATCACCCCGGCGACGTCGCCGTCGGTGATCAGGTGGATGCGCGCGCCGGCGCGGCGCACGTCGGCGATGATCTCGGCGTGGCGCGGCCGGTCGAGGATGCAGACCGTGATATCGCCGGCTTCGACGCCCTTGGCGGCGGCGAGGGCGGCGACGTTCTCGGCCGGCGAGCGGTCGAGGTCGATCGTCCCGTCCGCATAGCCAGGGCCGCAGGCGATCTTGTCCATGTAGGTATCCGGCGCGTGCAGCAGGCCGCCGGGCGGCGCGAGCGCCAGCACCGCCAGGGCGTTGGCCATGGCCTTGGCGGTAAGGGTGGTGCCCTCCAGCGGGTCGAGAGCGATGTCGATCGCCGGCCCCTGGCCCGTGCCGACCTTCTCGCCGATGTACAGCATCGGCGCCTCGTCGCGCTCGCCCTCGCCGATCACGATCGTCCCATCGATGGCGAGCGCGTTGAACGCCTGGCGCATGGCGTCGACCGCCGCCTGATCGGCGGCCTTCTCATCGCCGCGGCCGACCAGCCGCCACGCCGACAGGGCGGCGGCCTCGGTGACCCGCGCCGCCTCCATGACCAGCTGGCGGTCGAGCGTCGTTTCGGTCATCGCGGGCGGCTCCTTGTGGCTCGAGCGTCAGTATGGCGGGATTCGCGCCGCCGCGCTCACGGCGAGGCGATCGGATAGGCGCGCGGCGGCTCCAGCAGCGGCGCCAGGGCGGCGAGCCGGTCGAGCGCCGACGCCAGCCGTTCCGGCGCGGCCGGGTGGGTGGTCATCGCCACCGGGACGCCCTCGACGCCGTCGACCGGTCGCTGCAGCAAGGCCTCGATCGAGACGCCCTCGTGCGCCAGCACCTCGCTCACCGCGGCGATAACGCCCGACTCGTCTCGCACTCGCAGCCGGACGTAGAGTCGTTCCGCGGGGCGCGCGGCGGCCGCCTCGAGCCCGTCCGGGCCCCAGCCGCGCAGCCGCGATGCCGGCGCCTGAAAAACCGGCCGCCGGGCCCCGGCGATCACATCGGCGATGTCGGCGGCGACCGCGGCCGCCGTCGCGCCGCCGCCGGCGCCGGCGCCCTCGAGAACGATCCGGCCGGACCACCGCGCCTCGATCGCCAGGGCGTTGGTCACCCCCTCGACCACCGCCAGGGGATGGGCGCGCGGCAGCAGGGTCGGGCCGACCCGGGTGGTCACCCCTTCGCCGGCGCGCGCCGCCTGGGCGAGCAGGCGCAGGCGGTAGCCCATCAGCCCGGCGAGGCGGATGTCCAGCGGATCGACCGCCGCGATCCCCTCGATCGCCGTCGCCGCGAAGCTCGGCGCGCGGCCAAACGCCAGGGCCGCGAGGATGACGATCTTGTGCGCGGCGTCGCGGCCGCCGACATCGAAGCTGGGATCGGCCTCCGCGTAACCGAGCGCCCGCGCCTCGCCCAAGGCATCGGCGAAGGCGACGCCGGCCGCCTCCATGCGGCTCAGGATGAAGTTGCAGGTGCCGTTCAGCACCCCGGAGATGGCGGCGATCTCATCGCCGCACAGGCATTCGCGGATCAGCTTGACCGCCGGCGTGCCGCCCATCACCGCGGCCTCGAACAACAGAGGCGCGCCGGATCGCTCGGCGATCGTCGCCAGCCGCGCGCCATGAAGGGCGATCAGAGCCTTGTTGGCGGTGACCACCGGCTTGCCGATCTCCAGCGCCGCCTCCACCGCCGCCCGCGCCGGCCCCTCCGAGCCGCCGATCAGCTCGACGAAGATGTCGTTGGTCGGCGACACCGCCAGATCGACCGGGTCGTCGAACCAAGGCAGGTGCGAGACATCGCGTTCACGGCGGCGGGTGCGGTCGCGGGCGCTGACCCCGGAGAGTCGCACCTCGCCGCCGGCCGGCGGATAGGCGGGTCGCGCGGCGATCAGGCCGGCGAGGCCTATGCCGACCGATCCGAGGCCGGCGAGCCCGACCCGCCAGAGGCGCGTCATCGCGAGCGCCCTCAGCCGTTCACGGCGGCCAGCGGCGGGTGGCGGCTTGCCCCCTCCTCCTCCGCGGCGTCCCCCTTCTCCGATTCGCGGGCGAGACATGGGGGAGCGGCGCCTTCGAGCAGACGCCGCACGTTGCGCGCCGCCTGGCGGATGCGCTGCTCGTTCTCGACGAGGCCGATGCGCACGAAGCCCTCGCCATTTTCGCCGAACGCCAGGCCGGGCGAGACCGCCACCCCGGCCTCCTCGATCAGCCGTTTGGCGAAGGCCATCGAGCCTTCAGCGGCGAAGGCCGGCGGCAGCGGCGCCCAAGCAAACATCGAGGCGGGCGGCGGCGGAATATTCCATCCCGCCCGGCCCATGGCCTCGACCAGCACATCGCGGCGCGACCGGTAGGTGGCGCGGATCGCCGCCACGCAGTCGTCCGGCCCATTCAGCGCCGCCGTCGCCGCCACCTGGATCGGCAGGAAGGCGCCGTAGTCGAGGTAGGACTTCACCCGGGCCAAGGCGGCGCACAGCCGCGCATTGCCCACCGCCATCCCGACCCGCCAGCCGGCCATGGCGAAGGTCTTGGACAGGGAATTGACCTCGACGGCGATGTCGCGCGCGCCCTCCACCTCCAGGATCGACGGCGGCGGGTTGTCGTCGAAATAGATCTCCGAATAGGCGATGTCCGACAGCACCAGCATGTCGTGACGGCGCGCCAGCGCGACGACTTCGCGATAAAAATCGAGATCGACCCACTGCGCGGTCGGGTTGGAGGGATAGCTGACCACCAGGACCTTGGCCGGCGGCGCGGCGCCCTTCGCGGCGTCGGCGGCGCCGGCGAGATAAGCCTCTGGCGAAGTGGCGGGCACTGGGCGGATCACCCCGCCGGCGATGATGAAGCCATAGGCGTGGATCGGATAGGCCGGGTCGGGACAGAGGATCACATCGCCCGGCGCGGTGATCGCTTGGGCGAGGTTGGCGAACCCCTCCTTCGAGCCCAGCGTGGCGACCACCTCGGTTTCCGGATCGAGCGTCACGCCGAAGCGGCGTTGGTAGTAGCCGGCCATGGCGCGGCGCAGGCCGGCGATGCCGCGCGAGGCGGAATAGCGTCCCGCCTTCGGATCGCGCGCCGCCTCCACCAGCTTGTCGACGATGTGCGGCGGCGTCGGCATGTCGGGATTGCCCATCCCGAAGTCGATGATGTCGACGCCCTCTCGGCGAAGCCGCGCCTTGAGCCGGTTCACCTCCTCGAAGACATAGGGCGGCAGCCGCGCGATGCGGTGGAACTCGGGCGGCATCGCGTCCTTACCGCCGCGGCGGCTTGACCGCGGCGCGGGCGGCGGCGGCGAAGGCGGCCGCCTCGATATCGTCGCCGGGGATGGGCGGCGGCGGGGCCGCTTCGGCGCGGGCCTGCTCGGCGAAGGCGTCCGTGTCATACAGCGACCAGGTAGCCGGCGCCGTCCGCCGGCCGAGGTCGCGGCCGGCCAGCCGCACCTGGACCACCGCCGCCTTGAACGCCGGCGGCGATCGCACGCCGGTCGGGGTCGGCGGGATGGCGCAGAAGCTTGGATAGCCGCTGGCCGCCGCCGACGCCGCGCTCGCCCCCAGGCTCGCGGCGAGGGCCGCGAGGGTGATTGCAAATGGGCGGCCAAAGGCTTTCATGAGAGCGAGCATCATAGGCCAGGGCCGCGCGAGGCAAAAGCGGCGACCGGAGCGGCGGGCGAAGGGACCAGATGTCAAGACCGAAGAAGGCGGCTTCGCCCGCCGCCAAGCGCGCCAAGAGGGAACGCCGGAGGACCGCGCCGGCCCAGTCACCCCGCGCCGGCGACGAGGCGCGGCCAGCCGAGGCCGCGACGGTTACGCGGGCGGCCGAGACGGCGCCCCCTGCCGCCGGGCCCTCCGTCTCGAAGTCCGCGAACAGCCCTGGTGGCGCCGCCTCGGCCTTCGCGGCCCTGGCCGAGCTCGGTGAGAACCAGCGCGCCGCGTTCGAGGCCCTGTCGGCCAACCTCGCCCGCGCCGCCGTCGCCGCCCAGGGCGTGATCGCCGAGGCGGCCCTGCGCCAGGCCGATCGCCCGGCGGCGCTGAGCGCCGACCCCTTCCACGTCGGTCCGGCGATGGGCGAGGTGATGGGGGCAATCGCCACCGAGCCCGGCAAGCTGGTGCGCCTGCAGGCCGATCTCTTCGGCCGCTATCTCGATCTGTGGCGGTTCACCGCCAGCCGGGCCATGGGCGAGACTGCCGCGCCGGCCGCCGAGCCCGCAAAGGGCGACAAGCGGTTCACCGATCCGGACTGGTCGGCCAATCCGCTGTTCGACGTGATCAAGCAGTCCTATCTGATCACCGCCGACTGGATGCGCCAGTTCGTCCACTCGGCCGAGGGCGTCGATCCGGTCAACAAGCGGCGGGTCGAGTTCTTCACCCAGGCGCTGACCGACGCCTTCTCGCCGAGCAACTACCTGCTGACCAACCCGGCGGCGCTGCGCGCCGCGATCGAGACCCGCGGTGAGAGCATCGCCAAGGGCATGGAGAACTTCGCCGCCGATCTCGAGCGCGGCGGCGGCCAGCTGGCCATCAGCCAGACCGATTTCAAACCGTTCAAGGTCGGCGAGAACATCGCTACCGCGCCGGGCAAGGTGATTTTCGAGAACGAATTGATCCAGCTGCTGCAATTCTCGCCGACCACCGACACGGTGTTTGAAACACCGTTGCTGATCTTTCCGCCGTGGATCAACAAATACTACATTCTCGACCTCCGCGTCGAAAATTCGATGATCCGTTGGCTGACCAGCCAGGGCGTCACGGTGTTCGTCACCTCCTGGGTCAATCCCGACAGCAGGCTGGCCGCCAAGACGTTCGAGGACTACCTGGAAGAGGGCATCTACGCGGCCGTCGGCAAGGTGATCGAGCAGACCGGCGTCAAGGCGATCAACGCCGTGGGCTATTGCATCGGCGGAACGCTGCTCTCCTGCGCCCTCGCCCACATGGCGGCGCGCAAGGACCGGCGGATCGCCTCGGCGACCTTCTTCGCCGCCCAGCAGGACTTTTCCGAGGCCGGCGACCTCTTGATCTTCGCCAACGACGAGTGGCTCTCCGATCTCGAGCAGCGGATGGACGCCGGCGGCGGCGTGCTCGCCGGCCAGACCATGGCCGACACCTTCAACGCCCTGCGCGCCAACGATCTCATCTGGTCGTTCTTCGTCAACAACTATCTGATGGGCAAGGAGCCGAAGCCATTCGACCTGCTGTTCTGGAACAGTGACCAGACGCGCATGCCCAAGACCTTGCACCTCTTCTACCTGCGCCAGTGCTATCGCGACAACGCCCTGGCCAAGGGGCGGCTGGTGCTGGCCGGCGAGCGGCTGGACCTCGCCAAGGTGAAGATCCCGATCTTCGTCCAGTCGTCGAAGGAGGACCACATCGCCCCGGCCAGGTCGGTCTACAAGGGCGCGCGCCTGTTCGGCGGGCCGACGAAGTTCACTCTCGCCGGCTCCGGCCATATCGCCGGGGTGATCAACGCCCCGGCGGCGATGAAATACCAGCATTGGACCAACGACGCTCTTCCCGCCACCCTCGAGGAGTGGATGGCCGGGGCGGTCGAACATCCCGGCTCCTGGTGGCCGGCCTGGATGGCCTGGCTGGCGGAGCGCTCGGGCAAGATGGTCGCGGCGCGGGACCCCGCCGCCGGCGCGCTTAAGCCGCTGGAGGACGCGCCGGGCAGCTTCGTCAAGGTGCGGTCGTAAAGGAAGCCAGCAGGGTAGAACTCAGCGGCTGATGGTGCGAAACTTGTCGCCAGTTTGACCAAGTTCGAAGACACCGTTGGCTGTTGTCGCCGCGAGTTGAACCATGGCCGCCCACATGCGCAGAATGCGGGCGGTCTGAAGTGGCAGGGCCAACCGCTGCACGGCAGGAGCTAGGAAGAAGCCAACCAAGCCGCTCTTGAGGAAGAGATCGCGGGAAGGCTTCTTCTTCGCGATGGCGAGGTCGGCCGAGAGGACCGCCCACTCTCCCTCGCGTCCCAAGACAGGAATCCACTCCTCGTCCTTCAAATCCGAGCGCCCGAACTTGTCTCGGAGGGCGGCGACGCGGTGATCTGGCTCGAAGAGGGTATCCAGTGCTCGCGCCAAGCGGGGGGGTAGATTGTTGTCTACCAACAGCTTCACGCAGCCAGTCTGTCCATCCGCCTACGTTCGAACTTCAGGGCGTCATTGACAGCGCGTCGCGGAATTTCGAAGATTTCGGGCAACCTGAGCTTCCGAGCCTTCGGCGCCCACCGCGACGGCCAAGCGTGCGGTGGGAATGCCGCCATTCGCCACTATGGGTTGCCCGAACGACCGGGCGGGGTCGAGCACCACTGTTTTCCGGCCGGGGAGAAGCCACCAGCGAGCCGCCGCGCCACCCTCCCAATCGAGATCGACGAAGGAAGGCTGGATTACCTCGCGAAACACGCGTTGGCGAAGGCGAAGATCGAAGAGGCCAACCTCTTCACCAACGCGTTCCTCAAGGAAAATCCGCCGTCCATCCGTCCGAAGGCGCTGCGTGGAAAAGGGATGGTCATCCCCGACCCACTCGCGCGCGATTTTGAGACAGGCGCGGATGGTTGGCAGGCCCATGCCCTGGCGCCGCAGCTCTCGCACGATCCGCGCCTCCAGGAGGTCGCGGAAGCCGAGCAGCGGCTCTGCCTGGTCGACCCCGTACTGTGGTCGCCAGAGGGGCTCCTGCGTTGTGACCGGCCCATGATGATCATAGTGATAGCCAAACAGCCATCGGCGCAGCGTCGTGGGAGCCACACCGATCAGACGTCCGGCCTCCGTGAGCGTGTACGCGCCAATGCCGTAGGCGGGCTCGATCATGACGCAGAGTGTATCACGAGCGATCCGCCCTTGTCGCTCCCGCTCGCTCCTGGTTGAGAGCGAAGAGGCGGGCGAGGATGTCGTCGTCGGCGAGGTCGGCGGGCCAGCCGTAGGCGGCGGCGACGGCGGCGTCGAGGACGGCGTGGGCGCCCGCCAGCCAGGCGGGACGGGCGTTGTAGAGGTTGGTGAGGGTGCGGGTCTTCAGCACCTTGGCCGCTTCGTCGTTCACCGGCAGCAGGCGATCGGGATAGCCCGGGACCACCTCGGGCTCGACGCGCACCAGATCGGGCGGATTGAGCCAGGCCTCGCGCAGGCGGTTCAGCTCCGCCGCCGCCTTGGCGATGGCGATAGCGCGCGGATCGGCGGCGTAAGCCGCGGCCGGGATGTCCGGCGTCAGGCCCTCGGGGAAGGGGAAGGTCTCGAAGGTAGTGGTGGGGGTGTAGCGCGGATCGTTGCCGACACCCAGCCATGTCCCCATCCGCAGCGCCCACAGTTCGTGGAAGCGCGAGTGCAGGATGCCGAAGGCGGTGTCGTCGTCGCGGGCGACGGCGATGAGTTGGTGATCCGGGCAGATGCCGGCGCTCAGCCATGCGAACATCCGGTGCTTCGCCACTGTCGGCGTGACGATGAAGCGGCGCAGACCAGAGAGCGCTCGCCACATGCCCTGACGAGCCTCGACGTGACGCCACCACCCTTCGCGATAGACTCTCCGCTTGTTCGTTCTTCGCTCCGGCTCGACGTTCAAGACCACATACCGGAACGGCGCTTCGTAGAGCGCCGCCTCCGCCTCGCTCATGCTCCAGCCGAAGTCGATGACCCACTTGTCGGCCGGCCGACGGGTCACGTCCATGGCGTTGCGCCAAGGCTTGAGCACATCGGCGTTCGACCGACCGTTCGGATTGAGCGGGGAGCGCAGCCAGTCGCGAGCGAGGTCGCCAGGGATCTCGAAGGCGCCGCCCTTGGTGTCGCCCATGAAGGCGACCCCGGCGTTCTGCTTCAGCCGCCGCGCCCGTGTCAGATCGACGCCACCGCCAGTAAGGTCGGGGTTGATCCGCTCGACGCCGCGGCCGTCCAGCCGCCGCGCGACGAAGCCCTCGCCGAAGCCGAGCATGGAGACGCGCACTGCTGCGCCCTTCAACACCCAAGGCTCGTCCGACCAGGCCTCCATCAGCGCGCCGGCGGCGGCGATTGGATCGAGCACGCGGCGGTTGGCGCCGCCCCGCACCGAGTTGGTGGCGACCAGGCCCGCGCGACGAGCGCGGACGGCTTCGATCGCCGCCCACGCCGTGGCGATCCAGTAGCAGACGAGATCGGCCTCGGCGGGAACGCGGCCGGCGTAGGCGGCGAACAGCGCGTCAACGGCGGCGTCGCCGAGAAGTCTCGCGCATCTTCTTGCCACCGACGAACGGCGGATTGCCGATGATGGCGTCGGCCGCTGGCCAGGCCGCCTCGCCGCCGGTCTCATCCAGCAGCGCGTCGCGGTTCTCGACCTGGCTGAGTTCGGTGAGGATCGGCTCGGCGTAGGCGGTATAGCCGTTCTTCCGCAGCCACTGCAGGTCGCCGATCCACAGGGTGACGCGGGCGAGCTCGGCGGCGTAGGGCTCGATCTCGATGCCGCGCACCGCCGCCAAGCCGACGCGCGGCGCGGGCGCGGGAATCCCGAGCCGCTCCGCGTCGACAAGGGCGCGCAGCTCCAGGTCCCTAAGCGCGTGCAGGGCGACATAGAGGAAGTTGCCCGAGCCGCAGGCGGGATCGAGCACGCGGAAGGCGGCGAGGCGCGCGAGCCAGGCTTCCAGCCTCCCTTGCGCGGCGGCGTAAGCCGCGTCGCGCCGCTTGGAGATCTCGGCGAGCTCCTTGCGCCGCTTCGACTTGCCGGCCCTCGCGGCGGCGATGTCGGCCTTCATCGCCTCGGCCGCGCGCTCGTGCACCGCCCGGCGGTCCGTCTCGGCGGCGCGCATCACCTCGGAGCGGGCCTCGATTTCGACGCGCGCTTCCTCCCACTCCGCCGCCAATGGCTCCACGATCACCGGTCCGACGATCTTCAGGATCTTCTCGCGATCGGTGTAGTGGGCGCCCAGCGCCGGGCGCTCGCGGGTGACGTCGAGCGCGGCCTCGAACAGGGTTCCGAGGATCGCCGGATCGATCTGGCTCCAGTCGTGCTCGGCGGCGGTCTTTTCGATCAGCTTGAGATCGGCGGTCTCCAGCCGCATCGGCGGCGCGTTGTCGAACAGGCCGCCGTTGAACCACTTGATCGCATCGGCGCCGAAGAAGCCGCCCGTCCTCATCTTGGCGAACAGCTCGGCGAGTTGGGCTTCGGCGTGCTCCGGCCGCGCCACGGTGGCCTTGATCACGCGGGTGAAGAGGTTGGCGGGAAGGAGCCCCGCGTCCTCGGCGAACATGCAGAAGACCAGGCGGTTTAGGAAATGGGCGACGGCGCGCGGCTCGCCGCCGCGCTTCTGCAGTCGCCTCGCCAATTCGCCGAAATCGGCGGCGACCTTCGCCGTCAGCTCCTGGGGGCTGAGGCCAGGCTTGAGCGACTCCGAGCCCTGGAACACCTGTCGCAGCAGGTCGAGCTTGGCCGGCTCGAGCAGGTCGTCGAGGATGAATTCGTATCTACGGGAAACGGTGTTCGTCCAGTTGGTGTGGACGATGATCCGCTCCATGTCGGAGACGACGAGATAGGGTGGGTTGCGCAGGTCGAGAGCGTAGGCCTGAAGCTGACGGAGGGCGGCGTTCAGATCCTTGTGCCGGCCCTTGTATTCCCAGCCGAAGCACCGATCGCGCCAGACATCGGCCCAGCCGTCGCCGCCGCCGGTCTTGGCCGCGCCGCGTTCAAAACAGTAGCGCTCGCCGGCCGGATCGTCGTCGCCGGGCGTCGGCTCGCCGAGGAGGCGACAGAGATCGATGAAGTGCTCTTGCGATCCTTGCCGCTCGCGCAAGCGGCTGTCGCGCCACTTGGCGACGAATTGCAGCGGCGTCATCGCCGCTTCGCCATGATCGACCGAGACCCACCCACGAGCGGCGGGCCTAAGCCGCTTCGGTCGACCGCGCCAGAGGGAACACTCGCGGCGACTGGCGGCATTGGCGAACCGCTCTCGCCGAGTCTCGCCAGACCCACCCGGAGGTCGAGCGCACCAGCCAAGGACCGTCAGCCGCGAGGCGCGGGCGGAAGGACTCGCGACCGCGCCTCAAGTCCCGGCCGCCGCCGAGGGACGCGCCCGCATCGCTTGCAGCCAGCGGCCGAGATTGGCCAGCCCCTCGTCGGGGCGGAACTTCACCATGCGGGCGAAATCGATGCCGATGAAGAGGACGCCGTCGGCGATGGTGATCCGGTCGGCGGCCAGCCACGCGCTCTCGGCCAGGCGACGATCGAAGATGGCCAGCGCCCGCTCCGCCTGAGAGCGGTTGCGCTCGGCGATCTCGGCGCTCTGGGTCTCCAGCGCCGCGAGCGCCGGGTGGCCATGCCGGACACTGAGCATCAGCGGCGTGGCCGCCATCATCTCCGCGCGCCTCGTCCACATTTCGATGAAGGCGATCTCGTCGCGGTCGCGGCCGAACAGGTTCGGCTCGGAATGCAAGGCCTCGAGATAGCGGCAGATCGCGATGGACTCGGTGAAGGTGACGCCCTCGTCGGTGGTCAGGGCCGGCACGTGCGGCAGACCGGCGCGGGCGAGATAGTCGTCCGTCCTGTGGGCGCCGCCGAAGAGGTCGACATCGACGATCTCGATATCCTCGATGCCCTTTTCGGCCATGAACCAGCGCACCCGCCGCGGATTGGGCGCGCGGCGGCTGTCGTAGAGTTTCATCGGGTCTCTCCAAACAAACGCGCGCGCCGCTCACGCAGCCAGTAGAGCGGCGCCCCGGCGCCGAGCAAGGCGAATAGCCAGGCGAGCGGCGATACGCCCGCCCCCGCGAAGGCGGCGAGACAGAAGAGGCCGCCGACGAGGGCCACGGCAAGCGCCGCTCCGCGCCCCGGCTCGCGGCGCGTGGCGATCGCCAGGGCGACGGCGGCGCCGAGGTAGAGCGGCAGGTTGGCCGCGGTGCTGATCAGGCTGAGGAGGGCGAACCCCTCTACCAATGCTTTGTCGTAGGCGGCGACGAGGCACAGGCTCGCCAGCCCGGCGGCGGCCACGAGCGCCCAGTGCGCGGCGCCACGCCGGTTCACCTTGGCCAAGAGGCGCGGCAGATAGCCGTCGGAGGCCAGAGACCAAGTCAGTTCCCCGATGAGCAGGGTGTAGCCGTTGAGGGCGCCAAGGGCGCTCACCACGATGAAGGCGGCGAGGAGGGCGCCGCCGCCACCGGCGAACCGGTCGAGGAGCAGGGAGAACGGCGCCGACGAGCGGGCGAGTTCGACTTGCGGGTATCAGCATCAGCGCGATGGCGGAAACCGCCAGATAGATCGCCGCCGCCGCCGCCGTGCCGAGCAGCGTGGCGCGGGAGATGGTCTTGCGCCGGGTCGCGCACCCGGCCAGCCGGCACGGCCGCCGATTCCAGTCCGAGCATGGCGAAGAGCGCGAGACTCATCGCCGCGCCGGTCGGAGCCAGACCGATCGGCGTGGTCGGCGGATGGGCGCCGTAGGCGGCGGGGCGGCCAATCGCCACAACGACGCCGAGCACGAGGATGGCGGCCATCGGCAGGAGCTTCAGGGCCGTGGTGACGATCTGCATCGCGCCGCCGGCCCGGATCCCCGCGAGGTTCACCGCCGTCAGCCCCCAGATAGCGGCGAGGGCCAGAACCAGCGGCGGAACGCCGCCGAAAACGCTCGGCGCGAGAACCGGCAGGTAGCCGACCATCGCCGTCACGATCGTCGCGTTGCCGACGATCACGGCGGCCCAGTAGGCCCACAGCGCCAGGAAGGCGGCGAACGGGCCGAGCGTCCGCCGCAGATAGTCATAGGGGCTGTCGGCGCCGGGGTAGCGATCGGGCGAGCCTGGCGAACACCGCCGCGAGCGCCAGGCAGCCGATCGCGGTCGCTGCCCAGCCGATCAGGGCGTTGTAGCCGAAGGGGGCCAGGGCGGCGGGCAGGACGAAGATGCTGGCGCCGATGGTGTTGCCGATGACGAGGGCGGTGGCGGTCCAGGCGCCGATCTCACGCTTCGATCGCCGGCCGTCCCCCTCGCCGCTCACCGAGGCATTCCGGCCTTGCCCGCGTAGATCGCCTTGGCGGCGGCGAGGTAGGCGAGGGTGTCCGATTTCTCGCGCCCGTTGTTCCAATCGTCCCGCGCGCCGGCATTGGCGATCAGGCGATCGATCCAGGCGAGGAAGAACTCGGCGTCGGCGGGATCGCGCGGCCGCGGCGCGCCGGCGACCGCCAGCCACACCGGCGTCGTGGTGGCGTACGGGTATCTGTCGAACACCAGGGGATCGTCGCCGTCGTTCCACGCCCGCAGCAGCAGCCAGCCGCCGTGAGCCACCGGCAGCGTTCCCGCGGCGTCGAAGGACCGCCGGTCGCCGGTCAGGGGAAAGGTCCGCACGACCTTGCCGTCCTGCACCAGCTCGAGGTGATCCACCGGGACCGGCGAACGCATCGCCAAGCGGAAGCGCGCCTGGCCGGGCAGGGCCAGCACCGCCTCGTCGCCTGGCTCCCGATCCTCGACCCTCAACCCCAGCAGCGGGGCGTTGCTGACGATAGCTATGCCCCGCCTTCAGCGCCGCCAGCAGGTCGGCCGGAGCGCGGCTCTTGGCGTCGCAGGAATACCCGGTTGAGCCCCACCGGACCGCGCAGCGAGGCGTAGTTGGCCATGGCGTCGGTGCCGGCGCCGGCCGGCAGCCGGAAGCCGAGGTTCAAGAGGCGATACCAGACGTCGGCGGTCGCCTTGTGATCGGAGAAGCCCATGACCTCGAGGTAGTCGACCTTGCCCATGGCGATGTCGGCCGGCAGGGCGTGGGTCAGGCTCGCGTCCTTCAGCGGATCGGGCGGATCGTCGTAGGGGTGGACATAGCCGACCAGGGCGCCCTGCGCGTGCGCCAGATCGGCGACGACGCCGTTGTGCGGCCAGGGGCTCGCCAGCGCCGTGTGGCGATAGGAGGCGAAGCCGGGCTCCAGCAGGTGGTCGGAGAGACCGAGCAGGCCGAGGTGGCCCCAGTAGCTGGTGTGGAATTCCTGGCCGTGCAGGATGGTGGTCGCCGCGTCGCTCGCCGGGTCGGGATCAGGCCGGAAGGTGGCGACGTCCGGGAAGCGCTCCTCCTTGTTGACCACCAGGTTGAAGACGACATCGAGGTCTTCGGCTTTAGCCTGCTCGGCGAGCCGCGCCGGCGTGTTCCGGTAGTGACCGCCGTAGTTCATGTGCACGTGCAGGTCGGCGCTGGTCCATCCGGCGAACGGCGCCGGCAGGTCATTGGCGACGAGCTTGACGCGCAGCGCTACGCGCCCGCCCGCCGCCGCCGTCGCCTGACCCACCCACGGGAGAAATTTGAAACCTCGCTGCACGGTGATCCGCGTCGGACCGGCCGGGACGCTCAAGCGGCACACCGACGCGCAGTGGAAATAATGCGTCTCCATCGACTGTGTCGCGCGGTCGAAGGCGTCCTCGCCATGCATCCAGGCGCCGTCTGGCGCGTAGGCTCGGCCGTCGGCGGCGACGACGCTGACCCGGGCGGGGACGGGCGAGCCGGCGGGATCGCGGATGTCGATGTCGAGCTCGCCCGTCCGGAGCTTCCAGCGCCGGAACTTGGGAACGACCGGCGTCTCGGCGCCGCCCAGCGCCTCGCGCACTTTCAGCGCTGTCCCACCTGCCTCATTGCTGATCAGGGCGATGCGGCGCGCCATCCGGCGACCAGCGCGCGCCGGACCGGTCGAACTCACCGAAGCTCAGCGGCAGCGGCGCGGCGCCGGCGGTCGTCGTGAGCCACAGCTGGCGCCATTGCCGGCCGTGATAGCTTGAGAAGAGGATACGCTTGCCGTCCGGCGAGGGTTCCGGCCGCGCGCTCCACATCGTCTCCTCGGAGAGCACCTCCTTGCCGGTCGGCGGGATCGCGGCTGGAGACCGACCAGATGTCGCCGGTCCCCCAGGCGACCTCGGGATTGCCGATATAGTAGATTCGCGACCCGTCCGGCGACCACGCCGGATTGATGGCGTGATCGAACGCCGAATAGTAGTAGCGATCGATCTTGCTGCGCCGCTCGCCGAGATAGGGCCGCGGCGTTGGCCAACGCTCCGTCGGCGGCGAGGTCGGTGACGAACAGGTTGAAGTGGCCCGTTCCCTGCGTCGAGACATAGGCGAGGCGCTTGCCGTCGGGCGAGACGCGTGGCTCGACATTCACCGCCCCGCCGCTCGTCAGCTTCGTCTCGCGGCCGCTCGCCAGATCGAGCCGCCACAACTCCATCGCCGCGCCGTCGTAGCGGGTGAAGACCACCGCGCGGCCATCCGGCGTCACGTCCGGCTGGTCGTCGTAGGCGCCGCGCGCATGAGTGAGCTCGACCGCCTCGTCCGAACCCAGCGGCTGGCGCCACAGCGACCCGGCCATGGAGTAGATCAGCGCCTTGCTATCGGGCGTCCAGGCGAGCGACGAGGGTCCGGTGGTCAGCTGCGGCAGGTACTGCTCGCGCCAGTAGTAGTCGTGCGGCAGATCGATCTGCTTGAGCACCGGCTCGCGCTGGCCGGCGAGCGCGGCTGTGGCGGCGAGCAGGGCGACCGCGAACGCCAGTCCCGCCCCGGCCCGTTTTGGCCGGGACGTGGGTGTCGCCGTCAAAGAGCCGCCGCGCCCGCTGACCATGGATCGATCACCTGCAAGCCACAATCGGCGAAATCACCGACGTTCCGGGTGGCGACGCTTGCTCCGTGGCGCGCGGCCACGGCGCCGATCAGAAGGTCGACTGGGTCAACCGGCCGCCCCCTCGCTCGTCGTTCTGAAACGAGGTCGGCGAATGCGCCGGCGGCTGCGCTGTCGAATGGCAGTACGCGGCCGTGAAAATCCTGTGCGAACATCCTGGTCGCCGCGTCCGCCAGCAAGGTCTTCTTTCGGCCAGCGGGCAGCGTCGCGATCCCAGCCATGATCTCAGCCTGGCAAATCGCGGCTGTATAGAGCCGAGATGAGACTTGTCGATTGAGCCACTCGAGCACCACCCTCGCTGGCGCGGGTCGCATCAGTTCAGACAGGACGTTGGTGTCGAGAAGGTAGGTCACTCAAAAGTTCGGCGGAGCGCGCGCGCTGCCGCGCGGCGGAAGCTCGAGTTCGACACCGCCAAGGGCTTGGAACCGCGCGTGGATCCGGTCCCCCAAGCCTGTTTCGCCCGGCGCATCGGAACCGTCGAGCGTGGACCGGAGAATCTCGCGCGCCTCGGCCTCCATCGAGCGTCCATGGTGAGCGGCGCGAATGCGCAGCCTTTCCTTCGTGCGCGGCTCCAGGCCCCTGATGCTCAAGCTCGACATGGACGAAAGCTTAAGGCAGGAGGCGCCATCGTTGCAATCATTGCCGGCAACTCGGCGGCAGGCCAGTGCGGCCGAGGAAAATTGGGCTCAGGCTGTCTTATCGGATGCGCCGCCGCCGACGCCGGCAAGAACCTCTTCCAGGCTTGCCGCGAGGATCGCCAGCGCCTCGTCGATCTCCGCGTCGCTGACGACGAGCGGCGGCATGAAGCGGATGGTGCGTGACGCCGCAGGAGAGCAGCAGGAGGCCGTTTTCGAAGGCGCGGTCGATCGTCGCCTCGCAGAGCGCCGGGTCGGGCGCGCCGGTCGCCGGATCGATGATCTCCAGCCCGACCATCAGCCCCCGGCCGCGCACCTCGCCCAGGCAGGGCTGGCGCGCGTCGAAGCTCGCGCAGGGCGGCCATGAACCGCTCGCCCATGCGGGCGGCGTTGTCCATGAGGCCGCCCTTGACCAGATCGAAGGTGGCGATGGCGGCGGCGCAGGTGACCGGGTTGCCGCCGAAGGTGTTGCCGTGCGCGCCGGGCTTCCACTTCCGCATCAGAGCTTCGCGCGCCAGCATGGCGCCGATCGGCATGCCAGAGCCCAGGCCTTTCGCCAGGGTGACGATGTCCGGCGCGACGGCCTCGTGCTCGCAGGCGAACAGGCGGCCCGGTGCGGCCCATGCCGGACTGCACCTCGTCGAAGATCAAGAGGATGCCGTGCTCGTCGCACAGGCGCGCGCAGGCCCGCGAGGAAGCCCGGCGGCGGCACGATATAGCCGCCCTCTCCCTGGATCGGCTCGACCAGGATGGCGGCGACCTCGCTCGGCGGCACGCTGCGGGCGAACAGCAGGCGGATGTAATCGAGCACGGCTTGGCCCTGATCCTCGCCGACCAACAGCGGCCGATAGGGGTTGGGATAGGGAACGTGGGTGACGCCGGCCATCGGCGGGGCGAAGCCGGCCTGCTGGGTGTATTTGCTGGAGGTGAAGGCGAGCGATCCCATGGTGCGGCCATGGAAGCCTCCCAGGAAGCCGATGAACCGCGGCCGGCCGGTGGCGTAGCGGGCGAGCTTGATCGCCGCCTCCACCGCCTCGGTCCCCGACTGGCAGAAGAAGGCCATGGCGCTCTCGCCGCCGAAGGGCGCGGCGGCGGTCAGCCGCTCGGCCAGGGCGACCATGTTTTCGTGCCAATAGTCGCTGGAGACGTGCAGGAAGCTCTCCGCTCGCGCGCGCGGATGGCGGCGACAACCTTGGGGTGGGCGTGGCCGGTGGCGCAGACGGCGATGCCGGCGACGAAGTCGAGAAAGCGATTGCCGTCCACGTCCCAAATCTCGGCTCCTCGCGCGTGCGCCACCGCCAGCGGCTGGGCGCGGGGGTAGGAGGGCGAGACGACCCTGGCGTCGCGGGCGATCAGCGCCGCCGCCTTCGGCCCGGGCAGCGGCGGTCTTGATGTGCGGCGTCTTCACGCGCTCACCACCGTGCGCGACTGCTCGCGCATGTAGAGCGGCAGGTAGTAGGCCGAACCGATCGCCTTGCCGGTGGAGGTCGAGCCCTTCCAGCCGCCGAACGCCTGATAGCCGGGCCATGCGCCGGTGGTCGCCCCCTGCGGCCGGTTGGAATAGATCGTTCCCGCCTCGATCGCCTCCTCGAACCAGGCGATCTCGTCCGCCGCGCCATAGAAGCCGGCGGTCAGGCCCATGTCGGTGTCGTTGGCCAGGCGCATCGCCTCCTCGCGGCTGTCGACCGCCTGGACCATGAGGATCGGCAGGAACATCTCCTTGCGCCACAGCGGATGATCGGGCGGCGCCGTGGCGAGGATCGGATCGACGTAGAAGCCGTTCGCCGCCTCCTTGATCTGCGGGGCGCCGCCGCCCTGGACGATCTCGCAGCCGGGCGCGCGCAGCTCGTCGGCGTAGGCCGCGAAAGGCGGCGTGCGCCTTGGCGTTGATCACCGGCCCCAGCCAGGTCTCGCGCTGGCGGGGATCGCCGATGGCGATCGCCGCGGTTCGCTGTCGAACCGCCTCGATCAGATCGGCCGCGACCGGCCTCTCGACATAGAGGCGTGAGGTCGCCGAGCACTTCTGTCCGCCCATGCCGTAGGCGGAGCGGACGATGCCGGCGGCGGCGGTCTCGAGGTCGGCCCGGGCGGTGACGATGCAGGGGTTCTTGCCGCCGAGTTCGGCGATGCACGGCTTGGCGTACGGCCCGGCGATCATCTGGCGCGCCAGCCGCATGCCGACCTCGACCGAGCCGGTGAAGGTCAGGCCCGCGGTGGCCTCGTGATCGACCATGGCCTGGCCGACCTCGCCGCCGGGTCCGGAGAGATAGTTGAACACGCCGGCCGGCAGCCCCGCGTCGCGGATGCAGTCGGCCAGCAGCCGCCCGGCCCAAGGCGTGTCGGTCGCGCCCTTCAGCACGACGGTGTTGCCGGTGACCAGGGCGGCCGCCACCGGGCCGGCCGCCAGCGCCAGGGGAAAGTTGAAAGGCGCGATCACCACCCACGGGCCGTAAGGGCGAAGCACGCTGCGGTTGCGCGAGGTGGCGCCGGTGATCGGATCGTTCGGCAAGTGCCGCTCGTAGGCGTTGTTGCGCTCGAACTCATCGGCGTAGACCTCGAAGAAGTCGGCCGCTTCCTGCGCCTCGGCGAGCGCCTCCAGGCGATTCTTGCCGACCTCGAGCACCAGGGCGGCGGCGATGTCGTAGACGCGCTTGGCGATCAGTGCGCCGACCTTGCGCGCCAGCTCGCAGCGGCGCTCCGGCGCCGTGGCGCGCCAGGCGGGGAAGGCTCTGGCGGCGGCCGCCATGGCCGCCTGGACATCCTCGCCGCTGGCGTGGCCGAAGGCGCCCAGACGCAGGCCTTTGTCTATCGGGCTGATCTTCGTCGAACGTCCTCACCGCCCGCCGGTCGGCGCCATCGATGAACAAAGGATGGCTGGCGCCGAGCCCCGCCTCGACCCGCGCCAGCGCCCGTTCGAACCCCTCGTGCAGCGCCTCCGGCGGATCGAACATCGAGGCGTAGGTCAGGCGGAAGGTCATGCCGAGGTCACTCCGTTTGCCCGTTTTCACTACTGCGCGCCCTCCTCGCCCTCTGGAAGAAGGGATTCAAGAGCGGGTCCGTCGGGGCGACAGATGGCGCCCGATCAGACCATCCAGCTTGTCGAGCGCCCAGCCGAGATCGTCTTCCTCGATCACCAGCGGCGGCGCGAGGATGATGAGGTTGCCGCGGGTCGCCAGGTGCAGGTCCTCGGCGAAGGCGGCCGCGACCAGGGCCGCGAGCGCCGGCGGCGTCGCCGGCCAGGGCGCCAGCGGCTCGCGGGAGACGCGGTCCTTCACCAGTTCGATGACGGCGAAGAGGCCCCGGCCGCCGCGCACTTCGCCAATCACCGCGTGGCGTTGCTGAAGGGCGCGCAAGCGCTCGATCAGCCAGCCGCCAAGCCGGCGCGAGCGTTCGATCAGGTCCTCCGCCTCGTAAGCCTCGATCGCCGCGACGCCGGCGGCGCAGCACAGCGGATGACCGGCGTAGGTCAGGCCAGCCGGCAAGGACAAGGGCGCGAGCGCCTCGGCGATGGCGCGCGACATCACCACGGCGCCGAGCGGCGCGGCGGCCCCGGTCAGGCCCTTGGCCAGGGTGATCATCTCCGGACGGCCGCCCTCGCCGAAGCGCTGCCAGGCGAACCACTCCCCGCAGCGTCCGAAGCCGCACATGACCTCGTCGGCGATCAGCGGCACGCCGCGCGCCGCCGTTTCGGCCCGCAGCGCCGGCCACCAGCTCTCCGGCGGGACGATGCCGTTGGTCCCGGCGTCCGGCTCCATCAGCACGGCGGCGACGGCGCCCGCGCCGGCCTCGTCGATCGCCGCGCCGACCGCCTCGGCCGCGCGCCGCCCGCAGGCCTCCGCCTCGGTGGTCGCGAATGGGCAGCGGTAGGCATATGGCGGCGGAACACGAACGACGCCGAGGGCCGCCGCCTCCGCGGCCGGCATGCCGCGGGCGTCGCCCGACAGCGCGCGGGTGAAATGGCTCGCCCCGTGGTAGGACCGCTCGCGGGTGACGACCGGGCCGTCGGGCAGGCCGCGGGCCAGCCGGGCGAAGCGCACCGCATGCTCGTTGGCGTCGGCGCCGCCAAGGGTGAAATAGACCCGGCCGCCGTCGAAGCCGGACAGGTCCAACAACCGCCGCGCCAGCGCCGCGCGCGGCCCGGCGCCGAAGCCGTTGGCGATGTAGCACAGCCGGCCGGCTTGCCGTTGGATCGCCGCCACCACGCGCGGGTGCTGATGTCCGAGGTTGCAACACTCCGCCTGACTGGCGAGATCGAGGATCGCGCGGCCGTCCTCGAGAAAGAAGCGCGCGCCCTTGCCGCCGACCACCCGTCGATCCGGCCAATCCGCCTGGGCGCACCAGGTATGGAGAACGTCGTCCCGCTCTCCGCCGACCGCCGCGCGAGCCCCTACTTCGTCTTCGGCTGCCACAGCTCGATCTTGACGCCGTCCGGATCCAGGACCCAGGCGAAGCGGCCCTCCTCGGAGTCTTCCTGCTTGAGGATGGCGACACCCTTGCCCTTCAACCGGGCGACCATGGCGTCCATGTCGTCGACGGCGAAGTTGATCATCACCTCGCGGGTCGAAGGGGCGAAGTAATCCGTGGTCGCCGGAAAGGCGTTCCACACCAGCACCGGCGGGTGGCCCGGCGCGTCATAGCGCAGCATCGCCCCTCCCCAGGGCTGCACCTCGATGCCGAGCACGTCGCGGTACCAGGCTGTCAGCGCCTTGGGATCGTGGCTCTTGACGAAGACCCCGCCGACCCCGGTGATCCGTCCCGCCGCCATGGTCTCGCCTCCAAACATCGCCAGTGACCGCGAGGGCGGCGATCAGCGTTCCTGGCCCTGGCATCGCTCGCCCTCCTCAGCCGCCGCGCGCGATCTAGCACGGCTTTGCAACAGTTTGACATCCCGCCTCCCAGGCGGCTCTGCTTCGCCCGACCATGGCCGAGGCCCCCGCTCCCCGGCTGGC
Source organism: uncultured Alphaproteobacteria bacterium (assembly GCA_963752245.1). Lineage (GTDB taxonomy): Bacteria > Pseudomonadota > Alphaproteobacteria > Caulobacterales > Caulobacteraceae > Acaudatibacter. The sequence continues at coordinate 719,470 of CAVVXO010000004.1, forward strand.
GTTCGTCGCCAGCGACCGGCCAGAGGCGCAGGCGGCGCGCGCCCGCCTGGCGCACGTCTACGGCTCGGTTCCCGAGGACGCCTCCGAGACGGTCGTGGCGCTCGGCGGCGACGGCTTCATGCTCGAAGTGCTGCACCGCAACCTGGAGACCCGGCGGCCGATCTACGGCATGAACTGCGGCTCGGTCGGTTTTCTGATGAACGATTTCGCCGAGGAGCGCCTGCCCGAGCGGATCGCCGCCGCCGAGCCGACCGTGATTCATCCGCTCAGCATGGTCGCCGATTGCGTCGGCGGCGGCCGATACGAGGCGCTGGCGATCAATGACGTCAGCCTGCTGCGCGAGACCCGCCAGACCGCCAAGCTGCGCATCCTGATCGACGGCCGCGTTCGGATGGAGGAGCTGATCTGCGACGGCGCCCTGGTCGCGACCCCGGCTGGGTCGACCGCCTACAATCTTTCGGCGCACGGGCCGATCATTCCGCTCGACGCCCAGGTTCTCGCGCTGACGCCGATCAGCGCCTTCCGCCCGCGCCGTTGGCGCGGCGCCCTCCTGCCGCACGATGCCGAGGTCGTCTTCGAGATCCTCGAGGCCGACAAGCGGCCGGTGAGCGCGGTCGCCGACAATGTCGAGGCCCGCAATGTCGCCCGGGTCCGGGTAGTCGAGAACCGCGCCATCGCCCTCACCATGCTGTTCGACGCCGGCCGCGGTCTCCCCGAACGCATGCTCGCCGAACAGTTCGCGACCTGACACCGTATAGGAGGGCGAACGTCTCACCAGCCGAAATGGCCAGCCCTGGCCGGCGCTCAAAAACGATCTAGCCTCCCAGCGCCCGCACCAGCGGCTCTCTCACCGCGCCATAGCCGGCGTTCGGCGGGATGACCAGCGCCCGCCCCTCCGGCCCGTCCGCCAACCGCGGCTCGACTGTCACCAGCGACCGGGCTCGCGCGGCGGCCACGGCGGCGGCGCCGTCGCCGCTCTGCGCCAGCAGCTTCAGGTTCATCCGGGTCGGAAAGATGATCGTCCGCTCGCCGCGGTCCGCCAGGCGCAGCGCCTCGGCCGGCGCGATCCATTCGGCGTCGACCGTCTCGCGACCATCGCAGGTGGCCAGCGCCTCGAGCGGCGCGCGAGCGAGGTAGAACCAAGTGTCAAACCGCTTTGGCATGAAGGCGGGCGTGATCCAGCGGGCGAACACGCTCAGCGAGGCCAGGTCGAGGCGGACACCGAGGCTGGCCACCAGACCGAGGAACGGCGCCCGGTCGGCGGCGATATCGGCGCGCGCCGCCTCGGCCGCCGGCGCGCCGGCGAACGGCCGGCCATCGGCATGGCGCGCCAACAGCACGCCCGCCTCTTCGAAGGCTTCGCGGATGGCGGCGACCCGCAAGGACCTCGGATCGGCGCTGTCGATCGCTTCCACCCGATCGGCCCAGGCCGGATCTTCGTCGCCGGCGTGCAGCTTGCCGCCAGGGAAGACGTAGGCGCCGCCGGCGAAGTCGATTTCGTGATGCCGCCGCACCAGGAGCACCTGAAACGCCGGCTCGTCGCGCACCAGGAGGATGGTGGCCGCCGGCCTGGGCGCCGGTGGGGATGGCCGCGGCGCGGCCGGGACGCTCACGCCATCTCGTAGGCGATCGGCAGGCGCTTGGGACCGCCGACAAAGGCGGCCTCGGCGCGCTGCGGCGTCCCGGCGAAGTTGAGACGCTTCAGCCTCGGCAGCAATTCCTCGAACAGGATGCGCATCTCCAGCTTGGCCAGGTGCTGGCCAAGGCACAGGTGCGCGCCGTAGCCGAACGCCAGGTGCCGGTTCGGCGAGCGGGTCGGGTCGAACACGTCGGGCCGGTCGAACACCGCCTCGTCGCGGTTGCCCGAGGGATAGCACAGCATCAGCCAGTCGCCCTTGGCGATGGGTCGGCCGCGCAGCTCCGTGTCCTCGGTCGCCGAGCGCATGAAGTGCTTCACCGGCGTCACCCAGCGGATCGCTTCGTCGACGAGGCCGGCGGCCGTGGCCGCGCCGGACTGCACCGCGGCGAACGCCTCGGGGTGTTCGCACATCCCCCAGATCGCCCCGGCGGTGGAGGAGGAGGTGGTGTCGTGGCCAGCTGTGGCGACGATGACGTAATAGCCCATCGCCTCAAAGTCGTTCATGGGGGCGCCGTCGATCCGCGCGTTGGCGATCAAGGTGGCGAGATCGTCGGTCGGCCGGGCGCGGCGCTCGTCGCTGATCGCCTTGAAGTAGTTGAAGAAGTCCGCGACGACGGCCTGGATGTCCTCCAGCCCTTGGCCAGACTCGCCAACCGCGACCTTCGAGCGGTTGAGGTCAGGATCGGCGGCGCCGAACAGCTCCTGCGTCAGCTTGAGCATGCGCGGCTCGCCGCTCGTCGGCACGCCGAGAATCTCCATGATCACCCGCAGAGGATAGGTCAGGGCGACATCGCGCACGAAATCGCACTCACCGCCGAGGTCGGCCATGCGATCGACATGGGCGCGGGCGATCTGGCGAATCCGGTCTTCGAGCCGCCGAATGTTCTGGGGCAGGAACCACGACTGGGTGAGCAGGCGGTATTTCGGGTGGTCCGGCGCGTCCATCTGCACCAAGGTGCGCAGCAGGTGCGGGCTGCCGCCGGTCATCTTGCGCACCGTCTCGTCGCCTTCGATGCTGGTGAAAGTCGTCGGCTGGTCGCCGGAGTGATAGAGAGCGTTCTGTCGGCTGACCTCGAGGATGTCGGCGTGCTTGGCGATGATCCAGAACGGATAGAAGCCGTCGAGGCGCGCCTTGGCGACCGGCGCGTTGGCCCGCAGCCAAGCGAAGGCGTCGTGAACCGGCGCGTCCTCCGCATAGGCCTTGGGGCTGATGACGGTTCGGGCGATATCGTCGGGAACCGCGAAGTCGGCGCGCATGTTGTGAAGTCTCGAGCTTTCAGCCGACGTCGAGCCTTACGGCGCCTTCGCCGGTGGTCAATGCCTTTGGCCGAACGACCGGCCGGACGGTGCGAGGAGTGGCAATCGTGGCGAACGCCAGACGCGGCGGTCCCAACCCTGTCGATGTCGCGGTCGGCGAGCGGATCCGCGCCCGCCGCCGATCGCTGAAGCTCAGCCAGTCGCAACTGGCCGAGGCGCTCGGCATCACCTTCCAGCAGGTGCAGAAGTACGAGCGCGGCGCCAACCGCGTGTCTGCCTCGATGCTGGTCGCCACCGCCGCGGTGTTGCGCACGAGCGTCGCCGAGCTGGTCGGCGAGGTCGGCGCCGCCGCCGCTCCCGATCCCGGGGCCGCCGAGCTGCTCGCTACCTTCCGCGGCATCTCCCGCAGCGAAGACCGCCAGGCGCTCATCGCCGTCGCCCGCGCCTTCCGGACGGCCGAGCAGGCGAAATCGGCCGCCTGAAACCCGGCCCCCGCAACCATCCATCCTCCACCATCATCGCCCCGCCGGGCGAAGCCGAGCCGCGCGCAGGATAACCGGCCCGCGCGGCCGCCCCGCCGGTCGCCGAAAGGTCGATGGAGGCAGGCTCTCCGGCCACCCGGCTTGCCCGGCGGCGCCTCGTTCGCCGATAAGCAGTGTCGCGAGAGCGGATCGGTTTTCCAGCAAGCACGGGCATCCACGGATGAAGGTTCTGGTCGTCGAGGACGATCGCGAGACCAACTCCTATGTCGCGCGCGGATTGCGCGAGGCAGGCAACAGCGTCGAGGTCGCCCTCACCGGCAAGGATGGCCTGTTGCTGGCCGCCGCCGCCAGTCATGACGTCATCGTGCTCGACCGGCTGTTGCCCGAGGTCGATGGCATGACCATCCTGCGCACCCTGAGAGCCTCGGCAATCGCCACCCCGGTGCTGATGCTCACCGCTCTCGACGGCATCGACGATCGCGTCGACGGCCTCGAGGCCGGCGCCGACGATTATCTCGTCAAGCCGTTCGCGTTCGCCGAGCTCCTGGCCCGGGTGAACGCCCTCGCCCGCAGGCCGCCGACGCGCGAGCGGATCATGTCGCTGGTGGTCGGCGACCTCGAAATCGATTTGATGAAACGTCAGGTCACCCGCGCCGGCAACCGGATCGAGCTGCAGCCCCGGGAGTACCAGATTTTAGAATATCTCGCGCGGCACGCCGAGCACATCGTCACCCGCACCATGATGCTCGAGGCGATCTGGGAATTTCAATTCGATCCTAAGACTAACATCGTCGAGACGCACATGAGCCGGCTACGCTCCAAGCTTCACGTCGACGGCGAACCAGACCTGATCCACACGGTCCGCGGCGCGGGCTACTGCCTGCGGTCGCCGTGATCTGGCCGATCCTGCGGTCGGTGAGCAGCCGGCTGGCGGCGCTCTACACCGGCGCCTTCGCCCTGATGGTGGCGCTGCTGTGCCTGCTGACCCTGGCGATCACCCGCCAGGCGCTCAGTCGGCAGTTCGACGACCGCATCGCCGCCGACAGCGCCGCGATGGTGCAGGAGTACCGGGTCGAGGGCCTGCCAGGCGTCACCATCTCGATTCACGAACATGACGCCACTCCTGGCGCGCTCGATTTTGGGCTTCAGACGGGCGACGGCCGCCCGATCGCCGGCGCGCTCGATCGCGCCAAGAGTCCGCCCGGATGGGCGAACATCATGGCCAGCGGTCCCACCGATCCCGAGGGCCCCAGCCGCGTCCTCACCACCATCCTGCCCGGCGGCGACCGCCTGCTGGTCGGGGACGACCTGCGACGGATCACCGCCGTCGACGGGCTGGTCGTGCGCAGCTTCACCCTGGCCTTCCTCGGCGTGCTGGTCCTTGGCGCGGTCGGCGGCTACCTCTTGCGGCGCGACATGCAGCGCCGCCTGGCGTCGATCACCGGCGCCGCCGAGGCGATCATCGACGGCGACCTCGGCCGCCGCGTGCCTGTCGACGCCGGCGACGCCGAGCTCGAGCAACTGTCGCACACCTTGAACCGCATGCTCGACCGCATCTCCGGACTGATGGAAAACCTTCGTCAGGTGTCGAGCGACGTCGCGCATGAGCTGCGCACGCCGCTCACCCGGCTGCGGCACAAACTCGAGCAATTGCTCGCCAATGACCGGCCGCTCCGAACGGCGTCGCAGCCGGGGGCCGAGAACGGTCTCCACGCGGCGCTCGACGAGCTAGACGGCATCCTCGCCACCTTCGCCGCCCTGCTGCGCATCGCCCAGGTGGAAGGCGGCGCGCGCAAAGCCGCCTTTCGCTCGGTCGATCTCGCCCAGATCACCGCCAAGGTGGTCGAGGCGTTCCGGCCGGCGGCGGAAGACGCCGGCGTCGCCTTGACGCTGGCGGCGGCGGCGCCGGTGCCGCTCAGCGGCGACGGCGAGCTGCTGACCCAGATGATCGCCAACCTGGTCGAGAACGCCATCATCCACGCCCGTGAGGGCCGCCGCGCCCTGGTGACCTGTGTGCGGCAGGGCGGTGAGGCGAGGCTTTCCGTCGTCGACGAGGGGCCCGGCGTGCCGGAGGCGGAGCGGGCGCTGCTGTTCAACCGCTTTCGCCGCCTGGAGCAGAGCCGATCGAGCGTCGGTGTCGGCCTCGGCCTGGCCTTGGTCGCGGCGGTGGCCAAGCTGCACGGCGGTGTCGCGGAGTTGCGGCCGGCCGGCCGCGGTCTGGAGGCGCGCGTGACCCTGCCGCTGACCTTGTTCTCGGCCGAGCCCGCTCAACGCGAGCGGTCGAGCACCAGCACCTCGAAGCTGCCAGGCAGCGCCGGCGGCCGCTTGGCGCCCGCGGCGGGGCCGAAGCGGGCGGTCGGCAGGTAGATCCGGCCGGTGGCGGGGTCGACCGCTCCGGTGCGCGCCCCGACTTGGGTGGTCGCGGTCTCGACGATGGTATTGGCGGCTGGCCCGGCGAGAGCGATGACCGCCAAGGTTCCGGTCCGGGAGGGAACGTAGGCGTAGCCGCGATCGTCGTCGAGCAGCACGGCGTCCGGCCCCTGTCCGATCGTCAGACTGGCGATCTCCTTACCGTCCGCCGCCGCCAGGATCTTCACGACGCCGTTGCCACAGGCGGAGATAAGCCGCCCGTCGCGTGTCAAGGCCAGCCCAGTCGCGCCCTTGCAGCCGGCCATCGGATAGCGGGCGACGAGCTTGCGCGCCGCCAGATCGATGACGGCGATCTCGCCGCTTTCCTCGATATTGACGTAGAGGCGGCCCTTGCCGTCGATGGCGGGGAACTCCAATCCGTCGCCCACCTTCACCGTTCCGACAATTCTGGCCGACTTCGGATCGACCAGGCTGACCAGGCCAGGATCGCCGCTGACCACCGCCACGTCTCCGGTGAAGGAGTCGAAGACCGCCCCGTCCGGATCGGGTGGCGTCGCCACGCTGGCGATCTGGGCGCCGTCGGCGGCCGATAGAACGCGGGCGCTCTGGCCGGCGCCGTTGGTGGTCACCAGCCTGTCGGAACCGGGAATGGGCACGACGGCGTGCAGGTGGGCGCCGGCGGCGAAGTTGAAGTTCGCCGTGTTGGTCACAGTATCGATCGCCATGACCTTGTCGCCGTGGGCGACATACACGCGGTGCCGGCCCGGGTCGGCGCTGGCGTAGTCCCAGCCGCCATCCGGACCGGCGATCCGGGCGACGATCGCCAGATGCGGCGCCCCTTGGGCCAGCGCGGCGGCCGGCATCGCGGCGAGCGCCGCGAAAGCGATGAGATCAATGGGTCGCATGGGCGTCGTCGAGGCCTCGGTCGGGGCGCCGCGGCGCCGGTGCGGGGGTAAGTCTGCCCCTCTGATGACAAACCCGTGACGCCCGGGCAAGCTCGGCCAAGAGCGCGGACCCCTCGTCCGCGCTATCCTTTGGGATCGCCGCGCCCTTAGTTGGCGGCGCAAAAGCGGGCGCTTGGCCCCGCTCGGCTGGCGTGCATTAGGTCCGCGACCATGCCGCCGCTCCCAATTCCACCGGTCCTGGCGACCACCTTCGTGTCGGCATTCGCCGCCTCGGCGGTCGAGGCGGTCGAGGCCTTCACCATCGTGCTGGCGGTGGCGGTGATTCGTGGCTGGCGTCCGGCCGCCCTGGGAGCGATCGCCGCGGTGGTCCTGCTGGCCGTCGCCGTCGCGGCGCTCGGACCGCTGCTCGCGCGCGCGCCGGTGCATGGCCTGCAGCTGGCGATCGGCGTCCTGCTGCTGGTGTTCGGGCTCGGCTGGCTGCGCAAGGCGATCCTCAGGGCCGGCGGGCGGCTGCCGATGCACGACGAGGCCGACGCTTTCGCCGGCGAGACAGCCGCGTTGCGCCAACGGTCCGCGCCGTCTGGCCGGATGGGCGATTGGCTGGGCGGTCTCGTCGCCTTCAAGGCGGTGCTGCTCGAGGGAACCGAGGTGACTTTCATCGTCCTGGCGATCGGCGCACGGCCGGGGCTGATCGGACCGGCGGCGCTCGGCGCCGCGGCCGCCTGCGCCCTCGTCGCGGCCGTTGGCCTCGCCCTGCGCGCGCCCCTGACCCGCGTGCCGGAGAATGCGCTCAAGTTCCTGGTCGGCGGGCTGCTCACCGGCTTTGGCGTCTTCTGGTGCGCCGAGGGCCTTGGCGCCGCGCCAACCTGGGGCGACTGGGCCATACCGGCGCTGGTCGGCCTCTACCTCGGCGCCGGCGCGCTGTTCGCCGGCCTCGCCGGGCGTTTGTCGACCTCGGCCGCCTGATGGATATTCTCCGTTCGTTCGTCGCCACCTTGGCGAAGATGTTCTTCGCCGACGCCGGCCTCACTCTCGCCGGCCTGGCGAGCGTCGCCCTGACCGCGGCGCTGCTGCGCGCCAGAGTCCTGCCGCCGAGCGCCGCCGCGCCGCTCCTCGCCGGTTGCGTGTTGTTGGCGCTGGCGCTCGGCGTGTTCCGCCGGCGCTAGCCGTCGCTTGCCAGGCCGGGCTGCTCGTGGCGAAGGTCGCGCCGAGGCCAGACACCAGGAGGTTTTTCCATGAGTGACGAAGCGATGACCGCCGATCGCGTGCGGGTCGAGATGCGCGACGGCGTCGCCGATGTGCGCCTGGTCCGCGCCGACAAGATGAACGCACTCGATCCGGCCATGTTCGCCGCGCTCGTCGAAACCGGCGAACGGCTGAGGGCCGACAAGGCCGTGCGCGCCGTGGTCCTCTCCGGGGAGGGCCGCGCCTTCTGCGCCGGGCTCGACATGGGCAGTTTCGGGCGCATGGCGCAAGGCGCTTCGGCCTCCCGCCGCGACGGCGGCCTCGCGGCCCGCGACCACGGCATCGCCAACACCGCCCAATACGCCTGCTGGGTGTGGCGAGAGATCCCGGTTCCGGTGATCGCGGCGGTGCACGGCGTCGCCTTCGGCGGCGGCTTCCAGCTGGCGCTCGGCGCCGACATGCGCTTCGTCGCCGCCGACGCGCGGATGGCGATCATGGAGATCAAGTGGGGGCTGGTCCCCGACATGGCCGGCACCCAGCTGATGCGTCACCTGGCGCGCGAGGACATCGTGCGCGAGCTGACCTACACCGGACGCATCTTCTCAGGCGAGGAGGCCGGCCGCATCGGCTTCGCCACCCGCGTGTGCGCCGATCCGCGCGCCGAGGCCCTCTTGGTCGCCCGTGAGATCGCCGACAGGAGCCCGCATGCCATCCGCGCCGGCAAGCGCCTGCTGAACGCCGCGCCGTACCTCGACGCGGCCGCCGGCTTCATCCAGGAAACCGACGAACAGCTCGCCCTGATCGGCGGCGCGAACCAGATCGAAGCGGTGCGCGCCAACCTCGAGAAACGCGCGCCGGCTTTCACGGATGTCGCGGACTGACAGCCTGATCGACCGTCATGTCCGGCCGAGGTGTCGGCCATCCGTGTCTCGGCTCGCGGCGCGCCGGGTGGCGGCGCCTTAGCATCGCCACGACGAAGCGCGGCGATGACGGCGGGCTGACTAAGTCGCGCGCAGTGGCGCCCTTCACCGCCCCCGCGTGAGCTCGCTCGTGTAGCGCTCGCGCACCAGGCTGAACGGAACGCCGGCGGCGGTGACGAGCACCGCGGCCTGCCGCACCTCGAAGGGATGGGCGTCACCGGCCCACGCCGGCGGCTGCACGCGCGTTCGGTGGAAATGCAGCGGCGCGACGACCTGACCGAAGGGAGTGTCGGTGTTCGCCAGGGCTTCATTCATCGCGTCCGTCAGCCGCGCCGGCACATACCAGTTGTCAGCGGTGGACAGCACATGGCGGCCGCAGGTTAGCCGCACGGCTCGCCAGGCGATCCTCTGGCCGGCCGCCGGTCGCAGCCGGCGCCGCGCCGCCGCCTCCGAAGGCTCGCGCGCGGACAGGTCGCGCTCGGCGCGGATCACCGGCGGGTCGGCCAAGCGCAGCCGCGCGCACCAGCGGCCCAGCACCTCGGTGGCGCTGTCGTGCGCGGCGAGGTCGGCCGCCAACGCCCTCGCCGCCGGGGGCGGCGCGCTCCCGCCGATCAAGCGGGGAAGGCGCCGGCGAGCGCCTGGTCGAGGTCGGTGATCAGGTCGTCCGCCGACTCCACCCCGATCGACAGGCGGATCAACCCGGGCTCGATGCCGATCATCGCCCGCTCGTTGGCGCCGACGCCGGAGTGGGTGGTGCTGCCCGGATGGCAGGCGAGCAATTCGGAGCCGCCGAGGCTCACCGCCAGCTTGAACACCTTGAGCGCGTCCAGCACCCTGAACGCCGACGCCTCGCCACCTGGCACGACGAAGGAGAACGTCGCCCCGTGGGCCCGGCATTGCCGAGCCATGACATCGGCGGCGCGCGAGCCGGCCGGCGCGTGGCCGAGATAGGCGACGCTCGCCACCCGCGGATCCTCGACCAGGAAGCGCGCCACGCGCGCGGCATTCTCGAACGCCTTGTCCATCCGCAGCCGCAACGTCTCCAGCGAGCGGGTCAGCATCCAGCAACTGTGCACGTCGAGCTGGTTGCCGATCAGGTTGCGCAAAGAGCGCACCTTCTTCATCGCCGCCGCCGATCCGGCGACCGATCCGGCGACCAGATCGCTGTGGCCGCCGACATATTTGGTCAGCGAATAGACCACCAGGTCGGCGCCATGGCGCAACGGCGACTGGTAGAGCGGCCCGAGCAGGGTGTTGTCGCAGACGATCATCGGCCGGGTCCCCTGCCGCTGGGCGATCTCGCCGGCGACAGTGTCGACGAGATCGAGATCGACGAGGCCGTTGGTCGGATTGGCCGGCGTCTCGACAAAGAAGGCGGCGATCGGCCCGAGGCTCAGCGCCGCGTCGACCGCCGCCTCGATCGCGGCCCGATCCGTTCCGTCGACGAAGCCCTCGCTGGCGACGCCCAAGCGCGCCATCAAGGTGTCGAACATGGTATCGGTGCCGCCGTAAAGTGGTCGGCTGCGCACCACCGACTGCCCGGGCTCGACCACCGCCAGGAGCGCGGTCAAGATCGCCGCCATGCCGCTCGAGAACACCGCGCAGGCCTGGGCGCCCTCCAGCACCGCCAGCCGCTCCTCGACGATCTGCAGATTGGGGTTGTTGAAGCGCGTGTAGATCAGGCCGGCGTCCTCGCCGGCCGGCGGCGCGCGGCGGCCGCTCATGTAATCGAAGAGGAGCTTGCCTTCCTCGCAGCTGTGGTAGGCGAAAGTCGAGGTGAGAAAGATCGGGATCTTCACCGCCCCTTCCGACAGCTCCGGATCGAAGCCGTAGCCCAGCATCAGGGTCTCGGGCGCGAGGTCGCGGCCGGCGAGGCGCGTCTGGCGGAAATCGTGGCGGGTCATGAATGTCCTTTGGCGGCGCTTGCGTTAGCTCGTCTCACCCTAGCGCGTCCCGCGCATCCGCGCTCGCCGATCATGCGTTGTCGGCGCGAACCCAGCGCGAACCCTCTTTAAGGAGACCTCATGCCCCGCGACATCGCCGTGATCGTCGGCAGCCTTCGCGCCGCCTCGCTCAACCGCAAGATGGCCAAGGCGCTCGCCGAGTTGGCCCAGCCGCGGCTGGCGCTGGAAATCGTCGAGATCGGCGATCTGGCGCTCTACGACGAAGACCTCGATGCCGACCCGCCAGCGCCATGGCGCGCTTTCCGCGACCGCATCCGCCGGGCCGAGGCGGTGCTGTTCGTCACGCCCGAGTACAACCGCTCGATGCCCGGCTGCCTGAAGAACGCCATCGATGTCGGCTCGCGGCCCTACGGCCACAGCGCCTGGGCGGGCAAGCCGGCGGCGGTGATCAGCGTCTCGCCGGGCGCGATTGGCGGCTTCGGCGCCAACCACCACTTGCGCCAGTCGCTGGTCTTCCTCGACATGCCGGCCATGCAACAGCCGGAGGCTTATATCGGAGGCGCCGCCCAGCTGTTCGACGACGCCGGCGGCCTCGCCAAGGACGAGACCCGCGCTTTCCTCACCAAATTCCTGGAGGCCTACGCCGCCTGGATCGAAGAATTACGGGCAAACAATACTTAATACTTAATGCGCGCTGAAAAATTAGGGGGACATAATACTTAATGCGCGCTCCGCCTACATCTCGCCTACCGAATCGACCGCATTAAGTATTGTGTCCCCGTAATTTGGCGTCGCCCTTGACGCGGCGACGCCGTTCCGGCGCCATGGCCGCATGGCTCATGGCGACCACACGCGCGGCCCGCACCACCATCACCACGCCCACGCCCATGCGCCGGCGAGCTTCGGCGCGGCGTTCGCCATCGGCATCGCCCTCAATGCCGGCTTCGTCATCGCCGAGGCGGCCTTCGGCGTCGCCGGCAACTCCCTGGCGCTGATCGCCGACGCCGGGCACAACGCCGGCGATGTCGCCAGCCTGGCGATGGCCTGGCTGGCGACGGCGCTCGGGCGGCGAGCGCCGTTCGGCCGCTACACCTACGGTCTGCGCGGCTCCTCGATCCTGGCGGCGCTCGCCAACGCCGTGCTGCTGCTGCTCGTCACCGGCGCGATCGCCTGGACGGCGATCCTGCGGCTGATCCACCCGGCGCCCGCGCAGGGCGCGACGATGATGGCGGTGGCGGCGATCGGCGTCGTCGTCAACGGCGCGACCGCCCTGCTGTTCGCGCGCGGCCGCCATGGCGACGTCAATTTGCGCGGCGCCTTCCTGCACATGGCCGCCGACGCCCTGGTGGCGCTCGGCGTCGTCCTCGCCGGCGGCCTCGTGCTGATCACCCATCGCGACTGGGTCGATCCCGCCGCCAGCCTCGCGGTCTCGGCCGTGATCATCTGGGGGACATGGTCGCTGATGCGCGAGTCCCTCGACATGGCCCTCGACGCCGTGCCGCGCAGCGTCGATCGCGACGCGGTGTTCGCCTACCTCAGCGATCTTCCCGAGGTCAGCGCCGTTCATGATCTGCACATCTGGGGCATGAGCACCACCGAGACGGCGCTGACCGCCCATCTGGTGCTGGAGGGCGAGGCGCCCGGCGACGGCCTGATCGCCAAGGTATGCGCCGAGCTGCGCGGCCGCTTCGCCGTTCACCACGCCACCTTGCAGCTGGAAAGCCCGCCCGACGCCGCCGCCTGTGTTCTGGCTCCGCACGAAGTCGTGTAGCGGCGCGCGTCCGATCGGCGCGTCCGTTCTGTCTGACTTGGACCGGAGCTTCCAATCCGCGGTTCCGGCGCCCAGGCTCGAAAGGCTCCGCGAAGACAGGCGGGCTGGAAGTTCGCGCTCCGGAGTCGCGCTCCAGCAGGTCGCGCGGTGGTACCGCCTCCCCGGCTCGAACGGGGGACCTCCAGATCCACAATCTGGCGCTCTAACCAGCTGAGCTAAGGCGGCGCGAACCGAGCGCCGGGGTCTAGTCTCGATCCGCCGGCGAGGCAAGAATGCGTCGCTCAGCGAAACCCCGCCTTCGCCCGGCGAGCGGGCGCAAGGCGGTGGCGGATCAGCCTTCGTCCTTCGGGGGATCGAAGCGGATCGGGATGCTGACCTGCGCGCCGCCGACCGGCGCGCCGTCGCGGGTCGACGGCCTCATCTTGAACAGGTGCGCCATCTTCAGCGCCGCGGCTCCAAAGCCCTGGTCGCCGGGCGTCTCGTTAGACACCGAGCAACTGGTCAGCGACCCGTTTTCTGTCACCGTGCAGCTGAGTTCCGCATGGCCGCCCACCTGCATCCGCGAGGCGCGCTCGGGATAATACTGAGCGACGTCTTCCGCGCTTGGCCGGTGCAGCCAGTCGGGATTGGTGATCACGGTCGGACGGGGTGGCGGCTTCTCGACCGGCGCGGCAATCACCGGCGGCGCGGGTGGACGCGGCGGCGGCGGCTTCTCGACCGGCTTGATGTAGAGCGGCGGCGGCGTCGGCACGTTGAGCGGCACGTTGACCGGCGGACGCGGCTGCACCGGCGGCGGCGGCGGCAGGTTCTTGGGCGGCGGCGGCGGCGGCGGTGGCGGCGGCGGCGGCGGCGGCGGGTGAAGGATGTTCACCTCGGTCTTCTCGTCCGCGTAGCTCTGGAACTTGGCGTGGAATTTCCACTGGTAGAGGTAGTAACCCATGATGCCGTGCAGCACCACGGCGAACAGGACGGCGACGAGTACGCCGCCGCTGCGCTTGGGTCTCGGCAGATCGAACGGATTGTGCGCCGGGTGGGCGACATCCATGCCCGACAGGGTGGGGCCGGCGCCGCTGGCGGCGGCGGCGGCGGTCGCGGGAGTTGGCGTATCGGTCATTTCTTTTGCAGCCCGGACTTGTCCTCGCCCACCAGCGCCACGCTGTAGAACCCGCTGTCCTGCAGCTTGTTCATCACAGCCATGAAATCCTCGTACGCCAAGTCCTGATCGCCGCGGATGAAGATTCGCTCCTTGGAGGGATCGCGCGCGCCGACCGCCGCCTTCAGGGCGTCGGGCATGTCGTCGAGGGTCGACTTGTCGTCACCGACAAAGACGCTGCCGTCCTTCTTGATCGAGATGAAGACACGGGTCGGCGGGTCCTTCGCCGGCTTGGCGGCCGCCGGCGGCAGATTGACCTTGATCGTGACGCTGGCCAGGGGCGCGGCGACCATGAAGATGATCAGCAGCACCAGCATCACGTCGACGAACGGGGTTACATTGATCGTGGCGTTCTGAGCGACATCGTAACGGCCGCCGCTAGGCCCTGACAGTTTGGCGGCCATCTAACTCAGGCTCCCTTGTCGAGCTGGCGGGAGATCGCGTTGATCAACTCGGCGACGAAGCCCTCGGTGCGGGCGCCGTAGCTGGTGATCTGGGTCTGGAAGTAGTTGTAGAACACCACCGCCGGAATGGCCGTGAACAGGCCGATGCCGGTGGCGAGCAGCGCCTGGGCGATACCGGGGGCGACGACCGCGAGGTTGGTGGTGTTGGTGTTGGCGATGCCGATGAACGAATTCATGATGCCGTAGACGGTGCCGAACAGCCCGATGAACGGGGCGTTGGCGCCGACCGAGGCGAGGAACTGCATGCCGCCGGAGAGTCGCCTGGCGAGCGAGGCCTGCACCGCGCCGATCGCCTGGCTGGCGCGGCTGATGGTCGAGTCGCGGTGCTCGCCGGAGACCTGCAGGCCGGCCTGACGGGAGAGCTCCACTTCGGAAGCGGCCGAGGCGGCCATGTCGGCCATCGGGTTGCCGGCGAACTCCTCGCTTTCGGCGATGCTGCCCATCTCGTTGATCGTCTTGGCGCCGCGGAACAATTCCAGGAACCGGTCGGAGCCCGACTTCAGCGAGCGGAACTCGAAGATCTTGATGATCAGCAGCATCCAGGACAGCACCGAGCAGGCCAGCAGGCCGAGCATGACCAGCTTCACCACCAGATCGGCTTCCTTGAACATCTCGATCGGGGTGAGGCGGCCGTGCGCCGCGCCGCCGACCTTCAGGCCCTCGGCGTTGACCGGGGCCCCGGTGTCGGCCGGAGCGGCCGGCGTCGCGGCGGCCGGAGCAGCGGCGGCCGGCGGCGCGGCGGCCGGAGCGACAGCCTGGGCCAAGGCGGCGGGCGCGCTCGCGAGGAGCGCCACGGCGCCGATCGCGCCGATCAGGGGGGAAGTCTTCTTGCTGTGAAGCATCGGGCGCCGTTTCCTGGTTGGTCGACACAAATGGTTTTCGCGCGAGGGTCGACGGCGAAGCGCCATTCCCCACGTTACCGCCTTGTTAGACGGCACGCCCCGCGCCTTTGGCAACACCTTTTTTTCGCGTCAAGCGACGGCGCGCCGGCCGCTCCGCGGCTCGTACGCTCACGGATCATTGATAATGATGCGCCGCAGCGGACTTGCCGCCACGCTTTGCTTCCTTAGCGAGCGCTGGATACGCCGACGTGCTGCCGCATTGCACAACGTGGCGGGCGATGCGAGACTCGGCGATCTCGGTGGGACGGCGGCCTGAACCAAACCGCCGCCCAGGCGATTTCCCGTGCACCCCCGCCTTCCAGAGAGAGCCTCGCATGTTCGCCCTGCCCGATCTTCCCTACGCCTACGACGCCCTCGCTCCGGTGGTCAGCGACCGCACCTTGCATTTCCATCACGACAAGCACCACGCGGCCTATGTGAAGATGGTCAACGATCTCACCGGCGGCGCCGGCGGCTCGCTGGAAGCGGTGATCGCCGGCGCCGAAGGACCGGACAAGGCCAAGCTGTTCAACAACGCCGCGCAGGCGTGGAACCACGCCTTCTTCTGGAACTCGATGACACCTGACCGGAGTGCGCCCGCCGGCGATCTCGCCAAGGCGGTCACCGAGGCGTTCGGCGGCCAAGCGCAGCTCGCCGAGGCGTTCGTCGCCGAGGGCGCCGGCCACTTCGCCTCCGGCTGGGTGTGGCTGGCGGCTGACGCGTCCGGGGCGCTGACGCTCGCCTCGACCCACGACGCCAAGACCCTCGCCGGCGACAGCGGCGGCGCGACCCCCCTGCTGGTCTGCGACCTGTGGGAGCACGCCTACTACCTCGATTACCAGAACGATCGAAAAGGCTTCCTGGCCAAATGGTTCGAGGCCCTGCCGAACTGGGGCTTCGCCGAATCCCAATGGCGCGCCGCCCAAGGCGAGGGCCAGGCGTGGCGCTACCCCGCGCCGACCGCCTGAGCGGCGGCGACTGCTCGTAAGCCCGGCCACCCTGGCCGCCGTGCCGCTCCCCGCCGCTCCCGGCCGGGCTGTGATCAATCTATTGGGAGACATCGCGGTCGCAGCGGCGCGCGCCGACGGCGCGGCGAGCCGGGCGGGGCTCTTCGGCGAAGAGCGATGATCGGCCAGGGGAGCGCCTCTCATCGGACTGTCCCATCCGGCGCTTCGCGCCACCCTCCCCTTGGAAGGGAGGGATGGTTTTCTCTCATCCCGGCGCGATCATCGTCTCCGGACGCACCAGCCGATCGAATTCCTCGGCCGTGACATAGCCGCCGCCGACCGCCTCCTCGCGCAGGGTCGTGCCCTTGGCGTGGGCCGTCTTGGCGATCTTGGCGGCGGCGTCGTAGCCGATCTTCGGCGCCAACGCCGTCACCAGCATCAGCGAGCGCTCCAGCGCGGCGCGGATGTTGTCGCGGCGCGGTTCGATGCCGATGACGCAATGATCGGTGAAGCTCGCCGCCGCGTCGGCCAGCAGGCGCGCCGACTGCAGCAGGTTGTAGGCCATCACCGGGTTGAACACATTGAGCTCGAAATGGCCGGACGCCCCGGCGATCGTGATCGTCGTCTGATTGCCGAACACCTGGGCGCAGACCATGGTCAGCGCCTCGCACTGGGTCGGATTGACCTTGCCGGGCATGATCGAGGAGCCGGGCTCGTTTTCCGGCAGCGCCAGCTCGCCCAACCCCGAGCGCGGACCGCTGCCCAGCAGGCGGATGTCGTTGGCGATCTTGAACAGGCTGGCGGCCACCGTGTTGAGCGCACCGTGGCTGAACACCATGGCGTCATGGGCGGCGAGCGCCTCGAACTTGTTCGGCGCGCTGGTGAACGGCAGGCCGGTGATCGCGGCGATCTCGGCGGCGACCTTTTCGGCGAAGCCCTTGGGGGCGTTCAGGCCGGTGCCGACCGCCGTGCCGCCCTGCGCCAGCTGCATCAGCGCCGGCAGGCCGGCCTCGATCCTGGCGACGCCGTTTTCGACCTGCTGGGCGTAGCCGGAAAACTCCTGGCCGAGGGTGAGCGGCGTCGCGTCCTGCGTATGGGTGCGGCCGATCTTGACGATGTCGGCCCATGCCCTGGCCTTCACCGCCAGCGCCTCGTGCAGTCGTCGCAGGGCAGGCAGCAGCTCGCGGGCGATCGCCTCGGCGGCGGCGACGTGCATGGCGCTCGGATAGGTGTCGTTCGACGACTGGCTCATGTTCACGTGGTCGTTGGGATGCACCGGCGTCTTCGAACCGAGCCGCCCGCCGAGCGCCTCGATGGCGCGATTGGCGATCACCTCGTTGGCGTTCATGTTCGACTGGGTGCCCGAGCCGGTTTGCCAGACGACCAGGGGAAAGTGCGCGTCGAGCTTGCCCGCGGCGACCTCGCCGGCCGCCGCGACGATCGCCGCGCCAAGCGCCGGGTCGAGCTTGCCGAGCGCCATATTGGTCTTCGCCGCCGCCTGCTTGATCACACCCAGCGCCCGCACCACCGCCGCCGGCTGCTTCTCCCAGCCGATCTTGAAGTTGCCCAAGGACCGCTGCGTCTGCGCCCCCCAGTAGCGATCAGCCGGAACCTCGATCGGTCCAAAGGTATCGGTCTCGGTGCGGGTCGGCGCGTCGACGGCCATGGCGGCGATCCTTTGAACGTGGACGGTTACTTGAACGCCGCGAACGGCGTCGGCAGGGCGGTGCCGCTCGCCTTGGCCAGCAGGCGGCCGTCGGCGTCGTAAAGTTCGCCTTCGGTGAAGGCGACGGTGCGGCCGAAGCGCAGCACCCGGCCCATGCCGTGCAGCGCGCCCGGCCGCGCGGCGCGCAGGAAGCTGGTCTTCATCTCCAGAGTCGGGGCGACGTGCGTCATTCCAGAGGCGACCATGCAGGCGACCGACATGCACTCGTCGAGCATGGCGCAGAGGTAGCCGCCCTGCACCTGCCCCATGGGATTGGCGAACAGCTCGCCCTTGGCCTCGAACGTCGCCTCGACCCGCCGCGCCGCCTGATCGACGAGGGTGACCTCGAAGCCGACGGTGCGCGAGCTGGCCGGCCGGTTGCGACTCGCCCGGAACCGCGCCAGCAGGTCGGCGTCGCTGGGGCGCGGCGGCGCGTCCGCCGCTTCGCTCG
Source organism: uncultured Alphaproteobacteria bacterium (assembly GCA_963752245.1). Classification (GTDB taxonomy): domain Bacteria; phylum Pseudomonadota; class Alphaproteobacteria; order Caulobacterales; family Caulobacteraceae; genus Acaudatibacter. The sequence continues at coordinate 737,504 of CAVVXO010000004.1, forward strand.
CCAAGCTATTTCTTCCGGAACTGATCGAGCGAGACGATCTTCGGTCGCTCGCCGGGCGCGGTCTCGCCCGACGCGGCGACGGGCGCTTGGGTGGCGAGCCGCGGCGGCTCGGCCACCCGCCGCGAGGCGCCCGCCGGAGCCGGGATGTCCGGGTTGAACTGCAGCAGGAACTGCACGCTCGGATCGTAGAACCGGCTGATCGCGGCATAAGGCACGGTGAGCGCCTTCGGCTGGCCGCCGAACTGCAGTGTGACGGCGAAGGCGGTGTCGCCGGCCGACAGATCCCAGAATTGATTTTGCAGCACGATGGTCATCTCGTCGGGGTAGCGCGCCTTTAGATCGTCGGCGAGCGAGACGCCCGCGGCGGCGGTGCGGAAGCTGATGTAAAAGTGGTGCTCGCCCATCAGGCCGCGATCGGCGGCGCGCGCCAGCACGGCGCGCACCAGCCCGCGCAGGGCCTCCTGCTGCAGGGCTTCGTAGCCGATCAGATCCTTGGGAGTGGCGTCTTTTGCCATGGGCGAGCGCGAATCTAGCGAACGGTGGGCGAAAGTCCATCGCCTCGCGGCGGCCCCGGCGTCGACCCGATCTGCCCACGATGGCGCAGGAAGGCGTCGGCCAGCACGCAGGCGACCATGGCCTCGACCACCGGCACGGCGCGGATGCCGACGCAGGGGTCGTGCCGTCCGCGGGTGCGCACGTCGACCTCGGCCCCGCTCTCATCGACGGTGCGTTGGCGCGTGAGAATCGAGGAGGTCGGCTTGAACGCCACCCGAGCGACGATCGGCTGGCCGGTGGCGATGCCGCCGAGGATGCCGCCGGCGTTGTTGGACAGGAACACCGGGCCGTCTGGCCCGGCCCGCATCTCGTCGGCATTGTCTTCGCCCGACAGGCTGGCGGCGGCGAACCCGGCGCCGATCTCCACCCCCTTGGCGGCGTTGATCGACATGCAGGCGGCGGCGATCTCGGCGTCGAGCTTGCCGTATACCGGCGCGCCCCAGCCGGCTGGAACGCCCAGCGCCTCGACCTCGACGACCGCGCCGGTCGACGAGCCGGCCTTGCGCACCGCCTCCAAATGCGTCTCCCAGATCGCGGCCATCGCCGCGTCGGGGCACCAGAGGGCATTGTTCTCCACTTCGCCCCAATCCCAGCGACCGCGGTCCACCGCATGCGAGCCGATTTGTACGAGGGCGCCGCGAATGGCGATCGTCTCGCCCAGAACCTTGCGGGCGACGGCCCCGGCGGCGACCCGGCTCGCCGTCTCGCGCGCCGAGGCGCGGCCCGAGCCGCGATAGTCGCGCAGGCCGTACTTGGCGGAATAGGCGACATCGGCATGGCCGGGGCGGAACACCCGGGCGATCTCGGCATAGTCGCGCGGCCGCGCGTCGGTGTTGTCGATCACCAGGGCGATCGGCGTTCCAGTGGTGCGCGGCCCCGCGGTGCGCTCGTCCTCGAACACGCCCGACAGGATGCGCACCGCGTCCGCCTCGCGCCGCTGGCTGACGAAGCGCCCATGACCCGGGCGCCGGCGGTCGAGCCAATGCTGGATGTCGTCCGCCTTGAGCGGCAGGCCTGGCGGGCAACCGTCGACGACGCAGCCGATCGCCGGCCCGTGGCTCTCGCCCCAGGTAGTGACGCGGAACAGATGGCCGAACGTGTTGTGCGACATCGCCGCGCCTTGTCCGCCCTCTCGCGCATCGCATCTCGAACGCTGGCGAGCGCGGCCATCCTGGCGGCTCTTCGATGACAACACGATGCCGGCTGGAAGCCGGCGCTACACGAAGGCGGCGGCGCTCGTCTTGCGCGTCGCCGGGCGCGGAAGGGAGACGTGAGGTGGCGGCGCGGCCGGTTGCGGGATCCGCGGCGTGCCGGTCCGCCGCTCACCGCCATCGCCGACGACGAGGATCGCGGCCCGCGGGTGGACGGCGCGACGGACGGCGACGATCCCATCGCGCTGTTCGCCGCGTGGCTGGCGGAAGCCGGCGCGAAGGAGCCGAACGATCCCAACGCCATGACGCTCGCGACCGTCGACGACGATGGCCTGCCCGACGCGCGCATGGTGCTGCTCAAGGATGTCGATGCGCGCGGCTTCGTCTTCTATTCCAACGCCGACAGCGCCAAGGGCCGGCAGCTCGCCGGCGATCCGAAGGCGGCCCTGGTGTTTCACTGGAAGTCGCTCCGCCGCCAGGTGCGCGCGCGCGGAACCGTCGCGCCGGTCGACGACGCCGAGGCCGACGCCTACTTCGCTACTCGCGCCCGCGCCGCCCAGATCGGCGCCTGGGCTTCGGAACAGTCGCGCGCCATGCCCGATCCCCTGGCGCTGGAGCGGCGGGTCGCCGAGTTCGGCCTGAAGTTCGGCCTGGGCAGGGTTCCGCGGCCGCCGCGCTGGCGCGGTTGGCGCCTCACGCCGCTCGCCATCGAGTTCTGGCGCGACCGCCCCTTCCGCCTGCACGAACGGCGGCGCTTCACCCGCGCCGGCGAGGGCTGGACGATCGAACGGCTGTATCCTTAAGAGGCGGCAAATCCGCGCGGGAGGCGCCCATGCTCGGCCTGATGCAGGACTGGCCGCTGACGGTCGACAAGATCCTCGACCATGCCGCCCATTGGCACGGCGGCCGCGAGGTGGTCACGCGCTCCCTCTCCGGACCCATCGTCCGCACGACCTACGGCGAGGTCCACGAGCGCGCCAGGCGGCTGTCCAGCGCTCTGCTGGCGCTGGGCGTCGGGCCGGGCGATCGCGTCGCCACCCTGGCGTGGAACTCCGGCCGGCATCTCGAGGCCTGGTATGCGATCATGGGCATCGGCGCGGTCTGCCACACGCTCAATCCGCGGCTGTTTCCCGAACAGCTCTGCTACATCATCAACCATGCGCAAGATCGGCTGCTGATCGTCGACGAGACCTTCCTGCCGATCCTGGCGGCGCAACCGCGACAAGCTGCCAAGCGTCGAGCGGTTCATCGTCCTTGGCGAGGCCTGATCGGGTGAGTCGGCTGGGGTTCGACGGCGCCCTCGCCTCCGAGGCGCTGATCGAGGGTCATCCCGCGATGCGCGACTGGGGCGGCTTCGACGAAAACACCGCCTGCGGGCTTTGCTACACCTCCGGCACGACGGGGAATCCCAAAGGGGTGCTCTACTCCCACCGCTCCAACTTCCTGCACGCGCTGACGACGCTGCAGAGCGACGTCATGGGGCTTTCGGTGCGCGACACGGTGCTGGCGGTGGTGCCGATGTTCCACGCCAACGCCTGGGGGCTGACCTTCTCCTGCCCAGCGGTCGGCGCGAAACTGATCATGCCCGGCCAACGGATGGACGGCGCGGCGATCTTCGAACTGCTGGAGAGCGAGAAGGTGACCATGTCGGCGGCGGTGCCGACCGTCTGGCAGATGCTGCTCGCCCATCTGCGCGAAACGGGCGAGAAGCCCTCCACCCTGAAGCGCGTGGTGATCGGCGGCTCGGCGGTCCCCGAATCGATCGTCCGCGCCTTCCACGACGACTACGGCGTCGACGTCGTCCATGCCTGGGGCATGACCGAAACCTCGCCGCTCGGAACGCTCTCGACCCCGACGCCGGAGGTCGCCGCCCTGCCATTCGAGCGGCAGCTGCCCTACAAGCTCAAGCAGGGCCGGCCGCCCGCCGGCGTCGAGCTGCGCCTGGTGGCCGAGGACGGCGCGGCGGTCCCGCACGACGGCGAGACCTTCGGCCGCCTGCAGGTGCGCGGCGCCTTCGTCGCCCGTGAATACTTCAAGGGCGAGGGCGGGCACATCCTCGACGACGACGGGTTCTTCGACACCGGCGATGTCGCGACCATCGATCCGGCCGGCTACATGCGCATCACCGACCGCGCCAAGGACGTGATCAAATCCGGCGGCGAGTGGATCAGCTCGATCGACATCGAGAACATCGCCGCCGGCCATCCCAAGGCGGCGCTGGCGGCGGTGATCGGCGTGCCGCATCCCAAGTGGGACGAGCGGCCGCTGCTGCTCATCAAGCTGCGCCCCGGCAAGTCGGCGACGGCCGACGAGTTCCTCGCCTTTCTCGATGGCAAGATCGCCAAATGGTGGATGCCCGAGGCCGTCCGCTTTGTCGACGACATCCCGTTGGGCGGCACCGGCAAGATCGACAAGAAGCGGCTGCGTGAACTCTATGGCGCGGCGCCCTCCCCGGCCGGCTGACCACCAGGCCAGAAGCGCGCATCGGCGATGTCCGCGAACCCCCACGGGCACACCGCGGGAAAGCTTGCTTCCGCCAAGCCGGTCTCCGCCTCGGCCTCGATGACCGCGTCGCCATAGGCCGCGGCCATTGCGTCGGGCAGAACGGCTTTCAGGCTGGGATTATCGGCAAGCAGGCGCGCGAGATCGCGCCGCTGAACCCGGATCGTCGCCCGCCACGAGGGTCCTCGCAGCGCCGGCTGGAAGCGCCACTTGAGCAGATGCAGCAGGAGCACGGTGAGGCGGCTGATCAGTTCGCGCTTTTCCGCCCGGCCCATGCTTTCGATCTCCTCGGCGATGTTGCCGATGTCGGCTTCGGCGAAGCGGCCGGCGCGCAACAGTCGCGCCTGTTCGCCAGCCCAGGCATGGAAGTCGCTGTCGTAGACCGAGGTCATCGCTCGCGAGCATAGCTCATCGGCCGCTTGGCAAGAAGGCGGCCGGGCGATGCCGCCTCACCGCGCGGCGGCGACGATCGCCTCCGCCCGGGCGAACAGGGCCGGGTCGATGGCAAGGCCGGAAGCGCCGGCATTCTCCTCCACTTGGGCCGGCGAGCTGGCCCCGACGATCGCCGAGGCCACATTCTTCTCGCGCAGCACCCAGGCGAGGGCGAATTGCGTCAGGCTGACACCCGCCTCGGCGGCCAGGGGTCTGAGCTTCTGGACCGCTTCCAACACCGGCTTGGCCATCAGGCGGCCGATGAAGCCGCCCATCGTGTCGCTGGCGGCGCGGGTATTCGCTGGCGGCGGCGCATCGGGCGCATACTTACCGGTCAGCACGCCCTGCCCGAGCGGCGACCAGACGATCTGCGAAATCCCGTTCGCCGCGCACAGGGGAATGACCTCCTTCTCGGGAGCGCGCCACAGCAGCGAATACTGCGGCTGGCTGGAGACGAACTTCTCCACCCCGCTCATGGCGAGAGCCGCGGCGATCTTGTCCGCCGGCCACTCGGAAAAGCCGATGAAGCGCGCCTTGCCGGCCCGCACCGCCTCGGTCAGGGCCTGCATGGTTTCCTCGAGCGGCGTCGCCTCGTCGTAGCGGTGGCACTGGTAGAGGTCGACGCAGTCGACCTTGAGCCGCGTCAGCGAGGCGTCGAGCTGCTTTTCGATCTGGGCGCGCGACAGGCCGCGGTCGGTGTCGCTCATCGGGAAGAACACCTTGGTGGCGAGGATGTAGGAGTCGCGCGGCCGTCCGCCCAGCGCCTCGCCGAGGAAGCTCTCGGCGGCGCCGCGGCCATAGACGTTGGCCGTGTCGATGAAGTTGATCCCGGCCTCGAAGGCGGCGTCGACGCAAGCCTTGGCCTTCTCCCGCTCGACCCCGAGGCCATAGGTCAGCCACGAGCCGAGCGAGATCTCGGAGACGTGAAGGTCGCTCGATCCGAGCTGGCGGTATTTCATCGGGTGGGTTCCTTTGGTGGAAGCGTTCAGGCGAGCAGGTGTTCGATCGCCGCGCGAAAACGCGCGGCGATCGCCTTTCGATGCCCGCCACGGCCGCCGGTGACCACGTCTGCGCCGGCGCGCCATACGCGATCGATCGCCTCGCGGCCGCCGGCGAAAACGAAGGCGTCGAGCAGCGCATCGCCGCTCCGCCCGACCAGCGATGGGTGTTCGGCGTCGAGCGCGACGATGTCGGCGGAAGCGCCGGGGGCGAGACCCGCCGGCGCGCCAAGCGCCTGGGCGCCGCCAGCCAGAGCGCCGAGGAACAAGGTCGCCCCGACCGACGGCCGCTCGCGGCTGGCCAGCCGCCCGCGCTTCCGCTCGGCGAGGCGCTGGCCGTATTCCAGCAGCCGCAGCTCCTCGGCGGCGTCGATGCGCACATTGGAGTCGCTGCCGACGCCGAAGCGGCCGCCGGCGGCGAGATAGGCGCGCGCCGGGAACAGCCCGTCGCCGAGATTGGCCTCGGTGATCGGGCAGAGGCCGGCGACCGCGCCGCTCGCCGCCAGCCGCGCGGTTTCCTCGCCGGTCATGTGGGTGGCGTGGACCAGGCACCAACGCTCGTCCACGGGCGCGCGCCCCAGCAGCCAGTCGACCGGCCGCGCGCCGGTCGCCGCCAGGCAGTCATCCACCTCCCCCACCTGTTCGGCGATGTGGATGTGGATCGGCCCGTCTCCCGCGAGCGCGACCAGTTCGCTCAGCTGCTCGGCCGTGACCGCCCGCAGGCTGTGCGGCGCGACGCCGACCACCGCGTCCGGCAGGTCGGCGACGGCCCGGCGGCTGGCCTCCAGCAGCCCGGCGTAGCGCTCCGGATCGGTGATGAAGCGGCGCTGCCGTTCGGAGGGCGGCGCGCCGCCGAAGCCGGCGTGGGCGTAGAATACCGGCAGCAGAGTGAGGCCGATCCCCGTCTCCGCCGCCGCCTCGGCGAGCGCCCGAGCCATCTCCGCCGGATCGGCGAACCGCGCGCCGCCGATGTCGTGATGCAGATAATGAAATTCGCCGACCCGGGTGAAGCCGCTCTCCAGCATTTCGACGAAGGCCATGGCGGCGACGGCGCGCAGATCCTCGGGCCTCATCCGCTCGGCGAGGCGGTACATGGCCTCGCGCCACGACCAGAAGTCGTCGTCCCCATGCCCGGCGACCTCCGCCAAGCCCGGCCATGGCGCGCTGAAAGGCGTGGCTGTGCAGGTTCGGCAGGCCGGGCAGGCCGATCAGCGCCGCCCGCCTCGCCGGCCTGGCGCTCGGCGCCGGCCTCGACGGCCGTGATCCGTCCGCCAGCATGCGTGACGCGCACGCCGCTCGCCCACCCGCCCGGCAGCAGCGCCGTCTCGAACCACAGGCTTGACGCCACGCTCGCCTCCGCGCCTCGTTCCGCCGCTCGGCTGTAGGTGTATAAGCGGCGCGCGGCCAAGCGCCGGATCCTGTTGAACACCTGCGTGACTGGCTTGGCGAGGCGTTGCGATCGACTTTGGCGAAAGGCGCGGCTGGCGACCCTGGCCGCCGATCGGCCGGGCCTGGGGATCGTCGAGGACGGCGTGGTCGCCGAGTTCGGCGGCCGGATCGTCTACGCCGGGCCGGCCGCCGAGGCGCCGGCGTTCGAGGCGGCGGCGACGCATGATTGCCAAGGACGCTGGATCACCCCGGGGCTGATCGACTGCCACACCCATCTGGTGTTCGCCGGGGATCGCTCCGGCGAGTTCGAGCGGCGGCTGGAGGGGGCCAGCTACGAGGACATCGCCCGGGCTGGCGGCGGCATCGTCTCGACCATGCGCGCCACCCGCGCGGCGAGCGAGGCCGAGCTCATCGCCGCCGCCCTTCCCCGCCTCGACGCCATGATCGCCGGCGGCGCGACGACGGTGGAGATCAAGTCGGGCTATGGCCTCGACCTCGACGCCGAGCTGAAGATGCTGCGCGTGGCCCGCGCGCTCGGCGAGGCGCGGCCGGCAACCATCCGCACCACCTTCCTCGGCGCCCACGCCACGCCGCCGGAGTTCGCCGGCGACCGGGAGCGGCTATGTCACCGAAGTGTGCGAGCGCATGATCCCGGCCATCGCCGCCCAGGGTCTGGCTGACGCGGTCGACGCCTTCTGCGAGACCATCGGCTTCACGTCCGATCAGACCCGCCGCGTGTTCGCGGCCGCCCGCGCCCACGGCCTGCCGGTGAAGATCCACGCCGAGCAGCTCTCCAACCAGGGCGGCGCGGCGCTGGCGGCGGAGTTCGCCGCCCTCTCCGCCGACCATCTCGAACACCTGGACGAGGCGGGCGTCGCCGCCATGGCGCCGCGCCGGGACAGTGGCGACCCTGCTGCCCGGGGCCTATTACTTCACCCGCGAGACCAAGCCCCCGCCGATCGCCGCCCTGCGCGCCGCGGGCGTCGCCATGGCCCTCGCCACCGACTGCAATCCCGGCACCTCGCCCATGACCTCCCTGCTGCTGGCGATGAACATGGCCGCGACCTTCTTCCGTCTGACCGTGGCCGAGTGCCTGGCCGGCATCACGCGCAACGCCGCCCGCGCGCTCGGGCTGGCGGCGGAGACCGGGCAGCCTCGAGGCCGGCAAGCGCTGCGACCTGGCGATCTGGGAGATCGAGCGTCCGGCCGAGCTGGTCCAGCGCATCGGCGGACCGGCGCCTCTTTTCGAACGCGTGTGGGCGGGTCGGTGAACGAGATCGTGATCACGCCCGGCGCCGCGCGCCTCGGCGACTGGCGGGCGATCTGGCGCGGCGCCCCGATGCGGCTCGATCCGGCGGCGCAGGCGGCGGTGGCCGACGGCGCGGCGGCGGTGGCGCGCATCCTGGCGCGGGGCGAGCCCGTCTATGGCGTCAACACCGGCTTCGGCAAGCTGGCGACGGTGCGGATCGAGGCCGGCGACCTCGCCGCCCTGCAGCGCAACATCGTGCTCTCCCACGCCACCGGCGTCGGCGAGGCGACGCCGACGCCGATCGTCCGGCTGATCATGGCGCTGAAGATCGCCGGACTGGCGCGCGGGGCCTCGGGCATCCGCCCGGCGACGCTCGATCTGATGCGGACGATGCTGGAGCGCGGCCTCACCCCGGTGATCCCGGCGCAGGGATCGGTCGCCGCCTCCGGCGATCTCGCGCCGCTCGCGCACATGGCGGCGGCGATGATCGGCGTCGGCGAGATCGAGGTCGCCGGCGTCCGCCGACCCGCCGCCGAGGCGCTGGACGCCGCCCGTCTCGCGCCCGCCGAGCTCGGCCCCAAGGAAGGCCTGGCCCTACTCAACGGCACGCAGTTCTCCACCGCCCACGCCCTTGTGGCGCTGTTCGAGGCCGAGACCGCCTTCGCCTCGGCCCTGGCCACCGGCGCGCTTTCGACCGAGGCGGCCAAGGGCGCCGACACGCCCTTCGATCCGCGCATCCACGCCCTGCGCGGCCAGCCCGGTCAGGTCGAGACGGCCGCCGCCCTGCGCGCCCTGATGGCCGGTTCGGCGATCCGCGCCTCGCACCGCGAGGGCGACGTGCGGGTGCAGGATCCCTACTGCCTGCGCTGCCAGCCGCAGGTGATGGGCGCGGCGCTCGACATTCTGCGCGGCGCCGCCCGCACCCTCGCGATCGAGGCCAATGGCGTCACCGACAATCCCCTGATCTTCGCCGACGACCGACGAGGCTCTCTCCGGCGGCAACTTCCACGCCGAGCCGGTCGCCTTCGCCGCCGACATCCTCGCCCTGGCCCTGTGCGAGATCGGCTCGCTGGCCGAGCGGCGGATCGCCATGCTGGTCGACCCGGCCCTCTCCGGGCCTGCCGGCCTTCCTCACGCCGAGGCCAGGGCTGAATTCCGGCTTCATGCTCGCCCAGGTCACCGCCGCCGCCCTGGTCAGCGAGAACAAGCAGAAGGCCTATCCGGCGAGTGTCAATTCGATCCCGACCTCGGCCAACCAGGAGGACCACGTCTCCATGGCCGCGCACGGCGCCCGCCGGCTGCTGGCGATGACCGCCAATCTGCGCGCCATCCTCGGCATCGAGCTGCTCGCCGCCGCCCAGGGCTGCGACTTTCACGCGCCGCTCGCCTCCAGCGACGCGCTGGAGCGCGTCCGCCAGCGCCTCCGGGACCGAGTTCCGGCGCTGGCCGAGGATCGCTACTTCGCCCCCGACATAGCGGCGGCCACCGACCTGATCGCCGGCGGCGCCCTCATCGACGCCGTCGCGCCCATCGACCTGCCGGGCCTCGGCCAATGAGCGCCGAGACGCTCGCCTGGTTGACGGTGGAGCGCCGCGAGGCGCCGCTGATCCTCAGCATTCCCCACGCCGGAACCGAAATCCCGCCGGACATCGAAGCGCGGCTCCTCTCGCCGTGGCTGGCGCGCAAGGACGCCGACTGGTGGGTCGACCAGCTCTACGACTTCGCCGGCGCGCTCGGCGCCACGGTCGTCAGGACGGCGATCTCGCGCACCGTGATCGACGTCAATCGCGATCCCTCCGGCGCCTCCCTCTACCCCGGCCAGGCGACTACCGGGCTTTGCCCGACCACCACCTTCGACGGCGAGCCGCTCTATCGCGCCGGCGGCGAGCCGGACGACGCCGAGATCGCCCGCCGGCGGGCCGCCTACTTCGATCCCTATCACGCCGCCCTCGCCGCCGAGACCGAGCGGCTAGCCGAGGCCAACGGCGCGGTCGTCCTCTACGACGCCCACTCGATCCGCTCGCGCGTCCCGCGCCTCTTCGAGGGCGAACTGCGCCACTTCAACATCGGGACCAACCGCGGCGCGAGCTGCGAGGCGGGGCTGGCCCGGGCCGTCGAGGAGGCCTGCGAGTTCTCCGGCCTCTCCTGGGTCATCGACGGCCGCTTCAAGGGCGGCTGGATCACCCGCCATTACGGCCAGCCGCACCTCGGCGTCCACGCCATCCAGATGGAGCTCGCCTGCCGCGGCTACATGGACGAGCCGGAAGGCGAATACGCCGAGGGAACCTGGCCCGCGCCCTACGATCCCCTGCTCGCCGAACCCATGCGCGCGGCGCTGCGCCGCGTGCTGCGGGCCTGTCTCGATTTCGTCGGGGCGGAAGGTGATCAACACCTACTGCGCGATGATCGCGAGCCACTCGAACGCTGCCCGCACCCGCCTCGATCGCGCGTGCAGCCGGTCGAGGCTCTCCACTAGCGCGTGAACGCCAATGAGGAAGTACCGGCAAGATCGCTCTGAGAACGACGACACCCCCGGAACGAAACAGCTGAGATAACGATACGCCTTCGATTTTGGGACGCCTGGCGTGGCGCGGCGTCTTCGTGCTTCGGCGCGCATCCATCGGCGGAATGATCGCTCGATCGATAGCCAACGACCTCGGCGCTTCTGAAGAGACAAGCGACATTACGTTCCGGCAAATGGATTTGGGACTAACGCCTAAGCAAGCTAGAGAGATAGACAATTATGAATTACGCTTAGCATTCGAAGGAGTAATCCAGTTCTCGGATATTTGGCGCGTGGAGCGCGAGACAAATTCATAGATAAATGGGACAAAGACATTGCGAGGATGGTATTGGACGGCATTCAAACTCGACCGTCAATTGAAGATACGCCGTAAATGTGCTGTCGAGAAGATAACGGGCCTGTCACTCCCAGCGACGCTCTGGCGCCGCGAGTCATGTCGAGGATCTCGTCGGCCGTCCAAGGGCAGTCCGCCGCCGAGCCGGCGAACCGCTCGGAGCCAAGCGTCGAATTCGCCGAAGGCTCGCCTCAGACGCATGCCCCTTGTCCTTCTCCACAACCACGCGTTCCCCCTCGTGGCGGAAGACGGCACCTCGTCGCCCGGCCGCAGGTGCAAGGCCCGGCGCACCGGGGCGGGTACGGTGACCTCACCCTTGACCGTCATTCTCATCGTGGCCCTCGGGGTGTAAGACCTCAAATCGTAATACATTAAGCCACTGGTCCGCCTCGCCACGCCAGAGCCGGACCTACGCCGCCGTTCATCGCCAAGGAGCCTCCGTCCTGACCCGCCTCGACAACACCCGCCTCATCCGCGCCCCGCGCGGGACGGAGCTCAGCGCCAGGTCGCTGGCTCACCGAGGCGCCGCTCCGCATGCTGATGAACAACCTCGATCCGGACGTCGCCGAGCGGCCGGAAGAGCTGGTGGTCTATGGCGGCATCGGCCGGGCGGCGCGCGACTGGGAGAGTTTCGACCGCATCGTCGCCACGCTGCAGGCGGCTGGAAGCCGACCAGACCCTGCTGGTGCAGTCGGGCAAGCCGGTGGGCGTCTTCCGCACCCATGCCGGACGCGCCGCGCGTGCTGATCGCCAACTCCAATCTCGTGCCGCGCTGGGCCGATTGGGACCATTTCAACGCCCTCGATCGCGCCGGCCTGATGATGTACGGCCAGATGACCGCCGGCTCGTGGATCTACATCGGCGCGCAGGGCATCGTTCAGGGTACTTACGAGACCTTCGCCGAGCTCGGACGAAAGCACTACGGCGGCGACCTCGCCGGCCGCTGGATCCTCACCGCCGGCCTCGGCGGCATGGGCGGCGCCCAGCCGCTGGCGGCGGTCATGGCCGGCGCCTCGTGCCTCGCCATCGAGTGCCAGGCCTCGCGGATCGACATGCGGCTGCGCACCGGCTACCTCGACCAGGCCTGCCAGAACCTCGACGAGGCGCTGGCGATCATCGATCGTTCGTGTGCGGACAAGAAGCCGACTTCGGTCGGCCTGCTCGGCAACGCCGCCGAGATCCTGCCCGAGCTCTTCCGCCGCGGCGTCCGGCCCGACGCGGTCACCGACCAGACCTCCGCCCACGATCCGGTGAACGGCTACCTGCCGGCCGGCTGGAGCGTCGAGGAGTGGATCGCCCGGCGAGAAAGCGATCCCAAGGGCGTGGCCGCCGCCGCCAAGGCGTCGATGGCGACGCACGTGCGCGCCATGCTCGATTTCCAGCGCGCCGGCGTCCCCACGGTGGACTACGGCAACAACATCCGCCAGATGGCCAAGGAAGAGGGCGTCGCGAACGCCTTCGACTTCCCCGGCTTCGTGCCCGCCTATATCCGCCCGCTGTTCTGCCGCGGCGTCGGCCCGTTCCGCTGGGCGGCCCTCTCCGGCGATCCGGAGGACATCTACCGCACCGACGCCAAGGTGAAGGAACTGATGCCGCACGACCGGCATCTGCACCACTGGCTCGACATGGCGCGCGAGAAGATCAAGTTTCAGGGTCTGCCGGCGCGCATCTGCTGGGTGGGCCTCGGCGATCGCCACCGTCTCGGCCTGGCGTTCAACGAAATGGTCGCCTCCGGCGAGCTGAAGGCGCCGATCGTCATCGGCCGCGACCACCTCGAACTCCGGCTCGGTCGCCTCGCCCAATCGCGAGACCGAGGCCATGGCCGACGGCTCCGACGCCGTCTCGGACTGGCCGCTGCTCAACGCCCTCCTCAATTGCGCCAGCGGCGCGACCTGGGTCTCCATCCACCACGGCGGCGGCGTCGGCATGGGCTTCTCGCAGCACGCCGGCATGGTGATCGTCTGCGACGGCACGCCCGAGGCGGCGCGTCGGATCGAGCGGGTGCTGTGGAACGACCCCGCCACTGGAGTCATGCGCCACGCCGACGCCGGCTATGACATCGCGCTCGACTGCGCGCGCCAGCACGGGCTGGACCTGCCGGGGATACTCGGCGCCTGAACGCTCCCAAGCGCGGGCGCGCCGCCCTCTCCTAAGGGCGAAGCACCGCGCCATCGGGGCCTTGGACGGCCGCGCGGAGGCGCTTCCATCAGCTTCAAACCCTAAGCCGGGCGCGCCAGCCCACCGACCGCTGCAGCCGCCCTCTCCCAGCTTGATACGACCATCGCCGCCGCCGCCGCGCGCCCCACAGCGGCCGCCGCCTGGACGAAGGCCGCCGCGCCGCTCACCGTGATGTCGATCCCGCCATGGCCATCGGAGCCGAGCTGGAACGCGGCGTGGCCGTAGTCGCCCTTGAGCTGGAGCGTGGCGACGGTCACGCCGTTGTTGGTCACCACCAGCTGGTCCTTGCTGTTGACGCTGACGCCATTGGCGGAAAATCCGGTCAGGTCGATGACATCGCCGGCGGTGAAGCCGGCGATGGTGGCGGCGAAGCTCGCGGTTCGATCCAGTTGCAGCACGCCGGTGGCGTCCTTGAAAGCGATCGTCTGGGCGGCCGCCGCCGCGCCCGCGATATCGAGCACCCCGCCGGTGGCGATCGAGGTCGCGCCCGCGCCACTCAGATTTCCCTGCAGCGCCAAGGTATCGCCGTTGCTGACCGCGACCGAGCCGACGTTCACCAAGGCATCGGCGATGGTGAAATTTCCCCCGGCGCCGGCGGCGCTGATCGCGCCCTGATTCACCACCGTGTCGGCGAAGCCGAACTGGGCGCCGATCGCCGCCAACGCACCGGCTCCGCTGCTCGTCAGGCTGGCTTGCGGCCCCAGCGTCAAGGTCTGCGAGCTACTGGAATAGCTGAACAGGTCGAGATTGGCCGCCGTCGTCGCATTGCCGAGCTGGATGGCGACATTGTCGATGGCGTTGGTCCTCGCGCCGGGCGGATCGTAGAAGTTCAGCGTCGCGCCGGCCCCGGTAACCTGGATGACGCCGGGCCCCACCCCGCCGGCCCCAGTCACCGTCACCCCGCCGCCGAGCGCCAGGGTGGCGCCCGCCGCCGTCAGCCGGAAACCGCCTGTCACCGTGGCGTTGGCGAAGCCGCCGCCGGCGAACACCAGATTCTTGGCCTTGGTGATGTCGAACGTGCCGTTCTGCAGAAAGCCGCCCAGCCCCAGCACGAAGGCCTGGCCGCCGAACAGTCCTCCTTGACCAAGGGTCAGGGCGGCGCCGCCACAGTCGAGACTGCCACCGAGATCGAAAGTGCCGAAGTTCGTCACCGAGCCCAGTGTGCTCAGCGCCGCGAAGGCGCCGAGGGTAAACCTCGCGTCCTTGCCGATCGAGATCACGCCGCTGCTCGAGAAGGTGCCAATGAACTCATTGGTGCCGACATCGACCGTGATGTTGGCGCCGCTGGCGACCCTGATGAGGCCGCTATTGACCACGGTGGCGCCGAAGACGGTCAGATTGTCTCCGTTGGCGGCCAGAATGGTCCCGGCGTTGAACACCCCGCCCACGAAGATCTCGAACGTCGAGGATGCGGCGCGGGCCTCGATCAGGCCATTGTTGATCAGGGTGCTGTTGCCGTTGACCTGCGTCTCGTCGATGCCGCCGGAACTGCCCGATTGCCGGCTGTCGATCACCGCGCCGGCGCCCAGCGTCAGTATGGTCGGGTGAGCGTGGGAGGTCGACCAGCGTGACGAAGTTGCCGCTCCCCGCCCCCAGCGTCACCGTGGCGGTGTCGAACGTCTGCGTTCCCTCGAACAGCAGCACCCCGCCGCCGGTGATGTTCGCGACGCCGGGCCCTGTTCCGCTGGCGCCGGTGAGCGTCAGCCCATCGACGACGGTAACCCCGCTGTACTGCGCGGTGAGGTTCAGAGCGCCCTGCCAGGTCACCGCGTCGAGCGTCGCGCCATAGACCTGCGACACTGCGCCGCCGGGGCGCACAACCCCGCCGGTGATCGTGCCGGTGATCGAGACCGATCCGGCGAGCGGCCCCTGCCCCAGGGTCAGCACCTGCCCTTGATTCTGCAGCGCGCCATTCAACTCGATCTCGCCGCCGTTCTGGATGTTGCCGAGGTCGGCCAGGGTGTACTGCCCATTCAGCCTTAGCCGCCCTCCGGAGCCGATCGTGATCGTCCCCTGATTGTGGAACGAGTGGTCGACGATGAAGACCTGGCCCGTGGCGATGGCGACCTGCCCGCTGGCCCCATTGGTGAAGGACCGCCCCTTCTCCCACGTCAGGTTGTCGGCCTCGATCACGCCCTGGTTGATGAAGACGCCAGGCTCGATGGTGATGCCGAAGAAGCTTCCGGCCGCCGATATAATCGATCCCTGATTGACGATGGTCGCTCCGCCGAGGGTTTCCTCCGCCTCAAGGCCGGCCGTGGTCACCGTGCAATGCGAGCCGAGGGTCAGCGCCCCGGTGCACGTGATGACCCCTCCGAAGGTCGAGGAGCCGTCATTGCTGAGCGTGATGATGGCGTTGTCGAAGGTCTGCGAGCCAGCGAAATTAAGAGTGTCGAACTCGCCGGTCAGCACGATCTGGCCAGCCCCGCCGCCAGTATCGGTGACCTTCAAGCCATGGATGATGTTCAGCGTTTGGAAATCGCCCGTCAAAGCCATCGGTCCGACAACCGACACGCCGTCGAAGGTTCCGCCCTGGGAGGCGAGCGCGCCGCCGT
This sequence comes from uncultured Alphaproteobacteria bacterium, assembly GCA_963752245.1. Taxonomy (GTDB): domain Bacteria; phylum Pseudomonadota; class Alphaproteobacteria; order Caulobacterales; family Caulobacteraceae; genus Acaudatibacter. The sequence goes on from CAVVXO010000004.1 coordinate 753,371, forward strand.
CGAACTTCAGGGTCCCGCCGCTCAGAACGCCGTAGACATTCAGCGCCAAGGTTCCGGCCGCCAAATCGAAGGCGCCGGCGTTGGAAAGCGTCCCCTGTAGCGCCAGAGTCGCGCCGGCGTCGCGCAGGCCGACCGCGCCGACCGAGTAGGCCGAACCCTGCGCGATGGTGACGCCATAGGCGCCGGCTGCGTCGATCTCGGCGTCCGAGCCGGCGCCCGGCGCGCCGTTGCTCCAGTGATTGGCGCTGCCCCAGTCGCCCGAGCCGCCGCGCCAGTGCGTGATGTTGAGCATCTTCCTTCCCCTCGGGTGATCCCGTCCACCTTGGGCGGACTTGTGTCCCACGCCGACGTCGATTCAAAGTAGCCGCTCCGATCGGTTTCAAAAGGCAATCCATGCGTTCCGTCCCCTGCCTCGCCGCCGCTGTCGCCCTGTCGGTCATCGCTGGGGCGGCGGTCGCCGAGCCGCCCGGACCGCTGACGGGCCCCGCCCTCGCCACCCTCGATCGCCTCAGCGATCCGCAGCTCTCGCCGGACGGGCGCACAATCCTCTACGACCTGCGCACCGTCGATCTCGCCGCCAACGCCGCCCACCACGCGCTGTGGCTGGTGGGCGCGAACGGCGGGCCGCCGCGCCGTGTGCCCACCCCGCCGGGCGAGGCGAGCGGTGGGCAGTGGTCGCCGGACGGCCGCGCCATCTACTTTCTCGCCGACCGCGCCGGCGTCCAGCAAGTCTGGCGCCTCGATCTGGCCGGCGGCGCGGCGGCGCCGGCGACCGACCTGCCGCTCGATGTCCAGGCCTTTCGTCTCACCCCCGATGGCAAGCGCCTGGTCGTCGGTCTCGCCGTCTTCCCCGACGCCGAAGTCCCCGGCCGCCACCAGGGCGCGCGAAGAAGCCCGCCGCGCCGACAAGGCCAGCGGAACCCTCTACGACAAGCTGTTCGTCCGCCACTGGGACGCCTGGGCGGACGGGACGCGCAATCACCTGTTCAGCCTGCCGCTCGACGGCCGCGGTCTCGCCGCCGGCGCGCCGACGCCGCTGATGGCCGGCTTCGACGGCGATTGCCCCGGCAAGCCGTTCGGCGACAACGGCGACTTCGCCATCTCGCCGGATGGCCAGAGCGTCGCCTTCTCCGCGCGGCTCGCCGGCCACTCCGAGCCGTGGAGCACCAACTTCGATCTCTGGCTCGTCCCGGTCGACGGCCATGCCCCGCCGCGCGACCTCACCGCCGACAACCCCGCCTGGGACGCCTCGCCGGTCTTCTCCCCTGACGGACGCACCCTCGCCTACCGCGCCCAGAAGCGTCCCGGTTTCGAGGCCGACCATTTCGGCGTCTGGACCCTGGACCTCGCCACCGGCGCCAAGCATGAGATCGATCCGGCCTGGGACCGCTCGGCCGACCAGCTCGCCTGGAGGGCCGATGGCCGCTCCCTGCTGGTGACCGCCGAGGATGTCGGCCAGAAGCCGCTGTTCGCCATGGATCCGGCGACGGGCGCGGCGCGCCGGCTCACCGCCGATGGTTCGATCGGCTCGGTCGTCCCCGGCAAGGACGGGGTGATCTTCACCCGCACCGCCCTCGACAGCCCGGCTCGGCTCTACCGTCTGAGTGACGGCGCCGCAGCGGCCGCCCTCGTCCTCGATCCGGACGCCGCCCAGCTCGCCGACGTGCGCTTCTCGGCCTTCGAACCGTTCAGCTTCGCCGGCTGGAACGGCGAGACGGTCCATGGCTATGTGGTGAAGCCCCACGGCTATCAGCCCGGCCGCAAATACCCGGTGGTCTACCTGATCCATGGCGGACCGCAGGGCTCCTTTGGCGACGACTGGAGCTTCCGCTGGAACCCGCAGGTGTGGGCCGGCTGGGGCTATGGCGTGGTCATGGTCGATTTCCACGGCTCGACCGGCTACGGCCAGGCCTTCACCGACGCCATTTCCCAGCACTGGGGCGACCGGCCGCTGGAGGACCTACAGAAGGGCTGGGCCGCGGCCCTCGCCAAATATCCGTTCCTCGACGGCGAACGCGCTTGCGCCGCCGGCGCGTCCTACGGCGGCTACATGATCTACTGGATCGCCGGCGCCTGGAACGGCCCTTGGAAATGCCTGATCGACCACGACGGCGTCTTCGACAATCGGATGATGGGCTATGCCACCGAGGAGCTGTGGTTCAGCGAGTGGGAGAACGGCGGCGCGCCCTGGGCCAACCCGGCCGGCTACGAACGGTTCAATCCGGAAAGGCTGGTCGCCAGCTGGGTGAAGCCGATGCTCATCGTCCACTCCGCCAAGGACTATCGCATTCCTCTCGAACAGGGTCTCGCCGCCTTCACCGCCCTGCAGCGCCGCGGCATCCCCTCGGCGTTTCTCACATTTCCCGACGAGAACCACTGGGTGCTGAAGCCGCGCAATTCCGTCCAGTGGCACGACACCGTCCACGCCTGGCTTCGCCGCTGGCTGGGGGCATGATGGTCGTTCGTTCCTCCGCCGCGGGAGCCGCGGCTCGTCTTGGCGGATCGCTTTTCAGATCCTGTGTTTCGGATCCCCTCGCCTGTCGTCACACCCGCCTAAGCACCGCCTCCAACCGCGCGAACGGCACGCCAAGAAAGCCGATGCGCGCGCTCTTCAGCGCCGTGCCCGGCCCGATCAGTCGCAGGCGCGAAACGAACCACGGCGCCGCCCAGCCGCGCGCCAGGCCGACGGCGCGGCGGAAGCGGATGACGTAGTCCGGCCCATGGCGCTCGCCGACGATTCCGGCCCCCGCCTTGGCCTCGGCCACAGCGTAGTCGCCCCGGCCGCTGTCGCGCATCACCCAGCGCCAGAGATCCTCCTGGCCGTCCTCGTAAGTGAAGGTGGCGTGGATTTCGAGGTCCGGGCGCTCGCGGCGAAAGGCGCCGGAGGTCGCCACCCGCACCTGGGTCAGCGGCCGCCCGAAGCCGTCGCGAACCAGCCCCTCACCTTCGGCGCGCCCGAGAAAGAAGATCTCCGGCCGGAACACTCCAGCCGCAGTGCGCGCGCTCGGCGCCCATCCCGGGCTCAAGCCGGGAAGGCCGGGCCATTCGCGTTCCAGCGCGCTCACGCGTCCCCTCCGCCCCCGCCGTGCGGTGCATCCGTATCAGCCCGCCTGATCGCTTGCCATGCGTCAAGAGGTAGCCACTCGCCGGCCGAACAGCGCGGGTTTTTCGCCGGCTCCAAACGTGCGAGGATGGGGCGGTGTTCGAAGGAGCGGCGCATCGCTGGCGCGCGCCAGGCGACGCCCTGATCGCGGCCGCTCGTTCCTTGCGGCGATCGCCACTCCGAAACCCGACCCCGAGTCCATCATGACACCTTCGACGACGACCCTCGCCCGAGACCCGCCGTTCACCGACTACCTCGCCCTGGAGGCGGAGTACGGCGCGCGCAACTACAAGCCGCTGGATGTCGTCCTCACCCGCGGCGAGGGCGTGCATGTCTGGGATGTCGAGGGCAAGCGTTACCTCGACTGCCTGTCGGCCTATTCGGCGGTCAACCAGGGCCACTGCCATCCGCGCATCCTGAAGGCGATGACCGACCAGGCGGCGCGCCTCACCCTCACTTCCCGCGCCTTCCGCAACGACCAGCTCGGCCTCTTCTACGAGGAGGTCTGCGCCCTCACCCGCTCCCACTCGGTGCTGCCGATGAACACCGGCGTCGAGGCGGTGGAGAGCGCGCTGAAGGTGGCCCGCAAATGGGGCTATCAGATCAAGGGCGTGCCGGACGGGGCGGCCGAGGTGATCGTCTGCGGCGACAACTTCCACGGCCGCACGCTCTCGGTCGTCGGCTTCTCCACCGATCTGACGGCGCGCGCCGGCTTCGGCCCGTTCGCGCCGGGCTTCCGCACCGTGCCGTTCGGCGACATCGCCGCGCTCCAGGCGGCTATCAATCCGAACACGGTCGCCTTCCTGGTCGAGCCGATCCAGGGCGAGGCGGGCGTGATCATCCCGCCCGCAGACTACCTCCGCGTTGCGCGCGAGCTCTGCACCCGCCACGACGTCATCCTCATCCTCGACGAAATCCAGACCGGTCTTGGCCGCACCGGCAAGCTGCTCGCCGAGGAGCACGAGGGCGTCGAGGCCGACCTCACCCTGATCGGCAAGGCGCTCTCGGGTGGCTTCTATCCGGTCTCGGCCGTGCTCTCGAACAAGGAGGTGCTTGGCGTCCTCAAGCCCGGTGAGCACGGCAGCACCTTCGGCGGCAATCCGCTCGGCTGCGCTGTCGCCCGCATGGCGCTCAAGGTGCTCGTCGAAGAGGGCATGATCGAGAACGCCGCCGTCCAGGGCGCGCGGCTGATGGCCGGCCTCGCCGCCATCCAGGGCGAGGCGGTCCGCGACGTGCGCGGTCGCGGCCTGATGATCGCCGTCGAACTCCACCCCGAGGCCGGCGGCGCCCGCCCCTACTGCCAGGCGCTGCAGGCCCGCGGCCTCCTCTGCAAGGAAACCCACGACCACACCATCCGCATCGCCCCGCCGCTAGTGATCACCGCCGATCAGGTCGACTGGGCGGTGGAGCAGTTCGACGCGGTGCTCCGGGGTTAGCGGGGCGGCGCTTGACCGTGCCGACGACCCGACGGCAGCAGGTGACCTCATGAAGTGATCGCTTTCGATGAACGCTCTGCAGATCCGCGACGCAAAGGCTCGGTTCTCCGCCGTGGTTCAGGCGGCGGAGGGCAGGCGGCCGACCTTGATCACGCGCCACGGCAGACCGGCCGCGGTGGTGACTCCCGTCGAGGACGCATCCCGCCTCTATGGCGCGCGCGCGACCGACTTCGTCGACTGGTTGTTGTCATTACCCGGCGAACTCGATTTCGAGCGAGACGCCTCCGAGCCGCGCGAGATAGAGATTTGAGGGCCGGATGGCTGCTGGACACCTCGGCGATTTCGCTGCTGGCGCCGGGCCGCGCGCCGCCGCCGAGCTTCGCAGCCTGGCTCCGGGCAAACAACCCTGGCCTACGCCTCGCGTCGGTAGCCGTCCTCGAGATCGCCCAGAGCGCGCACAAGCTGCGGCGCACAGGCGGCGCCGCTCGCGCCGAGCGCATCGAGGCGTGGCTTGCGCAGCTTCTCGTCGAAATGAGCGAGCGCGTTGCCCTTTTGACGCGATCGCGGCCGGGAAGGCCGGTGAAATGGCCGACAAGGCGCTCGCGCTTCCCGGCCTGACGATTGTCAACGCACGCGCGATGCTGATCGCCTGTGCCGGGGCTGGGCGCCTTTCTACCGCGACGAGTTCGGCCGGGCGACAAGGGTTCCGGCGGGGCTTGCTTTGAGGAGGTCGCGTTCGGCGATGGCGCCGTGGATCCAAGCCGGCCATTTCGGCGGCGGCAGGGCGATGATCTGGCGGTGATGATAGGGCTCGACGTCCGGACCGGCCTCGGCGGTCAGGAGGGTGAAGGCGCCGGCCGCCTCGCCCGCCGCCTCGCGCCAGAACCCGGCGATGGCGAACGGGCCGCCATCGGCGAGGGTGAATCGGTGCTTGGTCTTGGGAGATTTGGCGCCGGTGAACTCGAAGAAGGCGGAGGCCGGCGCCAGACAGCGGCGCGCAACGTCGAACTTGCGCCCCTCGCTCCTGAAGTTGAACACGGGCGGCGCGCCAGGTTTGGCCGGCGGAAACCCCCAGCGCATGGTCGTCAGATCGACGGCGTTGCCGCTGGCGATGAGCACCGGAGCGAGATCGCGCACCCGCACGCTGGCGCTGGCGGGCAAGGCGGCGGCGTCGCGGCCCTCCGGCAGGCGCCATTCGAGCCGCGCGATGATCTCGCTGAACGCCGGCCAGCCGACCAGCTGCTCGTAGTTGTTGCACATGAGCGGCCTTAGGCGGCGAACGCCCGGCCGTCGCGCAGGGTGAGAACCCGGTCCATGCGCGCGGCCATGTCGATGTTGTGGGTGGCGACCAGGGCGGCGACGCCGCGGGCGGCGACAAGGCCGCGCAACTCGTCGAACACGGCGCTGGAGGTGGCGGGATCGAGGTTGCCGGTCGGCTCGTCGGCGAGCAGCAGGCGCGGCGCGGTTGACGAGGGCGCGGGCCACCGCGACGCGCTGCTGCTCGCCGCCGGAGAGCTGCGCCGGCTGGTGGTCGCGCCGCGCGGCGAGGCCTAGGGCGTCGAGCAGGTCCGCCGCCAGTTCGCGCGCCTCCGCCAGCTTTCGCTCCCGCCATCCGCGCCGGCAGGGCGACATTGTCGAGGGCGGTGAATTCGGGGAGCAGGTGATGGAACTGATAGACAAAGCCGATGGTCGACAGGCGCAGCCTGGTGCGCGCGCTCTCCGGCAGGCCGCCGCAGTCGGCGCCCAAGATCCGCACCGTCCCCGCCGTCGGGTGCTCGAGGAGGCCGGCGGCGTGCAGCAGCGAGGATTTGCCGGAGCCGGACGGGCCGATCAGGCCGACCATCTCGCCAGCGGCGAGGGTCAGATCGGCGCCGCGCAGCACCTCGAGCGGCCCGGCGTCGGTGACATAGGTGCGGGTCAGGCCAACGAGTTCAAGGACCGGCTCACTCATAGCGCAGCGCCTCGACCGGATCGAGGCGAGCGGCTCGCAGCGCCGGCGGCAAGGTGAAGAGGCAGGCCGCGCCCAGCGTCCAGACGGCGACACCGGCGACCTCGCCCCAGTCGATCTTGGCCGGCACATGGGCGAGGAAGTAGATGTCGGCGTTGAAGACCTGCACGCCGGTCATCCACTCGACGAAGGCCTGGATCGCCTCGATGTTGGCGCAGAAGAGGATGCCGAAGGCGAGGCCGGCGAGCGGTGCCGGCGAGGCCGATCGCCGCGCCGGCCATGAAGAAGACGCGCAGGATCGACCCCCTGCCGGCCCCCATGGTGCGCAGGATGGCGATGTCGCGGCTCTTGTTCTTCACCAGCATGATCAGGCCGGAGATGATGTTCATCGCCGCGAGCGCCACGATGAAGAGCAGGATCAAGCGCATGACGTTGCGCTCGACCTGCAGGGCGTTGAAATAGGCGCGGTTCTGTTCGGTCCAGTCCATTACCAACCGCGCCGGGCCCGACGGCCGCCACCAGCGCTGGCTTGATCGCGGGAGCGCGATCTGGGTCGGCGAGATTGATCTCGATGAAGTCGACCGCCTCGTCCGCGTCCGAAAAACAGCCTGCGCCTGGGCCAGCGGCATGTAGATGAAGCTCTGGTCGTATTCGCTCATGCCGACCGAAAAGGTGCCCGCCACGACATAGGTCTTGCGCGCCGGCAGGTCCCCCAGCACGGTGGCGTCGCTGGTGGGCGAGAGCAGGGAGATCGGATCGCCGACCTTGACCCCGAGGCTCTCGGCGAGCCGCTGGCCGACGCAGAACGCCGTCGCCGCCGTGCCGGATCGGCCGAAGCGCGCCAGCGAGCCCGCCTTCAGTTTGCTGGCGATGATTCGCGTGGCGGCGAGATCGGCGGGCGCGACGCCGCGCACCACGGCGCCCGAGGTCGCGGTCGGCCCCTGGACAAGCACCTGCGATTCGACCATCGGACGCGCCTGGGCCACGCCGGGCACGGCGCGCAGCCGACGACATGGCGTCGTCGCGTCGCTGCCGGCGTCATCGCGCCGCCGACGACATGCACATGGCCGTTGAAGCCCAGGATCTTGCCGGTGAGTTCGGTGCGAAAGCCGTTCATGATCGACATGGTGATGATCAGCGCCGCGACCGCCAGGGCGATGGCGGTGAAGGAGATGATCGAGATCATCGCCACGCCGCCATGCCGCCGGCGGGCGAGCAGATAGCGAACGGCGAGCGAGCGCTCCCAGGCGCTGAACGGACCGGCGGCGACCAGGATCGCCTTCAGAGCGCCGAGCGCCTCGAGCGCCGCCTCGAGCGGCAAGGTGCGCCGCTCGCCGCCGCGGCGCTGCCTTCAGCTCGACCACGCCCTCCTTCAGGCCCCGCGGCCCGATGATCAGCTGCCAGGGCAGGCCGATCAGGTCCATGGTGGCGAACTTGGCGCCGGGCCGCTCGTCGGTGTCGTCTAGCAGCGGCTCGCGTCCGGCGGCGGTCAGGGCGGCGTAGGCGCGCTCGCAGGCGAGATCGACGGCGGCATCGCCCGGGCGCAGGTTGACGATCCCGACGCCGAACGGCGCCACGGCTCGGGCCAGATGATCCCCGCGTCGTCGTGGTTGGCCTCGATGATCGCGCCGACCAGGCGCGAGACGCCAACGCCATAGCTGCCCATCTGCGCCGCGCCTCGACGCCGTCCGGCCCTGCGACCTCCGCCTTCATCGGCTTGGAGTACTTGTCGCCGAAGATAGAAGGTCTGGCCGACCTCGATGCCGCGGGCGGTCAGCCGGTGCTCGGCCGGCGTCTCGCGCTCGTAGCGGCCGGCGTCGTGCACGTCCTCGGTGGCGGCGTAGAGGCGGGTCCAGTCCTCGACGATCCGAGAGATCGCCGTCGTAGTCGACGTCTTCGCCGGGAATCGTTCAGGTCGAGCACGCGCCGGTCGACGAACACCGCGCTCTCGCCGGTCTGGGCCAGCACGATGAACTCGTGGCTGAGGTCGCCGCCGATCGGGCCGCTCTCGGCCTTCATCGGGATGGCCTTCAGGCCCATGCGCGCGAAGGAGCGCAGATAGGCGACGAACATCCGGTTGTAGGTGGCCCGCGCCGCCGCCTCGTCGAGATCGAAGGAGTAGGCGTCCTTCATCAGGAACTCGCGCCCGCGCATGACGCCGAAGCGCGGCCGCTGCTCGTCGCGGAACTTCCACTGGATATGGTAGAGGTTCTTCGGCAGGTCCTTGTAGGAATGGACATAGGCGCGGACGATCTCGGTGATCATCTCCTCGTTGGTCGGCCCGTAGAGCAGCTCGCGCTCGTGGCGGTCGGTGATGCGCAGCATCTCCGCGCCGTAGTCGTCATAGCGGCCGCTCTCGCGCCAGAGGTCGGCCAGCTGCAGGGTCGGCATGAGAAGCTCGATGGCGCCGGCGCGGTCCATCTCCTCGCGCACGATCTGCTCGATCTTCTTCAGCACCCGATGGCCGAGCGGCAGCCAGGCGTAGATGCCGGCCGCCTCCTGGCGCATCATGCCGGCGCGCAGCATCAGCCGATGCGAGGCGATCTGCGCCTCGGCGGGCGTATCCTTCAGGACGGGCAGGAAATAGCGGGACAGGCGCATGCGCGGCCCTGATAGCCGCGCCGCTCGCGCCTTGGCAAACCTTCCGAGGAGCGGGGCCGCCCTCGCCCGCTCGGGGTTCTAGGCCGTTCCGCTGCGACCGCGGATGAAGTGATAGACAAGCGCGATCACCGCGATCACCAGCAGCAAGTGGATGAGGAAGCTGGAGACGTGCAGCACGACGAAGCCGAACAGCCACGCCAGGGCGAGGAGAATGGCGATTCCGATCCACATGATTGCAGCTCCCTTGGCGATTCGGCCGTGCGGCGCAGAGCACACCTTGGCGCCCGCGCCTGTCAAGCGCCGGGAATGCTCGGCAAGCGCACCAGTGATAGTGGACCGTGAGCCACAGCAGGAGGAAGGGGATCGCCGCCACCCAGGTGGTGGTCATGAATTTTCGCTTCAGCTTCGGGTCCACCGGCGAGGAGGGATCGCCGCCGCCGGGCACCGGGATGCCCGCCTCGGCGTGGCTGCGCACGCCCAGCGGCAGGATGGCGAAAGGCTGGTCCACCAGATGGTCAGATAGACGGCGATGCAGGTCGCGAGGCTCATGCCCGCGCTCCCGCCGGCTCGGCCATCAGTTCCACCAGCACGCCGCCCATGTCCTTGGGGTGGACGAAGATCACCGGCACGCCGTGGGCGCCGATGCGCGGCTCGCCGGTCCCCAGCACCGTCGCGCCCTTGGCGCGCATTTCGTCGCGGGCGGCGAGGATGTCCGGCACCTCGAAACAGACGTGATGCTGGCCGCCCCTGGGGTTCTTGGCCAGGAAGCCATGGATCGGCGAGGTTTCGCCGAGCGGCTCGATCAGCTCGATCTGGGCGTTGGGCAGGTTGACGAAGGAGACCCACACGCCCTGCTCCGGCAGGGCGCGCCTGGGGGTGATGTCCGCGACGCCGAGGAGATCGCGGTAGAGCTTCCACGAACTCCTCGATCGAGGGCGTGGCGACGCCGACATGGTTGAGCTTGCCGATCATCGCTCGACGATAGACCTTCTCTCCTCGTGGGAGAAGGTGGCCTCTTGCGTCAGCGAGAGGTCCGATGAGGTGCCGTGGCCCGGCTCGCCGCCGCGCTCTGCGAGCGGGCGTTTCCCCCTCATCCGGCGCTTCGCGCCACCTTCTCGCGCAAGGGGAGAAGGGCAACTGTCGGCATGCGGCTCACACGCGCAGCACGGTCGCCTCGACGACCGGCCGGCGTTTCCACAGGCGGAAGGCTTCCTTCTTCAGCGCGCGGGCGAGGGCCGCTTCGACCGCGGCGTCGTCTTCCCGCTCTTCCGCCGACAGCCGGGTGAAGGCGCCCTCGCGCGCCTCGCGAGATCGTCGGCGAGCTCGGCCAGCGGTCGTCGTCCGCGGGCAGGCCGATCGTCTTGACGCTCGGCCCCGCGGCGAGGCGGTCACGGCCGTCCAGGACGAAACTGACGTTCAGGAGGCCGTTGTAGGCGGCGTGGCGGCGCTCGCGCATCGCCTCGCCGTGCTCGGGCGTGACCACGCCGGCGTCGACGTAAAGGCGGCCGGAAGGAACCTCGTCGATGATCTCGGCGCGGTCCGGGCGCGAGCCGCACCATGTCGCCGTTGCGCGGCGTGACCTGCTCGGGAACCTGCAGGTCGCGCGCCAGGGCGGCGTGCTCGAGAAGGTGGCGGCGTTCGCCATGCGTGGGGACCGCGATGCGCGGCCTCGCCCACTGGTACATCCGTTTCAGCTCGTCGCGGCAGGGGTGGCCGGAGACGTGGATGCCGGGGTGATCGCTGCTCGGTGTAGAGGCGCACGCCGCGGTCGGCGAGCTTGTTCTGCAGGTTGCGGATGGCGATCTCGTTGCCCGGGATGATCCGCGAGGAGAAGATACAGGCGTCGCCCGTCCCAGCCGCACGTGGGGGTGATCGCCGGCCGCGATGCGCGAGAGGGCGGCGCGCGGCTCGCCCTGGCTGCCGGTGCACAGGTAGAGGACCTTATCGTCAGGCGATGCCCTTGGCCTCGCGCTCGTCGACGAAGGGCTCCACGTCGGCCAGCAGGCCGACCGAGCGGGCCGCCTGCGACATGCGGATCATCGAGCGGCCGACCAGGCAGACCCGCCGGCCGGCGGCCTTTGCGGCCCGAATGATGCTGTCCATGCGCGCGACGTTGGAGGCGAAGCAGGCCGCCGCGACCCTGCCCTTCAGCCCAGCGATGAGCGGCGTCAGGGTGCGGCGCACGTCGGCCTCGGACCCCGCCTCGCCGTCGACGAAGACATTGGTCGAATCGCACACCATGGCCAGCACGCCCCGCTTCGCCCAGGGCGCGGATCGCGGCCGCGTCGGTCGCCGGGCCGGTGAGCGGATCAGGGTCGATCTTCCAGTCGCCGGTGTGCAGCACCGTGCCAGCGGCGTTCCGATCGCGAGGCCGTTCGGCTCGGGAATGGAATGGGTGAGGGTGATCAGGCGCAGGTCGAAGGGGCCAAGACGGATCTCGCCGTCGAGGGGGACCTCCGTGATCGGCGCCCGCTCGTCGAGCCCGCGCTCGCGCAGCTTCTCGCGCAGCAGATAGGCGGTGAACGGCGTGGCGAAGATCGGCGCCTTCAGCCTCGGCCACAGCCAGGCGACCGCGCCGATATGATCCTCGTGCGCATGGGTGACGACGATGCCAAGGATGTCGTCGGCGTGCTCCTCGATGAAGGCCGGATCGGGGAGGATGATGTCGACGCCAGGCGTCGTCTGGTCGCCGAAGGTGACGCCCAGATCGACAACGATCCATTGCCGCGCGCCACGGCGGGCCATAGCCGTAGAGGTTGAAGTTCATGCCGATCTCGTTCGACCCGCCGAGCGGCAGGAAGACGAGCTCGTCGTCGGCGCCCGGGGTCATCGGCCGAACTCCGGGTTGCGGCGGACGATTTCCAGCAGGCCGCGTAGGGTGAGGTCCGGATCGAAGCGATCGATGGCGTCGGTCGCGCCCTGGAACAGGGAGGCGACTCCGCCGGTGCCGATAACGGTCAGCGGTGCGCGGTATTCGGTCTTCATCCGCCCCACCAGCCCCTCGATCATCGCCACATAGCCGAAGAAGACTCCGGACTGCATCGCCTCGACCGTGTCGGCGCCGATGGCGCGCCCCGGGCGGCGGATGGCGATGCGTGGCAGGCGGGCGGCCGCGGCGTGCAGCGCCTCGACCGAAAGGTTGATCCCCGGCGCGATCGCCCCGCCCTCGAAGCCGCCGTCCTCGCCGACGATGTCGAAGGTCGTCGCCGTGCCGCTGTCGATGATGAGCAGGGCGCCCGGATAGGCGACGTGGGCGCCGATGGCGTTGACCAGCCGGTCGGCGCCGGCTTCCGACGGCTTCTGGATGCGCACGGCGATGCCGAGCTCGACATTCTCGCCGACGATCATCGGCTGGACATGCAGATAGCGGCGCGCGAGGTTGCGCAGGTTGAACACCGATTGGGGAACGACGCTGGAGACGATGCAGGCGTCCAGCCCGCCGAGCGTCAGGCCCGACATGGCGAGGAGCTGCGAGAGCCAGACGGCGTATTCGTCGGCGGTGCGCTGCGCTTCGGTCGCCGCGCGCCACTGCGCGATCCAGCGCTCGCCATCGTGCACCGCGAAGAGGGTGTTGGTATTGCCCTGTTCGATCGCGAGCAGCATGCTCAAGCCGCTCGTTCCGCGGCGCCGAAGAAGACGTCGCCGGCGGTGATGCGCCGCAGGGAGCCGTCGGGCAGGCGCAGGCGCAGCGCGCCATCGGCGTCGAGACCCTCGGCCACCCCGTCGAGGTCTTCGTCTGGCAGGCGGACGCGGCACGGCTCGCCGAGGGCGTGGGCGCGTTCGCTCCAGGCGGCGGCGATCGGCTCGAATCCGGCGGCGCGCCAGAGCCGCAGCCATCGCTCGACCTCCTTCGCCAGCAGCGCCAGCGCCGCCTCGGGCGAGGGCGGCGGCCCGTTCATGTGGTCGGCGAGGCTGGTCGCCGGGTAGAGCGCCGCGGCCGGCGCGCTCTTCAGATTGACGCCGATCCCGACCGCGACCCAACCGGCCGGCGGGCCGCCGGCCTCGATGAGAATGCCGCCGAGCTTGCGCCCGGCAATCAGCGGATCGTTGGGCCACTTCAGGGAGATGAGCGGCCGATGGACGAAGCGGCCGGCGAGGTCGGCGACGGCGAGGGCGGCGACGAAGGAGAGCTGCGCCATTTCCGCCGGCGGGCGTTCGGCGGCGATCAGCAGGGTGGCGGCGAGGTTCCCCTCCCCGGTCTCCCAGCCGCGGCCGCCCCGTCCGCGGCCGGCCGTCTGGCGGCGCGCGGCGATCCAAAGCGGCCCGCGCTCGCCCGCCTCGGCCCGCCGTCGCGCTTCGGCGTTGGTGGAGTCGATCTCACTCCGCCATTCGATGGCGACCGTGGTCAAACGCCTACCGTCCGGCCAGGGCGACGGCGGCGGCGCGGGTGGCGATGTCGAGCGGCGAGAGAATGATGAGCACGATCGGAAAGGCGATGAGGGCCAAGGCGTAGGCCGCCACCCAGATTTGCCCGCCGGCTCATCGGTGGGCCCGGGCGAGGGATCGAGCCACATCACCTTGACGACGCGAAGATAGAAGAAGGCCGCGACCACGCTGCCGACAAGGGCGAGCACCGCCGCGATCCCGGGTCCAGTGCCGGCCGCCCAGGCCGCGCGGAAGACGTAGAACTTGCCCCACAGCTCGCCGAGCGGCGGCAGGCCGAGGGCCGAAAGGGCGAAGATGGTCATGCACGAGGCGGTGGCCGGCCGTTCGCGCGCCAGGCCGGCGAAATCGTCGAGGGTCTCGAGCGGGCGCCCGCCGCGGGTGATACCCGCCAGACAGGCGAAGAAGCCGGTCACGTCGACGATGAAGAGGACCATGTACATCAGCATCGATTGGACGCCGATCACCCCGCCGGCGGCCAGGCCGACCAGGACATAGCCGATGGTGGCGATGGAGGAGTAGGCCCAGAGGCGCTTCAGGCGCCGCTGCGTCAGCCCGCCGAAGGCCCCGACCGCGACGCTCATCAGCGCCATGGCGAGCAGGATCTGCCGCCATGCGTCGGCCGAACTTCCAAACCCCTGCCCGAGCAGCCGGGCGAGCAGGACCATGGCGGCGAGCTTGGGCGCGCCGGCGAAGAAGCCGACGATCGGGGTGGGCGCGCCCTCGTAGACGTCTGGCGTCCACATGTGGAACGGCGCGGCCGAGAGCTTGAAGCCGAAGCCGCACATCAGGAAGACGAGGCCGAAGAGGACGCCGGTCTGAGCCGCGCCCGCGCCATGGAGTGCGACCGCCCGGGCGATCAGATCGAATCGCGTCGCGCCCGCGAAGCCATAGACCAGCGAGGCCCCGTAAAGCAGCAGGCCGGAGGAGAGCGCGCTCAGCACGAAATACTTAAGCCCTGCTTCGGACGACCTGCCGTCGTCGCGCAGGAAGGCGGCGAGGATGTAGAGGGCGAGTGAGTGCAACTCGATCGAAAGATAGAGCGCGATGAGGTCGCCGGCCGAGACCATCATCCCCATGCCGAGCGCCGCGAGCATCACCAGCACCGGATACTCGAACTTCGCCTCGCCCTTGCGAGCCAGCCAGCGGTCGCCGAGCGCGATGGCGACGGCGCTCGCCAGATAGATCACCACCTTGGCGAACACCGCGCCGGCGTCGAGGATCAGGCCGCCGGCGAAGGCGCGGCCGAGCGGAACGAGGGCGGCGGCGATCGCGGCGGCGATCAGGGCGGCGACGCCGGCCCAGCCGTAGAGCGGGCTCGCCTTGCCGCGGGTCGCGCCGATCACCAGCAGCAACAGCGCCGCGACGAGGAGGATCTCCTCGGGCAAGGCGAGGAGCAGGGGATTGCCGGCCGGCAAGATCAACGGATCACCGCCCGATCGCCCCGCGGTAGGCGGTGGCGAGGTGGCCGATCGAGGCGTCGGTCAGGGCGAAGACGCCGGTGGGCTGCAGGCCCAGCCACAGGGTGGCGATGATCAAGGGCGCGAACACCAGCACCTCGCGGCGGCCGAGGTCGCCAATGCTCGCCAGGGCCGGATTGGTCAGATTGCCAAAGATCACGTTGCGGTAGAGGGTCAGAGCATAGACCGCCGAAAGGATGACGCCGCTGGTGGCGAGAATGGCCGGCCAGGTCGACGCCCCGTAGGTTCCGGTGAGGCTGAGGATCTCGCCGACGAAACCGCTCGTTCCCGGAAGGCCGACATTGCCCATGGTGAACAACATGAACACCGCGGCGTAAAAGGGCATGCGGTTCACCAGGCCGCCATAGAAGGCGATCTCGCGGGTGTGCATCCGGTCGTAGACCACCCCGACGCAGAGGAAGAGGGCGCCGGAGATCACCCCGTGGCTCAACATCTGGAACAGCGCGCCCTGTTCGCCCTGCAGGGTACCCGAGAATATGCCAGCGTCACGAAGCCCATGTGGGCCACCGACGAATAGGCGATCAGCTTCTTGATGTCGGTTTGCCGAAAGGCGACGAGCGAGGTGTAGACGATGGCGATGGTCGAGAGGGTAAAGATCAGCGGCGTGAACTGGGCGCTCGCGGCCGGAAACATCGGCAGGGAAAAGCGCATGAAACCATAGCCGCCCATCTTCAGGAGGATGCCCGCGAGGATCACCGAGCCGGCGGTCGGCGCCTCGACGTGGGCGTCGGGCAGCCAGGTGTGCAGCGGCCACATCGGCATCTTGACCGCGAAGGAGGCGAAGAAGGCCAGCCATAGCCAGGTTTGTGTCACGCGGGCTGAAATGATAGGCGAGCAGCGCCGGAATGCTGGAAGTATGGGCGATGATGATCATGCTGAGGATCGCCGCCAGCATCAGCACGGAGCCGAGCAAGGTGTAGAGGAAGAACTTGAACGCGGCGTAGATCTTGTTCTTGCCACCCCAGATGCCGATGATTAAAAACATCGGCAGCAGCTGGAACTCGAAAAATAGATAGAAGACTAGAAGATCAAGGGCGCAGAAAACGCCTAGAACAAGGGACTCCAGCACCAGGAAGGCGATCATGTAGCCAACCACGCGCTCGGTGATCGACCGCCAGCTGGCCAAGATGCAGATCGGCATCAGGAAGGCGGTCAAGAGCACAAAGAGGACGCTGATTCCGTCGACTCCCATGCGGTAGGAAAGGCCGCTAAACCACGGCGCCTCTCAAGGAACTGGAATCCGGCCCGGCCGGGGCGGAAGTTGGCGACCATCAGCGCCGACAAGGCCAGCGTGGCCAGGTGGTGGCGAGCGCGATCCAGCGCGCCGCCGGGGCGCGCCGCCTCGCCGTCGCGCGCCAGCCAGCGCGCCGCGAGGATCCCGGCGACTCCGATCAGCGGCGAATAGACGATGAGCGAGAGGATGCCGGTCATCTTAGCGGAACGCCCACAGGGCGTAGGAGAGCAGGCCGGCGATGCCGAGCAGCATGACGAAGGCGTAATGATAGACGTAGCCGGACTGCGCGGCGCTGGCGATCTGGCCGACGCGGTAGGAAAGGGCCGAGACGCCGTCGGGACCGAAACCGTCGATTACCGCCTTGTCTCCGCCTTTCCAGAAGAGATCGCCTATGCACCTCGCCGGCCGGACGAAGAGGAAGTCGTAGATCTCGTCGAAGTACCACTTGTTATAGAGGAAGCTCCACAGCAGGCCGCGTTGCGCCGCGATGTGCGCGCCCATGCCTTCGCGCAGAATATAGCTGTACCACGCCGCCGCGAAGCCGGGAGCGGTGACGGTGAGCGGCGCCCAGACCACCCAGGCTGGCGGCTCGCCGGCGGATAGGACGTGGTTGTGCGGGCCGGTGAAGATCGCGCCCCGCCAGAAGGCCATACGCTCCGGGCCGATGAAGCTTTCGACGAAAAGACCGCCGGCGAGATCGCGCCCGCCGACAAGACCAGCAGCGGCGCGAGCATGACCCACGGGTCTCGTGCGGCGCCCTCGCGCGAACCTCGCCATGCTCTTGCGGGCTGACCTTGGCCTCCGGCGCGTGGCCATGGCCGGCGCCGGCCCATTTGGCGCGGCCATGGAAGGTCATGAAGATCAGGCGCCAGGAGTAGAAGGAGGTCAGGCCGGCGGCGATCACGCCGATGATGAAGGCGAAGCCGGCGAGGCCGCCTGCCCTGACGCGGCCCAGGCGGCGTTGATGATCGCGTCCTTGGAGTAGAAGCCGGCGAAGCCGAGATCGAGGCCGGGGATGCCGACGCCGGTGATCGCCAGGGTGCCGATCAGCATCACCGCGTAGGTGATCGGCGTCCGGTTCCACAGCGCCGCCCATGCTCCGCATGTCCTGCTCGTGATGCATCGCCTCGATCACCGAGCCGGCGCCCAGGAACAGCAGCGCCTTGAAGAAGGCGTGGGTGAACAGGTGGAACATGGCGCCCGGGTAGGCGCCGACGCCGGCGGCGACGAACATGTAGCCGAGCTGGAGCGGTCGAATAGGCGATCACCCGCTTGATGTCGTTCTGCGCGAGGCCGACGTAGCGGCGAACAGGGCCGTGACCGCGCCGATCACGATGACCACCTCGCTTGGCGACCGGCGCGAATTCGAACAGCGGCGAGAGCAGGCAGACCATGTAGACGCCCGCGGTCACCATGGTCGCCGCATGGATCAGGGCCGATACGGGCGTCGGGCCTTCCATGGCGTCGGGCAGCCAGGTGTGCAGCAGGAACTGCGCCGACTTGCCCATGGCGCCGATGAAGAGGAGCACGCAGGCCAGATCCAGGCGCCAGCTCTGGCCCGCGAAGCTCCAGCCAGTGGGCGTGGCGGCGACCTGGGGGAAGATTCGGCGAAACGGATGGTGCGGAACGTCCAGAAGACGGTCATGATCCCGAGCGCGAAGCCGAAGTCGCCGACCCGGTTGACCACGAAGGCCTTGATCGCCGCGGCGTTGGCCGTCGGCTTGTGGTACCAGAAGCCGATCAGCAGATAGCTGGCGAGGCCCACGCCCTCCCAGCCGAAGAACAGCTGCATGAAGTCGTTGGCGGTCACCAGGGCCAGCATGGCGAAGGTGAAGAAGGACAGATAGGCGAAGAAGCGCGGCTTGGTCGGATCGTGCGCCATGTAGCCCCAGCTGTAGAGGTGGACGAGGGCCGAGACGGTGGTCACCACCACCAGCATCACCGCCGACAGGGAGTCGATCCGGATCGACCAGTCGGAACGGAAACGGCCGACATCGATGAAGGGCGCGATGTGGACGGTGAAACGGGCCGGCCAGCCGCCCCAGATCACCTCGCCGAAGGTCAGCCAACCGAGCGCACAGGCCAGGAACAGCAGGCCGGTCGTCACGACCATGGACGGCGTGTCGCCGATCCGCCGCCCGACCAACCCGGCGACCATCGCCCCGGCAGGGGCGCGAACACCAGAATGATGACGAGCACCTGCGGCGTCATCCCTTCATCACCGAGGCGTTGTCGACCGCGATGTCGCCGCGGTTGCGGAAGAAGGTGACGAGGATGGCGAGGCCTACCGCCGCCTCGGCCGCGGCCACGGTCAGCACGAACAGGGCGAAGATCTGGCCCATCACGTCGTGCAGAAAGACCGAGAAGGCGACCAGGTTGATGTTGACCGCCAGGAGGATCAGCTCGATCGACATCAGGATGACGATGACGTTCTTGCGGTTCACGAAGATGCCGAGCACGCCGATGGTGAACAGGATCGCGGCCAGGGTGAGGTAGTGGGCGAGGCCGATCAGGTCAGAGCTCGATCC